>CAZEKB010000078.1:0-33287 GCA_964512225.1 uncultured Rickettsiales bacterium | reverse complement strand
TGGGTCGGGCAGGCGTCCTCGTCGTCCAGGAAGCCGTCCCCGTCCCGATCCCCGGCCTCGTCGGGGCAGCCGTCGTCGTCGTCGGCGTCGGCGTCCTCGACGCCGTCGGGGATGCCGTCGCCGTCGCTGTCGCTGTCGAAGAAGTTCGGGATGCCGTCGCCGTCGCTGTCGAGGGGCGTGGTGACGTCCGGGCCCCACTCCTCGACGTTGGAGATGCCGTCGCCGTCCACGTCGTCGTCGCCCGCGCCCTCGGGGGTGCCGTTGGCCTGCTCCACCGCGCCGTCGCCGTCGCTGTCGGTGTCGAGGAAGTTGCCGTCCCCGTCGCCGTCGATGTCCTCGTAGCCCTCCCAGGCGTCCGGGTAGCCGTCGCCGTCGGAGTCGTCGTCGAGGTAGTTGGGGACGCCGTCGCCGTCCGGATCGCCCGCGCCCTCGATGATGTCCGGGATGCCGTCGCCGTCGCTGTCGAGGTCGAACGAGTTGGCGATGCCGTCGCCGTCGGTGTCGCCGTCGCCCTCGACGTCGTTGGGGATGCCGTCGCCGTCCACGTCCGGGTCCTCGGAGTCGGGGATGCCGTCGCCGTCCGAGTCTTCGTCCAGGTAGTTGGGGATGCCGTCGCCGTCGATGTCGCCCGTGCCCTCGACGCTGTCGGGCCAGCCGTCGCCGTCGCTGTCGGTGTCCATGTAGTCGGCGGTGCCGTCGTCGTCCGAGTCGACGGGGTTCCACGGGTCGTCGCCCACCTCCACCGAGTCGGGGATGCCGTCGTTGTCGCTGTCCGCGTCGAGGAAGTTCGGGAGGCCGTCCTGGTCCGTGTCGATCGGGTTGTTCGGATCCGGGCCCGCCTCGACCTCGTCGGGGATGGTGTCGTCGTCGGCGTCGGTGTCCAGGTAGTTCGGGGTGCCGTCCTCGTCCTGATCGTTCGCGGTCTCCACGCGGTCGGGGATCGTATCGCCGTCGCTGTCCTCGTCGAGGTAGTCGGGGATGCCGTCGCCGTCCGTGTCGCCATCACCCTCCGTGTCGTCGGGGATCCCGTCGCCGTCGGCGTCGCTGCCGTCGTTCCGGAAGTCGGTGTCCTCGCCTTCGTCGAGGTTCCAGCCTTCCCAGCAGCCCGTGAGGACGAGGGACGCGCTGAGGGCGGCGGCGGTGATGATGGTGCGAGGGCTCATGGCGATTCCAGAACGCAGGGGGATGCGAATAGGGCAGCAGACTAGAGTCCGAGACCACAAGTTGTCAACGAATTGTCAACCCGATGTCAACGTCCCGTTGTCGGGGGGGCCGGACCGGGGCCGCGTTTCGGGGGCGTGCGCCCCGGTTCGAGGACCCACAGCGAGAGCACCGCGAACCCCTGCAGATCGATCGACGCCCCCTCGACTTCGCGCCGGAAGCCCAGGGAGCTCAGGGCCGCCCGCTCCTGGTCGTTCAGCTCCCGACCCGTGACCACGTGGGTCGCGCGCTCGAGGTCGAAGGCCGCCGACCGCTCCGTGAGATCGGCGTGGTTGCGACGGCCCAGGACCGGGGCCGCGTTGCCCGAATAGAACGCCCAGTCAATGGTCGTCTTCATGGGGGCGCTGGGCTCGGGGACGGCGTAGGCGACGACGCTGCGGGGGCGCTCCGCGAAGCTCGGGTGACGGACGAGGGCGTCGAGGCCGCGGTCGTCGGGATCGGGCAGCAGGCGCAGCTCCTCGGCGAAGAAGACCCCGCCCGCGGAGAAGAGCAGCCCCGCGCTCGCGACCAGCGGGAGGACGACCGCCGTCGCCACGGTCGCGAGGTCCCGGGGGCGCAGGAGCGACCCCAGCGGCGCGACGCCGAGCACGACGATCAGCGGCAACACCGGCAGCAGGTAGCGCGCCTCCTTGTGCGGTACCAGCGCGTGGACGACCAGCAGCGAGCCGATCGCGGCCACCAGCAGGCCGACGTCGGCGCGGGCCGGGCGGGGGCCGTGGGCGGGGCCGAAGCGGAGACCCGCGGCCACCCCCGCGAGGACCGCGAGGCCCGGGACCCCGAGCGCACCCGCGAGGGCCCGGGGGTAGTAGAGCAGGGCGCCCTCGGGGTCCCGGGCGAGGGTCGGCTCGTCGCCCACCCCCGCCAGGATCGCGGCGGGGTCGGCGACCAGCAGCCAAGGAGAGAACACCGCCGCGCCCAGGAGCCCGGCCCCCACGAGTCGGCCGAGGCGGCGTCGATCCCGGCGGGCGGCGACGACCTCGAACAGCCACGGGCCGAGCGCGTAGGCGCCGAACGTCCACTTGGCGAGCAGGCCCGCCCCCAGCAAGGCGCCCGCGCCCGCGACGGCGCCGAGCCCGGGCTCGCGGAGGCGCCGCAGTACGAGCACCCAGCCGAGCAGCAGGACCGCGTGCAGGGGCTCGACCCCCGCGACGGGGAACCGCCCCGCCACGCCCGGGAGAACGACGAGCAGGAGCGCGGCGACGGGCCCCGCGATCGTCCGGTCCCGGCCCACCGAAGCGGTGCCCCGCCATACGAGCGCGACCAGGACCAACAGCAGCGCCGCCGCGGTCCAGGCCACGAACCCGGCGTCGAGCGTCGGGCGCCCCGCGCCGAGCAGGGGGACCCCGCCGTACCAGAGCGGCGGCTTGAACCCGTCGCGCGCGACCTGGTCCCACCAGCCCCAGCCGAGGTGATCGCGGAGGCCCCAGTGGTAGAACATCATGCGCTGGAGGTCGGCCGCCTCCGCCCACTGGGCCGGGCGCGCGTGGTCCGCAGCGACCCGGAGCAACCGGGCGGCGGCCGCCAGGACTGCGACGACGGCCAGGAGTCTCGTCGCTCGAACGGCGCGCATGCCCCCGGAGGATAGTCGAAGGTGCATCGTCCCTCCCTCGCCCTCCTCGCCCTCGCGTGCGTCGTCGGCTGCCCCGAGCCGGCGCCTTCGGGGGCGTCCTCGGCGGGGCCCTCCGCGACGGACCGAGCGACGAACCCCGCGGGGCCCTCCGCGACGCAGCAGGCGACGACCCCGGCGGGGCCGCCGACGACCGAGCTCGTCGCCCGTCTCGTGGACCCCACCGACGGCGACGACCCCCAGAAGCGGTTCGCGGCGGTGCTCCTGGGGATCCGGGCGGATCCCGCGGGCCTCGCCGCCCTCGTCGACGCGGCGCTGCACGACCGCGCCCCGCGGGTGAGGGCGGCCGCCACCGAGGCGCTGGGCGCCTTCCCCGACGCGCTCCCCACCGTGGAGGCGGCCCTCGCGGACAGCGCCCCCGCGGTGCGAGCGGCGGCGCTGCGGGCCCTGGGCGAGTCGACGGCTCCGAAGGCCGTCGAGCTCCTGACCGCGCGGGTCGGGGGGGGCGGCGACGAAGCCCGCCTCGCCGTCCTGGCGCTCGGTGGGACGGAGCTCGGGCGGGCGGCCTTGGCGGGCGTCGAGCTCACCGCCCGGACCTTCCTGCCGTCCGAAGATCCGGCGCCGCCGCCCCCCGCGGGGCGGGCCTGGTACGTCGACGCCACCGCGGGCGACGACGCGAACCCCGGAGACGCGAAGCGGCCCTTCCGGACCCTCGCCCCGGCCGTCGAGCGACTGGGCCCGGGGGACCGGCTCCACGCGACCGCCGGGGCCGACGGAGTCCCCTTCCGCGAGCGGGTCCTGATCCCCGCGGAGAAGGGCGGTACGGCGAGCGCGCCCACGCGCGTCGAGCACTGGGAGGGACGGCCGGCGCCGATCCTCGACGGGTTCGGCGACGACCGGGGCACGCCCGGGCCCGGCATCGGGCTGCAGGTGGAGGCGCCGTACGTGCACGTCGTGGGGTGGTTCGTGCGCGGCTGGGACGAGTCCGGCATCCACCTGGGCGGGGCCCACGGAGCGATCGTCGACTGCACCGTCGAGCGGTGCGAGCGGCACGGGATCTTCGCCTACTACGCACCCCACGCCACGATCGTCCGCCCGACGGTGCGGGACTGCGCGGCCCAGGGCATCTCGCTGCGCTCGTCGCCGTTCGCGGTCGTGGCGGGCGGGAGCAGCCGCGACAACGGCATCGACGGCCTGCTGCTGCTGCAGGACTCCGACCAGGTGGTGGTCACGGGATTCGCGTCCACGGGCAACAACCGGGGCATCGGCGTCATGGAGCGCTCCGACGGCGTGCGGCTCGTCGACGTGTACGTCGAAGGCAACCGCTCCGACCGCGTGATCGCCCACCCCGGCTGCGACGTCGCCGAGTTCGGAGCCCGCGCCGCGCCCTGAGAGCCCCGGCCCGGCGCCCGGGGGCGAGAACCCTCTCACCCGAAAGGAGTATCGTTCGCCCATGCGCTCCGTCTCTCCGATCGCCGCCCTGCTCGTCGTCCTCGGCCTCCTCGGTCCCGTCCTCGCGGGCTGCAACGACGCCTGCGACGGCGACGGCGACGGCTTCTGTGCTCCCGAGGACTGCGACGACGCCGACCCGCTCGTGCACCCCGACGCCTCCGAGCGCTGCAACGGCTTCGACGACAACTGCAACGGCGGCCTGTCCGCCGAAGAGCGGGACGACTTCGACGCCGACGGCACCGCCGACTGCTTCGACTGCGCCGACCGGGACCCGCTCACGTTCCCCGGCGCCACGGAGCTGTGCGACGGCGAGGACAACGACTGCGACGGCGAGGTCCGCGAGGACGAGCGCGACAACGACGGCGACGGCTACCGCGGCTGCGACGAGTGCAACGACGCCGACTCGTCGATGTTCCCCGGCGCCGAGGAGGTCTGCGACGGCGAGGATACGGACTGCGACGGCGTCCTGCCCCCGACCGAGACCGACCAGGACGGGGACGAGTTCATCGAGTGCGACGGCGACTGCGACCCCAACCGCGAGGAGGTCAACCCCGACGCGCCCGAGATCTGCGACGGCCAGGACAACGACTGCGACGGCGAGCAGCTGCCCGAGGAGCTCATCGACGTGGACCTCGACGGCACGCCCGCGTGCGCCGACTGCGACGACGAAGACTTCAACGTGAACCCGCAGGCCGAAGAGGTGTGCGACGGCGTCGACAACAACTGCGACGGCGAGGGCTACCTGGACCCGGAGACCGCGGACCCGACGGAGAAGGACGACGACGAGGACGGCTGGCTCATCTGCGACGGCGACTGCGAGGACGAGGACCCGGCGATCAACCCGTCCGCGTTCGAGCTCCTGGAGAACGGCATCGACGAGAACTGCGACGAGCTGGACAACCAGCCCGGGTGGACCCCCCTCGCGGACCCGCCGCAGATGATGCTCGACTCCCTCGCCATGGAGTGCCTGCTGCACTACGGCTCGGACCCGGTGGTCGCCGACTTCGAGCTCGGCCCGGGCGTCGTGGGCACCGCGTACACGGGCATCGAGTTCTCGGCGGAGCGGGCAGGCCAGGAGATCGACGTCGTCTTCGGCTCCGGCGGCGGCTACGCGGGGGACGGCTTCGCCACGACCGAGGGGCCCGTCGACTCGCTCACGGTGACCTTCGACCAGCTCGAGGACCTCGTGGTCTTCGCGATCGAGATCGAGGATCCCGCCGCCACCGACGACCACGACATCGAGATCTTCCAGCTGGGCTCGTCGCTCATCGTCGGCCCCACGTTCGGGGGCACGCCCGCCGGCGCCGGGTGGAACTACCGCGCCTCGTTCTCCCACGCCCACCTGGGCTTCGACGAGATGGTCTTCCTCCCCGCGACCGACGGCGAGGTGATCAGCCTCGACGAGTTCTCCTTCTGCCGCTGACCCGAGGAACCCCATGCGCCTGCCCCTCCCCGCCCTGATCCTCGCCGCCGCCCTGCCCGCGTTCGCGGGGTGCGGAGACTCGTCCGAGCCCGCCCCCGCACCCACCCCGGCCGAGGCGCCCCCCGAGCCGACCCCCGAGCCCGAGGCCACGCCCGACCCCGGCGCGGAGCAGACGCGGCCCGCCTTCTCGGTGGTCCTCGACCCCGCGGCGAGCACGCTCGAGTGGACGTCGATCAAGAACGGCGACGCGCCCGTGAAGGGCAAGCTCACGAAGCTCGGGGGCGGGCTCGCGCTCACCGCCGCCGACCTCACGGCGACCACGGGCACCCTCACCGTCGACCTCTCCGGCGTCGACTCCGCCGAGCCGGTGCGCGACAGCCGGATCGCCGAGACGTTCTTCGGCGTGGCGCCGGACGCGGCCCGCAGCGCCACGGTCTCGCTCGCGTCCCTCACCGCCGAGAACCCGACCCTCGAACCGGGCGCGGAGACCACCGGCTCGGCGACCTTCACCGTGGGGCTCGACGGCACCGACGTCAGCGTCGAGGCGCCCGTCCGCATCGCCCGCAAGGACGCCGACGTCTGGACCGTCGCCACGAGCGAGACCGTGTCCCTGTCCATCGCGGACCTGGGCCTCTCGGCGGGGCTCACCGCCCTCATCGAGCTGTGCGGTCACGAGTCGGTGGAGGACGAGGTCGCCGTCGCGGCGTCGCTCACGTTCAAGGCCGCTGAATGAGACCCCGCGTCGCCCCGCTGCTCGCCATCTCCCTGCTCGGCTGCCCCGCCCAGGAGGAGGTCGTGGCGGACCCGACGCCCGTCCCCATCACGTTCGACGAGGCGCGGGGCATCTTCTCGACGATCGGCGACATCCCCTACACGGACGCCGAAGAGGAGCAGCTCGCGGCCATCATCGCGTCGCACAACGCCGAGACCGAGTCGGCGTTCCTCGTGCACCTGGGCGACATCAAGAGTCAGGGCCTGGGCATCTGCTACGAGAACCACTACACGACCGTCGCCGACCTGCTGCTGCCGTCCACGCTGCCCGTCTTCATCGTCCCCGGAGACAACGAGTGGAACGACTGCTCCGACCCCGAGGAGGCGTGGGAGTACTGGTCGGCGTCGTTCATGCGGTTCGACGAGCACTGGGAGTTCGGCCCGGACGTCGACCGCCAGGAGGGTCGCGAGGAGAACTTCGCGTTCGTGCACGACGGAGTCCTCTTCGTGGGCATCAACCTCCCCGGGGGCGCCATCCACGACGAGGAGGAGTGGGCGACGCGCCACTCGGCGAACGCGGACTGGATCGACGGCAACCTCGCCGCCCGCGACGACGAGATCGAGGCGGCCGTGCTGCTCGCCCACGCGAACCCGAGCAGCAGCCACGACGACTTCATGGCCCGGCTGCTGCCGTCGGTCGAGGCGTTCGAGAAGCCGTTCCTGTTCCTGCACGCGGACGGCCACGGCTGGATCGAGGACCAGCCCTGGGATCCGCCGAACCTGTACCGCATCCAGATCGAGGCGGGCGCCGTGCCGCCGCTGAAGGTGGGCTGGGATCCGGCCTACACGCCGCCGTTCATCTACGACCGGTACCTGTTCGACGTCCCCCTGCCCTGAGCCGGGCCACGCCGACCACGCGCGGGAACCGCGGCATGTAGTTCACGCGCTCGACGAGCGTCCACTCGGGGGCCCACCGGGTCACCGTCTCCGGGCGCCGCACGCCCCAGCGGAACCGCCCGCGGGTCTTGCGCACCGACGGGTGCACCCGCGCCGTCCACGCCATGACGGGATGGATGAAGTCGAACAGCAGCTCCGAGCCGGGGGGCAGCGCGCGCCCCGCGCGGACGAAGAACCGACGCACGTCGGCGGGGCTCAGGTACATCAGCACGCCCTCGACGACCAGGAGGACCGGGCCCCCGTCGGCCAGGCCGTCGAGCCAGCCCCCGTCCTGGATCGAGCCCGCCAGGAGTCGGTGCCGGTCGCACGGCTCCACGAGCCGCCGCAGGGTGTCCACCACGGGCGGCAGGTCCACGTCCGTCCAGCGGACGCGGCCGTCGTCCACGCGCTGGAAGCGAGTGTCCAGGCCCGCTCCCAGGGCCACGACCCGAGCCCCCGGGCGGCGCCGCAGGAAGTCCCGGACGCGGTCGTCCATCAAGCGCGCGCGCAGGACGACCCCGCGCATGGTGAATACGTCCCGGGTGAAGCGGCGAGGGTCGAACCCGATGCGCGCGGCGAAGTCCCGAGCGCGGGGGTCGTCGAAGCGCAGATCGGGGTGGAGGCGGTCCGCGGTGGCGCGCGCGGCGAGGGTGATGAGCAACGTCTCGCTCACCCCCTCGAAGCGCGGCCGGAGCTCAGTTGGTCGCGCCGACACGCCGGACATTCTCCCGGAAGACGACCCAGCAGAGGGTCGCCCAGAACACGATCGACGCGGCGAACACCGGCGACGGGCGCGCTTCGTCGAAGAAGGGCTCGTGGAAGATCGGGTTGAGGATGGCGACGGCCCACTCCAGGGTGTTCTCGTCTTCCGCCCAGATGGCGAGCAGCCCGGGCACCAATACGAGGACCCCGCCCCAGAGCAGGCTGAGCACCCAGATCCGGCCCGGCGTCTTCGCCCGCAGCCCGATCCACATGCAGGAGAGCGCGAGGAACGACAGCGCGATCGTCCCCCAGACCGACAGCGCCCCCCACTTCAGCACGAGGGCGAACCCGGGGTCGTACACGGCGCCCGTTCGGTAGAAGACGTTCATGCCCGGCAGGGCGAGGATCAGCGCGATGACGAGCGCGGGGCCGGAGAACGCCGCGATCGCCAGCAGCTTCCCCACCACCACCCCCCGGGGCCCGAGCTTGGTCGTGCACACCAGCGCCATGGTCCCGGCGCGGCGCTCGTTGGCGAGGGACGACGACGTCACCAGGATCGTCGCGAGGATCGCGCCGAAGGCGGCCCACGACGCGAAGATCAGCAGGATCTCGGGCCCGTCCTGGCCGTTGAACAGGCCCAGGGCGAACATGCCGATCAGGGCGAAGATCAGCAGGAAGTAGCCCCGGAAGAGCACCCCCGAGAGGGACCCGTGGGCGCGGGTGACGGTCTCGCGCCAGAACACGGGGTTGCCCTTCACCTCGCGCAGGAACCACCGCCTGCGCGGCCGTCGTCGCCCGGCCTCGGACAGGTCCGTCTCCCGCCCGCTGAGGTTGCGACGGGTGCCGGACAGGGGCGACGTGGGGACATCGGACGGCGCCTCGGGATCCGGCCCCCGCACCGGGGCCAGGTTCGCGCTGTCCAGCAGCGAGCCCCACGCCTCGGCCTCCTCCCGGGAGGACGCTTCCCAGCGTCGATCCTCCTCGCGGCCGCGCTCGTACGCCTCGTCCTCCTGGAACTCCTTCGCCATGCGCCGCCACGACACCTTCTTGCGCCCGGGCCGTCGCTGTCGCAGCAGCGACCAGCGGCAGATGAACATGAAGATCGCCGAGCCGACCCATACGAAGCCGAGGGACCACAGCCACCAGGCGACCTGCCAGGGCCACCCGACGTGCACGAAGTTCCCGACGATCCACTGCGCGACGGGGATGGCCACCGTCGCCACCACCAGCGCGATCCCGAGGGCCGCGGACCGCGTCTTGATGGCCTCGAGGCGCCACACGGACGTGGACAGCGCGCCGTACCCGCCGTCCGCGTCGTCGGCGCCCGACGCCATGGAGCCGAAGGCCGCGGCCCCCGTCCGCACGATCCCGACGACGATCGGGAGGATGCTCACGATCGACGCGAAGACGAACCAGCCCTCGGCCTGCTCCATGCCCACGGCGGGGTTGAAGAAGGAGAAGCCCTGGTCCCCCCGAAACACCGCCGCCATGGGGAGCGCGCCCGGTCCCCATACCGAGAACAGCCAGATCCAGGTGAGGACCGCGGGCACCACGGGGCCGCTCGCGAAGAGCCCCAGGAACGTGGCCATCGCGCCCGCGGCGAGGACGAGGACGCCCGTCTGGAGCAGCATGTTGACGATGTCGATGGGCGCCACGCCGCCCAGGGAGAGGCACAGGGCGAGCACGGGCGTGCCCGCGAGCACGAGCGACGCCATCCCGAGCAGGCGGGAGAGCAGCTTCCCCCACAGGATGCCCTCGGGGGTGAGGTGGGTGATGGCGAGCAGCTCGATCGTCCGCTCGTCGCGCTCCTCGATGACGGACTGCGCCACGAGGATCGGCGTGAGCATCCCCAGGGCGACGAACTGCAGCCAGGAGTACCCCTGGAAGAGCTCGCGTCCGATGCCCGCCAGGTGTCCGCGGTCGTATTCGAGGGCGTACTCGACGCGGTCGGTCCAGAAGCTCACCAGGAGCACGAGCAGCCCCGCCGCGAACAGGAACCGCAGCAGGTACGTATTGCGGCGCCGCGCGGTGCGGACCATCTCGCGCTCGAGGACGGCGGCCCGGATCACTGCACGAGCCCCCGGGTGAGCTGCATGAAGGCGTTCTCGAGGGAGATCCGCTCGCGCTCCAGGTGCCGCAGGCCGATGCCCTCGGCGCCCAGGACCTCCGAGATGACGGCCACGTCCGCCTTCCCGTCCGCGAGCCGCAGCCGCAGGGTGTCGGGGTCCTCCGGATGCCGCTCGGCCTCGGCGATGGACGGGTGGCGGGCGAGGGCCACCAGGGCGGCGGCGTCGTCCGTGGTCCGCAGGAGGATCCGCACCTCGGTGCTCAGCTTCTCGAGGATGTCGTCGACGGACCCCTGGGCGACGAGCTTGCCGCGCTCGACGATCCCGACTCGATTGCAGACCTCGGCAAGCTCGCTGAGGATGTGCGACGAGAGCAGGATCGTCTTCCCCATGCGCCGGAGCTCGCGGAGGATCTCGCGCAGCTCGACGCGGGCGCGCGGATCGAGGCCCGCCGCGGGCTCGTCGAGGATCAGGACCTTCGGGTCGTGCACGAGGGCGCGGGCGAGGCCGAGGCGCTGCTGCATGCCCTTGCTCAGCGAATCGACCAGCGCGTCCTCCTTGAAGGCGAGGTCGGTCAGCTCGAGGAGCCCGCCGCACAGCCCCGTGCGCGCCGCCCGGGGGATGTCGTACGCGGCCGCGAAGAAGTGCAGGTACTCGGTCACGGTCATGTCCGGGTACACGCCGAAGGCGTCGGGCATGTAGCCCACGATCGACCGCACGGCCTCCTTCTCGTCCCAGACCGAGCGACCGTCGATGAACGCGTCGCCGCCGGTGGGCTCCAGGAGCGTGGTGAGGATCTTGATCGTCGTCGTCTTGCCCGCGCCGTTGGGCCCGATGAAGCCGTAGATGTCCCCCGGCTCGGCGACGAGGTCGATGCCTCGCAGCGCCTCGAAGTCGCCGTACTGCTTGATGAGGTTTCGGGTCTCGATCACTCGGCCTCCTCGCCCGGCGCGCCCGCGGACCCGCGCAGGGTCACGGGGACCCGGCGGAAGGTGCGCGTCTCGGGCGTCAACTCCAGCTCGCCGGTCGCTGTCGGCGGGTGGACGGGCTCGGTCCAGCCCACGACGAACCCGCCTCCGGTCTCGATCTCGCGATGCACCCCGCCGACCCCGGGAGCGGAGAGGGTCAGGCGGTGGAGCTCCCCGGTCCAGATCGTGCGGCCCGGGTCCAGCCACACGTCGCCCGTCGTGCGCGGCACGGGGCGGGCCTCCCCCGGCCCGAGCGGGCCCAGGGCCCACGACAGGTGCGCTCCGACGTACCAGGCCTCCGTGAACCGGATCGTGGTGTTGTTGCGCACGACGGCGTCGTCCACGACGATCTCGCCGGGGCTGCCGTCCCCCACCCAGGCGCTCTGGAAGCGCGACAGGGACCAGGGCGCGAGCTGCAGCGACAGCGCCATCCCCCGCCCGTCGCTGCGCAGGGCCACGTCGTCCCAGACGCTGTTGAGCCAGGGCTCGTCGGAGTCCCACTGGGACGGGCCCACCCACCCGGGGACGTCGCCCAGGGCGAAGGTCACGTCGTCGCGGCTCGAGCTCCACAGGCTGCACCACGTCGAGCCCCGGGCCGCGCCGATCGAGGGGATCTCGTCCACGACCTCGATGCACCCCATCTCCGACCCGCCGGTCCGGCCCAGCGAGACCACCGCGACCGCCACCACCGAGAACCCCAGCGCCGCGACCGGGAAGGTGAGCCAGGTGAGGCCGGGTTTGCCCAGGCGGCGGACGAGCACGTAGTCCCCGGGCCCGATGACGGCGAGGTAGAGCAGCCCGAAGACGACGAGGAAGCCCACCGGCAGCGGGTCCAGGCCCTCGAACTGCTCGAGGATCTCGTGGACCTGGGCCTGCCAGCCGCTCACCGCGGCGTCGTTCGGCGGGCGCCGTCGGGGGGCGATCGACGGCTGCGACGACACCAGGCTCAGGCCGAGCTCCTCGGTGTAGTTGCCCGCGTCGATCTTGTGGAGGATCTGGTCGACCGACTGCTCCAGACCGAGGAGCCGACGCCAGAACTGCTCGCGGTCGACCGCCCCGCGCAGGGCCTCGTCGCCGACGTCGAAGGGCAGGACGAGCAGCCGACCCCCGCCCACGGCCTGCTCGACCACGAGGGGCTGGTCGCCGTGCGCGAGCTTCACGGCGCCGCCGAAGACGTCCACCACCATCAGCTCGGAGTCGAGCGGCCGCTCGGAGCCCGCGAGCGTCCCCACCGCGGGCACCGACACCAGTCCGCGGTACTTCAGACCGGACATTCGCCCGAACGCGCTGCGCTCGAAGGCGGCCCAGTTCGCGTCCAACGAGACGACGAGCGTGCCCCCCGCGGCGACGAAGCCCACGAGCGCGTCCACCTGCTCGGGGGTCATGCCCTCGGGGTCGGGACGCCGCCACACCACGATGTCCGCGGTGGACCACCCGTACCAGGTGGGCGGAGCCTCCGTGGGCAGGAGCGTCGCCACCACCACGTCGCGCGCGTCGGCCCCGATGAGCGATGGGTGGGTCTCGATCGCCTCCCCGACCGTCGTTCGCAGCAGCGTCCAGCCCAGGGGATCGTCGCCCAGCACGGCGACGTGGAGGGCGTCCGCCCGGAACCCGACGGTCTTCAGCGACACCTCCGTGCGGACCGGGATCTGCGAGTCGAGCCCGGACTCCTCGCGCTCCTCCTGGGCCGGGTCGAGGTCCCCGGCGTCGATGCGGATGTACTTCCCGGAGCGGTCTCGGATCACGATGCGAGGCGGCGACGCCCACCCGGCGAGGCGCACCGGCAGCGAGACACGGTGGGTCGAGCCTCGCCCCACCTGGATCGGGCGCACGAGCGGAGGGGCGTCCTCCCCGGTGTTCATCGTCACCAGGATCGTCCCCTCGAGCGGGTCCGCCGTGCGGATCTCGAGCTCCAGGGGGAGGAAGTCGTGGGCCCGGGCGAGGGGCCGCAGCGGCGCCTTCAGGGTCGCGTCGGCGTCCCCGCGGTACTTGCCCGTGAGCACGTTCTGCCCCCACGCGGGGGCCGCGCCCGCGAGGAGGACGAGGACGCCCAGGACGGCGATGAGGGGGCGGTCAGTCATCGTCGCCCTTCTCGGTGCGGGACCGGGCGCGCCGTCGCGCCGCGAGCAGGCCGCCGACGTAGCGCTCCTCCGCGGTCTCGACGACCGGCTCCGGGGGAGGCGCGGGCTCCTCGTGCTCCTCGAACGCGGGCGGCAGGTCCGGGGGGGGCGCGGCCTCCCGCTCGATCCGGGGGACGCGGCGGCTGCGGGGCGCCCTCGGGGCGGGCGCGGCCGGGGCCGGGGCGGCGATCGCGGGCGCGGGCGACCGACCCCACAGCGGCCACTCGAGGCGTCGGACGGCGGTATCGAGCAGCCACAGGAGCGCCGCGAGGATCACGAGCGGGGGCCACAGCGCGTGAGGCACCAGCCGCGGCGCCTCCGGGGGGGTGAACACGGCCCGGGCGTCGGCCGGGGTGATCGCTCGACCGCGGCCCACCCGCGCGACCTCCTCCAGCAGCGCTCGGCCGCCGCCCTGCGCGCGATACTCGGGGGAGTAGGGCTGCGCGGCCTCCGCCACGGCGCGCCCGACCTCGTTCCCCTCGGGATCCTTCAGGACCACGCCCACGAGGTGGGAGCCGTCGGCGGCGACCCGGTCCCGGGCGACGTAGCGGCCGGGCGCGGACTGCTGCAGCGCGACGGTGCGCACGGTCAGATCCGGGGCGATGAAGCGCGCCTCGCCCTCCAGGAAGTTGCGGAACCCGCCCTCGGCGTCGAACGCGTCCACGGTCAGGGTCAGCACGCCGCGATCGAGGTCGGCGGAGGCCTGCACGTCGGACGACTCGCCCGTGGCCGTCAGCCATCGCAGCGCCTGGGTGAAGGTCTGCGTGTAGGCCTCGGTGCCCACCCAGTCCCGGGCCCACCGCGGCTTCACGTCCGACGTCCACGCCAGCGAGCGCCCGAGCCCGATCCGGGCGGTGGCCAGCAGGGGCGAGCCCTCCTCCTCGTCGGCCCACAGGGCGACGCGCGAGCGCGGCTTCGACTCGGTCGCGACGAACCCGTGCAGGGGAGGCATCGCCACGCGGTCCAGCCCCTTGGTGACCGGATCCGGGGCGCCGAGGGTGGGGGTGAACGTCTCCTCCACGAGGAACGAGCGGGTCGCCAACATCGCCTCGCGCGTGAAGATGCGCGGGATGTGCTCCGGAGCGGCCACCAGGTAGGAGCGGCCGCCGCCCCACTTCGCCCAGATCTCCATGGAGGCGATGTCGGAGTCGCCGCCGAAGGCGACCGTGGACAGGGACACGTCGCGCTTCGTGCCCATCTTGATCATCGTCTCGAAGTCGGCCCCGTGGGTGATGCCGTCGGACAGCAGGACGATGTGGCGCTGGGCGGAGTTCTCCTTCGCCATCGCGCGGTAGGCCTCCTTGAGGGCGACGTACGCGTCCGTCCCGCCGCCCGCGCGCATCTTGCTGATCTGCGCGACCACCTTCGCCCGGTTCGTGAGCTGCGTCATCGGCACCGCCCAGGACGCCGCCGAGTCGAACGACACCACGCCCACGCGGTCTCGATCCGCGAGCAGCTGAGAGGACTGGATGGCCGCCTCCTTGGCCATCCCGAGCTTCTCCGCGCGCCCCGTGCCCCCCATGGAGCCCGACTTGTCGATGGCGAACACCATGGACAGCGACGGGAAGAAGCGCTTGTCCTGAATGTCCATCCGCACGGGCAGGACGTCCTCGACCGGCGTGCGGTAGTAGCCGCCCACGCCGAACGACTCGTCTCCCCCGAGCATCGCGATGCCGCGCCCGAGGTCGCGGACGTAGCGCGCGAGCACCTGCATCTGCCGCTCGGTCATCGCGTACGCGGGGATGTCCGAGAGCAGCACCGCGGCGTAGGGCTGCAGCGCGGGGAGCGTCGCCGGGATCTCCCCGGGCCCCACCACGTCCACCTCGACCCCCTCCGCCCGGAGCACCGAGGCGAGGTGCCCGGACATCCCGGGCTTGCCTTCGGCGTACAGCACGCGGGGGCGACCCTGGACCGCGATCGTGGTGACCGCGACGTTGTTCTGGGGGATGGCGTCGGCGTCGTCGGCGGTCTCGAGCACGGCCCGGTAGCGGAGCGTCCCGGGGAGGTCGGCCTCCTGGCGCAGGACGAACAGGTCCGCGCGACCGCCCGTGAGCTCCACGGGCAGCGACCCGAGGTGCGCGTCGCCCCGATACAGGTGCAGCGTCCCGGACGTCGGGGCGCCCGCCCGGGCGACGACGCGGAGCTCGAAGGTCCCCCCCTCGGCGACCTGGTCGGGGGCCGACATGCCCTCCAGCAGCACCTCGTCCACGTCGTCGCG
This sequence comes from uncultured Rickettsiales bacterium, assembly GCA_964512225.1. Taxonomy (GTDB): domain Bacteria; phylum Myxococcota_A; class UBA796; order UBA9615; family UBA9615; genus CAZEKB01. Next base: position 17,903 of record CAZEKB010000078.1, on the reverse strand, counting down.
GGCGTAGGGGAGCGTCCACAGCTCGACGTCCGGCTCGGCGGACCCGGCCTGGCCGACCGCGTCGCCCCGGGTCTCCTCCCCGTCGGACAGGACGACGATGCGGCGGGTCGTATCCGAGGAGACGAGCGCTTCGGCGAGCCGGATGCCGGACGCGAGGTCGGTCTGGTGCGGGGAGACCGCGCTCTCCACGGACGGCAGGGTCAGCCCCGAGGCGGGCTCGCGCTCGACCATCGCCCCGTCCCCGACCACCACGACCGCCGCGCGATCGGTGTTCGACATGGTCGCGGCGGCCGCGTTCACGAAGGTGAGCGACTCCCCGCGCGTCGCCTCCGGCAAGGACGCCGAGCGATCGAGCACGAAGACGACGCCGAGGCGATCCGACGGGAGCCGGATCGTGAGCCCGGCGGCCGCGAGGACGACGGCGATGAGTACGAGGACGCGGGCCACGGCCGCGAGGCGGGGACGACCCGCCGTGAACGTGCGGCGCCCGGCGGCGAGGTAGAGCGGGACGAGGAGGAGCAGGAGGAGCAGGTACTCCGGGGCCTCGAACGTCACACCTGCGGGGATCGAATCCAGCAGCGACACCTTGAGTGGGACCGGCGAGTGGGGGGCAGGTTCCGCAATCAAGATACCCCGGCGGCCGGAGTCTATTTCCCGGGCCGGCCCCGGGGGGAGATCACCGGCGGCGTCGGAGGCCGACCAGGGCGAGCAGCAGGAGGCCCGCGGGAGTCGCCGACGCCGAGGCGACGCTGCTCTCGCAGTCCTCGCAGCCCGCGCCCGCGTCGGGCCCGATCGTCACCTCGAGCACGGTGGACCCGTCGCCCACGGACGCCGCGTCGGACCGCGCGGAGACGGGGATCGAGAAGGTGCCCAGCGCGTCCTCGGCGGCCGTCATCTCCACGACGACGGAGGCGGTCTCCCCCACCGGGAGCGGCCCCGGGACGGCGCACACCGTGTCGTTCAGCTCGTCGAGCTCGCAGCCCACGACCGTGAGCCCGGCGGGCGGCATGTCGAACACGACGACCACTCCGTCGACGTCGGAGGGACCGACGTTCTCGACGTCCACGTCCACCCGCACCGCGTCTCCGCCCGCCCAGGGGCCTTCGGCGACGCGCGCCGACGCCACGAGCTCCGCGGCGAACCGATACTCGAACTCCTCGGTGCGCGAGTTGTCCTCGTCGTCGGGATCGGGGCGCTCGCTGGCGGCCGTCGCCGTGATCGTGAGCGACCCGCGGGCGTCGGGCCGAGACCGCAGGGGGACGACGACCTCGGCGTACTCCCCGAACGTCATCTGGTCGAGCTCGCAGACGAGGTCCCGCTCGCAGCCGGACGGGAGCGTCGCCGCCTCGACGCCGTCGGGCACGTGCAGCGCGACGGTGCCCTGGGCGACCGGGTCGGGGCCGCGGTTCACGACGCGCAGGGCGACGTCGAACGTGCCGCCCGCGATCACGTTCTCGGCGAACACGGTCATCGTGAGCTCGAGGTCGGCGCCGATGGCGAGCTCGGTCAGCTCGGCCCACGTCTCGTCGCCGGGGGACGTCTCGACGGCGGAGGAGACGGCGGTCCAGATCGACGTCACCGTGTCCGGCCTCGTGGTGTGCGGGACGTCGCCTTCGTACAGGACGTCCAGCCACTCGCCCGGGCCGAGGCTGCCGAGGGTGCAGTCGGGCAGGGCCGCTTCGCCCTCCTCGCAGACGTCGACCAGGGTCCGCGCGTCCCGGAACTCGGCCGGGAGCTGGGAGTGCACGACCACGTCGGTGGCGGACGGACCCGCGTTCTCGACGTGCACGAGGTACGCGGCGGTGCCGCCGACGATCACCGGATCCGCCTCCTCGGTGACGTCGAGGTGCAGGTCGACGTGCTGCACGACCGGCAGCGACAGCGAGCCCTCGTCGTCGGAGGGGTCGGGGTCGGTCTCGCCGCCCGTGGGGGTGCTCAGCACCTTGAACTCCACGGGCTCCTCGGGCGCGAGGTCGGGGGGGGCGTCGTACGTCGCCGTGAAGGACACGATCCCGCCGGACGGCAGATCCGCGAGGACGCACGGGAACGAGGGGCAGTCGCCCGCGCCCCCCGCCCAGGTGAGGCCGTCGGGATCGGCGGCGTTCACCTCGAGCGCCGTGAGGGGGTCGGGGCCGTCGTTGACGACCTGCACGGCGTACTCCACCTGCGTCCCGGAGACGATCTCATCGGGGCCCGTCACGGTGACGGCGAGGTCGGTGTCGCACTCCTCGATCGCCACCGGCACCACCACCTCGGTGCGGGCGTCGTCGCAGCCGCCCGACGAGACCTGCCAGTCGTAGAACCAGTAGTAGTAGTCGGCGAGCCCGTTGACGTTGCCCGTGATCGTGACCTCGCCCCCCGCCGTCGTGTAGGGGAACACACCCCCGCCGGTGTTGCGGTAGAGGCCCGAGACCGTGGTCCCGAGCGCGTTGAGCACCCAGCCCGTCCCCACCGGCAGCGCGAAGCCCACGGACACGACGTTGGCGCCGGTGACCACCGCCGTCGTGGTGCTGTCCAGCACGTTCCCCGCGCCGTCCTCGAGGTTGATCGTCAGGTCGCCCGCCGCCTCGGCGTACACGAGCACGCTGTCCAGGGACGACGGCACGGCGACGTCGAACACGAGGCCGTCGTCGTAGTCGAGGAACCAGCCGCCGGTGCCGATCGTATTGTCGACCGGGCCCGAGCTCCCGGTCGTGGTCGTCCTCTCGACCCAGTACGTCGCCTCGGCGGCGAGCACGGGGGTCGTGTAGGACGAGCCCGTGGCGATCTGGTTGCCGCCCGTCTCCGCGTCCCACCACGTGTAGGTCGTGGCTCCCTCGGCCGCGACGTGCAGCGTCGTGGGCCACCCCGGGCACGCCCCGTCCACCGGGTCCATGGGGACCGCCCCGGGCGCGAGCTCGATCGTCTCGACCCAGGCGTCGTTGGAGGGGTCCGTGTCGCCCACGAAGAGGGTGGTGACGGCGAAGTCGGTGGCGCCGCCCACGAACAGGTCCACGGGGCCGAGGAGGGCCGTGCCCGCCTCCAGGAACGCGAGGGGGCCCGCGACCACGCCGGACAGGACGGTCGCGACGCCGTCCGCGTCGGTCGTGGTGACCTCCACGGGCACGTTCGAGACGGAGTTGCCGCCGAAGTTGGTGACCTCGACCTCGACGAACATCGCGTCGGTGCCGCACGCGCCGACGGGGGGCCCGAGGACGTCCGTGGCGGCGACGTCGTCCGGCCCGATCAGCCGCAGGCCCACGTCGTCGAAGGAGAGGCCGTCGACCCCGGCGATGCCCGTGGACGGCGAGTCGTCCTCCTGGCCGAAGCGGAGCTGGAAGGTCGTGGTGAACTGCTGACCGGCCGCGGCGAGGGCCCCGGACACGTTGAGGTCCTCCACGAACTCGTATACGCCCACCGGACCCGCGAGCGCGTTCAGGTCCGCGATCTCCACCCACGAGTCCGCGGTGGAGCCTCGCGCCCAGGCACGGTCGGAGGCGTGCGGCTCCTCGCCGTGGTCCATGAGGCCGAAGTCGAGGACGACCGTGTCCGCCGCCACGTCGTACTGGGAGAGGTCGCCGGTGAACGTCAGGTAGTTGGTCTGGTCCCCCCCGGCGGGGTCCCGGTCGAGGGTGGCGGCGGCGGCCCCGGTCCGGGCGTAACCGGCCCCCGCGGCCGTGCGGAGCCGGCCGGACGGGTCCGTGTTCTCGTATGCCCAGTCGGTCGCGCCGGTGAGGGCGGCCGTGTCCGTCGTGTAGGTCTCGCCCGAGGTGCCCTCGAACCCTTCGACCCACGGCAGCACGATCTGCCCGAACGCGGGGCCGGAGAGGAGCAGGAGCAGGGTGGCGAGGGGGACGACCGCGACGCGGGGTGACATGAGACTTCCAGATAGGGTGCTGGTTCGGGCATTGCCAGACTATCCCGCCGGGCAGGGAGACGCGAGCCCGCGCTGGTCAGTCCCGATAGCGCCGCTGCCAGAGCCACCACTCGCCGCACAGCAGCAGCGCCACGAGCAGCAGGACCGGCCTCACGACGGACCGCCTCCCCACCACGGCCGTCCCCTGCACGGGGGCTCCCCCGGCGTCGATCGGCGTGGGGACCGACACGGCGAGATCGGACTCGGCGTCGGACACGAGGTTCACGGCGAGGCGCTCCTGCCTGCCCTCGGGGCCCTGCAGGCGGTGGACGCCGGTGTCCAGCAGCGCTCCGAACCGCACCGTGCCGTCGCGCACCGGGGCGGTGATCTCGCTCCCGTCGGGGCGCTCCAACCGCACGACGTCGCCGTCGTCGCCCCACCCGTGGCGGATGAGCGGCGCGCCCGCGGGCAGCGTGCGGGCCTGGCCGCGAGCCTCCTCGCCCGTGAGCCAACCGACCGAGTTCAGGATCAGCAACGGGTAGGCGACGCGCAGGGGCAGGTCGGACGCGAGCGGATCGAAGTGGAGGACGACGCCGCGGGTCCCGTCGAGGACGCCGGTGCTGAGGAGCGGGCCCGCGTCCGACTCGAGCAGGGGGGTGAAGCCGGGGGCGGTCGAGGCGCGCGCTTCGCCCACCAGCAGGCCCGCGGGCTCGATGAAGCGCAGCACCGGGTGCGCCCGCTTCCACGCGGTGATGCGCGGCCAGGGCACGGGCTCGCCGAGGGCTCGCTCGCCGAGGGTCGGGGGGCCCAGGGCGAGGAACGGCAGGGGCGGGTTCGACGGGACGGAGGCCTGCTCGTAGATCACGACGTCGGCGTCCGGGGCGGGCGGGGTCGCTCCTCCGGACATCTCCAGCCGGAAGCGGTCGTCCGACAGCACGGCTCGGGCCGTGAGGGCCGTGCAGCCGACGCACAGGACCTTCCGTCGACGCGGAGGCTCGAGCCACGCCACCGCGTCGTCGTCGAGCGGCTGATCGTCGCCGGTCTCCAGGTGGACGCGGATGATCCCGCCGTCGTCCCCGAGGTCGCGATATACGCGGGGGACGGGGCCGCCGGGGGCCAGCTCGACCGTCTCGGACGTGAGCAGGTCGTTCCCCCGCCAGACCTCCACGCCGACGGCCCCGGGCTCGCCCCCGAAGCGGCGCAGCGTGACGAAGAGCTCCGACTCCAGGTCCGCCGCGGGGGAGCGCCGGAGGTCGAGCGACGTGACGGCGACGTTGGAGGTCGAGCGCCCGACCGTCTCGACGGCGACGTCCGGGTGCCGCCCCAGGGCGAGGTCGAGGCTGCGATCGCTGCCGTCCGTGACCACGACGACACCCCGGTCGGGCCGGGTCCGGGCGAGGGCCACGGCCAGGTCGACGGCGGCCCCGAGCGACGCGGGCGACGACGTGGGCTCCAGCGCCCGCGCCGCCGCGGCGAGCTGCTCCTTGTCCCGGCTGAACGAGACCACGACGCGCGGCTCCGGCCCGGCGAGCAGGATCATCCCCTCGTCGGCGGGCTCGAGGTCGTCGATGGCGTCGAGCAGGAAGGCGCGGGCGATCTCGAAGCGCGAGGGGTTCGGGGCCGCGGCGGACATCGACGCCGAGCCGTCGACGATCCACACCGTCGAAGCCCCGAGCCGGGTCGTGCCGGGCAGCGAGGGACCCGCGAGGGCGAGGGTGAGGAGGAGCAGCAGCAGGAGCTGCAGCCAGAGCAGCAGGTGCCTGCGGAACTTGTCCCAGGGGCGGGCCGTGCGCTGGTTCTGCACGACCGTGGCCCACAGCAGGACCGTGGGGACCTTGATCCGACGGCGGCGGACGCGCAGGAAGTACAGCGCCAGCAGGGGAGGCACCGCGAGCAGCAGCCACAGCGCGGCGGGGTTGGCGAAGCTCACCGACGCACCCCGGAGGCCGGCCGCTCGGCGTCGCGCAGCCACGACAGGAGACGCTCCTCGATGCTCGCGGACCCGTCCGCGACGTCGACGCGGAAGTACCCGACCCCGGCGCGCCTCGCCGCGTCCGCGCAGCCCGACAGCCAGCCCTCGACGGCCGCCGCGTAGCTCGCGCGCGCCTCCCGGTCGAGCGTCACGGCCACCTCCCGGCCCGTCTCCACGTCCACCAGCGTGAGGTCGCCGCGCAGGCCCGTGGCCGCGATCTCGCGCCCGTCGACCAGGTGGAGCACGTGCGCCTCCCCGCCGCGGTGGCGCAGACGGCTCAGCGCGCCGTCCAGCCCCTCCGGGTCCCACCCGTCGGTGATCAGCACGGTCATCGTCCCCCCCCGAGCGGGCGGCAGGGCGGCGGCGGACCGCTCCAGCGCCGTCTCCCCGGCCGGCGTGGTGCCGCGGAGGAACCCGAACAGGCGGTGGATCGCGGAGCGGCCGCGCACCGGGCGCCCGGCCGCGGCCAGCGTCTCGGCGGCGGCGAAGATCTGCACGCGGTCGAGGCCGCACAGCGACGCGTAGGCGACGGCCGCGGCGGCCTTGCGGGCCGCGTCCCACTTGGCGCCTGCCATCGATCCCGACCCGTCGACGAGGACCTGGACCGTCCGGTCCTCCCGAGCCTCGAACAGCTTCACGAACAGCCGGTCCAGCCGCGCCAGCAGGTGCTGGTCGACGTGCCGGATGTCGTCGCCGGGGACGTACTCGCGGTGGTCCGCGAACTCCAGGGACTGCCCTCGCCGGCGCGACCGATGGGCTCCCGCCCGACGCCCGGAGGCCCGGGTCCGAGCGCGCAGCGCGAGCTTCTCCAGCCGCGCCAGGAAGGCGGCGTCGAGCAGGGGCGCAGTCCCCTGGTCGGCGGCGGGCTCGCTCACCGGCGAGGCCTAGGCGGCTGCCCCGAGGGGCCGCGGGACCTCGTCCAGGACCTGCTGCACCACGTCGTCCGCGGTGAGGCCTTCTCCCTCCGCCTCGAAGCCGAGCAGCAGCCGGTGCCGCAGCGCGGGGGCGGCGGACGCCACGACGTCGTCGAACCCGACCTGGGGTCGACCGTCGAGCAGCGCGCGCACGCGGGCGCCGAGGATGATCGCCTGGGCCCCGCGGGGGCTCGCGCCGTAGCGCAGCCACCGCCCGGCGGCCTCCGTGGCGCCCGGACCGGTGGGGTGGGTGCCCAGCACGATCGACAGCGCGTACCGCTTCACCGGGTCTGCGAGGAGCACGCGGCGCACCGTCTGCTGCATCTCGATCAGGTCGGCGGCGTCGAGCACGGGCTCGGCCGCCGGAGTCTCCGTGCCGGTGGTGCGGTCGATGATCCCGCCCAGCTCGTCCAGCGTCGGGAAGGGCACCAGGACCTTCGAGAAGAAGCGGTCCAGCTGCGCCTCGGGCAGCGGGTAGGTGCCCTCCATCTCGAGCGGGTTCTGGGTGGCGAGCACGAAGAAGGGGCCGGGGAGCGTGTGCCGGGTGCCCCCCGTGGTCACGGACCCTTCGGCCATCGCCTCGAGCAGCGCCGACTGCGTCTTGGGGGTCGCGCGGTTGATCTCGTCGGCGAGCAGAACCTGGGTGAACACCGGACCCTTGCGGAACTCGAGCCGTCGGCCTCCCGCGGGATCGTCGATCAGCAGGTGGGTGCCGATGATGTCGGCGGGCATGAGGTCGGGCGTGAACTGCACGCGGCTGAAGTCCAGGCGCAGCGCCTGGGCGAGGCTCCTCACGAGCAGGGTCTTGCCGAGGCCGGGCACGCCCTCCAGCAGCACGTGGCCGTGGGCGGCGAGGGCGATCAGCACGTCCTCCACCACCTGCTCCTGGCCCACGATGACCTTGCCCACTTCGGCCTGCAGCCGTCGGAATCGCTCCTGAAACGTGGTCGTCGGATCGCTCACTCGAACCTCCCCGCGACGCCTACTCGATGGCGTCGAAGTACGTCTTCACCTGTTCGCGGTAGATGCGAGGCACACCCTCGCCGTCGATCGCCTCGTCGGCCGCCGCCCGGTAGCCCTCCGGGGCCTGCACCAGCGCCTTGCCGGACCGCTCGTCGCTGCCGGTCCGACGCATGAACTCCACGTCGACGGGCCCGTCGCCGATCGGCACGTCCACCGTCTGCGTCACGGCCTGGATGCCCTCCAGGCGCTTCTCGGCGTGGTCCTGCCCGTACTCGGTGAGCCAGTCTCGGTGGACCCCGTCGACCTGCCGGTTCATGAGCTCGTGCTCGCCGCCCTCGGGTCGGCTCCCCTGGTCCTCGTCGGTGTGCGTGCTCCCCGCGCCCCAGTCGGCGGTGCCGTCCGAACGCCCCCCGCGGCCCGTCCGACCGTCGCCCGGGCCCGCCTCGTACGGGTTGGCGCCCGCGGCCTCCATGGCGCCCTGCAGCCGGCTCGCCATCTCCTGCCGGGTCTTCGCTTCGCCCAGGGACTGGCCGAGCCCCTGCTTCTCGAGCGCTCGGAGGTACTCCGCGAGGCCGTCGCCCGGACGCTGCTCCCCGCCCTCGGGTCCGCCCTGGGGCTCCGAGCCCCCCTCGCCCGGCGCGCCGGAGGGGCCGTTCGCAGGCTGGGACTCGCCTCCCCCGTCCCCCGACTGCGGGTTCGACCCACCCCCGGACGTACGCTCGGCTTCGTTCTTCAGGGCGTCCGCGAGCTCGTCCGCCCCCGCCTTGGAGGCGGCCTCGGCGGCCTTCTTGAGCGCGTCGGCGGCGCGCTCCTGCTCCCGGGGCTCCCGCTTCTTCATGCGCTCCCGCATGCGCTCCACGGCGTCCGCCGCCGACGCGAGGTCCCCCTCGCGCGCGGCGTCCCGGAGATCCTCGGCGGCCTCGACGTCCACGCCTTCGAGGGCGTCCTGCGCCCGCTCCATCTCCCCGGCGACGCCCTCCCCTTCGCCCTTCTTCATCCCCTCGAGCGCCTCGTCCAGGCGCTCTGCCTTGCGCTCGGCCTCCGCGCGGCCCGCGTCTCCCTTGCGCAGCGCGGCGATCAGATCGTCGAACGCCTGGTCGACGTCCGCGGGCAGCTCCGCCCCCAGCTCGCGCTCCAGCGCCTCCTTGCGCTCGACGAGGCGGTCGGCCTCGGCGGCGGCGTCGTGCGACGGCGCGTGCCGGGCCGGGGCGCGCAGGGGCGGCAGGAACGCGGCCCCCACGACCAGCGCCAGGAGCACCGGGAGCAGCCGCGTGCGGCGCGGTGAACGGAACGGCAGCCCCGCGAGGAGGCGGGGGTCGGCGGGATCGACGTCCTGGTCGAGGCGCTCGTGCAGGGCGGCGACGAGGTCGGCGGGGGCGGCTCCGCCTTCGAGACCGACGGCCGTGGCGGCCGCTTCGTCGGTCCCCAGGAGGCGGTCGAGGAGGAGGGCCGAGTCCTCGACCCCGGGGAGCGGCTTCAGGGCGCCCGCCAGCGCGCCGAGCGCGGACCCGCCGAGGACCACCGCGACGAGCGGGAGCAGCCTGCCGGGGACGGGGTCGGCGACCAGCGCGAGCTTGCCCGCGAGCACCCACACGCCCGCCACGCCGAGCCCCGGCCAGAGCCCCGCCACGGCCCCTCGTGCCATCCGGAGCGCCCGGAGTCGCCGCCCCAGAGCGGCGAGCGCGGCGGCGAGCGGGGCGTCGGGGATCGGATCGATGGGCACGGACTCCGGGACAACGCGGGGGGAGCGCGGTTCCCCAACGATACCCCCGACGGGAGGTCGTTATTGCGGGGCGAGGCCGATCGCGTAGGGTGAGGACATGGCCGTTCGGACGAGCGGATCGGCCGTCCTGGCCGCTTCGGCGCTCTTCGCGACCGCCGGCTGTCCCTTCTTCGCGCCCGGCCCGGAGGACGACTCCCCGGCGCCGGGACCCCCCGTGTGCGAGGGGCGCACGCTCGCGACCGACGTCGTGGTCGAGCCCGGCAGCGCGAGCGTGTGCGAGCCGGGCGTCTGCTTGTTCGTGGGCGGTTCCATCATCGTCGCCGACTCCCGCCCCGTGGACCTGTCGGACCTGAGCTGCATCTTCGAGGTCGACGGGGACGTCCGGATCTCGTCGCCGTCGTTGGCCTCGCTGGCCGGCCTGGGGAACCTCGAGCGGGTCGGCGGCGACCTGGACCTCTCGTCCTCGCTGATCCGCGATACGACCGCGCTCTCCGCGCTGGAGAGCGTCGGCGGGACGATCGGCCTCGGTCGCCTCGACCTCCTGGAGTCGATCCAGCTCCCCGCCCTCGCGGCCGCCGGCGCCCTCTACGTGGGCTACAACCCCGTGTTGACCCGCATCGAGCTCGGGCCCGTCGCCCGCCTCCGGGGGCTGCTCATCCACAACCTCCCCGCCCTGCGAGAGTTCGGCGGGAGACTCGCGCTCGGGACGCTCGACGACCTGGAGATCCGCGAGACACCCCTGTTGGCGGCCGTCTCGTCGCTGGGGCTGGAGTCGGCGGACCGGGTCTACGTGGCCGGCACCGGCCTGCAGGATCTCGCGATCCTCGACGGACTCGCGTCGGTGGGGGAGCTCGAGGTCGCGAGCAACGCGGAGATGCGGTCCGCGCGCGGGCTCGGGGAGCTGCGGACCGTCGGCGGGAGCATCCAGTTCTATTACAACCCCCTCCTCGACCCCTTCGACGACCTGACCTCCCTGGAGGAGGTGGAGGGAGCCCTGCTCGTCGATGACGAGCTCCCCACGGCGCACGGGCCGGAGGCCCTGCGGCGCGTCGGGGGCAGCCTCCTCGTGCGGACGAGGGGCGGGATCTCGGGGTTCGAGGGGCTGGAGGAGGCCGGGAACCTGCTGCTGACGGCGAACGGGACCGTGGACGGCTTCGGCGCGCTGCGGTGGGTGAACGACTTCCGCGTCGGCGCGAGCGAGCCGGACGAGGAGCTCGACGTCCGGGGCTTCCCGGTCCTCGAGGAGGTCGGCTCGCTCAGCCTGCGCGAGGCCCGCTCCCCGGTGTCCACGGGCCTGCCCCTCCTGCGCGGCGTGCTCGGGAGCGTCCGGCTCACCCGCGTCGGCTCCACCGCCGGCCTCGAGGGGCTCCGGACGATCGGCGGCGTCCTCAACGTGCAGGGGTTCGACGCCGACGGGGACCTGTCGGGGCTGCCCGGCCTCGTCGAGCTCGGGGGGCTGAGCCTCCGCGTCAACGACGACCTCACCTCCCTGGGGACGCTCGGGGTGCCCGCGGAGCTCCCTCTCGGCGTCGAGCTGCACGACAACGCGCACCTGACCGACATCGGGGCCTTGACGTCGCTGCGCCGCACGTCGTTCCTCCGCATCACCGAGAACAACTTCCTGCCTTCGGTCCAGGCGCTCTACCAGCTGGAGTCGATCGGGGCGGAGCTCCGGGTGTGGGACAACCCGTGGCTCCCGGACGCCGACGTCGAGGGGCTGATCGAGGCCGTGGGCGAGGCGAACATCCAGGGGCCGATCGTGATCGGCAACAACGGGGGGTGAGCCGGACTCAGCGGATCCGGGGGGCGATCCGAGGCGGCGCCAGCTCGCCGTCGCGCAGGCGCTCGACGATGCCCTCGCCGCGCGGCGAGAAGGCCAGCTTCAGGCCCACCATGAGGTGGAACGGGCGGCCCGGCCGCGCCCCGAGGGGCCGCCGGGACACCATGTAGCGGGCGTCGGTCAGGTTGTTGATCGTCAGGTACAGGGACGCGTGCCGCGTGACCCGCAGGCTCGTGGCGAGGTCGAGCACCGCGTGGGCCGCGACCTTCTCCGCCTCGTCGATCTCTCCCTGGCCGGGCACGTCGCGCATCGCGCTCTGGGCGGCGACGGACAGCTCGACGTCGCCGAACGGGTGCACGAACAGCAGCCGTGCCGACCCCTGGTGCTCGGGGACGTAGGGCAGGGCGTCGCCCACGTCGACGTCCCCGAAGTGCGGCGACGCCGACCGGAACGCCGTGCGGAACCGCGACCCCGTCCACGTGTACGAGACCCCGGGCCGCAGCTCCATGCCCTCGGGGAGCCGGATGCCCTGGTCGTACACGGCCTCGAGGCCGTAGACGTGCACCGCGCCGCCGTTGTGCTGCTGGTCCACGAGGCCGTCGGCGCACCCCGACGAGAAGGTGCACGTGCCCGTGAGGTTGCTGTAGTCGTTGAAGAAGCCGACGATCTCCACGCCGACGTCGCGCCAGTCGAACCGCCCGCCCAGCTCGATGTTCCAGCTCGCCTCGGGCTTCACCTCCGCCGCTTGCCCCGGCGCGACGGGGCTGAACCCGCGGTGCACCCCGCCGAAGATGGCGAGCCAGGGGGTCGGCTGCACGTGGATGCCGAGGCCGGGGAGGGGCGTCGCGCGCACGGTCGAGCGCTCCGGGGTCCCCGCGTGCGTGTCCTCGAACGCCGTCCGCACGACCTCGACGCGCACGCCGGGGACCACGCGGACGGGGCCGATCTTGAAGTCCTCGTGCACGTGGGCGGAGAGGGCGAGGGCGCGGCCGGTGTTCCCGGTGGTCGCCCGCTCGTCGCCGCCGGGCACGAGGACCCCCGACGTCATGGCGAACGGCTGCTCGAGGTGATTCCGCCGAATCGAGTCGCCGTGCACGCGGACCCCGACCTCCAGGTTCGACCGCACCCGCTCCCCCGTGAACCGCCACCGCCCCAGGAGCTGGGCGCCGTAGGAGTGGAAGGTGCGCTCGTTCGTGCCGATGAGGAGGGCTTCGTCGTCGCTGGACGTATCGGCGTCGCCGCGCAGGATCGCGCTGTAGACCCCGTGCTGCCCGGCGTCCGGGTGAGCGAGCACGTCGGCCGCCGCGGGGCCGCCCCGGAAGGAGTTGAACTTGCGCCAGGAGCGGGCCTGCCAGTGGTGGTAGCCCGTGAGCCTGATGTCCACGCCCCGGGGGAGCGCCAGCCGCCACGTCAGCTCGAGCTGGGTCCGGTCCCACTCCATCAGACCGAGGGCCGTAGCCGGGTAGCGCTGCAGCGGGTCGGCGGCGAAGTCGTCGTCGGTCAGGCCCAGGTAGGTCTCGTTGGAGTTCTCGCGCGCCCACCCCGCCTTGAGCTCCAGCGACGCGATCACGGGCATCCCGTACGGCGAGTTCACGCCACCCTTGAACATGACCTCGGTCTTCTGGAAGCCGGTGTCCGCGCCGGACGGGAGGGACTTGAACCCGTCGCTCGCGAGGTGCACGCCCTCGATGAGCAGGCCGCCCCAGTCCGCCCGGAGGCCGCCCCAGCCGTGCAGCTTCCACGTGGAGCGCATCCCGAAGGACGCGTCCAGCGCCGCCGAGGACGTGGCCGGGATCGGCCGCGTCTTCATGTCGATGGCCCCGCCCACGGTGTTCGGGCCGTGCCGGATGGCGGCGGGGCCCTTGAACACCTCGACGCCGACGAGGCGGGTCGTGAGGGGGAAGTAGTAGGCCGCGGGCGCCGAGTAGGGCGCGGGCGCGAGGAGGATGCCGTCCTCCATCAACGTGACCTTGGCGCTGCGGTCGGACGCGGCCCCGCGCAGCCCGATGTTGGGCCTGAGCCCGAACCCGTCCTCCTCGCGCACGTACACGCCGGGGACGGGAGCGAGGATCCGGTGGATGTCGTCGCTCTCCCGGCGCTCGAGGCTCTCCTCGGCGACCCGGTGCGCGGACCCGGCGACGCGCTTCACCGGGCGGGCCGCGCCCACCACCGTCACGTTCACGCCCCCGATGTCCTTCGGCTCCTCGGAGTCGCCGTCGGCGTCCTTCCCGTCCTCGTCCTCGTCCTCGTCCGACTCGTCGCCGGGCTCGTCGGACTCCTCCGTCTCGTCGTCGCCCTCCTCGGCGAGGGCGGGGACGGCGACGAGGGCCCCGAGCGCCAGGACCCCGGCCACGGCGAAGGGACGTCCGAGGCCCCGCAGCGGGCCCACCAGGGCGTCGATCAGATCGTCGGGGGCGTGGTTGCAGTCGGCTTCGCGCAGCCCGAACTCGAGCTCCTCGTCGGGCGTGAGGACCAGCGTGCCGAAGGCCCAGTCCCAGACCGCGAGCCACGCCCCGAAGTTCGCGTCGTGGTGCTCGGGCGCGACGCTGTGGTGCACCTGGTGCTGCGACGGGCTGATGAAGAGGCGCTCGAGCACGGGGCCCCAGGAGAGCCGCACGTGGGAGTGCCTCAGGTTGCCCCCCAGCAGGTTGAAGCCGAGCCCGACCGCGCCCACGCCGAGCATCTCCCAGGGCGACGCCGCGCCCCGGAAGAGCCAGAAGAAGACGCCCGTGACGAGCCCCGTGGCGACGACCCCGCGCAGGCGATAGATCGCGGCCTCGATGGGGTGCGTCCGATAGAAGGTCACGGGCGTCAGCACCTCGGCGGAGTGGTGCACCTTGTGGAGGGCCCACAGCGCGGGGACCCGGTGCAGCAAGCGGTGCAGCACGTACCGGCTGAGGTCCCAGGTGAGGAAGAGGCAGACCGTGTAGAGGACGGTGACGGTCGTCGTCGACCAGGTCGTGGCGGGCGCGGCCCCGAAGCGCCCGTCCAGGGTGGCGGCGACGCCCACGGCGAGGGCGACGGTGGCGGCGCCCCAGGGCGCGAGCAGCACCCAGCGCCCGAGGCTGCGGAGGATGAGGAACTGGTAGTCGACGACGGCCGACGGGTGCGTCCACACGCGGCGGTCGAGGAATCGGCGCGCACCCCCGACCAGGGCGGCGAGGACGACGGACGAGAGCAGGAACGGCCAGAACGTGCGGTAGCTCGGGTCCGCCAGCGGGGCCCAGAGCTCACCGAACGCTTGGTCGAACCAGGCCATCAGTCGTTGTCGCCCGCGGCGTCGGACGGGATGTCGAGGAGCAGGACGGTCGCGAAGTCGCCCTTGAGGAGGTCCGTGAAGTCCTTGACGCGGTCGTGGACCTCGAGGACCGCCGCCGGTTCGTCGGCGAGCAGCGTGCGGAGGGACCGATCGGGCTCGGACACGGTGTCGATCGCGACCCCCAGCGTCTCCACGAGGGCGACGGAGAGGTCTTCCCGCTCGGCGTGGACGAGGAGGTCGTCGAAGCCGAGCCCGTCGCCTCCGGTGACGACCAGGCGGGCGCCCAGGAGGTTGTTCCGGAGGTGCGCGTAGCCCGCGTCGGCGAACCGGGACTCCAGCGCGTCGGGGCAGCGCGCCTCGTCGCAGTCGCGGAGGCCGAGGGGCTGGGCGAGCTTGCGGTCCTTGAGCACGAGCTCGACGTAGAACAGCGCCTCGAACACCTGGTCGAGGGCGTGGCGCGGGTCCTCGTAGGGCGACGCACCTTCCCCGGCCGCCGCGAGGACGCCGCCCCAGTCGTCGCCGTCGGGATCCCAGGTCGTCGCGAGTTCGTCCGCGTGCCGGACCACCTCGGCGAGCAGCGCCGCGGTGTACTCGGCGCGCGCCGCCTGGATCGCGTCGACGCCCGCGTCCTCCCAGGCCCCGCTCTCGATGATCTGCACGCCGGCGTCGCAGCGGCTGATCCCCTCCTCGGACCACAGCATGTGCTCGACGGCGTCGAGCCCCATCACGTTGACGGCCTCGTCCGCGAAGAAGGCGGGGGACGTCCAGGCTCCCTCGAGCGTCTCCTGGTCGACTCGGCAGGCGTTGACGGTGGGCCAGGAGTAGACGAGGTCCCGCACGTCTGCGCCCGCCACGGCGGACGCGCTCGAGCCGAGGGACCCGACCTGCATGACCTCCAGCTGCTGCCACGCGGCCATGGCGCCTGCCCAGGACGCCTGCGCGGCGAGGCGGGCGTCGCGGCCGTCGGTCGTGGCGAGGGCGTCGCCCCAGGCGCCGACGTCGGCGACGAGGGTGCCCAGCGCGGCCTCGAACTCGACGACCGTCGGGAAGACCACCTCGGCGCCGTACCACGCGAGCAGCCCGGCCAGGTCGAAGCCCTCCGTCGGGTCCTCCACGACGGGATCCACGCCGCAGCCGAGCACGCGCAGCGTGGCCGCGCCGACCGCGCAGCCCGCTACGAAGCGCCAGGACCTACCAGCCGCCGTCGCCATGCAGGTCCCCGATCGTGGCCGGGTCGAGCCCGTAGGCGCCGCCCAGGAGGGTGCGGGCGTCCACGAGGTCGCCCGCGTACTCCGCCCAGTCGTCGTCGCCGGGCAGCGCGGGGGCGTCTCCGATCATCGCGTGCACGGCCGAGAACTCGGCCTCGGCCAGGGGCGAGCGCCGGTTGAACTGCAGCCCCAGGGCGAAGCCCTTGAGCTCGCTCCAGTGCTTCGCGTGCGCCGAGTAGTCGTACTCGGCGGCGTTCATGTCCTGCAGGACCTCGTTGATGTAGTGCACGGCGGTCGTGGCGATCGCGCCCTCCCAGGCCGCCAGCGCGCGGTCCCGGTGCTCGGCGAGGGCGTCCGCCTGCGCGGGGGTGAGGGGCGCTCCGGCCGTCTCGGCGAGCAGCGCGCGACCGTCCGCGAAGCCCGCCCAGGCCTCGGCCGTGAAGTCGGTCCCGCCCGCGACGTATCGGTCGCGCTTGGCGGCGTTGACGGAGAAGCCGTGGTTCATCTCCCGTGCCACGTCGATGGAGCCGTCGCCGTCCGTGTCGCGCTCGAGCCCGCCCGCGATGTCGTCGTCCGAGTACGCGGCGTAGTCCCGGGCCGCGCCGAAGTAGCCGAAGCCTTCGTCCCACGCGTGCTCCAGCGCGGTGAAGGCCTCGCCGTCGACGCGGGCCGTGTGGTCGCTCAGGAGCCCCTTGCCCGCCAGATCGTCGTCGAGGTAGTCGTCGGCCGCCTGGGAGAACGCGACGCCGACGAGCAGGAACTTCTGGATCAGCTGCTTGAAGTCCCGGCCGTGCTCGTCGAGGTACACGGCGGTCGTGGGATCGCCGTTCGGGTCGAGCACCGGCGCGCCGTTGACCCGGGCCTCGGCGAGGGTGCCGAGCTCCGCGATCCAGGCGTCGATCAGGACGAGCGGGGCCGGGTTGTCGGGCCAGCCGACGATGCCGTCGTCGGCCCACTGCACGTGCTGGCCCTCGCGGTCTTCGCCCGCGAGCTTCTGGACGATCGTGGAGGTGCTGCCGAAGTCGCCGAGGGTCGTCTGCAGGGGCGCGGGATCCGTCGAGATCCCGTGGTCGTTGCCCGCCCAGTCCTCCGTGTAGCGCAGGTAGCGGTCGCACTCCGCCGCGACGTCGGCCGACGACGGGGCCCAACCCTCGTCGATGCGCGTGGTCATGCCCGCGATGCGGTCGTTCAGGCTCGCGATGAGGACGTGGCGGAAGGTCTGCCCCGAGTACGCCACGGAGTCTTCCCCGTCGGCGTTGGACGCTTCGTAGGTGTCCGTCGGGCCGACGGCGTCGTCGTCGTCCGCGGCGTCGTCGTCGTCGACCGCGTCGTCGTCGTCCACCGGGTCGCCGGTCGGGCACGCGACGAGCGCGAAGGGGACGAGGAGGGCCGCGAAGAAGAAGCGAGCGCGATGCATGGGGGCGTGTTCCCGGGTTCAGGCCGGGTTCTACTGATAATGAAATTGAGAGTCAATCTCAATTAGCGATCAGTGGCGCTGGCTCCTGAGGAACTCGCGCTGCGCTTCGTTCACGATCGTGCGCAGCTTGGCCAGGGCGCGCCTGGGCACGTGGGGAGCGACCTGGAGACCGAGGCCCTGGGGGCTGGAGTGGCGGACCGTCATCGCGATGCGGACGAACCGCCCGAAGGTCGAGTGGAACTCCATGTCGACGACCTCGCCGATCGCGGGGGGCGGCACCTCGGGGTCCACGAAGACGAGGGTCCCGCTGTAGGAGATGTCGAGGATGGCCGCGGCGTAGATGCCGGCGGAACAGCTGAGCCTGCCGGTCACGGACGACCCGCAGATGGGAACGCGGAACTCGCGCCGCTTCGCCCGGACCTCGGGCTCCGGCTCCGGCGGCCTCGTCGGGAGTCGCTCAGCCGCGGACATCGAGGAACCTCCCCTTCGCGCCCACGACATCGACCGCGGGCTCCGTGGGCTCGACTCGCACGCGCGGCGAGCCGTCGGCCGCGGTCGCGTCGACCACGACCTCGAGGTCGGGGGGCATCTTGAACCGAGTCTCCGCGAGACTGGACGGAGGGAACGCCTGCTCCGGACCGGGCTTGATCGTGACCGACATCGCTGCTCCTTCGGTGGTCGAGGCGACCCGATGTCCGCCTCCAACGATCACATCGGCGGCGACCATTGCGCATTGAATCGGCGATCAGGCCATCGAACAGCGCTTCGCGAGCGCAGTCCAAAGGGTGTAACTCCGGAACTGACGCGTGATTGCTTGGTTTTTCGGGCCGCG
>CAZEKB010000077.1:0-33434 GCA_964512225.1 uncultured Rickettsiales bacterium | reverse complement strand
TCGTCGTCGTCGGTGGCGTCGTCGTCGTCGGTGGCGTCGTCGTCGTCGTCGGCGGTGTCGGTGGGGCACCCCTGGATGCCCAGGGGCAGGAGCAGGGCGGCCATCAGAACGGTGAGAATCTGCAAGGGTCGGTGCATCGTGTCCTCCTTCGGGGGGGCGGAGCGAACGCCCCTCCTGTTTCCGGCCACCCTACAGCACCGAAGATCCCGCCGCCCGGGCAGCCCAGGCCGTGACGTCGTCCCAGGACAGCGGGCCGGCGCGCAGCGGTCCGAGGGGGGCGCCGGTCACGATCGGGGCGACGACGGCCAGGAGCTCGTGGAGCGAGTGGGCCGTGGCCCCGAAGACGAGCGTGTCCGAGGGGCCGGGGAAGATCGGGGAGATCCCCTCCTGCCCGTCGAAGCTCCAGCGGATCCCCTCCACGCGGCCGGGCTCGCACAGCGCGAGGAGGTCGAAGCGGATGACCTCGGCCACCTCGCCGGGCTGCGGCACGAGCTCGGCGTCCCGGACCTCCGCGACCCAGGGGTGCAGCCGGTAGTCGGACGTGAAGACGGGCATGGAGCACAGCGGTCCGAGGACCCGGGGCGCGGTGATCCCGAGCTCCTCCCGCGCCTCCCGCAGGGCGGTGTGGCGCAGGTCGGTGTCTCCCGGATCGCGCCGCCCGCCCGGGAACGAGACCTCGCCGGGGTGGCGCGAGAGCGTCGCGGCGCGCCGGGTCAGGAGCACGTCCACGCCGCCGTCGCGCCACTGCAGGGGCACGAGAACCCCCGCGGACAGGTGGTTCGTGCGGCCGGGCAGGGCGGGGTGCTCCACGACCTCGTGCCGCTGCAGGGCGTCGCGTACGTCGTCGGCGGAGAGCATCCCCGCTATCGTCCCACGATGTCCGCGAGCCCGCCGCCCCCCGCCTTCGAGTCCTACCGCCCCGCGCCCCCCCGAGAGGACGTGATCCGCGCCGCCTACGCCGCCTACATGCGCGACGCGGCGGCGCCGGACCCGGACGTCGCGGGGATCGTGCAGCGCTGGGACGACCTGCGTCGCGGCGTGCAGTCCTGGACCTCCTGGGCGTTCCTGCGCTACCAGCAGGACACCCGCGACGCCGACCGGCGCGCCGATCGCGAGCGCGGCGTGGAGACGATCGCGCTCCTCAAGGAGCTCGACGCGGACCTGAAGCGCACCCTGCTGGACGGGCGCACGCGGACCCGCACCGAGTCGGCCGTGGGGGGCACCGTCGCCGCGCTGTGGGGGGCCGATCATCGGGCGTACGCCCCGGCGGTGAGCGCCGACCTCGTGGCCGAAGAGAAGCTCGGCGCCGACTACACCGCGCTCAAGGCGGCCGCGGAGATCCCGTTCGAGGGCGAGACCTGGAGCCTCGTGACGATCGGGCGGCCCTGCGTGGACGACGATCGCGCTCGGCGCGAGGCCGCCCAGCGCGCCCGGTGGGGCTGGTTCGCGGACCACTGCGACGAGATCGACGGGATCTACGACGGCCTCGTGAAGCTGCGCGTGCGTCAGGCGAAGACGCTGGGCCTGCGGGACTACACCGAGCTCGGCTACCTGCGCATGCAGCGAGTCGACTACGACCGGGCCGACGTCGAGCGGTTTCGGGCCCAGGTGCGTGACTCGGTGGTGCCCCTCGTGAGCCGCCTCCGCGCGCGCCAGGGCGCTCGCCTCGGGGTGGACCCGCTCATGTTCTGGGACGAGGGGACCGGCGACCGGCTCGGGACCCCGCTGTTGTGCGGGGAGCAGGGCCTGGCCGCCGCGGGGCAGGAGTCGTTCGACGCGCTCGACCCCGACCTCGCGGCCTTCTATCGGATGATGGTCACGCGGGGATGGGTCGACCTCGGCAGCCGCGACGGCAAGGCCGGCGGCGGCTTCTGCACCTTCCTGGGCGACGTGCGGTCCCCGTTCGTCTACTGCGCGGGCAACGGCACCCACTCCGACGTGCGGACGCTCGTCCACGAGATGGGCCACGCCTACCAGTGCTGGTCCAGTCGCGACCTGCCCCTGCAGGAGATCGTCTTCCCCACGTACGAGGCCGCCGAGATCCACTCGATGGGCCTGGAGTTCCTGTCGTGGCCCGCGCTCGACGTCTTCTTCGGGGACGCGACGGACCGCTGGCGCCGCGACCACCTCAAGCGGGCCCTGGGCTTCCTGCCCTACGGCACGGCCGTCGACCACTTCCAGCACCTGGTCTACAGCCACCCGGACGCGTCGCCGGCGGACCGTCGGGCGATGTGGCAGGAGCTCGAGGCGACCTACCTGCCGTGGCGGAACTACGGCGACCTGCCCCACGTAACCGGCGGTGGTTACTGGCATTTTCAGCGCCACATCTTCTCTCGGCCCTTCTACTACATCGACTACTGCCTCGCGCAGACGTGCGCGCTCCAGCTGTGGTCGAAGTCCCGCTCGGACCACGCGGGCACGATGGACGTCTACAAGACGCTGTGCGGACTCGGCGGGTCTCTGCCGTTCCAGTCGCTCTGCCGCGAGGCGGGGCTGAAGTCGCCCCTGAGCGACGGCTGCCTCGCGGGCGTCGTGGAGACCGCGGAGGCGTGGCTCGACGTCTGAGGGGCGCCGAACTGAATGGCCATTCATTTGCGCGCCGAGGGTGCTACGTTGATCCGGTACGGAGGCGTCATGGCCAAGTCGGTGGGTGTTCAGGTCCGCGAAAACTGGAATCGGCTCAAGGGCGTGCCCGGCGGCAAGCGCCTGTTCAGCTTCATGCTCGGGCAGATGGCGCCCTACACCGGGACCGTCGGCGTGCTCGTCGACGAGCTGGACAGCGGCTACGCCAAGGTTCTCCTGAAGGACCGGCGCAAGGTGCGCAACCACCTCAACTCGATCCACGCGATCGCGCTCATGAACCTGGGCGAGGTGACGACCGGCCTCGCGGTCCTCTCGGGCATGCCCGACGACGCCCGCGGCATCCTCGCCGGGCTCTCGATGGACTACCACAAGAAGGGCCGCGGGCTCCTCACCGCCGAGTGCCGGTGCGAGGTGCCGCAGACGTCCGAGCGACGGGAGTACTCGATCGTGGGCGAGATCCGCGACGCCGCCGGCGACCTCGTCGCCACCGCCACCGCGCGCTGGCTCATCGGCCCCATGAAGTCGGCGCGCAAGCCCGCCGAGAGCTCCGAAGCCGCCTGACCGCGCGCGCGGCGCTACACTCGCCGACCATGCCGACCGCGGCCCAGATCGTCATCTTCGGCGCGTCCGGCGACCTCACCGCGCGCAAGCTCATCCCCGCGATCGTCGGCAACGTGCACGACGGCGCTTTGGACGGCGTGGTGCAGGTGGTGGGCGTGGCGCGGCGGCCCAAGGAGCTGGGGGCGTGGTGCGCCGAGCTCGAGGACTGGCTGCCGCTCGATCACCGCACCGCCTGGGCGCGGCTCAGCGGGAGCGTGCACTACTTCCGGGCCTCGATCCGCGAGCTGGACGACCTCCATCGCCTCCGCGCGCTCCTCGACGAGCTCGCGGCCCGCGAGGGGCTCGCCCCGGACGGGGTGGGCCGGCTCTTCTACCTCGCCCTCAAGCCGTCCCTGTTCGGTCCCGCGATCGAGGGCCTCGACGCCGCGGGGCTGGTGGGGTGCGACCGGGACGACGCGGTCGCCTGGCGGCGGGTCGTGGTGGAGAAGCCGTTCGGGCGGGACCTCGCGTCCGCCCAGGCCCTGAACCGCAAGCTGCTGGATCACGTGCGCGAGGACCAGATCTTCCGCATCGACCATTACCTCGGCAAAGAGACGGTCCAGAACATCCTCGCGTTCCGGTTCCAGAACGCGATCTGGGAGCCGCTGTGGAACCGCCGGCACATCGAGTCCGTGGAGATCTCGGTGTGCGAGACCGTGGGCATGGAGGGGGGCCGGGGGCGCTACTACGACCACGCCGGCGCCCTGCGCGACATGGTCCAGAACCACCTGCTGCAGGTCCTGGCGCTGGTCGCGATGGAGGCGCCCAACTCCCTCGCCCCCGACGACGTGCGCAGCGAGAAGGTCCGCGCCCTCGCGGCGCTGCAGCGGCTCACCCCCGAGTCGGTGGCGGCGGACGTCGTGCGCGGGCGCTACGCCGCGAGCGACGCCCGGGAGCGGGGGTACCTCGACGAGGACGGCGTCCCCCCCGACTCGACCACCGAGACGTACGTGGCCATCCGGGCCGGGATCCACAACTGGCGCTGGAACGGCGTCCCCTTCTTCCTGCGCACCGGGAAGTGCCTCACGAAGCGCAAGACGGAGGTGATCCTGCGCTTTCGCACGCCCCCGGTGGACCTGGCCGCCGGGCCCGTCGCGCCCGCCGCCTGCGCCCTGCGCCCCAACGCGCTCCACCTCCTCATCCAGCCCAACGAGGGCGTGCGCCTCGGGTTCCTGGTCAAGGAGCCCGGGCCCGGCCTGAAGCTCCGCCACGCCACCCTCGGCTTCGACTACGCGGCGTTCGGGATGCCCCCCACGGCGCCCGCCTACCAGCGGCTCCTGCTCGACGCGATCGAGGGCAACGCCACGCTGTTCATCCGGGGCGACGAGACGGAGACGGCGTGGGCCTTCGCCGACGCGATCCGAGCGGGGTGGGACGTCCACGACCCGCCCCCGATCCACGAATACCCGGCCGGCAGCTACGGGCCGCGCGCGGCCGACGACCTCTTCCGCGGCTGCGAGGGCACCTGGGGCCGCGGCGGCGTCGACGTCGACACGTAGGACCATGAAGAAGCCGACCATCCACGTCGTCGCAGACCCCGGACCGGTCGCCGGTCGCCTCATCCGCGAGGCGCTCGCGGCCCGCACGGCGCACACCGGCCGGGCCCGGCTCGGCCTCAGCGGGGGCAGCTCTCCGGGCCCGGTGTTCGAGTGGCTGCGAGACAACCTCCGGCCCGAGATCTACCCCTCGCTGTGGATCACCTGGGTGGACGAGCGCCACCTGCCCGTCGCCGCGGGGGGCGGGGCCGGGGGCTACGACCGTCGGTCGAACATCCGGCTGGCCTACGAGGCCTGGCTCGAGGCCGCTCCCCGGAACCCCGCCTGCATCCTGCCCATGTGCGCCGGGGCGGGGCTCGACGACGACCTCGCGACCTTCCGGGCGGCCTTCGACGCCGAGTTCGCGGGGCACCTCGACGTGGTGCTGCTGGGCGCGGGGCCGGACGGGCACATCGCGTCGCTCTTCCCCGGTCGGCCCGAGATCGACGAGCGGGGCGTCAAGGCCCTGGCGGTGCGGGGCTCGCCGAAGCCGCCCCCCGAGCGGATCACGCTCGCGCTCCCCGTGCTCGAGGCGGTGGACCGGGCCGTGCTCGTGGCGAAGGGGGACGGCAAGGCGGACGTGCTCGCGCGGGCGTGGGCGGGGGACGCGTCGCTCCCGCTGGGCCGATATCGACCCCAGGGGGCCTGGCACTGGGTGCTGGACGCGGCGGCGGCCGGGGCCCTCCCCCCCGAAGCTCTGGAGGCGGGATGACGGCGGACATCGCGATGGTCGGACTCGGCGTCATGGGCGGCGCCCTGGCCCGGAACTTCGCCCGGCGGGGCTTCGTGGTCGCGGTGCACGACCGCGACGCCGAGGCCGTCGACGGCTTCGTGGCGGAGCACGGGCCCGAGGCGGTCGCGACGGGCGGCGGCTTCGTGGGCGTCCACGCGCTCGGCGACCTGCCCGCGGCCCTGGCCCGCCCCGCTCGGATCGTCCTGCTGGTGCCCGCGGGGGCTCCCGTGGACTCGGTGCTCGGGGCGCTCGGCCCGCACCTCGAGGCGGACGACATCGTGGTGGACGGCGGCAACTCCCACTTCGCCGACACGGAGCGCCGCGCGCAGGCCGCGGCGGGGCGCTTCCGGTTCGTCGGCATGGGCGTGAGCGGGGGGCAGAAGGGCGCGCTGCTCGGCCCCGCGATGATGCCCGGGGGCGATCCCGCGGCCTACGAGGCGCTGCGGCCGATCCTCGAGGCGGCGTGCGCCCGGTCCGACTCCGGGCCCTGCGTGGCCCACTGCGGGCGCACGTCGGCGGGGCACTTCGTCAAGATGGTGCACAACGGCATCGAGTACGGCGACATGCAGCTGATCGCCGAGGTGCACTCGCTGCTCCGCGAGGGGCTGGAGATGACGCCCGCCGCGGCGAGCGACGTCTTCGCGACCTGGAACGAGGGTGCCCTGCGCTCCTACCTGATCGAGATCACGGCCCGGATCGTGGCCGCCCGGGATCCGGCGGGGGACGGTCCGCTCGTGGCGCGGATCCTGGACGTCGCGGGCCAGAAGGGGACGGGCCGGTGGACGTCGATCGCGGCGGTGGAGGCGGGGGTCCCGCTCCCCACGGTCACCGCCGCCGTCGACGGGCGCGCGCTGTCGGCCATGAGGGCCGCGCGGATCGAGGCCGGGCGGCTCTTCTTCGGCGCGGTGCGCCCCGGCGAGGCGCGGCTCGAGGGAGTCTCCGTCGCGGATCTGGAGGCCGCGCTGTACGCCGCGAAGCTCTGCTCCTACGCCCAGGGCTTCTCGCTGCTGCGGGCCGCGTCCGAGGCGCGCGGCTACGGCACCGACCTCGCGGCCGTGTCCCGCATCTGGAAGGCGGGCTGCATCATCCGCGCCGCGTTCCTGGACGACGTGCACGCCGCCTTCCGGTCCCGCCCCGACCTCCCCCTGCTCGTCCTCGACCCGGACTTCGCCGAGGCGCTGCGGGCGCGCCTGCCCGCGTGGCGCCGGGTCGTCTCCGCGGCCGTGTCGGCGGGGCTGCCGGTGCCCGCGCTGTCGGCGTCGCTGGCGTGGTTCGACGGCCTCGCCCGCGAGCGCGGCACCGCCAACATCATCCAGGCCCAGCGGGACTACTTCGGAGCCCACACCTACCGCCGCGTCGACGCCCCCGACGTCCCCGTCCACTCGGACTGGGAGAACCTCCCCCGGGTGGACCCATGATCGACGTAGAGACCACCTTCCCCGTGGCGGTCGAGCGGCCCGTGCGGTGGGGGGACATGGACGCGTTCCAGCACGTCAACAACACGGTGTACTTCCGGTGGTTCGAGTGCGCGCGCATCGCCTACTTCCAGCGCGTCGGCTTCGACGGCGGGGAGTCGGTGGGGCCGATCCTCGCCCACACGGAGTGCCGGTTCCGTCGCCCCGTCGCGTTCCCGGACACGGTCGTGATCCGCGCCGGGGTCGTCGCGCTCGGGGACGACCGATTCACCATGGCCTACCGGGTGGAGTCCTCCGCGGCGGGGGGGCTGGTCGCGGAGGGCACGGGCCACGTCGTCGCGTTCGACTACCGAGCGGGGGCCAAGGCCCCGCTCCCGCCCGCCGTCCTCACCGCGCTCCGATCTCTGGAAGGGCTCGACGCGTCCTGATCTAAGGTGACCCATGGCCGGCTCCGCCGTCGACCGCTCGCTCCTGCTGGTGGGGTTCGATCACCTCGTCTACCCCGTCGCGGTCGTGCGGGGCGAGCCCCTGCGCCTGACGGTCACCAACGACCTCTGGGACGCCATCCCCACCCTCCCCACGTCGGGCGACCTCCCCGACGTCTGGGGCGGTGTCTGTTGCCCGGTCCTGTCCGAGCAGCTGCGGGGGGTCGTGCGCGGGGGCGCGCCGCTTCGGGGCGTGCCCGTCGAGTGGACGACCGCGGACGGCGAACTCCAGGAGTTCGAGCTGCGCGCGCGGCGGCTCCCGCCCCAGGCCCGGGGCCGGGACCACGTCGTCGTGCAGCTCCGGCCCAGCGGCCCCGACGATCGGTCGGACCGGGCGGCCCGGCGTCGCCTCGAGGCCACGCTCCGGGACCTCGCGGGCGCGCTGTGGGAGTACGACGTCGAGCGGGGGACGCTCGACTTCTTCTCCGAGGGCCGGCCGGCCTTCCTGGGCTACGCGCGCACGGAGTTCGGCGATCCCTCCTTCTGGTCGACGATCGTGCACCCCGACGACCTCGCCGAGCACCGTCGGGTGGAGCGGGAGGCGATCGAGCGCAAGGAGGGCTTCCGCTGCGAGTACCGAGCCCGCGCGGCGGACGGCTCCGAGGTCCGCCTCCTCGACATCGTGCGGGTCTTCTACGACGGCGACCGCCCGGTCCGGCAGCTGGGGATCACGCTGGAGGTCACCCACACGCACCCCCGGTCCGGGGAGTAAGGTCGCGCCATGCGACGCATCGCCCTCCTCGCGACCCTCCTGCTGGTCGGCTGCGCGCCGGTCCGCGCCGACGACGACGACTCCTGCGTCACGGCCCTGCGCATCTGCGCCCACTGGGGCTCGATCGACGACCCCGTCGACGACGGCTCGGCGAGCGTGCAGACCGACGACGGCGACGTCCTGGAGAGCCCGCTGGGGGCGGACGGCTGCGTCGCGTTCGACGTCGGCGAGGGCCTGTGGGAGTGGCGGGCGAGCAACGGCTTCGGCGACTGCGTGAGCGCGTGGGAGACCACGGCCGTCGACTCCTGCTCGACCGTGTCCCGCGAGGTCGACCTCACGCAGTGGTGCATGGACGGCGACGGGGACCCCCTCGGGCGCTGATTACGAAGCGCTTACGAAGCCTCGCCGCCGGGGGTCGCATCCTCGGGGCATGCGACAGACCATCCTGTTCATCCCGCTCCTCCTCGTCGCCTGCGCCACCCCCGCGGCCGTCGAGGCGCCGTCCACCAGCGCCGGGGCCGGGGACGAGCCCACCCTCGTCGTCCGCGGGGACCTCGTGGACGGCTTCACCTACAACCCGATCGGCAAGCGCGACCCCTTCCGCAGCTGGCTGTCGAGCACGCCGTTCGGCGACGACGACGACCTCGTCCTGCATCCGCTGCAGGAGTTCGAGCTCGACCAGCTCTGCGTGACCGGCATCGCCGTGGGGCTCGAGCCCCTCGCCCTCATCACGACGCCCGACGGGACGGGGTGGCCCGCCCGCGTCGGGGACCTCGTCGGCCGGAGCTGGGGTCGCATCGGCGCGATCACCTCCGCCCGCGTCGAGGTGGTCGAGGAGTGGCGCGACCCGATCGAGAACCGCCTCCTGCGCAGCGAGGTGTCCATGGAGCTGGGGGGCTGCACCCCGGACGACGCGCCCTCGACCTACTGACGACCGTTAGAGTGCGGCCATGAAGCCGCTCGCTCTCCTCACCGCCCTCCTCCTCGCCGGCTGTCCGGCGGCTGCCCCCGTCTTCGACGTGACGGTGACCAACACCACGGCGGAGGTGTCGTTCCTCACCGCCGGGGAGGGCAGCGGCATCCTCATGCGCTTCGAGGAGGAGATCGGGGGGACGTGGACCGGCCTGGCGATGAGCCGCGCGGCGATGTGCTCGCCGGTGTGCGGGAGCCCCGGCCCGGTCGTGTGCGCGGACGTCGCCGCGGAGCTCCGAGGCGTGTGGGCGCTGCTCGCGGGCGAGTCGGAGACGCGGACCTTCGAGCGCGAGTGGTGGTACCAGGACCCGTCGGCGAGCTGCATCCGGCAGACGCCGCTGGCGGGGACCGTGCGCGTGGAGGTGTGCCACGGCCCCACGGCCTCGGACGAGAACGGCGACCCGATCGACGAGCCCGCGGCGAGCGGCTTCCTGTCCGGCGGGGGCGGCGCCGACGTCGACGATCCGACCTGTGCCTGGACCGAGTTTCAGGCGGCCGACGGCGCCGCGATCGACCTCGAGTAGGGCTACTTGCCCATCAGGGCGTCGCTCAGGTCGTCGTCCACCGACGCGCTCCCGATCCAGACCCCGAACAGCGCGTCCGCGAAGTCCTTGCCGGGCACGGTGCCCAGCGCCTTGCCCGAGTGCGTGATGCTGGTCCCGACGCCCGGCGCGTAGGCCAGGTCGATGACGTCGCCCTTCTCGCTCGCCCGGAACAGCGCCTTGAAGGAGTCGAGGCGCTCCCCCAGGGCGGACATGTCGTTCGCCGGGTTCTTCTCGAACGCCTCGCCGATCGTGTCCGCGATCTTGCTGCCCTCGAGCCCCAGCATCATCACCATCCGGGCGAGGCGGGGGCCGTCCTGGCCGAGCACGCCCGACGCGCTCGAGGTCTTCGCGGGCACGTACAGCCCGATCGTGTACACCTTCACGAACCACTTCTTGCGCAGGGCGACGCCGTTCAATACGAGGGCCGATCCCCCCGCCGAAACCGACTCCTCGAAGGTCACGCCCGCGATCTCCGTGGCGGCGGCCGACGGCGCCGGGAGCGTGGACAGGGCCAGAGCGGCGGCGAACAAGACGGCGAGGTTCCTCATGTCCCCACTCTAAGCGTCAGCCGGTGTGTTGGGCGAGGAGTCGTTCGAGCGCCAGCATCTCGTCCGCGCGGTCGAGCGCGCGCCAGTGCAGCAGCGCGAACTGCCAGGCCTCGCGGGCCCGGGTGATGCGGTGGCGAGCGAACGCGAGGTCGCCGGCGAGGCGCGCCGTGCCCGCGACGTCGATGTCCACGAGCCCGGTGGATTCCTGGATCTCGCGGGCGCTGCAGAGGTGGCGGTCGTAGGCGCGCCAGTCCCGCTCCGCGGCCCCGCACGCCGCGAGGGCGACGTGATAGCCCGGCGCCAGTCGACGGCCCGCGGGCTCGGCCCGCGCGAGGGTCCGCCGGATCCGGTCGCGCACCTCGGCGTAGCGGCGACGGCCGAGCAGGACGAGCGAGAGGTTGAAGTCGACCAGCAGCGAGTCGCCGCTGCCGGTGCTCGTGTGGATCAGCTCGGCCGCGCGGTAGCACGACTCGGCCTTGCGGAGGTTCCCCTTGAGGCGCTCGAGCTCCCCGAGCGCGTTGAGGCACAGGGCCTGGTCCTGGCGCCTCCCGCGCCCCTCGTGGAACGCGGTGAGCTCCTTGAGCAGCTCGCCCGCCTCGGTGAGGCGCCCGGACTGCTTGAGCAGCTGGAAGAGGGCGAAGTCGCAGTCGGCGATCTCCACCGCCTGCCCCCGCGCCTCGAACTCCGCCCGAGCGGTGCGGATGAGGGCCTCCGCGTACGCCGAGTCCCCGGTGCCGGTGAGGCACCGCGCGAGGACGAGGTACGACTCGGCGAGCACGACCGGATCGTCCGTCTCGGTGGCCAGATCGACGGCCTCTTCGGCGAGCACGACCGCCTGGAGGGCGCGGCCGCGATCCCACAGCGACTCGGCCCGCGCCGCCAGCCCCCCGACCCGCAGCAGCCCGGGCCAGCCGTGCCGCGCGGCCGCCGCGAGCGTGCGGTCGACGACGCGCTCGGACTCCTCGATCCGTCCCAGTCGCCGATGGACCTCGGCGAGCACGAGCCAGCCCCGGCCCCACTGCGGGTCCGACTCCGGCAGGTGGGCGCGGTGCAGGGCGCGCTCGCGCTGGTCGAGGGCGCGGAGGGCGGGGGCCAGGGCGCCCGCGTGAGCGTCGGCCCGGGCGCCCTCGAGGAGCAGGTCGACCGCGCGCTCTTCTCCGGCCGCGAGCAGGTGCGTCGCCACGCGCAGGGTGCTCGCCCCCGCCGCCTTGAGCATGCGCGCGCACACCAGGTTGGCGTCGGTCCAGCGCCCGCCCTCCCGGGCGCTGCGCTCGATCGACTCGCGGAGGAGCCCGTGGGCGAACGACCAGCGCAGCTCGTTGCCCTGGGCGAGGCCCGCGTCCAGCAGGTCGAACGCGAGGCCCGGCCGGGGGCTCGCCGCGACGAGGTGGCACACCGTCCGCCACTCGTGGTGGTCCACGTAGCGGCCGAGCGCGGCGGCGAGCTCAAGGGCCACGCGATCGTCGGTCCCGCCGTCGGACAGCAGGCGCTCCACGGGCGCCATCCACACCGCGTGGATGTCGTCGGGGACCAGCCCCTCCTCACCGTCGGAGAGCACGAAGCCCGACGTGCCCGCGGAGAGGACCCCCCGCTGGACCCAGTCGCCCACGAGGTGCACCGCGAACAGGGGGTTGCCGGCCGCGCGGGTCGCGACCTCCGTGGCGAGGGGCCCCGAGAGGTGCAGCAGCCGCTCGATCAGCTCCTCGCCTTCGTCGGGCGTGAGCGGGGCGATGGGCATCGACTCGGCCCGGGAGTGGTTGAGGACGCGGTCCACGAGGTGCCGCGTGGCCGAGCCCGGCACCACGGCGTCCCCCCGCAGGGTCCCGAGCACCAGGATCGGCGACGGCTCCACGCGCTGCCGATCGAGCAGGTGGGTGGCGAACTCGAGCGCGTCGTGGCCCCACTGGAGGTCGTCGAGGAACAGGAGGACGGGGAGTCGGCGGGCCTCCCGCTCGAGCACCCGCCGCACGAGCACGTGGCGCTCGCGGGCCGACGTGAAAGCGACCCCGGGCGCCCCGGCCTCCCGCTCCTGCTCGGTGCGGGGGGCGACGATCTCCGTGAGGGCGGTCACCTCGTCGGGGTCGTCGACCCCGTCGCGCTGGAGCAGCTGCTGGATGCGATCGGCCGCCTCGATGCGGTCGAGCCCGGCCGTCCCGAGCGCGCGCCGGACCATGGCGCGGAGCCCGTCGGCGGGGCCGTGGAAGTCCGAGTGGGTCGCCTTGAACACCGTCACCGCGCCGAGCTCGTGGGCGCGCTCGGCGATCCACTCGACCAGGCGGGTCTTGCCGAGGCCCGCGCCGCCCTCGAGCAGGATCATCCGGGCGATGCCGTCGCGGCGAAGCTGACGGAGCGTCCACCAGATCCGGTCGCGCTCGGCCCCGCGCCCGACCAGGGGCACGGACCGCAGCCCGTACAGCGAGAGGCCGGCGCCGACGATGTGCATCGCGCGGCCCGGCGCGGGCGGGCGCTGCCACGAGCGGGGGAGCGGGATCAGCGACCGGGGCGTGCTCGTGATCGCGGGCATCTCCCCGCTCGCGAGGGGGTCGAAGTCGGCGGCGGCGTGGAGGGTGACCGTCGACGGCTGCCAGTCGGCGCCGATCCCGGTGAGCTCGTTGGCCGCCGACGCGGCGTCGTCGGCGAGGGCGGCGGCGACCGACGGGATCGTGCCGTCGTCCACCGGCTCGCCGAGGTTGCGCAGGTCGTAGGCGGCCACCGCGGCCCGCTCGTAGCGTCGGCGGGGCTCCTTCTCGAGGAGCCGCAGCAGCCAGTCCTCCAGCCCGTCGGGGACGGGGAAGCGCGGCAGGAAGGGCGGCGGCTCGCGGAAGAAGTGGGCCTCGACCATGGACTCGAGATCGGGCTCCACGAAGGGCAGCTCGCCGGTGACGAGGCGCCACGCGAGGCAGCCGACGGCGTACAGATCCGTCCACGGCCCGTAGTCCCGCCAGCGCCCCGCGAGCTGCTCCGGGGGCATGTACTGCACGGTGCCCGCGAGGTCTTCGCGGAGACCGGTCCGGCCCCCCTGGTCGACGGCGTGGGCCGTGCCGAAGTCGGTGAGCTTGATGCCCGGCCGGGAGTCGTCGGGGCCGGGCAGGAGCACGTTGGCGGGCTTGATGTCCCGGTGGATCACGCCCCGGGCGTGCGCGTGGGCGAGGGCGTCCAGCATCCGCAGGCAGATCGCCTCGAGCTGCTGCCACCGGGTGACCACGGCGCCGCGGAGCGTCCCCCCGGTCGCGAGCTCCATGACGAGGTACGGGGACCCCGCCTCCAGGCGGCCCTCCGAGGCCGCGGCCGCCTCGTCGGAGATGGCCCCGTGGTCGAGCACCAGGACGATCCCCGGGTGATCGAGCCGGGCCACGGACCGGACCTCGTTGTGGAAGGCGTCCTGCTTGCTCCGGTATCGGAACTGCTCGGAGGTCATCACCTTGACCGCCACCGGCGTGCCCTGCGCGACGTGCTTGCCCTGCCACACCTCGCCCATGCCGCCGCGGCCGATCGGCGCGTGCAGGACGAACGGCCCCACGGGGATGGCGTACGGCGCGGGGACGTCGCCCCAGAGCGAGGGGACCGGCGGTCGTCGACCGGTGGACATGGCCCGGAAGGGTAGCGGGGCGCGGGAGCCCGCGCATCGGCATCGTGCCCCGCGACTACTCGGGCGTCCCCGCGATCCAGACGAGCCGGTCCTCGAAGGTGGCGGGTCGCAGACCGAAGAGGAGCCTCGCGCGGCCCAGGCGGTCGGCGCGAGCGTCCCCCCGAAATACGTGTGCGTCGGGCACGTCGACGACCACGCAGGGGCTCGCGGATCGGCGCACCTCGAGCAGCTCGGCGCCCGTGAAGGCGGCGATCCCGGGGCCCGGCGCCGCCCCCTCCCGCAGGAGGGTGCAGCGGATCATCGCGCCGCCCGGCAGCGGCTCCGGCGCCCAGGCGCGGGCGGCTCGGGCGTGGCCCGCGGCGTGGGTGTCGAGCAGGACGGGGACCCCCCGCGCCACCCCGACGGCCACGACGACGGCCACCCCGCCGAGCACCAGGCGGCCGAAGCCCGCGGAGCGCGCCGCGGCCACGCCCCCGAGAGCCGCCGCGGCGAGGGCCGCGGGCACGAAGTGGCGCGAGCCCAGGTCGACGAGCGGCGACACCGCGGCGATCACAGCGAGGACTCCGAGCACGAGCATCACCCCGATCCACGCCCCCCGCCGGCGTCGGGGATCGCGTCGCGGCCCCGTGGTCGCCAGGGTGCTCACGAGCAGCAGGAGGACGCCGCCCGCGGCGGCCGCGGGGCTGAACAGGGGCCCTCCCAGGGGCAGGGCACCGAGGTTGAGCGCGAGGAGATCGGGCGCGGGGATGGCCCCGTCCACGGGCGGTCGGCCGCGCGCCGCGAGGTCGTAGGCGACGACGCCCGCGAGCGCCAGGGCGATGAGGACGGGCCCCGGCGGACCTCGTCGTGTCCGCAGGAGCCGCCTCACCGCGACCGCCCCGAGCAGGGCGACGGCGGCCAGGGGGAGCGTCTCGAGGCGGCCGCCGACGGCGACGGCGCCCCAGCCCAGGGCGAGCGCGGGGCGCCCGTGAGCGGCGAGCAGCAGGGCGATCCCCGCGGCCGCGGCGGCGGGGCCCACGAAGAACCCCGTCGCGGACCAGGCGGCCAGGGGCAGGCAGGCCACGACTGCCGCGGCGGCCACCAGGGCGCCGAGCCGGCCCGCGCGGTCGCCCGTCGACGAGGGCGCAGCGGCGTGGGCGATCCCCGCCGCCGCGACGACCGCCACGGGGAGGGCGAGGCGGTTCAGCGCGAGCCAGAGGAGCTCCCCCGTCCGTCCGCCGACGAGCCCGCACGCTCGGGCCAGCGCGAACGCGACGGGCATCGTCCCGAAGGGCCCCTCCGCCCCGGGATCGACCGGCTGCGAGGCGGCCGCCAGGAGGTAGAGGCCTTCGTGTCCGCCGGGGACGTAGGCCGTCGGGGGGAGCAGCGTCCACGACGCGACGAACGCCGCCACCGCGACCGCGGGCACCTCCCAGCCGGTCGCGCGCAGGGCGCGCCCGACGGCGGGGGCCGATACGACGGCGAGCGCGACGACGAGCACGAACACGAGCAGGGGATCGGTCCTCCGGTCTGCAGGGTAGCCGTCGCGTCGTATCCTCCGCCCATGACCCCCGCCCCCGGCGACCGCACCGCCGTCCCTCCGTGCCCGGTCTGCGGCGCGGTCGAGGCGGACACCCGGTACCCGGTGCGGGACCTCGTCCTCGGGTTCGACGACGGGGGGCTCGCCTACGCGGAGTGCGCGGGCTGCGGCCACGGGGTGCTCGTGCCGCCCCCGACGCCCGAGGCGCTGGGCGAGTTCTACCGAGCGCTGTACACGCCCGAGAACGTCGAGACGATGCGCAAGATCAACGAGTCGGGCTTCGATCGCGGCCTGCGGAAGGCCCGCGTGAAGGCGATCCGCGCGGCGCTGGGCGAGCGCGTCGTGCGGAGGATCGTCGACGTCGGGTGCGGCCTCGGTCACTTCCTGCGCGAGCTCGCGGACGCCGTGGGGGGCGAAGCGATCGGCGTGGAGATGGGCGAGGGGGCCGCCGCGGCGGCCGAGGCGAGGCTCGGCGGCCGCGACGCCCCCGGGCGGGTCCTGCGCGCGGCCTTCGACGAGGCCGATGTCGAAGCGGGCTCCGTCGACGTCCTCACGATGAACCACTTCCTCGAGCACCACCCGCGGCCGGAGCAGGCCCTGGCGCGGGCGGCGCAGCTCGTGGCCCCGGGGGGCCTCCTGGGGGTCGAGATCCCGCGGGCCGACGGCTGGGGGCGCCGCCTGCTCCGGCGGTGGTGGTGGCCGCACCTCCCCCCGCAGCACGTCCACCTGTTCACGGAGGCGGGCCTCGGCCGGGCCCTCGCCGCGGCGGGCTTCTCCACGATCGTGAGTAGACGGGCGGGCAGCTACCCCGGCACCCTCACGGCGGGCTGGGTCCTCGCGACGCGGCATCGGCTCGGGAGCAAGAGTCGCTTCGCGGGCACGCCGGTGGTGGCGCTCGCGTGGCTCCTGGGCCTCGGGTTGTTGCCGTTCACCGTGCTCTTCGACGTGGTCGTCGGCACCGCCCTGGACCTCGCCGGTCGCGGGGACATCCTCCTGGTGGTCGCGAGGCGCGACCCGTGACGCCCGCGCGGCGGGGGCTCGCCGCCCTGATCCTCGCCTTCGCCTGGGCGACGGTCGCCGCGGCGTCCGAGCCGGTCCCGTTGGTGCTGCCCGCGGGCGAGTCGGCCGCCGCCTGGGAGGCCGCCGCGGCGGGGTTCGGCCTGGCCGTGTCCGAGGACGAGCCGGAGGCCGGGGACTACGTCCGGATCGTCGTGGGCGACCCGTGGGTCGTGCGCGCGGTCGTGGCCGGGGCCGTGCGCGAGGAGTCCGTCGCCCCGCCTCTCTCCCAGCGGGACCGCGAAGACATCGTCCTGCTCGCGTCGACCCTCCTGCAGCCCCCGCCGGTCCCGAACCCGGACGTGCCGGTCGCGCCGGTCGTCGCCGAGCCCGAGCCCCCCGCGACGGCGGCCGAGCAGGACGGGGAGGAGGAGGAGGAGCGCGAGGGGGCCGCGGGGGCGTGGCTGGGCGCGGCCCTGCGCGCCGACCTTCGGGCGGGGCGTCGGGAGGCCACCTCGCTGTCGTTGCAGGGGGGCGTGGAGTTCGGGCCGGGGTTCCGCGCGGGGATCGACATCGAGGGGGTCACGAGCGCGCGGTTCGACGGGCAGGACGACGACGGGCCCGTGCACGGGACGTGGTCCCTGGGCGTCAGCGGGGGTGTGTGGTGGGGGCTGCGGCGCCCGGTCACGCCGCTGATCGGGGCGCAGATCGGCGTGCAGGTGCGCAGCTTCGTGGCCGATCTCGGCGTCGACGCGCGCGTCCCCGTGCCCGCGGCCGCCCTGGAGCTCGCCGCCTCGATCGCCGCGGGTTCGGTCCTCCGCATCGAACCCCAGGTCCGACTCACCGTCGACCTGAGGCCCACGGACGTCGATCTGGGGGACGGCGAGCCGATCCGGTTCACCCCGCTCGCCGTGCAGTTCGGCGTCGCGCTGCGCGCCGTGAGCGGTCGATCGCCGCGAAAGTGATCCGTTCCGGCTCGTGCCGGCACTCTTGGATCGATGGGCTATCCGGGTACGGACTCCGAGCTCGTCGCGGCCGCGGCTCGCGGGGAGGAGCAGTCTCTGGAGCGGCTGGTGGACGAATGTCTGCCGGCGGTCCTGGGGTGGTGCGCCCGGCTCGGCGGCCCGAAGGTCGACGCCGAGGACGCAGCTCACGACGTGATGATGGTGGTGGTTACGAGACTCGATCGACTGGCGCGCCCCGAGGCGTTTCCGTACTGGCTGTTCGGGGTCTGCCGCAACGTCCTGCGGTCCCACCGGCGCCGCGCCTGGATCCAGCGCTGGGTCCCGGGTGAGCCCCCCGAGCAGATCGAGCGAGGACCCGGCGCGGACCGCTCGGCGGAGATGAGCGAGACCGCCCGTCGTGTCCAGGCCGTGCTCGTGCGCCTGCCGTCCGCCCAGCGCGAGGTCCTCGTCCTGTGCGACCTCGAGGAGCGGTCCTCGAGCGAAGTGGCTGCCCTCCTGAAGATCGCCCAAGGCACCGTGAAGTCGCGGCTGCGCCTCGCCCGACGCCGCTTCCGTCGGGAGGCGGGGGAGCTGGGGCTGGCCGCGGACCTCGAAGCCGTCGCCGCGGGTGCGTCGTGACCGAGCCGACCTACACGCAGGCGTCGGCGCGGTTCGTCCGCGAGACCGAGCCGACCGACGAGGCCGTCGCCCGGCTGCGGGATCGGCTCGACCGCGAGGTCGGGACCGCGGGGAGCGTCAAGGACGTCGCGGGGGACGCGCTCGGCCCCCCCGCCGGCGCGGCCGCCCGGGTCACGAGCCGGTTGCGGGATACGCGCCGTCGTCGGCGGTGGTCGCCGGGCTGGTTCGGGCCCGGGCCCGTGTCTCCCTGGCGCGCTCCGATCGCGCTGGCCGCGGCGGTCGTGATCGCGTGGGTCCTGCTGCGCCCCGCCCCCGAGGAGCCCGCGCCCGTCGTCGCCCCCGTGGAGCCGCCCCCGGCGCCCGCCGTGGAGGTGCCGGAGGTCGAGCCCGACGTGCCCCCCACCGACGCCGCGGTGGAGGTCCCCGAGATCGAGATCGCCCCCGCCCCCCCCGAAGCGTCGGCGGCCCCGCCATCCGCGACGGAGCCCGAGCGCGCGCCGCTCGCGCCCGCCCCCGAGGTCGCCGAGCCGGACGCCGTCGTCGCTCTCGACGCCGTGGGCGAGAACCCGCTGTCCTCCTTCGGCGCCTGGACGTCCGCGTCGCCCGATCCGCGGGTGCGGCTGCGGTACCGGGGCGAGGGCGTGCTGGACGCGGGCGGGGACGACTTCGAGGTGCGGTGGGAGACCGGCCGGATCGAGGTCGACGTGGACCCGAAGTCCGGGGTCCGCCTCGCGGTCGTGACGGCCGAGGCGCGCGTCTCGATCGTGGGGACCGCATTCTCCGTGCAGACGGACTTCGAGGGGACCCGCGTGGACGTGCGGTCGGGGACCGTGCGCGTGGTCTGCGCCGACGGCGAGCCGCGCGACGCGACCGCGGGCGTCGCGGTGGACTGCGCGACCCGCGACCCCCGCAAGCTCGTGGCCCACGCCGTGGCCCTCTACAACTCCGAGGGTCGCTCCTGCGGGGACGTCCTGCGCCCGCTGGACGAAGGGCTCGACCAGTGGCCCGCGGACGGCCCGGACCGCGTGTTCGGGGCGGCGCTGTGGATCCGCGTGCTCTGCCTCGACGAGCTGGACCGTCGGCACGAGGCGAAGGCCGCCGCGGAGCACATCGTCGAGCTGGGTTTGCCCGGGCACCTCGTGGACGCCCGGCGGTACTTGGCGCGCTGGGGCTCCCCGTGACGGGACCCGCGCGCCGGGGGTGATGCAGCGGCGCCACGGCCGGTGTGGCGTCGCTGCAACGCCGCCCCCCGCGGCGCGCCGTCGGTTCGCCCCGATCGGGCGACGGTCATCGATCCGAGATCGCCCCCGGGCCGGCACGGACCCTGCGAAGAGGGAGGGGTGAACCCCAAGGAGACCCCCTCATGCCCCGCAAGCTCGCCCTCTTCCTTCTCATCGGCGCGTTCGCCGAGTTCGCCGCCCTCAACGTGTGGGCCGTCGCCGGCAACGGCCTCATGCCCCTCCTGGAGCAAGCCCTCGCCACCCCCGGAGGCAAGCTGCTGACCGCCGATCTCGCGATCGCGCTCACGCTCGTCGCGGTGTGGGTCCATCGAGACGCCAAGGCCCGCGGCGCGAACGCCTGGGCCTGGGTCGTGGCCACCTTCGCCACCGGCTCGCTCGCCCCGCTGGCCTACCTGATCAAGCGGACGCTGCAGGACAAGCCCGCCGAGGTCACGCGTCCAGTCCGTGCCGCCGCATGAGGCGGTAGAGCGTCGTCCGGTCGATGCCCAGTCGGCGCGCCGCCTCCGAGCGGACGCCCCGGGCGTCGGCCAGGGCGCGCCGGACCGCCGCGATCGAGGCCGCGTCCAGCGCCTCCTGCATGGTGGTCGCGGGCCCGTCTCCGGGCGCCGCGGCCGCCGGTCGCTCGCGCAGCAGCAGGTCCTCGGCCTCGATCCGGTCCCCCCGGGCCAGGACCACCCCGCGCTCGATCGCGTTCTCCAGCTCGCGCACGTTGCCCGGCCACGCATGCCGCCCGAACCAGGCGAGCACGTCGTCGGAGAAGCCCTCGAGCCGACGCCCTTCGATCGCGCACTGCCGCGCCAGGAAGTGGCGAGCGAGGGCGAGCACGTCCTCGGGCCGCTCGCGCAGCGGCGGGATGTGCACGGGGATCACCGCGAGCCGGAAGTAGAGGTCCTCCCGGAACCGCCCCGCGGCGACCTCCTCCTCGAGGTTCCGGTTCGTCGCGGTCACGAGGCGCACGTCCACGCTGCGGGTCTTCGTCCCCCCGACCCGCTGGACCTCGCGCTCCTGGAGCACGCGCAGGAGCTTCGCCTGGAACTCGCCCGCGATCTCCCCGATCTCGTCCAGGAAGAGCGTCCCCCCGTCGGCCCGCTCGAAGAGCCCGGCCTTGCCCGCCGTCGCCCCCGTGAACGCCCCGCGCTCGTGCCCGAACAGCTCGGACTCGAGCACGCCGTCGGCCAGCGCCTTCGCGTTGACCGCCACGAAGGGGGCCCCCACGCGGTCGCTGTGGGCGTGCAGCGCCCGCGCCACCACCTCCTTGCCCGTGCCGCTCTCCCCGGTGATCAGGACGGTCGATCGCGAGCGAGCGACGCGCCGGACGACGTCGAGGACCGCGCGCATGCCCGCGCTCTCGGCGATCACGCCGGGGGCGTCGGGGCCGTCGCGCAGCTCGAGGGCGGCGCGCAGCACCCGGTTCTCCCGGTGGAGCCGGCCGTGGTCGTAGGCGCGGCGCACCGTGGCCACGAGGGCGGCGTTGTCGAACGGCTTCTGCAGGTAGTCGAACGCGCCGTCCCGCAGCGCCTGGACCGCCGTGGCGACGGTCGCGAAGGCCGTCATGAGCACGACGCGCACGTCGGGGTGCTCGTCCCGGATCCTGCTCAGCAGCGTGAGCCCGTCCATGCCGGGCATGCGCAGATCCGTGAGGACGACGTCCGCGGGCCGCTCGTCGAGGGAGACGAGGGCCGCGTCCCCGGACGACGCCTGGCGGACGTCCCAGCCGTCGCGGCCCAGCACCATGCCCGCGATGTCGGCCATGCGCCGCTCGTCGTCGACGATGAGGATGCGCGGCTTCACGCGGCCGACCCCGGGAGCGAGAGGCGGAAGCAGGCCCCTCGGCCGCCCGCCCCGGCGCCCGCCCCGTCGACGAGCTCGAGGCGTCCCCGGTGGGCCGCAGCGATGCGGGCGGCGGTGGCCAGCCCGAGCCCCGTGCCGCCGTCCTTGGTGGAGAAGAACGGCTCGAACAGGGCCTCGCGGGCTTCGTCGGGGACCCCGGGGCCGTCGTCGGCGACCTCCACCGCGAGCGCGCCGCCGTCGGGCTTCACCCGGACCTCCACCCGGCCCCCTCCCCCCGCCGCCTCGGCCGCGTTGACGATCAGGCCGAAGACGAGCTGAGCGAGCAGGTCGGCGTCGCCGCGGATCGCGGGCAGGTCCTGCGCCGAGGTCACCGACAGCGCCGCCCCGTGGCGACCCGCCTCGACCTCCCCCAGGGCCCGGGCCCGGCGCACGACGTCGGCGATGGCGACGTCGCGCAGATCGAGGGGTCGCGGCCGCGCGAACGCGAGCAGCGACGTGATCATCCCGTTGAGGCGGTCGCACTCCTCCACCACGAAGCCGAGCGCCTTGCGGCCGTCGTGATCGTCCGGGCGGAGCCCGTCCGCGGCGAGCGAAGCCGACGAGCGGATGACGCCCAGGGGGTTGCGGACCTCGTGGGCCACGGCGGCGGCGAGGCGACCCACGGCCGCGAGCTTCTCGGCCTGCACCAGGCGCTGTTGGGACTCCTCGAGGGCGGAGAGCGAGCCTCGGATGGTGGCCGCGTCGCGGCGGGCCTGGGCCCGGGCGTCGGCGAGTCGGCCCAGCGCGTAGCCGAGCGCGGCGAAGCTGGCGGCGTAGAGGCTCATGACGGCGAGGGAGACGTCGTTGCCGTCCATCGTCATGGCGACGCCGGTGACGGCCATGATCCCGTAGTCGAAGGCGCCGAGCAGGAAGCCGGCGAGCGCGCCGAGGAGGGCGCGACGGGAGCGGGGCGCTGAGATCATGCTGGGTTCCGGTGCACGCTCCATGCCGACACGACGACGGTAGCAGCGGTACCCTCCGGCGGTGCGCCTCCTCCTGCTCTTGCCGTTGATGGCCTGCGTCGCGGTCCCCGCGCCGCCCGCGGACGACCCCGCCCTCGCGGACGACGACGACGCCGCGGACGACGACGACATCGGGGACGACGACGACGCCGCCGCCGACGACGACGCGGCCCCCCCGTCCCGCTGCACGATCACGGACCTGGGCGTCACCTGCGAGCACGACACGACCACCCTCGACACCGGCTGGTCGTCGCTGTCGCAGCGCGAGGTCCACCACCAGGTGCCGGCGGGCCCCGCCCCCGCCGACGGCTGGCCCGTCGCGGTCCTCTTCCAGGGCTCGATCTTCTCCGCCGAGACGTTCTGGGCCGCCCTCGCCACGGACACCTTCGGGTACATGAACCAGGGGCTGGCGGTCGCGACCCTCCTGGACGCGGGGTACGCCGTGGTCACGCCGGAGGCGCACCTCGAGGGCTTCACGGCGTGGGACACCAACATCCCCCCCTGGTCGACCAACTGGGAGACGTCGGCCGATCACGCGTTCATGACGGCGATCTTCGAGGCGATCGAAGACGGTGCGTTCGGCGACCTCGACCCGAGCCGCCTGTACGCCGCGGGCATCTCCAGCGGGGGGTACATGACGAGCCGGATGGCCTTGTCGTACCCGGGCCGATTCCGCGCGCTCGTCGTGCACAGCGGGTCCTGGGCGACCTGCGGGGGCGCCCTGTGCACGATCCCGCGGACCCTCCCCGCGGACCACCCGCCGACCCTGTTCCTGCACGGCGAGGACGACGACGTGGTCCCGCCCGAGACGATGCAGGCGTACCTGGATCGGCTGATCGAGCGGGGCCACGAGGCCGCGGCGGTCGTCGTGCCCGGCGTTCGTCACGCCTGGGTGGACGGCTCCGGCGAGCACCTGCGCGATCACTTCGACGCGCGCTGACGCCGATCACCGGCCGCGTCGCTTCGCCTTCATCCGTCGGCGGACCATCTTGCTGAACCGCCGCCGCTGCTTGCGCTGCTCGGCGATCAGCGCCCCGTCCTGCCGGATCCGCTGGCGCTCCTCCTCCCGCTGCAGCTTGTCGCGGGCCTCGAGCCGGGCGTAGGAGATCCGCCCCGCCCGGATCGCCTCCACCACGGCGCAGCCGGGCTCGTCTTCGTGACGACAGTCCCGGAAGCGGCACCGCGCCTCGAGCGCGGCGAGCTCGGGGAACGCCTCGTCGATCTCGGCCGCGGCGTCTTCGCCCGCCCAGATCTGGAGCTCCCGCATCCCGGGCGTGTCCACGAGGAGCCCGCCGGCGTCCGGCAGGGGGAGCAGCCGGCGGTGCACGGTCGTGTGGCGTCCCTCGTCGTCGTCCGGGCGGATCCCTCCGGTGTCCATCGCCTCGTAGCCGAGCAGCGCGTTGATCAGGGTGGACTTGCCCACCCCCGAGCTGCCGACGACCGCGACGGTCCGCCCGCGCCCGAGCCAACCGCGCAGGCGCTCCACGCCGTCGCGGCGCAGGGCGCTGATCGGCTCCACGGGGACGCCCGCGGCCATGGGACCGAGGCGTCGGATCGGCGCGTCCGGGGACGCCACGAGATCGGCCTTGTTCAGCACGAGCACGGGGTCGCTCCCCCCGGAGCGGACGGCCACGAGGTAGCGCCGCAGCCGCCGGGGGTTGAACTCGCGGTTGAGGGAGGTGACGACGAATACGACGTCGATGTTGGCGGCGACGACCTGGGCGGCGGTGCGCTTGCCCGCCGACTGACGGACGAACGAACCCCGCCGGTCCAGGACGGCGACGACGGTGGGCCGCCCCCCGGGGACGTCGGTCGGACGCACGGCCACCCAGTCGCCGACGGCCGGGAGCTCGAGCCCGGTGACGGCGTCGTGGTGGATGCGTCCGGCGACGGTCGCGCGCAGCGGCGTGTCGGGGGACTCGGGGAGCCCGAGGAGGTCGAGCTCGGTGCGGTGTTCGGCCGCCACGCGGGCCGGCAGGAGCGCCGGATCGCGGAGGGCGGCGAGGGCGGACTGGAAGGACGGACCCCAGCCCAGGTCCATGAGGATCGGATGCAACGTGAGTGTTCCCGGCTCGCGCACCCCCGCGGCGGGCCGCGGCGTGGCGAGCGAATGCAGTGAGGCCCGGCGACGCCGACGCGGCGTCGTCTCGGGGCGGCAGGTGGGGAGTGAGCTGCCTAGCTGCGAGCCCGGAGGGCGACGGAGACGGCAGCGACTTGCAGGGTCGTGGGAAGCCGGGTCATCAAGCACCTCCGGGGGGGAACGCTCCGAGAGTGGAGCGAGGGGACGTTAGGGCAAAGGCCGGGGCTCTACAACCAGCAGTCGCCGAGGCCCGGTCGACCACGACCTGAGCCACGCCACGGTCGGGGGGACGGCCCCGAGCGTCATGCCGCAGGTCGCCAGGAACGCGGGGTTCGTATGGAGCATCGTCAGCTCGAGCGCGCCCGCCGCCACGTACCCGACGACGGAGAGGGCGGCCGCGGCGGTCGCGACCCGGCGGGTCATGATCCTCGGCAGGAACATGCCGCCCAGCAGGGGCCACAGCGACGCGGTGAACAGGAGGTAGACCCCGTACTGCGCGAAGATCGCCACGGACCCGCCGGTGGGATCGGTGATCTGCCGGTGCGCGAGGGCGACCGTCACCAGCCCCACCACGATCAGGGTCCCCCGGCCCCACCGCATCGAGGCCGCGTCCGCCGCGCCCGAGCCCCCCGCCAGGCGGCGCACCAGGGGGACGACGTCGATCCCGACGATCGCGGCGAGCGCGAGCAGGATGCCCTCGAGCGTCGACAGCCCGGCCGCGAGCAGCCCGAGCGAGATCAACAGCTGCAGCGAGGGGGTGAAGGAGAGCGCTATCCAGGTGGGCACCACGCGGTCGATCGGCGTCCCCACCGGCACCACGGCCCGCGCGTACAGCCCCACCCACAGCACGCCGAGGAATACGAGCCCGGCCGCGACCGCCACCCCGAGCATCCGGCGCACGTCGCGGTCGTCCTTGAGGTACAGCGACTTGCCGAGGATGTGCGGCTGGCATACGACGGCGACCCCCACGAGGGCGTTGCAGACGAACACCTCGAACCACGTGCGGAAGTACAGCGAGCCGGGGTTCACCGCCGCCGTGAGCGCCGGGTCCTCGGCTCGGAGCAGCGCGAACAGCCCCGGCTCGGCCGTGAGCAGGGGCAGCCCGCGGACGATGAGGACGACGGCCACGATCAGCATCAGCAGGGCCTGGATCGCGTTGGTCCGGGCGTGAGCGTGCGCGCCCCCCAGGGCGACGAACCCGACGCTGAAGACCGCCACGCCCACGGCCGCGGCGCCCGCGCTCACCCCGAGCAGGGCCCCCAGCACGTACCCGAGCGCCACGACGATCAGCACCGCGTAGGCCACGAGCCCGAAGGAGAGCGCGGCG
Organism: uncultured Rickettsiales bacterium; assembly: GCA_964512225.1. Taxonomy (GTDB): domain Bacteria; phylum Myxococcota_A; class UBA796; order UBA9615; family UBA9615; genus CAZEKB01. Next base: position 8,179 of record CAZEKB010000077.1, on the reverse strand, counting down.
AAGGCCCCCCGCAGCGCGTCCGAGCCGAAGCGCGCCCCGATCCAGCCGGGGACCGTCAGGGCCTGCACGCGCGCCCCCGTGCGGCGGAAGCGCACCGAGAAGAGGACCAGCCCCGCCGTGATGCCCAGGGCGGCCGCGACGCCGTAGCCGAGCAGGCCCGACACCCCCGCCTGGAAGACCAGCCCGGGGTTGATCACGAACGTGGCCACCGACGTGAGCTGCGCCGTGAGCGAGAGCCCCACGACCCAGGGGGGGATCGCGCCCCCGCCGGTGGCGAACTCCTCGGCGCTCGAGCTTCGCTGCAGCGCACGACGGGCGAGGACGATCGAGGCGACGATCCAGGTGGTGACGGCGATCCAGGCGATGGGGTTGGTCATGGCGAGCGGGCTCCCAGGGGTGCGATGGGAGGAAGGTAGACGACTCGTTGACGCAATGCAACAAATACACTTGACGAGTTGTGCAAATGCACATAGGTTCGACCCCGTCGCCGCGGAACGACCCGCGGACGACACCGACAGGCCCACACCGGAGGATCCGATGGCCAAGAAGAACCCCGAGCCCACCCCCGAACCCCAGCGCGAGCCCCAGGCGGACTCCGCGCGCCGCCCGATCTTCCCCGACGCCCGCATGGTCGTGGAGGCCGCCCGGGAGGCCGCGCTGTCCGGCCTCGACGGCACCCTCGCGCTCCAGGAGGAGATGCAGAAGGCGTACACGCGCAGCCTCGACCAGTTCCGCGACGAGGCGGACTCCTGGGCCTCGCTCGTGCAGAAGGCGGCGACGGAGAGCAGCTCCCTCGGGTGGGACGTCTCCCGCCGCTCGATCACGGTGCTCCGCGACGAGATCAGCCGCCTGGGGAAGGCCCCGAGTGCCTGAGACCCGTCCCGAGGCCGGCGTCCACGTCGGGCGCTGGATCGACGACTCCGCCCGCCGCTCGCCGGATCGCGTCGCCGTGATCACGGCGGGCGACGGGCCCGTCGCCGAGGTGTCGTACGCGTCGCTGGCCGCGCTGGTGGACCGCGCGACGGGAGGGTTGTTGCAGCGCGGCATCGGGGCGGGGGACCGCGTCTTCGTCCTCGCGCACAACCGCCTGGAGACGATCGCCCTCTTCTTCGCGTGCGCCCGGCTCGGGGCGGTGCTCGTGCCCGGCAACCGGCGCCTCGCCGCCCCCGAGCTGGCGGGCATCGTCGCCGACGCCGACCCGGCCGTGATCTTCCTGGGGCCCGGCGCTCGGGACCTGTGGCGGGGCGTCCTGGCGGCGTCGACCGTGTCCGCCCCCGCCGTCGAGCTCGCGACCGCGACCGACGCGTCCGCCTCCTCCTTCGTCGCGGACCTGCCCCACGAGGGCGACACCCCGCTCCTGCTCCTCTTCACCAGCGGCACGACCGGCCGGCCCAAGGGCGCCGTCTTGACGCACCGCACCATCACCTGGAACGCCCTCAACACCGAGGTCGGGTGGGATCTCTCCGGCCGCGACGCCACCCTGTGCCACACGCCTCTCTTCCACACCGGCGGCTGGAACGTCCTGACCCTCCCGCTCCTACGACGCGGCGGCGCGGTCGTCCTCACCGCGGGCTTCGACCCCGCCTTCGCGGTCCGCGCGGTGGCCGAGCTCGGCGTCACCGCGCTGTTCGCGGTGCCCACGATGTGGCGGCTGATGCTCGAGGCCGCGGACGCGTCCGTGGACCTCGGGGGGCTCGCGTTCGCGATCACGGGCGGCGCCGCGTGCCCCGTCCCCCTCATCGAGGCGTGGGCGGCGCGCGGCGTGGTGCTTCGGCAGGGGTACGGGCTCACGGAGGTCGGCCCCAACTGCTTCTTCATGCCCGCTCACGAGGCGCTCACGCACGCGGGGACCGTCGGCTTCCCCATGCCCCACCTCGAGGTCCGCCTGGTGGACGGGGGAGGGGAGACCGTGCGGGGCCCCGGCGAGGGCGAGCTGCTCCTGCGGGGGCCGACCGTGTGCGCGGGCTACCGGGGGCGCCCCGAGGCGACCCAGAACGCGCGCCGCCCCGGCGGGTGGTTCGCCACGGGCGACCTCTTCCGCCGTGACGCCGACGGGCGCTTCGCCTTCGTGGGGCGCAAGAAGGAGATGTTCGTCTCCGGGGGCGAGAACGTGTACCCCGCGGAGGTCGAGCGGGCGCTGTACGACCTGCCGGAGGTGGCCGAGGCGGCCGTCGTGCCCGTGCCCCACGAGCTGTGGGGGGAGGTCGGTCACGCGTTCGTCGCGCCCCCCGCGGGGGTCGGGGCCGACGGCGTCGACGGCGAGCGTATCCTCGCGTCCTGTCGTTCGGTGCTTGCTCGATACAAGGTGCCGAAGTACATCACCGTCCTCGACGCGCTCCCGAAGGGCCCGTCGGGGAAGATCGCGAAGACGGCGCTGCGCGCCCCGGCGGGGGGCGCGGCGTGAGGGGCACGGCCATGGCGGACGGGACGGAGCGGCTGCAGGACGCGTTTCGGAAGGTGACCGACGATACGTTGGCGCTGACCGAGTCGATGACGTCGTGGCTGACCGGGCTCGCGGCGGGCGCGGTGCAGGACGTGGCGTCCAACATGACCGACCCCGTGGGGCGCAGCCTGCGCGTCCGGGAGCTGCTCGACTCGGCGCTGGAGGAGATCCGCGCCGACTTCGAGGCGATGCCCGAGGCCTCCTTCACGATCGACAGCGCCCCCCTGGAGGACGCCTACCGTCGCCGCGCGGCGGGCACCGCCGACGACGCCGACCGCCGCCTCGTCGAGCGGTTCGAGGAGGCGCTCTCGGTCAAGGCGAAGCACGGCGCGGAGTACTACGCGGGCCCCGGCGACGTGAAGGTGGGGTCCACGCCCCGAGAGCTGATCCTGCGCACGGAGGACGGCATCACCCTGCACCGCTTCGAGCCGGGGCCGGGCGCCGGTCCGCGGGTCGGGGAGCCGGTCCTGATCGTCTATTCGGTGATCAACCGCTCGTACATCCTGGACCTCACGGAGGACTGCTCGCTCGTCCGGCACCTGCTCGACCGCGGGCTCGACGTCTACCTCGTGGAGTGGCGGCGGGCCGTCCAGGGCGATCACGAGACGACCCTCGACGGGTTCATCGACCCCGGGATCCACGCCTGCGTGGACGCGATCCGCGCGCGGACGGGGCACGATCGTGTCGCGCTGTTCGGCCACTGCATCGGGGGTACGTTCGCCGCCCTGTACGCCGCGAAGCACCCCGAGCGAGTGGCGCGCCTGCTCTCGCTCACGGCTCCCTTCACGGCGCCCCGGCGCGGACTCGTGGCGGCCATGACCGACCGGGAGCTGCTCCCCCTGGACACGCTGATGGACGGCCTCGGGATGATGCCCGCGAAGCTGATCCGGCACACGTTCATGGGGGTCAAGCCGTACTACGAGATCCTCAAGTGGAAGATGTTCGTGGAGAACCTGGGCGACGACGCGATGATGGCGCGCTTCGCGGCCATCGATACGTGGGCCAACGACAACGTCGACGTGCCCGCCGAGGTCTTCCGCAGCTTCATCCGCATGGTGTTTCACGACGACGCGTTCCTGGCGGGCACCGTCGAGCTCGGGGGGGAGCCGCTCGACCTCGCGCGCATCGCCTGCCCCGTCCTCAACGTCGCGGGCTCCGGCGACTGGATCGTCCCCCCGGACTCGGCCCGGGCGCTCGGCGCGGTGGTGGGGGGCCCGTACCGCTACGAGGAGGTCCCGGGCGGCCACCTCGCCCTCATCCTGGACCCCCGCCTGCGCGAGCGGTGGGACGACGTCGCGGGCTTCCTGGCGGGCGCGTGAGTCGACGACTGCGGTCCATTCCGGCGCTCCTGCTCCTCGTGGCGTGCGTCGACACGTCGGCGCCGAACCGGGAGGGCGACGACCGCCCCGACGAGGGCGACCCCCGCGACGCGTGGGGCGGCGCCGATCTCCCGGTCCCCGGCTGCGTGCCCGACGACGACGGCGTCCTCGGCCTCGACGAGCTGCCCGTCGACCTCGGCGCGGGCGTGAGCGCGGCGTTCCTGGTGAACCCCGCGGGCTCCACGCGATCCGTCGCCCTCGACGGGTGGCGGTTCGACGGCCTCCGGGGCGACGACGAGACCCTCCGCGTCGCGCCGTCGGAGGTCGCGGGCGCCTGGTTCGCCCCCGAGTTCCCGGGGGCCCACCACCGCGCGCTGTTCGATCGTTCCGAGGAGATCTTCGGCGTGCACGCGCTCGACGACGGGCTCCACCTGCTGGGCCTGGCGTCCGCGGCCCGGGACGTCACCGCCCTCGTCTACACGCCCCCCGTGCCCCTGCTGCCGCTGCCCCTGGCCGACGGCGACGCGTGGTCGGTGGAGGTGTCGGCGGAGGGGGTCGCGGACGGCGTCGAGTACCCGGTGGACTGGGGGCTGGCGTCGGTGCTCACGCTCCACCACACGTGGACGTTCGCGGTCGACGGCGTGGACACGCTGGCCCTGCCCGCCCTGTCGATCCCCGCGCACCGGGTGCGGGTGGAGGTGGTGGCCGAGGCCCGCAACGCCGTGGGGCTCACGATCGAGTCCGAGTCCCGCCGCATCGTGATGTGGGTCGCCGAGTGCTTGGGCGTCGTCGCCCGCGCGCGGAGCCTCCCGGACGAGCCCGCCGAGGACTTCACACAGGCGACCGAGCTCCTGCGGCTGGCCCTTCCGGAGCCCGGATCGTGAGCCGCCCGCACCCCCACGTGAGCCGCGTGAGCGCTGTGCTGCTCGGCATTACCGTGCTCGTGAGCGCGGGCTGCCTGCCGTGGCAGACCGAGACGACCACTTCGGGGGATCACCTCCGCGACGGCGACCACGCGCTGGCCTACGAGGTGCACGGGTCGCCGGCCGATCCGGCCGTGGTCCTCCTCCACGGGTTCGGCTCGTCCCGGCGCGTCTGGGCGGGCCTGATCCCGGCGCTCGCCGGGGCCCACCGGGTGATCGCCGTCGACCTGGTCGGCTTCGGCGAGTCCTCCCGGCGCCCCGGGGACTACTCGCCCGAGGCGCAGGTCCGCCGCGTGCTCGCGCTGCTGGACGACCTCGGCGTGGACCGCGCGGACGTCGTGGCGCACTCCATGGGGTCCGTCGCCGCCTTGGCGATGGCCGAGTCCGCGCCGGATCGCGTGGGTCGGATCGCCCTCCTCGGGGCCTGGGTGTACGACGAGCAGATGCCGTGGTTCCTGCGCGCGGCCCTGCCGCCGGGGGGCGGCGAGTTCCTCTTCGGCGCCTGGTACGACGCCCACCTCGACGCGCGGTTCCGCTACTCCTTCCACGACGCCGATCACTGGGTGACCGAGGGGATGGTCGAGCGGGCCCGCGAGCAGATCGCCCGGCCGGGCACCCGCGCCGCGGCGCTGGCGTCCCTCCGCGACCTCGGGCTGGCCGAGCGGCAGGACCGCTACGGTGCGATCGGCCACTCCGTGCTCCTGATCCAGGGCGAGGAGGACGCCGTGGCGCGGCCGCGGTTCGCCGAGCGGCTCGGCGGGCAGCTGCCCGCCGCGCGCCTCGAGCGCGTCGCCGGGGTGGGGCACTTCGCCATGCTCGAGGCGAGGGCCCGGGTCGCGAGCCTGCTGGACGCCTTCCTCGCGGGCCCGTCGCCCGCCCCCGCGCCCCCGCTCGTCGTGGGCCCCGCGCCCCCCGCGCCCCCGACGAAGTTCCGCGAGGTGGTGACGCTCGACGGGTACTTCCGCGCGCGGGGAGCGCTGCTCGTCGATCACGACCTCGACCGGGGCCCCACGCCGACCACCGGGGAGCCGATCTTCCCGCTCCCCCTCGGGGGGGGCGAGGTCCTGGGCAGCGTCGACGCCCGCTTGCGGATGGACGTGGGGATCCGCATCGGCGAGGTGGCCCGGGCGAAGGTCCGCGTCGACGCCCTGGACGGCCTCGTGCTCGGCAGCACGCCCGAGGGCTTCCCCCCCACGCGCTGGGCCCAGACGCCGTGGGCGAGCCTGCGCCAGACACCTCCGAGCACCGGGTTCAACGCGTTCGTCGACTCGATCCGGGTGAAGGAGGCGTACGGGGAGGTGTTCCTGCCGGTGGGGCTGCTGGCGTTCGGGCGCATGGACGTGCCGACCTGGGGGCTGGGGATGGTGTCGGGCCCCGCCGACGCGGTGGACGACGACTGGACCGACCCGGTGGACCGGATCGCCTTCGCCACGAGCGTCGCGGACCACCTCTTCGCGCTCGCGTTCGACATCAACGCCGTCGGCCCCACCAGCGCGACGTCCGCGGGCACGCTGCACGGGGGACCGCAGCCGCTCGACCTGGAGCTCGGCGACAACCTCTTCTCGGTCACCACGAGCTTCGGCCGGTTCCACGACGACGCGGCGATCCGACGCCGCCGGGCGGCCGACAAGGCGACGTTCAGCTGGGGTGTCTACGGCAGCTACCGGTGGCAGAACGCGGAGTTCCCGGCCTACCACCTCGCGGGGATCGCGGGGGAGGACGCCTCCTACACGCTCGACGACGCGGTGCAGCGTCGCCTGAAGGCGGGCCTCGTCGACGGGTGGCTGCGGCTGCACGCGGGGCCGATCCGAGCGGAGGTGGAGGTCGCCTACGGCCACGCGTCGATCGAAGACCCGTCGCTGACGTCCGCCGTGAGCCTGCCTTCGATCACCGCCGACCAGGTCGGCGTCGTGTTCGACCTCGAGGGTCGGCCGGTGGAGCCGCTGTCGCTGGAGATCGAGGCGGGCCTCGCGTCCGGGGACGACGCGCCCGGCATCGGCGTGGCGCCCCCGCTGGGCCAGGCCACCAGCCGCGCCGGCGACCTCGAGGGGCCTCAGTTCGACCTCCGCGACGACACGACGGTGAACAACTTCCGGTTCCACCCGGGCTACCGGGTGGACCTGATCTTCTGGCGCACGATCGTGGGGGCCGTGAGCGACGCGTTCTACGTGCGCCCCCAGCTCCGCGTCCGCCCCATGGAGACGCTGGAGATCGGGGTCTCGGGCGTGGTGTCGGCGGCGATGAAGCCCGAGTCCACGCCCGGCGACGGCCGCCTGTACGGCGGCGAGGTGGACCTGCGGATCGACTGGCACCCCGTGCCGGGGTTCCGCGCGATCCTCGAGTACGGCGCGTTCTTCCCCGGCGCCGGGCTCGACAACCCCGACCTGGAGGTGCGCGCCACGCCCGCGCAGGCGCTCCGAGCGACCCTGGCGGTGCAGTGGTGAGGCGCGTGATCGCGACGTTGCTGCTGCTCACGGGGTGTGCCGGCGAGCACAACCCCGAGGGGGAACCGACGGATCCGACGGTCGTTCCGGACTGCACGATCACGAAGGACGGCGCCCTCCGAGCGGCCGAGGTGGCGGCGGCGCCGGGCATCGAGGCCTTGTACGTCCGCAACGCGCTGGATACGCCGGTGCCGGTGGACGCGGCCGCGTGGGATTTCTCCGAGGGGCCCCGCGACGTGGGCCTGCGGGTGCGTCTGGGCGACCCGTCCGAGGACGGCCTCTCGCTCCGGTTCCCCACCGCCGACTGGACCGTGCCCGCCGCGATCGAGACCCCGCAGCTGCTCACGCTCGCGCGCCTCGGAGACGAGGGCGTGGAGCTGCTGGGCGCGGCGACGCGCGACGGGGCCTGGGACCTCGTCTACGACGAGCCGCTGCTCGCGATGCCCCTCCCCGCGGAGGTCGGCGACGCCTGGTCCGCGCGGGCGGTGTTCCGCGACGCCCGGCTCGGCGGGTTCCCCAACGCCGGGGTCGAGGAGTGGTCGTTCGAGGTCGAGGCGATCGGCGAGGCCGAGCTCCCCGGCGGCGTATCCGTGCACGAGGTGCTGCGCGTGCGATCGACCGTGAGTCGGGCGCTCACGGTGGGGCCGGACGCCCCCTCGGTGGAGCACCGCCTCCAGTGGTTCGCGCCCTGCTTCGGGGAGGTCGCGCGCGCGGTGCTGACCGCGCCCGACGCGGACACGGCCCTGGAGTACCGACGCCTGGAGCCCTGATGCCTACTGCTTGAGGCGGTCGAGCAGCGACGCCATGCGGTCGCGCAGCGCGTCCATCTCCGGCTCGGCGGCGGGCGGGGGGTCGGCGGCGGGGGCCGGATCGGGGGCGGGGTCGCTCGCAGGCGGGGGCCCCCCCGCCGGCCCGCCCCACGCGCGCCCGGGCCGGCCCCACCCGCTAGAAGGCGATCCGGGTGCGGGGGTTCAACGGATTCGGGGGCGCCCCCCGGCGCAGGACCGGCGCGGGGGTCTCCGCCACCGCCACCGGCACCCAGACCGAGAC
>CAZEKB010000076.1:0-33827 GCA_964512225.1 uncultured Rickettsiales bacterium | reverse complement strand
ACGACGACGACGCCACCGACGACGACGACGCCACCGACGACGACGACGCCACCGAGCCGTTCGACTGCTCGACCGCGCCCACGACGCCGGTCTCCGTGCGCGTGATGGACGGGCCCCGCGGCTACCACGGCCTCGCGATCGACGACGACGGCCTGATGGTCGGCTCGGACGGCAACTCGCTCGTGAAGTCGGACTACGACGGCGACTGGAGCGTCTTCCTGCCGGGCGTCCCGGCCTTCGAGCAGATGGCGTACCTGCCGGGCGGCGACCTCGTGGCCAACGACAACAACGACGGCGGCATCGTACGCATCACGCCCCAGGGCGGACGGAGCACGGTGCGCCCGGACCGATGGGCGTACGGTCTGCGCGTGGGGCCGGACGGGCTCCTCTACACGGCGGGCAACGGGCAGGTCAGCCGGGTGAACCCCGACGACGGGGCGATCGAGACCGTCATGAACTGGACGTCGCCGGACGAGCCGCACGCGTTCGACTTCAGCCGCGACCACTCCCGGATGTACGTGGGGACGGTCGCGAACGGGATCGACTCGGAGTCGCCGCTCTACGTCGTGGACCTGGGGGAGGACCTGGTGGCGACGGGCGAGCCCCGGGTGCTGGCGCCCGCCGTCGGCGCGGGCTGGCAGGACGGCGTGGCCGTGGACGCCTGCGGCTGGATCTTCGTGCCCGACTTCTGGAGCGAGACGCTCTTCCGCGTCGCGCCGAACGGGGACCACACCGCCTTCCACGACTGGTCCGCGGGGGGCGGGGCGGGCTACGGGCACGGCGTGATCTTCGGCACGGGCGAGGCGGGCTGGCGGCGGGACGCGCTGTACCTGCCCATGCCGTACGACGACAACCGGGTGCAGGAGATCGTCGTGGGCGTGCCCGGGCGCGAGTGGCCCGGAGAGGTGCTGAACGCGCCGACGCCCTAGTCGCTCAAGACCTCTACAGCGAGAGCTCCACGGCCTCGTCGCCCCAGGCGGCGAGCACCGCGGGGGACGTGTCGGCGTCGACGAGGGCGATCAGGGTGCCGCCGCCGCCCGCGCCGGTGATCTTCGCGGCGAGGGCGCCCGCTTCGAGGGCCGCGGCCACCCCCGCCCGGTCCCGCTCGGCCACGACGCCGAGGCGGTCCAGTCCGGCCTGCTGGGCCTCCATCGCGGCCGCGAGCACCTCGAGCTCCCCGGCGGCCCAGCCCTCCTTGCCCTCCCGCGTCCACCGCCCGAGCTCGGCGATCACCCGCACGAGGGCGGGGTCGTCCACGATCCGGCTGCGCAGGCCCTCCACGAGCTCGCGCGTCGAGCGCTCCGACGCCCGCGGCCACAGGACCAGCTGCAGGGGGGGCATGTCGTTCAACGGCTCCGGCGTGCGTCCCTTCTGGAACCACACCGGGCGCTCCAGCGCCGAGACCGTGTGATCGATGCCCGACGGGGTCCCGTGGAAGAACCGCTCCACCTCGGCCGCGGCCTCGAGGACCAGGGCCTCGTCCGGCTCCTCGCCGTGCCAGGCCAGCAGCGCGCGCGCGAGCGCGGTCCCGAGGGCCGCGGACGTCCCCATGCCCGATCGCAGGCCGCCGGTGCGGACGGCCACCCGCAGGGGCAGCGGCACCGACTTGCCCAGCGCGTGAGCGGCGGCGCCCAGCGCGCGGGCGATGTCGTCGTGCACCTCGGGGGGCGCGCCGTCGGCGACGTCCACGGTCAGCGGCCGCGGGTCGTGCCGCTCGAGGGTCTGAGCGCCGAGGTCCACCGCGTCGTCCACGAGGGTCCCGTCCGCCGCCACCCACTCGGGATCGGCCGCGCTGAGGACCACGGACAGCCGCAGGCTCGACAGGGGGAGCGCGATGGCGGGTTCGCCGTACACGACGGCGTGCTCACCGAGCAGGATGACCTTGCCGCACGCCGTCGCGATCGCCGGGTGACGGCCGGGCGGGGTGTCGGGGCGGTCGGGGAAGTCGGCGCTCAGGGGGCCCCCGGGGCTCAGATCAGGTGGTGGTCCGTGAGTCGAACCGCCGGTCCGGGACGATTCTCCAACACCGTGACGCCCGGCGCGAGTGCCTCGATGCGGTCTCGAACGTCGGCGGCGTGCGCTCCCTCGCACAGGACGTGCACGTTCGGCCCCGCGTCGAGGGTGAACGCGACGGGCACGCCGTCCGCCTCGCGCCACTCCCGGATCGCGTGCAGCAACGCGACGGTCCCGGGCTGCAGGTAGAGGGCGGCGGGGACGCCCGAGATCATCAGGGCGTGCATCTCGAGCGCCTCCTGCTCGATCAGCGCCCCCAGGGTCGCGAAGTCCCGGGCGGCGATCGCCCCCTTCACCGCCGCGGCCCGGGCGACGAGCTGGGACTGCCGCGCCGCCATGAACGGATGCGTCGACGCGATCCGGTGGCCGTCGCTCGACGAGATCGCCTTCGGAGCGCGGCTCACGAGGACGACGAGATCCCGCAGATCCCAGTGCTCGGGCCCCGCCAGCGGACGCGCGACCGAGTCCGCGTCCCCGGTGCCCGCCACCCACTCCACGAAGCCCCCGTGGATCGACCGACAGGCCGATCCGCTGCCCCGGCGCGCCCACCGGGAGAGCGACTCGGGATCCGGCATCTCCTCGCCCATCGCCCCGAAGGCGGCCGCCGCGAGCGCGGCGAAGCCCGACGCGGACGAGGCGATCCCCGTCCCCGCGGGGAACGAGTTCATGGAGACCACCCGCGCGGGCATGCGGTAGTAGTCCGCCCGGATGCGATCGAGGTAGCGGGACACCCGCACCCCGCGACCGTCCAGGATGCGCTCGCCGTCGAGGTGGATCTCGTCCTGGGACAGCGTGTCGTCCCACACCACGGTCGTGGTGGTGATCGCCTCCGACAGACACATCGACACGGAGTCGTTCAGGGGGACGTTGTCCATGAAGTCGGCCTTGCCCCAGTACTTCGTCAGGGCGATGTTCGAGCAGGCGACGGCGGTGGCGCGCATCTCCATCAGCAGGGTCCTTCCACGATCAGGCCGACGGGGTCGACGCTCAGGTCCAGCCGGGTGAGGCCGACGGCCGTCACGGCTTCGGCGGCCGCGGCGGCGTCCGAGGCGAGCACGACGAGGCAGTCGCCTCCCCCGGCCCCGGACAGCCGGGCCCCGAGCACTCCCGGCGACGCCGCCAGCGCGCGCGCACGCTCCGTGGCCCACGCAGGCGACGCGCCCAGTTCTTCGAGCAGCGCCTGACCCCGCCGGAGGCAGCCCCCGACGCCCGTGGGATCGTGCGCGGCGATGCGATCCACCGCCTCCTCGGCCAGCGCCCCGACGCGGCTGTAGATCGGCGCCCCCCGGGGGTGTCGCTCGCGCACGGAGCGGATCATCGCGCCGGTGGATACCTTGTCGCCGGTCCACGCGATCAGCCACGACCACCCCTCGGCGGCGCGGGCCCGCCCGAACGGACTCGGAGACGCAGGCCGGAACACGGTGCAGCCGCCGGTGAGCTGCGTCGCGGCGTCGTACCCCGAAGCCGCGCCCTGCACGTCGCGCTGGCGATCGAGGACCTCCGCGAAGAGGGCGCCGGGGCTCACGTCGCGACCGTCCAGGGCGCGCAGGGCCGCCGCCGCGGCGAGGGTCGAGGCGGAGGACGATCCGAGGCCCCAGACGGGGGGGAAGCCCGCGTCGAAGGCGAGCTCGATCCCGGGGCCCGCGGCCCGCAGGAGGGGCCACACGAAGCGGAGGACGGGGTGGGGCAGGACCCCCTCGACGTCCACGTCGAGCGCGCCCCCGGGGAGGAGGTCGGAGGCCACCCGGGACCGCCCGGTCCGACGCGCCGTGGCCGTGATCCGCCGGTCGAAGGCCAGGGCGACGGCGGGGGCCCCCTCCAGCACCGCGTATTCGCCGAACAGCATCGCCTTGGCGGGCGCCGAGGCGACGGCCGCGTCACCCATCCCCGGGCTCCGGCACGCGGCTCGCGAGCGCCCGGTTCGTGGCGTGCAGCTGCATGTGGCCGCGCTGGATGCCCTCGGTCGCGAGGGCGCGCAGGGCGCCGAGGTTCTGGGCCAGGCCCACCGCCGCGGTCACGCGGGCCAGGGCGTCGGCCGTGTCCGCCCGGAGCATGCGGAGCGCGAGCCGCGCGGCGGGGTGGATGCGGGTCACGCCGCCGACCGTGCCGACCTGCATCGGGATCTCCAGCCGGCCGGCCAGGGCGTCCCCGTCCACGGTCCAGGACGACACCGAGCGGTATCGCCCGTCCCGCGCCGCCCACGCGTGCACCCCGGCCTCGGTCGCCCGCCAGTCGTTGCCGGTGGCGATCAGGACCGCGTCGATCCCGTTCATGATCCCCTTGTTGTGCGTGGCCGCGCGGTACGGGTCGTAGTGCGCGAACCGAGCCGCGGACGCGATCCTGTCGGCCACCTGGGCCCCGGACCAGTCGCCCGTGGCGAGGTCCTCGAGGTTCACTCGGCAGCTCGCGACGACCCGACGCCGGTCCGCCAGGTTGCTGAGGATCCGCAGCCCGACGGTCGCCCCCGTCCACTCCGCGAGCCGAGGCGCGAGGGTCTCGCACATCGTATTGATGGTGTTGGCCCCCATCGCGTCCACGCAGTCGACGTGGAGGTGGACGACCAGCACGGTCCCCTCCCCGGTCTCTTCGGGGGAGAAGAGGCGGCACTCGATCCCTCGGCAGCCGCCGCCCCGGGCCACCAACCGGGGGTCGAGCGCGTCCGCCGCGGCGCGGATCTCGGCCTGGCGCTCGGTCAGGGCCGCCACCGCCGTCGGTCCGTCGGGGACGTCCCGCAGCTGGATCTGGCCGATCATCTCGACGCCCAGCGACTCCGTGTGGAAGCCCCCCGTCTCGCGGACGATGCGCGCCATGTTCGAGGCGGCCGCCACCACGGAGGACTCCTCCACGGCCATGGGCACCAGCCGATCGACGCCGTCGACCACGAAGTTCACCGCCACGCCGAGGGGCAGCGCGAACATCCCCGCGGCGTTCTCCACGAACGAGTCCAGGAGCTCGAGGTCCGGGGACTCGAGCACGGCGGCGATGTCCTCGTCCTCCTCCGCCGTCCCGTTCACGAACTCGCGGATCACCCGCAGGCGCCCCTCCCGAGGCACCCGGTAGAAGCCGCTGATGCGGCTGCTGCGGCTCACGACGGCTCCACGGGCAGCGCCCGGAGCGCGGCCGCGTCGGCGCTGCCGGTGCACAGGGCCGCGATGCGGATCTCGTCGACGATGCGACGGCCCACGGCGAGGGCCTCGTCGACCGATACGTCCGCGGCGCGGAAGAACGGCAGGGCCATGCCCCCGACGTCGGCCCCCAGGGCGAGCGCCTTGGCGACGTCGAGCCCCGACCGCAGCCCGCCCGTCGCCTGCACCGCGGCCCGATCCCCCACGGCGGCCCGCACGTCCACGATCGCCTCGGCGGTGGGGGTCCCCCAGTCCCGGAACGTCGTCGCGATCGCCTTGCGGTGCCGGTCGGCCGTGCGGAAGCCTTCCACCCAGCCCCAGGACGTGCCCCCGGTGCCCCCCACGTCGATGGCGGCCACGCCCACGTCCACCAGCGCGCCCGCGGTGATGCCGTCGAGACCGGCGCCCACCTCCTTGCACAGGACGGGGACGTCGAGGCCGCGGACGACGGCGGCGATCTTGTCGAGCAGCCCCGACCAGTCGCGGTCGCCCTCGGGCTGGACGGCCTCCTGGAGCGGGTTGAGGTGGATGGCCAGGGCGTCGGCGCGGACGGCGTCCACGAGGCGTCGGCAGTCGTCGACCGTCACGCCGAGGTTCAGCTGCACGGCCCCGATGTTGCCCAGGAGCAGGATGTCGGGGGCCTCCTCGCGCACCTCGAACGTCGGCGCGAGGTGCGGCAGCTCGAGCATCGCCCGCTGCGAGCCGAGGCCCATGCCCAGGCCGAGCTCCCTGCATACGACGGCGAGGCGACGGTTGATCGTGCCCGCGCGCTCCGAGCCGCCGGTCATGCCCGACACGATCAGCGGCGCGGTGAGCGTCTTGCCGAGGAACGGCGTGCGCAGGTCGATCGCGTCCATGTCGAGGCCCGGCAGGGCCCGGTGGGGGAGCCGCACGCGGTCGAACCCCGCGCGGACCGTGGACTCCACGTCCTCGCCCGCGGTGATCCCGAGGTGGGCGGACTTGCGCAGCGACGACAGGTGCCCCTGCACGGCCGTGCGCTGCTCCTCGGTCCACGCGTCGGCGGCGAGGCGGACGTCGACCCGCCAGTAGCCGTCGGGGGCTCCTTCCGCCTCCTGGACGACGCGGGCGCCCACCGTGACCTGAACGCGCGGCGAACACAGCAGCTGCAGGCGCACGGGCCCGAACGGGAGCTGGGTGTCCTCGGGGACGTCGACGATGAGCGAGTCGAAGGCGAACTCCGCGCAGAACGCGAGGTGGTCGTTCACCCGCACGGGCATCCATCCGTCGAGGCGGGCGCGGGTCACGGGGCCCTCCGCAGGCCGTGGCGGCGCACGTCCCGGCCGACGGCGGCGACCCCCACGAGGATGCACAGCCACGCGAACCAGTCCCCGAAGCGACCGTAGAGCGTGGGCAGGCGGACCTTCTTCACGTCGGTGACGAGCACGTCGCGCTCGAAGATCTCCGTCTGGGCGAGCAACATGCCCCGAGTATCCACTGCCGCGGTGATCCCCGTCGTCGCCGCGCGCACCAGGGGCACGCCGTACTCGGCCGACTGGATCGCCGAGAGCATGAGGTGCTGGCTCGGGCAGGCGGTGTCCCCGAACCACGCGTCGTAGGTGATGTTCACGAGCAGGTCGGCGCCCTTGCGCACGCCCTCGCGCACGTACTCGTGGCGGATCGCCTCGTAGCAGATCAGGAAGCAGAAGTCGGCGTACGGCGTGGCGATCGGGTCGATCCCGTCGCCGGCCGTGTAGTTGCCCACGCCGCGGATCTTCTTGAGGAACGGGAGCACGTCCTTGAGCGGCATGTACTCGCCGAAGGGCAGCAGGATCGTCTTCGCGTACCCGGGCTTCGGGAACTCGCCCTCACCGTGAACGCGGTACCCGCGGTTGTGCGCCTCGTACCCGTCGGCCGTGCGCCGCGCCGCCGTCCCGCCGGTCCACACCTCCACGCCCGTGGACTGCACGAACCTGCGCAGGCCGCGGTTGCGACCGGACGCGGGGCTGCCCCGGAGCGCGCCTTCGGGCCATACGAAGACGTCGATGTCGGGGTCTTCGTCGAGCGTGCGACGGGAGAGGACGAGGTAGTCGTCGAGCGTCGCGGTGCGCGACCGCTTCATCATCTCCCGCCGCGTGTGCACGGTCTGGTTCGTCTGCACCAGGGCGATGCGGACGGTCTCCGCTTCGGCCTCGGCGGCCTCGATCGTGCCCAGCCGCACGTGCGAGACGACGAGGGAGAAGCCGAGCAGGACGGCCGTGACCGCGGCCGTCCGCTTCCACACCGGATCCAGCAGCGGTTCACCGGCGAGCCGACGCTCCAGCAGCATGAGCAGCAGCAGGTTCCACAGGATGACCTGGAACGAGATGAGCGGGACGCCCCCCACGGTCGTGACCAGGAAGAAGCGCGGCAGCTGGTACCAGATGGAGCCCATGTAGTACGGGAACAGCTGCGGGTTGACGAACTCGCAGGCGACGAACCACGCCGCCGCCACCACCGGCCACCACGCCCCCGCGCTGCGCCGGATGCGCGCGAAGCCGAACGCGAAGACGGCCATGTAGAAGCCGTAGGCGAGCCCGAAGAGGATCAGGACGGCGATGGCGACGGGTCGGGGGAGGTTCGAGAAGTTCTCGACCGTGTGGACGACCCACGTGAAGATCGTGACGTTCGCGGAGAAGCCGAGCAGCCACCCGCCGAGCAGGGCGCGTCGGCCCTCGAGCCGGGTGAGGGCCCAGAAGCCGGGCACGAACAGGAACCAGTGGATCCACCACCAGTTGAGCGGCGGCGAGATCAGGGCCTGCGTGGATCCGGAGAAGATCAACGCGAGCACGATGAGGGCCCTGGACTTCACGTCCTCACGGTCTCCCGGCGCGTACGTGCGCGACGGCGGGCGTAGTAGCACGCGCGCGGGGCCGCGGCGAGGCGATGTAGGCTCCCGCGCCATGGCCGGCTCCCAGGACTCCATCCCCGACGCCCCGCCCGAGTGGCCGGGCTACGCCGTGGAGACCCGACGGCTGAAGACGTGGGTGCGGCACGTCCCCGTGACGGACAAGCCCACGCTGGTCCTCCTGCACGGCCTCGCGGTGCACGGCGGGATGTACGAGGGGGGGATGCGGCGGGAGCTGTCCGAGCACTTCGACGTCGTCGTGCCGGACCTGCGCGGACACGGCCTCACCGAGGCGCCCCCCGGAGCCTGGGAGATCGAGGACTTCGCCGACGACATCGAGGCCCTGCTGGACGCGATGGACCGCCCCCGCGCCCACATCCTGGGCTACTCCATGGGCGGGTTCGTGGCCCAGTCGTTCGCCCAGCGTCACCCCGATCGTGTCGACCGCCTCGTCCTGCTGTGCACGGCGCCCCGCCAGGCCCGGGGGTCGATGCGCGTGGGGCTGGGGCTCCTCGAGGGGCTCTTCCGGGTCGTGCCCCCGGCGGCGATGCTCCCGATCAGCCGACGCCTGCTGTCGGGTCCGGGCATGCCCCCGGAGATGCGGTACGTGCTGCCGTGGCTGCTCCAGCACAACACCCGCCGGGGGATCTCCGGGTCCGCGCGAGCCCTGCGGCGGGCGGACCTGCGCGACGGCCTCGGCCGCATCACGCACCGCACGCTGCTGGTCACGGCCGAGCACGACGCCGCCCTGCCCAAGCTCGCGTGGCAGCCCCTGCTCGACGCCCTCGACGACGTACACCACGAGCACTTCGACGACGCCGGGCACGGCCTCGCGGCGAGCCACGGTGCCCGCCTCGGAGAGCTCGTCCGAGCCTTCTTGAGCGACCTCGACGATCCCGGGACCCCATGACGACCACGCGCGACATCACCTGCCCCCTCTGCGGCGCGGTCTCCGAGGGGCGGATCGTGCTCCCGAAGGCGTCCACCGGCCCCAAGACGTCGGACCTGCGGCGCTTCTCCGACGGGCCCGACCCGCTGCCGATCCTGCTCTGCGCGTGCTCCGGCTGCGGGTACGTGGGGCGCGTGTCGGACTTCGAAGAGCACGCCCCGAGCGCGGCGGACGCGGTCCGCGCGGGCGACGTGGGGGCCTTCTTCTCCGCGGACGAGTGGGCCGACGCGCACGACCCGATGCTCGCGGACCGGTCCGCCGCCGAGCCGTCGACGTTCGGGGCGCAGGTCGCCGAGCACCTCACGCCCCGGGCCGACCTCGGGCGCACGAACGCCGCGGTGCGGTACGAGCACCTCGCCCAGATCGAGCGGTGGCGGGGCAGCGGCCCCCTGCGGGAGGGGGACGCGTTCCTGCGGGCCGCGTGGCTGCACTCCGACGCGTCGGCCGACGACGACGAGCGCCGCTGCCGGGAGCGCGCGCTGGCCTGCTACCGCCGGGCGGTGCAGGAGCGGACCTGGTTCCAGCGCCGGGAGGACCTGTGCGTGATCGGCTACCTGATCGGCGAGCTCCACCGGCGCCTGGGGGATTCGACGGAGGCGGCGCGGTGGTACGAGCAGGCCGTGGCGTGGTCGTCGGGACTGCAGCACATGCAGGAGCTGGTGGAGTTGGCGGAGCGACAAGGAAGAGACCCGCGCGACCTCGTGTGAGTCGCGGCAGACTGGGCACGTGCTCCGGCTGCTGCCCGCCCTGATCGTCTTCCTGATCCCCGCCACGGCGTCGGCGCACCTGTCGATGAGCTGGTGGAACGCCGTCGCGGGCACCACGTGGACCGAGAGCGACATCATCCTCACCGGGGAGCACACGACCGACGGGGGCCAGACCACGTCGCCCGCAGCCTTCTCCATCGGCAACTGGACCGCGGGCGGCGACTACCTCGTGACGGACGCGGCCACCGCCAACTGGCAGGTCTTCACGGTCCAGGGCTACCCGAACTTCTCTCCCGTCACCTTCAACATCGCGGCGAGGACCGGGGTCCAGGAGATCCACGCGTCGAGCGGCGCCAGCATCACCGTCACCGGCTCCGTCGGCTCGACGTTCACGTTCCCGATCACGACGGACTGGGCGTTCCTGACGTGGTTCGCGGTGTACACGGTCAGCGGCTCCCTCGGCATGGACGACCTCCTGATCAGCGTGTGTCCGCAGCCCATCATCGCCGGGCCCTACACCGTCAACGAGGGCGCGGGGATCCTGCTCGGAGCGTCGGTGGAGGGCGCGACGCCGACCTACGACTGGGATCTGGACGGCGACGGACAGTACGACGACTCGACGTCCGCCGCCCCGCTGTTCAGCGCCGCCGCCCTCGACGACTCCGTGATCACGATCGGGCTGGAGGCGAGCGCGGACTGCGGGGCGATCGGCGTGAACACGATGACGGACGACGACACCGTCACCGTGCTGAACGTCGCCCCGGAGATCACGCCCCCGACGTCCCCCTCGACGGCGAACGAGGGCGACCCGCTGAGCTGGACGATGTCCTTCACGGACCCGGGCACGGCCGATACGCACACGATCCTGTGGGACTTCGACGACGGGACGACGCAGACCGGCGCCCTCACCGCGAGCCACACCTACGCCGACGAGGGGACGTACGCCCTCGAGATGACCGTCACCGACGACGACGCCGGGAGCGACACCGAGCTGCTGTCGGTGACCGTCGCCAACGTCGCCCCGTCGATCGACTCGGCGACCTTCCCCGGGGGCCACGAGGGGGACGCGCTCGCCTTCACGTCCACCGCCTCCGATCCCGGCACGGCGGACGTCCTGACGACGACCTGGGACTTCGGGGACGGCAGCGGGACCCACACCGGGGCCTCGCAGAGCCACACCTACGCGCAGGACGGCGTCTACACGGTGCTGCTGACGGTGACCGACGACGACGGGGCCGCCACCACCCAGACCCAGGCGGTGACGATCACGGACGTGCCCCCGGCGATCACGAGCTTCATCGTCCCGTCCTCCACGGACGAGGGCACCCAGATCTCGGTGTTCGGAGCGGCGGTCGATCCGGGCGCCGACACGCTCACCTACACCTGGGACTGGGGGGACGGCACGGCCACCACCACCGGCCCCGCGCCCAGCCACACGTACGGGGACGACGGCAGCTTCACGGTCACCCTGACGGTGTCCGACCAGGCGGGCGTCGCGACGAGCCAATCGTCGACCGTCGTGGTCGCCAACGTGGCCCCGTCGATCGGGGGCTACAACATCCCCGGGGGCGCCGAGGGGACGGTGTTCACCTACGCCGCGACGATCGTGGATCCGGGCAGCGACACCATCACGGCCACGTGGACCCTGGGCGACGGCACGACGCTGACCGGGGCGAGCGTCCAGCACGCGTACGCGGACGAGGGCAGCTACCCGGTCGCGCTCTCCGTGAGCGACGGCGACGGCGGGACGGACTCGATCTCGGGCACCGCGACCATCGTGAACGTCGCTCCCACGATCGACGCGCTGTCGGGCAACAGCACCGGCCCCGAAGGCGCGCTGCTCTCGTGGACGGCCACCGTCACCGACCCGGGCGCCGCCGACGTCATCTCCTACACCTGGGCGTTCGGCGACGGCGCGACCGCGACCGGGGGCCCCACGCAGTCGCACGCCTACAGCGCGGACGGCAGCTACACCCTGGTCCTGACCGTCGACGACGGAGACGGCGGCTCGAACTCGACTCTGCTCCCCATCACGATCCAGAACGGGCTCCCCCTGATCACGTCGATGGTCGCGCCCGACGGGGACGAAGCGGAGGTGCTCGCGTTCACGGCGACGGCGACCGACCCGGGGAACGACCCGCTCACGTACTCGTGGGACTTCGGCGACGGGACGGCCGCGGTGCAGGGGCCGTCCGCGACCCACGCCTACGACGACGACGGCACCTACCCCGTCGTGCTGACGGTCACGGACGTCGCGGGGGGGGCGGCCACGCAGACGGAGGCGGTGAGCATCGCGAACCTGCCGCCGACGGTGGACGGCTGGTCCGGGCAGGACGTCGGCGACGAGGGCGACGCGCTGAGCTGGAGCGGGACCGGCATCGACCCGAGCCCCACCGACCAGGCGGCCCTGCAGTGGACGTTCGACTGGGGGGACGGGACCCCGGACTTCACGGCGGTGGGCCAGCTCCCGAGCACCACGCACGTGTGGGCGGACGACGGCACCTACTCCGTCGTGCTCACCGTCGACGACGGCGACGGCGGCACCGACTCGACCCCGCCGATCACGGTCACGATCTCGAACGTCGCGCCCGCCTTCGCCGGACCGGGGCCGAGCGCGGCGGACGAGGGGGTCCTCCTGAGCTGGACCCCGACGGTCACGGATCCCGGCCCCGATGTCTTCGCCTTCTCCCTGACCGGTCCCTCGGCGATGACGCTCGACTCGAGCACCGGGGCCCTCGAGTGGACGCCCACGTACGCCGACTCCCTCGCCGGCCCTCACACGGTCTCGCTCGTGGTCGACGACGGCGACGGCGGCACCGACACGGTGAGCTGGGACATCACGGTGGCGTGGGCCGACGCGGACGAGGACGGGCTGCCGGACGGCTGGGAGATCGCCAACAACCTGGATCCCGCGGACGGGACGGACGCGGCGGCGGACGGCGACGGCGACGGCGTCTCGAACCTCGACGAGTACCTCGCGGGCACGGATCCGAGCTCGTTCGACGGCCCCGGCGCGCCGACGCTGGTCTCTCCCGCGGACGGCGCCGAGGTCGGGGGCGGGCCGGAGCTGCGCGCGCTCGGGGCGACGGACCCCCAGGGGGAGCCGCTGACGCTCACGTTCGCGGTGTACGCGGACGAGGGGCTCGCGACGGGGATCGCGGGGACGTCGCAGCCTCAGGTCGAGGGCGAGAACGCCTGGACGGTGGACGTGGACCTGCCCGAGAACGCGGACGCGTGGTGGCGAGCGCGGGCGGAAGACGCGGCGGTGGCGGGGCCGTGGTCGGAGGCGTTGCGCTTCTTCGTCAACGACGTGGAGGAGGCGCCGCCGACGCCGGGGCTGCTCTTCCCGGTGGGGGGCGAGATCGTGTCGATCAGCTTCCCGCACGTCGAATGGGCGGAGGTCGAAGACCCGGACCGCGACCCGGTGACCTACACGGTCGAGGTGGTGCGGGCGGACGACGGGGCGGAGGTCACGTCGGTCTCGGGGCTCCCGGGCGGGCTGGGGGCGTTCATCACCTGGGAGGTCGACGTCGACCTGGTGGAGGACGTCGTCTACGAGTGGACGGTGACGGCGGAGGACGACACGGGCCTCGCGAGCGAGCCCTCGGAGCCGGGGACGTTCCTGTACTCCCGAGCCAACGCGGCGCCGGAGGGGGTGACCTGGCTGTCCCCGCCGGACGGCAGCGAGCTGGACGACCGCTCACCGGTGCTGGAGGCGACCGAGGGCACGGACGTGGAGGGCGACGCGATCGGCTACCTGTTCGAGTTCGCGGGGACGGCGACGTTCGACGACGCGGGCTACGCGGGCCGGGAGGTGGCCGCGACGGGGACGGGCACGGTCGCGTGGGACCTGGCCGCGGACGGGGTGCAGCTGCCCTGGGGCGACGTGTACGCGCGCGTCCGCGGCGTGGACGACGGCGGGGCGAGCTCGGCGCCGGACTCGGTGAGCTTCTTCGTGGCGGGGGAGCCGACGCCGGAGCCGACGCCGGAGCCGACCCCGGACCCCACGGATGCGTGCGAGGACTGCAACGCCTCGGTGGGCGGATCGGGCACGGGCGTGCCGTTGGCGCTGGCCTGGCTCGCGCTTATGGTCGTCGCGGGCCGCCGGAAGCGACCGATCACGACGACGGAGACTCCAACCCGATGATGCGCACGACCTCCCTCCTCGCCGCCCTGCTCCTCACCCTGGTCGGCTGTCCGTCCGGCGACGACGACGACCACGCGAGCAACATCCCCTGCGACGAGGACACGCGGGACGAGGCCTACGAGCCGGGCATGGAGAAGACGACGGACAACGGGCTGATGACGGTCGTCCTGGTGGAGTCGACGCCGGGGCCGATCGACATCGGCTCCAACGACTGGACGCTCTCGGTGGCCGATCCCGCGACGGGCGACCCCGAGAGCGGCTGCACGATCACGGCGGTGCCCGAGATGACGGACCACGGCCACGGCAGCAACGAGCCGGTCGCCGAGGAGACGGCGACGCCCGGCACCTACGACATCATCGGCATCTCGATCACGATGGCGGGCCTGTGGGACACCGAGCTCAGCCTCGAGTGCCCCGTCCTCGGCGACGACACGATCCACTTCGTCTTCTGCATCGACGGCTGACCCCGCCCGGGTCCCCGGCCGCGGGAGGCGCTGGAGGCGGTGGGGACGGTGGAGGCGGTGGAGGCGGCAACAACACACACGACCATGCGCGCGGACGACGACCGCGTGATCGCGGCCACTACTTCCGAGCTTCGCCGGGCGGCCAGGAGCCTTGCCGAGCGCGACCCGGAGCTCGGCCTTCTCGCATTCGGGGGAGGGGGGAATCACTTCCACACCGTCCTGATGGCCCTGGGCCTCACCGTCGCCGAGTACGCGCGGCGGGCGAGCACGTCGATGAACCTCGCGCTCCGTCCCGGCACCGCGTTCGCCCGCTATCGCGCCCGGGAGATCGACAGCCAGAGCTATCTGATGAACGCGATCCTCTACACGTGGCGCCAGGACGACCGGCATGAACGGGCCCTGGACCCTTACCGCGAGGCGACGAACCTCCCCGACCTTCTCGGGCTGCGCTTCATCGCCGAGTTCACCATCCCTCGCCTCCGCCGTGCACTGCCTCGGCTCGGGCGCGACGACCTCCTCCAGCACATGCCCAATGGGCACCTGCTGGACGAGTCCAGCCCCTTGGCCCTCCGTCACATCGCGGTTCTCCCGGATGCAGCCGCGGCGACCCTCGCTCTGCCGTCGTTGAGAGGCAACCGGGCCGAGGCGGTCCTGGCTCGGGCCGCCGCAGTCCAAATCGCGCGACGGTCCCTGAACACGCAGCAGACGTGTGATCTCCTACAGGTCTCGACGCGCAGCTGCCGGAACCTCGCGACGAGGACCGTCCCCCTTTCGCTGACCCGGGCGGTCGAAGGCCAGGCCAGGCTCCGCGCTGCCCCCCCGGCCCTGGCCGCGCCGCAGCAACCCGCGCCATCCGGCGGACGGCCCTGACCCCATCCGGAGAAGCGGCAACAACGCCCGCGGTTCGGTGAAACGGGCGACTTCTTGCCGCCAGGGCGGCAACAACGCCCGCGGTTCGGCGAAACGCGCGACTTCTTGCCTCCCCGCCCGGCCTCCCTCCTACAGGGCCGGCTCGCAGCTCCCCACGGGGCCGGTCCACTCGAGGGTCCCGGTCGCCAGGTCGAACACGGGGAAGGCGTCCCTCACCTCGGCCTCGAGCTCGCCCGCGGCGATCAGCTGATCGATGACCTCGAGCCCCATGGGCCGCAGGCGCAGGCGCGTGGTCACCCGGTCGGGGACCGTGCCCAGGACCGTCCAGGTCCGCTCCTCGAAGTGGAAGTAGCGGGGGTCCGTCGGATCCGCCGTGACCGACGCGGTCAGCAGCTCCGACTCGACGCTCGCCGCCTCCCAGAACATGTGCACTTCGTTCCCCTCGGCGTCCAACAGCCGGTCGCGCAGGAGCCACATGCCCGGGTCGCTCGCGAGGTGCTCGGCCGCCGCGACACCGTCCGGGACCACGCCGGTCTCGAACAGGACCTCGTCCCCGGAGTACGCCCGCACCTCGGTCCACAGGCGCCGGTCCTGCGCCGCCCCGCTGGGGAAGCTGTGCCCGGCCGTGATGTTCTCGAGCCGCACCGTGATCTCGGCGCCGCCCGGCACCGGGCCGACGCACACGTTCACCTTGACCGTCCGGTCGAGCTCCAGCTGGACCTGCTCGGCCTGATCCGCCGCCTGGGGGAACGGCTCCAAGGCCACGTCCACCCCCGGCATCCGGTGGTCGTGGATCGTGCGCTCGACGGCGTCCGGGAACACCGCCGCCAGGTCCGTCCCCCCCCGCATGTGGCAGCTCCCGCACGTCAACCTCGCGAGGCCGGTCTGGTTGAAGATCGACCCGCGCCACTCCTGGAACGTCCGCTCCAGCTCCACCCCCGCGGGCGTCACGATGTCGTGGCAGCTCCCGCACGCCGACGCGCTCTCGAGATCGTTCCGATCCATCAGCGAGCTGTATGCCGACGCGTGCGCCGAGTTCTCCAGCGGCTCCTCCAGCGCGCCCCGCATCACCAGGTCGTCCGCGAGCACCAGCGCCGCGTTGTGGTCGTCAACCACCTCCTCGGTCAGGTGGCAGAACGCGCACGTCACGCCCCGCAGCGCGGGGTCGACCGCCGCGAGGTCGAGCCCGTCCTCCGTCAGCCCCTCGCGCACCGCCAGCGGCGCGTGGCAGCTCACGCAGAAGTCCCCGAGCTCCCCGTCCGTCGCGTCCTGCCCCAGCCGGTTCATCGCGAGGAAGACCGGGTCCTCGGCGGCGTACGCGTGCATCGATCCCGACCACTGCTCGTAGTGGATCGGGTGACACCCCTGGCACTCCGCGGGGTCGAGGATCTGCTCGCGGGTCAGCGTGTACTGCGTGCAGCCGCCGAGCCCGACGGCGAGGATGATCAGCGCTCGAATCAAGCCGACCGGCTCCGTCGTCGTCGCAGTCCCCAGGCCGCGATCAGCCCCGGGATCAAGCCCCCGGCCGCGCCCGGCGCCGCCGCCAGCGACGCCCCGTCCGGGCAGCACCCGTCCTCGCCCCCGGCGGAGTCGTCGTCGTCGCCGGCCCCCGAGTCGTCGTCGTCGCCCTCGAACCGACCCAACGCCACCTCCACGATCTCCCAGTTCGAGTCGCAGAACACGCGCGCGTCGCTGTCCTTCGGGCACTCCAGCGGGGCGACGAGGTCGTCCCAGATCATGGCCGTCTCGAAGGCCGAGCCGTCCTGCGACCTGACCACCACGTCCGTCGTCAGGTCCCCGTTGAGGGACAGGTGGACCCCCCGGGCGTCCTGGGAGAACCCACTGACGAGGGGCGCGTCCTCGATCTCGACGAACGTCGTCCCGTCCGCCGCGCGGTGGAGCCCCGACTCGATCGTCGCCACCCACAGCGCTCCGTCGGGCTCCCGGTGGATGTCCGAGATGTCTCCGTCGGCGCGGAACACCTCCGTGAACACGACGCCCCCGTCGTCCGTCCGCATCACCAGGTCCTCGAGCTGTCCGTCGACCACGATCCACGCCACCAGGGGGTCCGTCGGGTGGACGTCGCCGATCGTCATCTGAACCAGCTGCTCGTCCCCGTTCATCAGGGTCTGGGCGTGCTCCTGCCACGTCGCGCCGCCGTCCGTGCTCCGGTACACCCACGCCCCCATCGGCCCGAACCACGACGCCGTCGCCCACCCCGTGGTCCCCGTGTCGCCCGCTCCCGCCGGGGACAGCGCCACCGACGTGAAGATCCGCTCGTCGACCTCGCCCACGTCCGTGGGCACGAACGCCGCCCCCGCGTCCGCGCTGCGATGGATGCCGTTGAGCGCGCCGACGGTCACGCTCCCGGTGACCGCGAGGGCCACCGAGGGGTCGGTCGGATCGAAGACGACGTCCGTGACCACGAGCTCGCGCAGGCCCGTCGGCGGCGCCCAGTCGCAGCCGTCCACCGAGCGGTAGATCGACTCGAGGGGGTCCTGACCCTGCTGCAGGACCCCGATCGTCGCGAGCAGGACCCCGTCCGTGTTGCGGGCGTAGTGGGGGGTCAGGAAGGCCCCCGGTCGCGCGATCGTCTCGTGGCAGAGCCACCGCCACGTCCCCGCGTCGTCCGAGAGCAGGAGCCCGAACGCCGCCTCGACGGACAGGGCCGTCTCCGACTCGAGGTGGGGGAGCAGGTCCAGCGTGCCCGGGGGCGCCCCCGAGTGCGCGAGGGCGCCACGAACCGGGAGGACGAAGACGAGAACGAGGATGAGTCGGCGCAGCACGAAGGAACGATAGCCTCCCACGCGTTTCGTGCTATCCCCCGGCGATGCGAAACGCCCTCGACGTGTCCTTCCGCGCCTGGATCGCCGACGTGACCGACCGGGTCCTCGGCGGCGGCTCGCCCGTCACCCGCGACGAAGCCCTGCGCATGCTCGGGGCCCGGGGACCGGACGTCTTCGACCTCTTCGCCGCGGCCAACCGCGTCCGCGAAGCCTTCCAGGGCGTCGACGTGCACCTGTGCTCGATCGTCAACGCCAAGAGCGGCCGCTGCAGCGAAGACTGCGGCTTCTGCTCCCAGTCCGCGCACTTCACGAGCCCGATCGAGGAGTACCCGCTGGTAGGCGTGGACGAGGTCGTGAAGCACGCCGAAGCGGCCAAGGCTCGCGGCTCCCAGGCGCTCGGCATCGTCGCCGCGTGGCGGGGGCTCAAGAAGGGCAAGCAGCTCGACGCCGTGCTGGAGCGCGTGCGCGCCGTGGCGGCCGTCGAGGGCGTCAAGGCGGACGCTTCGCTGGGGCTGATCGAGGATCCCGAGGTCGCCGTCGCGCTCAAGGACGCGGGCCTCGTCACCTACAACCACAACCTCGAGACCAGCCGCCGCCGGTTCGGGACGATCTGCTCGACCCACGGGTACGACGACCGGATCGCCACCCTGCAGCACCTCAAGGACGCGGGCGTGCACACCTGCAGCGGGGGCATCTTCGGCATGGGGGAGGAGCCCGCGGATCGCGTGGACCTCGCCCTGCAGCTGCGGGAGCTCGACGTCGACGTCCTGCCCCTCAACTTCCTGAACCCCATGGAGGGCACCCCCCTCGAAGGCGCGGAGCCCCTGCCCCCCCTCGAGTGCCTCAAGACCGTCTCGATGTTCCGGTTCGTACACCCCACCAAGGAGGTGATGCTGGCGGGCGGCCGCGAGGTCAACCTCCGCGATCTGCAGCCCCTGATGTACGTCGCGGGCGCGAGCGCGAGCATGGCCGGGCACTACCTCACGTCCAGCGGCCGGGCCACGTCCGACGACTGGCGGATGATCCGGGACCTGGACATGGACTACCGGCCCCCCGGGGCCGACCGGCCGCCGGGCGAAGACGAGACCCTCGGGGCGCCTCGGTCCGAGGCCGCCGTCCGCCGCGGCGTCCGCTTCCCGGTGCTCGATCCCGCCTCCCTCTGACGGCTCGGGTCAGCGCGGCTTCGCCCCCCCGACCACGGCGACGAGCACCGCCGTCAGGGTGACCCCGCAGCCGATCGCCGTCCCCGCGTCCACCATCTCCCCGAGCATCACGACGCCGAGGGCGGTCGAGACCACGGGCTCCCCTACGGTCGCCATGCCCACGAGGGCGGGCGTCGCCTTGCGCAGGGCCCAGGTCAGGAGCTGGTGACCCACGAGCTGGGGGAGCGCGGCCGAGAGGACGATCCAACCCATCGCCGCCCGCGACGCGGGCACCAGGTCGACCCCGACGACCGCCCCCGTCGCCAGCAGGACCGCCGCTCCGACGGCGCAGGCGACCCCCATGTAGGCGGGCACGTCGAGCTCCTCGAAGCGGCGCGCGAGCAGCAGGTAGCCGGCCATGGCGGCGGCGCCGAGGAGCGCGAGGGCGTCGCCCACCAGGGCCCCGGGGGACACCGCGAGGTCGTTGCGGCCCACGATCAGCAGGCCCACGAGGGCCAGCGCCATCGCCCCCCACACCCGCCGGCTCGGACGATCGCGCCCGGTGACGACGGCGGCGACGCCGAGCAGCAGCGGCGTCGCCGTGACGAGGGTGACCGACGCCGCCACCGTCGTGAGCGTGAGGGACCACACCCAGGCCCCGAAGTGCACCGCGTAGAAGATCCCCGCGACGAGCGCGCTCCGCAGGACCGGCCCCTCGAGCCGCCCCGCGCGACGGCCGCGGACCACGAACGGCGCGAGCACGACCGCGGCGATCGCGAGCCGCACCCCGGACATGGTGAGCGGGTGTGTCGGCGCGGCCTTGCGGAAGCAGATCGCCGCGAACGACACCGCCAACACCCCCACGGCCAGGGCGACGATCGGCGAGCCCGGGCGCTCTCGCGGCATCGCGGGAACCTACCAGCGACGCCCGCCCCGGGGCTGGTAGCCTCGCCCGCCCGG
Organism: uncultured Rickettsiales bacterium; assembly: GCA_964512225.1. GTDB lineage: Bacteria > Myxococcota_A > UBA796 > UBA9615 > UBA9615 > CAZEKB01. The sequence continues at coordinate 13,819 of CAZEKB010000076.1, read as the reverse complement.
AGGACCTGCATGAGGACCGAACGTCGCGCGCGAACCCCGCGGTGGTGGCCCGTGGCCGCGCTGGCCCTGCTGCTCCTGCCCGCGTCGGCGACGTCCGTGTCGCGGACGGGCGAGGTGCCGATCCGCGGCGGCGTCGCCAAGAAGCAGTCCCTCCGCTCCACCGAGTCGCGCGTGCTGCGCCAGGAGCTGACCGACGCCCGCACCTTCTACTCCCGCACCGGCGTGCACGTGTTCGTCGCCGAGTCGAGCGCCGACTGGGACCGCGACGTGGCCCCGGGCCTCGCCAAGGCCCTGCAGACCGGGCCCGAAGCGGTCGAGGCGTTCGCCGACGGCCTGCCTCCCCACATCGGGGCCGCGGGCCCCAACATCGCGGGCGGGATGGTCCGGTTCGAGCTCCCCGACGGCCGGGGCCGGGGCGTGGTCGCGGTCGCGCTGCCGGAGGTCGTCGAGCGCGGGCGAGCCGACTCGACGCTCACCAACGCGAAGAAGCCCAACACCGGGATGTTCCTGTCCGGCGTCACGGTCAAGCCCGACGACGACCCGAGCTTCGCGGGCGTGTACGTCCCCGGGCGGCCCCGGAGCCTCACCCGCGGCCGCGCCCCCACCGTGGACCCGCGCGAGCTCCCGGGCCGCGGGCGCGGCGATCTGACGATCTTCCGCGGCCAGGGCGGCAGCGGCGACGACGCCGACGACCTGCGCGACGAGCTCAAGCGGTTCCTCAAGCGCGAGGACCTGCCCACGGGCGCCATGCGCTCGTTCCCCAAGAAGGACGAGCTCGTCCGGGACTTCCGCACGTTCCGCGTCTCCGCCGACGACCTCGACGCCGGGGAGGGGTGGTACCGGGCGCTCTCCCGCAGCCCCGACACCTGGAAGACCGTGCGCCGCAAGGTCGCGCACCCCACCCGCTACGTCGTGTTCTCCGCGCCGGTCGCGGTGCGGGAGGGCCGGGACGACGACGCCCCCATGCGCACGATGGTCGTGGGCGGCGTCGCCCTGTACACGCCGTTCCTCATGACCCCGCGCCAGGCGGCGCTGTGGTCCGGCTCGGGCCGCGCCTTCCTCGAAGCGATCCATCGGGGCGAGCTCCCGTTCCTGCGTGACCGGGACGACGTGTATGTCTTCCGAGGCCACGTGGACCGCTGGAAGAAGGGGCGGGCCAAGCGCGGCGAGGGCAAGGCGAGGACGTTCCGCAAGGCGCGCCGACGGGTCGAGAGCTGGGGCGACAAGCACGGCTCCCGCGGCCTCGTTCGCGCCGCGACCCGGCCTCTGCCGTTCCGCTTCGTGCCGATCCCCGAGGACGAGCGGGAGGCGCTCGTGGACGCGACCCGGGCCGCCCGCGGGCGAATCTTCCAGGACGACCTCGTCGAGTGGCTGCGTCACCACGACGCACGAGCCGACCTGGACGGCCCGGACGCCGTGTTCGCCATGCGCGACGGTCGGGAGGCGGCCGTCTTCGAGGCGAAGCTGGGCGCGGCTTCGCGCCGGGGGAGCTCGGGAGCCGTCGCGTCGTCGTCGATGCCGAAGGGCTCCGGCAAGCCGTACCCGGGGCGCAAGAGCGAGGACGACGACGAGGAGACCGGCAGCCGCTGGTCGGACAGCGACTACGCGGGGCTGGACGAAGGGGACGACGACGACGCCGATGAGATCGATCTCGACGCCGTCGCCCCCTGGGAGGAGGAGGACGAAGAGGAGGAGGTCGTGGAGGAGACCCCGCCCCCGCCCCCCCCGGACGAGCCCTACCTCGAGGTCGTGGACGTATACCCGGTCGACCCCAGCTGCCGCCCCGGGCAGGAGTTCGAGGCCGTGGTGGAGTTCGTGGTCGACAACCTCGACGAGGGGGAGACGGCCGACCTGTCCGTGGAGTGGGACATCACCATGGACGGCCGGTCCCTCACGCGCGACGCGATGTCCGTCGCCCGCGGGTCCGGCGAGCACGAGATCGAGTTCACCGCGCTCTGTCCCCGGGACCAGGGCGACGCCACGATCGAGGTGCTGGTCGACTGGGAGGACCGCGGCCTCTCCGGCGAAGCGCGCGGCTTCATCGGCGTGCGCGGGGCCTACGGCCGGAGCTGGGCCAAGCTGTCGATGCCGTCGCCGAAGCGGTGCTTGAGCAGCTCGTTCGACACCGACGACGACGAGGAGTTCTCGGTGGCCTCGTCCGACGGCCTGGACTCGGGCCAGATCATGGGGGCGGTGCGCGGGCACAACGCGCAGACCATGCGCTGCGCGGACGAGGACAAGCCGCTGTCCGGGAAGGTCGTGCTCGAGTTCACGGTGGGGTGCGACGGGCGCGTCGTGGACATCGAGGTCATGGAGAATTCGACCTTCGACAACGCGTTCGGGGACTGCGTGGCGGACGTGATGAAGTACACGCCCTTCCCCGCTCACGATCAGCCCGACGGGGCGATCTTCCAGGTGCCGCTCATCTACGAGTAGGGCACCGGGACCGGGTCAGTAGGAGCGCGGCGCCATGAGGAAGGGGTAGGTCACCGAGACCGACTCCACGCCCTTGGGGAAGCGCCACTTGGCCACCGAGCGCACCGCGCAGCCCTGGAACTGCTCGTTGCCCACCTCGTCGTCCCGGACGCGCACGCCCCGAACCTCGCCGTCCGCCGTGATCGTCCAGCTCATGACGATCTTCCCGCGCGCCATCGGGTCCTGCTTGATGACCCGCTCGTAGCAGGCGCGGATCCGGGGCATCTGGCCCCGCACGGTCTTGGCGATCGTGGCCTCGTCGAGGGCCTGCACCGGCGCCTCGGGTTCCTTCACCACCTTCGCGCGGGCACCGGAGACCGCGCCGGAGGGGGAGGGAGCGTCGATCATGGCGAGCTTCACCGGCACGCCCTCGGGCGACCGCAGGGACGGCGCCGACGGGGCGCGCGTCACGACGCCGCCGCCCATGGCCGCGAACCCGTCCTCCACCGCGGGGGCTGCCGGGCGCCGGTCCTCCTTGGGCACGTCCGCCACGATCACGTCCTCGACGAACTGCTCGAAGAAGGCGACCCCGATCTTGGCGCGCGCGGGGGCCGCGTCGGCGACCGCGTCGGCGTCGCTCGCCACGGCGGGCCCGGGCTCCATCGCGGGCATCTCCTCGCTGCTCGCGTAGGTCCACTCGGCGTCGTGCATCGAGAACAGCTCGGGCGGACACGGGAGCAGCTCGATGTCCGCGTACGAGGCGTCGCGGGAGCAGCCGAAGGCGAGGAAGGAGACGAGGGCCAGGGCGGAGACGGTGGAGGTGCGCATGTCTCCTGGATCGGCGGTCGGGGCCCGGTCTTGACCGCAGCCCCCCCGGTTCATGGGTCTTGAAAACCGGTTTGCAGGGCCCTTTTTACCTGCGCCGTCACCGCCTCGACGACGGGGGCGAACGACCGCTCGCCGGAGACCCGCAGGTCCGCCCGCTCGGCGCTGGGCTGCACGAACGCCCGGTGCATCGGGCCCACGGTGGCGGCGTACTGCGCGCGCACCGACGCCTCGGAGCGCCCGCGCTCCACCGCGTCCCGGGCGATGCGACGAGCGAGGCGGACGTCGTCGGGGACGTCGACGAAGACCGTCAGATCGAACCGCGCGGCGAGGTGGGGCACCGCGAGCAGCAGGATGCCGTCGGCGACGACCACGGGCCGCGGCTCCACCCGGTCGACGTCGGAGCGCCGCGAGTGGGTCGCGAAGTCGTACACCGGCACGTCCACCGGCCGGCCCCGCGCGAGCGCGTCCAGGTGTTGGCCGAAGAGCTCGTCGTCCAGGGAGTCGGGGTGGTCGAAGTTGACGGCCGCCCGCTCCGCCGCCGAGCGACCGGCGAGGTCGCGGTAGTAGCGGTCGAACGTGAGCAGGGCGCAGCGATCCGACCCGAGCGCGACCTGCACCTCCGCGGCGAGGGTGCTCTTGCCGGAGCCGCTCCCCCCCGCGATCCCCACCAGGACGACGTCCCGCGAGGCCCTGGCCGGCGATCCTGAACGACTCGACGATCTCACGACACCGTCTCCGCTAAGCTGGGAAATCCGGGCATTCGCCGGAGCCACCGGCGGGGGCTCGGCTGAACGCGCTCGGAGGATGCATGCAATTCCAGATCCGCGCACACGACGTCCACGTCGACGACGCGACCCGCGAGTACGCAGAGAACAAGATCGGCAAGGCCGTCCAGAAGATCCTGGGCTCGGGAGGCCACCGCGTCGACGTCGAGTTCTCGAGCGAGGGGCACGGCGCACCGGACAATCGGGTCTCCGTCCACCTCTACGTGCCGGGACGCAAGCCCCACGTGGTGACGGTCAGCGATCCGGAGATGAAGGCGGCCATCGACGTCGCCGCGGACAAGATCGGACGCGCGGTGCGCCGCTCCACCAACAAGCGGCGCGACCGGGCCCGCAAGGGCAACACCGGCGAGATGAACGCCGTCAAACGACCGGAGGCCGGCGCGTAGAGGCGACTACTCGGGGGCGGGCGCAGCCACGAACGGCTGCGTCCCCGGCTCGGGCCAGGGCTCCATCTTTCGGCCCGCGGAGATCGCCCAGATCCCCAGGCCGATGAAGATCACCGATCCGATCTGCGCGGGGGTCAGCTCGAGGCCCGCGAGCGAGTACCGCGTATCGACCGTGCGCATGAAGTCCTCCCAGAAGCGCATCGCGCCGTAGAGCAGGGGCACCAGCCCCATGAGCAGGCCGGGGCGGTGCGGCTTCCGGGACAGGGTGAAGACCACGCAGAAGACGATCAGCGCGTTGATCGCGTTGAGCAGACCGAGATCGAAGCGCGGCCCGGGCCCCTTGCCGAGCGCGATGATCCCCGGGTCCGACGCGGGGAAGTCCACGGCCAGCCAGCCCAGCGTATTGCGGATGAGGTCCGGGACCTGCTCCAGGGGCAGGCCGATGTGGTCGTGCACCACGAAGCAGCCGAGGCGACCCACGACGTACCCGCCGATCGTCCCCACCAGGAGCACGTCCACGAACTTCAGCAGGGGGAGGCCCCGCCGACGCACGAAGATCCACATCAGCAGGGCGCAGCCGAAGAAGCCGCCGAAGGAGCTCTGCCCCTCCCACACCTTGAGGAACTTGATCGGCTCGTCGAGGTAGTCGCCGGGGTGGTACAGCACGTCGCCCAGGTGCCCGAAGACGATCGTGCCCACGACGAGCCACAGGACCGCGTCGTCGAAGTCCTGGGGGTCGAAGCCACGCTTCGCGGCGAGCCGACGGTTGATGTAGGCGCCGACCACGAACGCGATCGCGACCATCGCGCCGAAAGGCTGGATCTTGAGCGGGCCCACGATCTCGAGGGCCTCCCAGCGGAAGTACGGGACCAGGGCGAGGGCGGCTGCGGTCATCATGGCGGCGGAGTGTAGAGCACCCGGCGGCCTACTGTGCTTCCGGGCGTCCCCCGCGATCGGGTTTTTCTTTGCCGGGGCGACCGGCCGGGATCCTGCGGGACCATGGAGGCGACCCGGAGGCCCCATGCGTTCCCGAACGTCCCCCCTCACGCTCGCGCTGCTGCTCGCGATGTCCGTCGGCTACACCGGCCCGGGCTGCCCGTTCTACGACCCCTTCGACCCAGACCGGGACGGCGACGGCTTCCCCGAGTCCGAGGACTGCCGCGACTGCATCGGGGCCATCCGCATGGGCTGCTCCACGATCGACGCGCGGTGCGAGGACGTCCACCCCGACGCCGAAGAGGTGTGCAACGGCATCGACGACGACTGCAACGGCGAGGTCGACGACGACACCGTCGACCCGAACGACTCGCGCTCGGTCGACCTCGACGGCGACGGCTTCTCCTCGGGCGAGATCGAGGAGTTCTGCGACTCGAGCGCGTTCCGCACCTACAGCTTCAGCGGCTGCACCACGAATACTCGCCTGCCCGAGGGCGACTGCAACGACAACGACGCCGACGTGCACCCCGAGGCGGAGGACGCGTGCGGCGACGGCGTAGACGACAACTGCGACGGCATCGACCCCGAGTGCCCGGAGGTCGACGACGACGACGACGGGGCCGACGACGACGACTCCGGCTTCTGACGCGCCCAAGTAGAGACGCCCCCACCGAGGTGGAGGCGTCTCTGCTTCAGCGGGTGCCGAAGATCAGTGCGCGTGGTCGTCGTCGTCGGCCGGCGCCTCGGCGATCATGGCCTCCGTGGTCAGGAGCAGCCCGGCGACCGACGCGGCGTTCTGCAGCGCGGAGCGGGTGACCTTCGTGGGGTCGATGATCCCCTTGGCCAGCAGGTCGCCGTACTCGCCCGTGGCGGCGTCGAGTCCGAACGGGCCCTCGCCGTTGCGGACGCGGTCGACCGCGATGGACGCGTCGATGCCCGCGTTGCCCGCGATGACCCGCAGCGGGGCCTCCGCGGCGCGCTGGACGAGCTCGGCGCCGAAGCGCTCGTCGCCCACCAGGCCGGTGACGTCGTCCACCTGGGCCTGGACGCGGAGCAGGGCGACGCCACCGCCGGGGACGATGCCCTCCTCGACGGCCGCGCGGGTCGCGTTGAGGGCGTCCTCGACGCGCGCCTTCTTCTCCTTCATCTCGGTCTCGGTGGCGGCACCGACGTAGATGACGGCCACGCCGCCGACCAGCTTCGCGAGACGCTCCTGGAGCTTCTCGCGGTCGTAGTCGGAGGACGTCTCGTCGATCTGCGCCTCGATCTGGCCCACGCGGCCCTGGATGTCGGCCGTCGAGCCGGCGCCGTCCACGATCGTGGTGTTGTCCTTGCTGACCGTGATGCGACCGGCGGTCCCGAGATCCTCGAGCGTCACCTGCTCGAGCTTGATCCCGAGGTCCTCCATGATCGCCTTGCCGCCCGTGAGGATCGAGATGTCCTCGAGCATGGCCTTGCGACGGTCGCCGAAGCCGGGCGCCTTGACGGCGCACACGTTGAGCGTGCCGCGGATCTTGTTCACGACGAGCGTCGCGAGGGCCTCGCCGTCGATGTCCTCGGCGATGAGCATGAGGGGCTTGCCCGTCTTGGCGACCTGCTCGAGGACCGGGAGGAGGTCCTTCATGGAGCTGATCTTCTTCTCGTGCACGAGGATGTAGGGCTCCTCGAGGACGACCTCCATGCGGTCGCCGTCGGTCACGAAGTACGGGCTGAGGTAGCCGCGGTCGAACTGCATGCCCTCGACGACCTCGAGGGACGTCTCCATGCCCTTGGCCTCTTCGACGGTGATGACGCCGGCCTTGCCGACCTTGTCCATCGCCTCGGCGATGATGTTGCCGATCGTCTCGTCGCCGTTCGCCGAGATGGTGCCGACCTGGGCGATCTCGGTGTGGTCCTTCGTCTCCTTGGACAGGCCCTCGAGGCCCTTGACGACGGCCTTCACGGCCGCGTCGATGCCCCGCTTGAGGTCCATCGGGTTGACGCCCGCGGCCACGAGCTTGCTCCCCTCGGCGTAGATGGCCTGGGCGAGCACGGTCGCGGTCGTGGTGCCGTCACCGGCGACGTCCGACGTCTTGGAGGCGACCTCCTTGACCATCTGCGCGCCCATGTTCTCGAACTTGTCGTCGAGCTCGATCTCCTTGGCGACGGTCACGCCGTCCTTGGTGATCGTGGGGGAGCCCCAGCTCTTCTCGAGGACCACGTTGCGGCCGCGCGGGCCCATCGTGACCTTGACGGCGTTGGCGAGCGTGTCGACGCCCTTCTTGATCTCGGCGCGGGCCGAGTCGCGGAAGTGGATTTCCTTGGCAGCCATGTGCTGTCTCTCCGGTACTTGGATTAAGAAACGACCGCGAGGATCTCGTCCTCGCGGAGGATGACGTGGGTGTCCCCGTCGAGCTTGACCTCGTCGCCGGCGTACTTGCCGAACAGGACGTGGTCGCCCTCGGACACGGCGGGAGCGCGACGCTCGCCGGACTTCAGGAGCTTGCCCGCGCCCACGGCGACGACGATCGCCTCCAGGGGCTTCTCCTTCGCCGAGTCGGGGATGAAGAGACCGCCGGCGGTAGTCTCCTGGGCCTCGGTCCGCTTCAGCAGGACGCGGTCGTTCAGGGGGGTGAACTTCATGGAAGTCGCTCCATCGAGAGTGTGGTGAATCGGGTCTCGCGCGGGCGCCGAGCGAGTCGACGAGACCGGCGGAGGCGGCACTCTAAGGTGCCCTGGACCCCTGTCAAGCGATGCGCGAGTGCCATATCCTCCCGGGTGGAGGAACCCATGCCCGACCGCCTGCTCCGCAGCCTCTTCGCCGCCGCCATGGCCGTCACGCTCGGCCTCATGACGGCCCCCGACGCGAACGCGCAGTGCACGTTCCCGGGGACGCTCGCCAACCTCAGCGACGTCAACAACTTCCTGTGGGACTTCAATACGAACGGGCAGACCCGGAACGGGACCAGCGACGCCTACGACGGCGGTCAGGCGCTGCGGGTCGACGGGACCTACTTCCCCGCCACCACGCGCACCACGGAGCTCTCGGGGCGTCAGATCGTGCACGGGCCGCATACGCTCTCCGGGCTCACCGTCACGCGCAAGGTCTGGGTGCCCTCCACGGAAGCCTGGGCCCGGTTCCTCGAGATCTTCGAGAACCCCACGGGGTCGCCGATCACCGCCGTCGTGCGCATCGAGACGAACCCCGGCTCCGACAGCAGCACCGCGATCACGGCCACGGAGAGCGGCGACACCACCTTCACCACCGCCGACGCCTGGGTCGCCACCGACGACAGCGGCAACGGCAGCGGCGACCCCAGCCTCAACCACAACTTCTGGCAGGGCGGCGCGCAGGCCCCCACGAGCGTGGGCACCACCGTCTTCGACTGCGCCTCGACCGACGGGGTCTTCGCCGAGTGGTCGATCACCGTGCCCGCGGGGGGCACACGGGCGCTCATGCACTTCGCGGGTCAGAACCAGAACCGCGCGAACGCCCACGCGAACGCCGCGGCGATCGATCTCCTCCCGGCGACGGCGCTCACCACGCTCACGGCGGCGGAGGCGGCCGCCGTGGTCAACTGGGGCCTCACCGACACGGACGGCGACGGCGTGTTCGACGTCGTGGACAACTGCCCCGCAGTCATCAACGCTTCCCAGGCCGACGCGGACGGGGACGGAGCGGGCGACGCATGCGACACCTGCCCGAACGACGCCACGGACGACGCCGACGGCGACGGCACGTGCGAGGACCTGGACAACTGCCCCGGCGTCGCCAACGCGGGACAGGCCGACGTCGACGGGGACGGCATCGGCGACGTCTGCGACCTCTGCACCGGGACCAACGCCACGGGCGATACGGACGGGGACGGGACGTGCCAGGACCTCGACAACTGTCCCTTCGTCGCGAACCCGGGTCAGGCGGACACCGACGGGGACGGCGTGGGCGACACCTGCGACCTGTGCACGGGCGCCGATACGAGCGGCGACAGCGACGCCGACGGCGTGTGCAACGACACCGACAACTGCACGGTCGTGCCGAACGCCGGTCAGGCCGACACCGACGGGGACGGCAGCGGCGACGCGTGCGACCTGTGCACCGGCGACGACACCACCGGCGACACGGACGCGGACACCGTCTGCGACGACACCGACAACTGCACCCTCGTCGCCAACACCGGACAGGCGGACAGCGACGGGGACGGCAGCGGCGACGTATGCGACCTGTGCACGGGCGACGACGCGTTCGGCGACACCGACCTCGACGGGCTCTGCGGCGACGTGGACAACTGTCCGCTCGTCTCCAACGTCGCCCAGACCGACGCCGACGGGGACGGCAGCGGCGACCCGTGCGATCTCTGCACCGGGGACGACGCCACCGGCGACACCGACGCCGACGGGGTGTGCGACGACGTCGACAACTGCCCGAGCGACGCCAACGCGGGCCAGGCCGACACCGACGGCGACACGGCGGGCGACGTGTGCGACGTGTGTCCGGGCGACCCGACCGACGACGCCTCGGACGGCGACGGGGTCTGCGACGACGTGGACTCCTGCCTCGGCGTCGCGAACCTCGGCACGGACACCGACGGCGACGGCGTCGACGACGCGTGCGACGTCTGCACCGGCGACGACGCGGGCGGCGACACCGACGGGGACGGCCTCTGCGCCGACCTGGACAACTGCCCGACGGTCGACAACGCGGACCAGTCCGACACCGACGGCGACGGCGTGGGGGACGTGTGCGACGTCTGCGCCGGCGACGACGCCACCGGCGACACGGACGGCGACGCGGTGTGCGACGCCCTCGACAACTGCGTCGACGACGCGAACGCCGACCAGGCGGACACGGACGGGGACGACGCCGGCGACGTGTGCGACCCCTGCCCCCTGGACGGCGACCCGGGCGACGCCGACGGCGACGGCGTATGCGACACCGACGATCTCTGCGAGGGCGACGACGCCTCGGGCGACACCGACGGCGACGGCGTGTGCGAGGACCTCGACCTCTGCGTGGGCGACGATACGAGCGGCGACCTCGACGAGGACGGATTCTGCGTGCTCGCCGCCGACGGCTCCGACGAGGACTGCGACGACGACGACGACACCGTGTACCCCGGCGCCCCCGAGCTGTGCGACGGCCTGGACAACGCGTGCACCGGGACGCTCCCGGACGAGGACGCGGACACGGACGGCGACGGCTTCTCCATCTGCGACGACGACTGCGACGACGCGGTGGCGGCCACGTACCCGGGCGCCGACGAGATCTGCGACGGCCTCGACAACGACTGCGACGGGACCCTGCCCGTGGACGAGGTGGACGCGGACGCCGACGGCTTCGCGCCCTGCGACGACGACTGCAACGACCGCGTCGCCACCACCTTCCCCGGCGCCGACGAGCTGTGCGACGGGGTGGACAACGACTGCGACGGCGCGCTCCCGGACGACGAGGACGACGAGGACAACGACGGCGTCGCCCTGTGCGACGGCGACTGCGACGATACGAGCCGCGCCGTGGCCCCCGGCCTCGACGAGGTCTGCGACGACCAGCTCGACAACGACTGCGACGGCGAGACGGACGAGGACTGCGGGTGCACCTGCGAGACGAGCGTCGCCGGGCGCGGCGAGACGGCGTGGGCGCTGCTGCTGCCCCTCGCCGCCCTCCGACGGCGCCGCCGGACTTGAGCGCCGCCGCCCGCCTGCTCGGAGGGCTCCTCGCCCTCGCGCTCCCCGCCTCGGCGGGGGCCCACACGATCGTCGTGGAGCCCTACCTGCAGCAGGCGTCCCCCACGTCGATCAAGGTGCTCTGGGAGACCGACGAGGCGGGGGACTCGACCGTCGAGTGGGGCCCCACCGACGCGCTCGGGACCACCGCGGCGGCCACGTCGCAGGTGGGCAACGGCGACAGCCGGATCCACACCGCCGAGCTGTCCGGCCTGGACCCCGCCACGCGCTACCACTACCGCGTGATCACCGGCGTCGAAGTGAGCGACGTCCACGACTTCGTCACCCCCGCCGAGGCGAGCGCCGAGGCCTCGTTCCGCATCGTCGCCATGTCGGACATGCAGCGCGACGGGGGCAACCCCGACGTCTTCCGGCAGGTCGTCGAGGACGGGGTCGTCGGCTTCGTCACCGACCAGTTCTCCGCCGACGTCCCCGCCGAGGTCGCGTTCACGATGATCCCCGGCGACCTCGTGACCACGGGGCTGGACTACGCCTCCTGGGCGGAGACCTTCTTCACGCCCTCGCAGGCCCTCAACCGACACGTCCCCCTCTACCCCGTGCTCGGCAACCACGAAGCGGACGCGGACTTCTACTTCCGCTACTTCGACCTCCCCGCCAACGGCACCCCCGGCCTCGAGGAGCACTGGTGGTGGCTCGATCACGGCAACCTCCGGGTCCCCGGTGGTGACCATAGACAGAACCTGGGAGACGAGGTGCTCAGCGGCGAGATAAAAGAACCAGATGAATAGCGGCCCACGGGTCCGTCCGAGCGCAGCGGCACAGCGGCACCGTGCGCCTAGCGAGCAAACCAGACCGTGCTCCAGTATAGTCGCCGCTCCCTGGACGCTCCGACTGATGCGGGGCGGGATCGGGAGGAGGATCAGGACGTGGAGATGCCCCGTTTCGCCCCCTTGCAGTTGCTTGTGGTTTCCCTGGTCATGGTATTGGCCCCAACTTCAACGGTCATCGCGGGAAGTAGCGGGCCTGACATTCCCCCGGCCTACACTCCAGAGTATGCGTACAGCCCGAGCGAGGTTGGTGGCGACGGGAGTACCGTCTCGCTCGCCATCGTGTCGCCCGCATACAGCGATGCGCTCCTGACCTCGCTCAACATCACCTCGAGGCCTACCGTTGCTGATGACGAGTACCTGGCTGCGCTTGAGCGTTCGCTCTTGGACTACTTCACCACCAACAAGTTCGCAGTGTCGGGTCCGTTCAAGTCCGTCGATGACATGACCTTCCCGGAGAAGAAGCAGTCCGATCTGGTTCTGGAAATCACGGTGGACGTTCGCCCCCCGGATCCGAACAGCGAGCTCAAGACGCGGATTGGCCGCAACGCTTGGTCGGGCGACAGAACCGTTTGGAGTGCTGACACCGAGATCGGCTATCGAGGCGCTATCCAGTTCACGCTGTGGGAGCCGCTTAGCATGCAGCGCATGTGGACCAAGAGCATCGATGTCTCGGGGTCCAAAGTACCGCTGGAATTCGATGAGACGGACAGTGTCGATCTGGTCAATCGTCTTTGGGCCAATGCGCTCAACCGGGCTTCCGATCTCGCCTTTGACCACACTATGGGGCAGGTCGAGCGGTTCTTTCACCCGGATGAGATCCGTCTTGTGAAGGAGCAGTCCAAGGAGATCCGAGACTCGAAGGTCTACTGAGTCTGAGTCCGAAGCACAGGAGAGCCGAATTCCACCACGGCGGGCCGGGGCTGGCGTTGCCACGTTGGTTGCTGGTCATCGTGCTTGCTGTGTTTGCTGCGGCTTCCCTGCCCGCGCCCCTCCTTGCCGCTGAGGGAAGTCTGTGTGCATCCGCCTCGCGGGGGAGAGCGTCCGTCGCTGAACTGTGGCTGCGTCCGCCTCGCACTTCGGGCCGCGCTACCGGCCACGTCCGTCTAAGAATCGGAGACGTCGTCTACGAGAAGGTGCCCGACCTTACGCCGCACACGGGCCGGGCGCGGCGTCGATACGAGGTTCTCTCCGTGGTGTTTCGGCTTCCGCTCTCTGGAATCGTGCGGAAGACCGAGTCTGGCAAGGCAGCAAGAGATCTCCCTTACGTCAGATGGCACCTGGATCTCGATGCTTGCGAGGCAGCAATGGTACGCGAGGCCCTTGACTCCCACTTCGAGGAGGGTGCGGCGCTGGCCGCCGGCGAGAGCTTCGAATGGTTCTGCGACAACTGCACCACTTGGCTGTTGCAGCCCCTCGCCTCAGTGCTCAAGGATCGCGGTGAGTCGGACCCGCCAACCCGACGATTGGTGAAGGCTCTGAGTCGCCGGTGTCTTGTGCCCGCGGGACTCCATCGGGCGCTGTCTGCTTGGGTTCGACGCCACCCATCCCACGACCTGATGAAGCGACTTCCGCCGCCTACGCAGGTGCTACCGTTCGCCGACGAACAGGAACCTCAGTTCTGGCAGTAGGTGCAGGCGTCCTGGCAGTCCATGGCCTCGTCGCAGGAGCTACTCAGGTCGACGCAGGCCGTCCAACAGTCGCGCCACCCGCTGCCGGAGGCGTCGCAGTCGGTTTCCAGCTCATAGGCCGAACGGCTCGTTTCTGGACAGAGGTCATCCGCGACCTTGGTGGCTGCGGCTTCGCAGGCGATGCCGCCAGAATACTCGCAGCCGGGCGCACCACCTCCACCACCAGGACACCCAGACAACCCCGCCACGCTCATCAATGCCACGAACAGGCAACACAAAACACGCATCTCAGTCAGCTCCTCAACTACTTCCTTGTGGATCCTCTCTCTGGACCCCCTGTGGACCCGGCG
>CAZEKB010000075.1:0-34215 GCA_964512225.1 uncultured Rickettsiales bacterium | reverse complement strand
ACCCCCGTCCGAGAGGTCGCATGAGGCATCCGCTCAATGCGAGATCCAGACCCCCCCACATCCAACCCCTGCACGACAGCTTCCGACTGATCTTCCGCTCCGACGAACCCCGGGTACCGCTGTACCGCGCCATCGCCGCTACGATGAGGGACATGCCCCTTCGATGAAGGGCGAAACTCCTCTGGCATTCACTACGCTCACACAACTATGCTGAACGACCGCGGTTGGAGGATGAGATGGCGAACGAAGACGCGCTCGTGGCAGAGGTCGCGCGCTACCGAGCGAGGCTGCCCGAGCTGCTCTGCGGCGAGGTCGCAGGGCGCTGGATCGTGTTCAAGGACGGCGCGGTCCAGAGCGTGCACGAGGGCGGCTACGAGGCTTGGCGCAACGGGACCCGTCGCTTCGGGATGGGGGCGCCGTTCGTCGTCTCCCGCGTCGAAGCGCGCGAGCCGATCCGCGTAGGCCGATGGCGACCCTCGGCGACGATCTACGCCTAGTCAGCGCGAATCGCACGCGCGAGCAGACGCTCAAGCACGGCCCCGTCTTCGAGGTGGGGCTGGCTCCTCCGCCCCTGGACGACGTGCTGCCCGAGCCGCGGCAGGTCTCGCTCATGGTCGACACCGGCGCGTTCGCGTCCGTCGTGTCCGAGACGATCGTCAAGGATCTGGGGCTCCCCGCCATCGACACGGTCGAGGTGCTCGCCTTCGACGGGGTGGACGCCCGCGTGCGACGGCGGCACATCGCCTCGCTCATCGTGAACGCCAAGGAGGACCTCACGGGCGTGGTCCGGCCCCTCGTCTTCCTGGTGCCGGTGATCGCGGGCGTCGGGATCGACGACGACGGCGTGCTCGGCCGCGACTTCCTCCAGCACTTCTGGTTCCGCTACCGGGGCCCGGAGGGCAAGAGCGAGCTGGTGCTGCGGGGCCTGCCCGCGCGCCAGGTGGGCGGCCTGCCGGTCTACGACCTGCTGAGCTGAGCGCGCGCTCACAGTCGCTTACCGCTTCACAATGTCGTGAACACAATATCGATTCTCGGGGCACCGACCCGACCCCATGATTCGGTCGTGGAGGCGAGTGGTTCGTCTCTCCGACCTCGGGTTCGTCGCTGCCCCGAGGGAAAGAAGCCGCTCGGAATTCCCCGGGCGGCTTCTTCCGTTCCGGACTAGCGGATCTTCACCTCGAGGCCCGCGAGCATGCCGAAGTCCGGCGCGCGGTCCGGTCCCCAGAACGGGCCCGGCACGTACACCCACGCCTCGGCGAGGATGGCGACGTTCCACAGCGGCGCGTAGCGGAAGTTCAGGTCGAACTCCCCCCCGTGCAGGGCCGCGTCGTCGTCGACGGGGTTCTGGGCGCGGAAGAGGTGCGCTTCGATGCCGATGTCGAGGTCGAGCTCGAGGTCGGGGAGGACGTCGAGCCGGAAGGAGACGTCGACCAGGCCCTGGTCGAGGGTGCCCACGACGGTGTCGAGGTAGCGGTTCATGCGGCCGTAGTGGCCGAAGGTGTCGCCCTGGCGGATCAGGAACGTGTCCAGGTCCGTGTCGCCCGCCCCGCGCCCCGAGATCGTCTCGAGTCCTCCCTTGAGGAGGATCGCGGCGGCCCAGTCCCCGATGGGGATCTGCGCGCCGAGGACGGCCCCGATCAGGAACGCCCGGTGCTCCTCTTCGCCGCGGTTCCCCACCTGCCCGTACAGCTCGACGGAGTACCAGAAGGTGTTGTTGAGCAGCCCCCCGCCGTAGGCGCCCACCGACGCGATCGCCCCCTTGCTCGCCTCGGTCCCGTCGACCTCCACCAGGAGGAGGGCGTCGAGCACGAGCCCCGTCGCCCGCGGCCCTCCGCGCACGCCGATCAGGTGCATGTCCTCGGCGGGCCCTCGGGGGTCCAGCGACGCGTCGACCGGCGCCTCGAGTCGCTTGCTGTAGAAGCCCTCGAAGAGCCCCTCGCGCTGCTGGAAGCCGACGCGGATCGCGTCGAAGGTCCGGCCGTTGCCCCAGTCGTTCTCGCCGACGAGGCGGCTCATCCAGGGCACCGCCTGCCTCCCGAGGACGAGGTAGGGGCCCTCCTCGTGGCGCAGCGCGGCGTACGCCTTGCGGACGGTGAGGCCGGGCTCGGCCGCCCAGGTGTAGGTCCCGCCCTCGAGGGGTGACGCGGGCGATCCCCAGGAGCGCGCGTCCTGGAGCTCGAAGAAGCCCGTGAGGGTGCCGTCGGGGATCTCGATGTCCAGGGAGATGGAGCTGCGCACCCGGTTCGCCACCCGCCAGTCGCGGGCGGCGTCCTCCGCCGGGGGCAGGAGGTTCGGCCGGGGGAGGAGCTCGAACCGCGCCCGCTCGGAGAAGCGCAGGGCGAACGTGGGGAGGACCTGGTCCCCCTTCTTCGCCGGCTTCGCCTTCTGACGGCGGTCGCCGCCCCCGTCGCTGGGCTCCCACTGGGCCGACGCGACCGGGGCGGTGAGGAGGATGGAGAGGGCTGCGAGCAGGAGCGATCCACGCATCGCTCCAGCTTAGAGGGGTGCTCAGTCGAGGACGGTGTAGATGCCGGCTTCGCCGCGACGAACGCGCAGGAGCGGGGGGCCTTCGGCCGCCTCGACGGCGCGCTTGAACTCCGCCACGGAGGTGACGCGGGCCTGGTTCACCTCGACGATCACGTCGCCGGTCCGCAGCTCGGCCTCCGCCGCCGCCGAGCCGGGCACGACGGCGGTCACGATCACGCCGCGGTCGGGGCCGCCCCGGAAGCGCATGGACGGGTAGTCCTCGAGCTCGCCGAGGTACAGGCCGTCGATCTCCACGTCCTCGCCCACGTCGTCCTCGCGGCTCCGCGACGCGACCACCTCGGGGGAGCCCGGCATCTCGCCGAGCTCGACCACGACGCGCTTCGGCTTGCCGTCCCGGAAGAGCCGCAGCGTCGCCTTGTGGCCGGGCCCCGCGGCCGCGATCAGGTTGCGCAGGTCGTCGGTGTCGGTCGTGGGGGTCCCGTCCACCGAGACCACCACGTCGCCGTCGCGCACGCCCGCCTTCGCGGCCGGGCTGCCGTCGGTGACCTTGGCGAGGATCACGCCCTTCGTGCCCTCCTCGAGGGAGAAGCCGGCGGTCATCGCCGGGGTCAGGTCCTGGATGTGGACGCCGAGCCAGCCGCGGTCGACCCGACCCTTGGCGAGCAGGCTGTCGATGATGGGCCGGGCTTGGTTCGTGGGGATCGCGAACCCGATGCCCACGTTTCCGCCGCCTCCGAACATGGCGCCCGGCGACAGGATCATGTCGTTGATGCCCACCAGCTCGCCGCGCATGTTCACGAGCGCGCCGCCGGAGTTGCCCTGGTTGATGGCGGCGTCGGTCTGGATGAAGTTCTCGTAGCGGTTCTTGCCGACGCTCGTGCGGCCCTTGGCGGAGACGATGCCGAGGGACACGGAGCCCTCGAGGCCGAAGGGGTTGCCCACGGCCATCACGACCTCGCCGAGCCGGAGCGCGTCGGAGTCGCCGAGCCCCAGGGCGGTGAGGTCGGTCGCGTCGCCGACCAGCTGGATCACCGCGAGGTCGGTGCCGGGGTCGGTGCCCACCAGCTTCGCGTCGAACTTCCGGCCGTCGCTGAGGGTGACCTCGAGCTCGTCGGCCTCGCCCGCGACGTGGTGGTTGGTGACGATGATCCCGCCCTCGTCGATGATCACCCCGGAGCCGATCCCGCGCTGGCGGAACTCGCGGGTCTCCGGCGCCCGACCTTCGTCGAAGAAGCGCCGAAAGAAGTCGTCGCCCCCCGGGAAGCGACCGTCCGGCACCTGGGTGATGGTGGTCGTCCGGATCCACACGACGGACGGCAGCACGGCCTCGGCCACGTCGCTGAACTGGGTGCCGAGGGTGTTCGCAGCGGGGTGGCCCGCGTCGGCGGTCAGGGCCCCCGTGAAGAGGGCGGTGAAGGCGACGGCTCCGCAGAGGGAGCCGAGGACGAACGTACGCACGGGGCGGCGTGGGGTGTCGGTCATCATGTGCGTCCAAACAGGTCGCGCGGGGGAGTTATTCCGGGGGTCGGTCGACCCCGGGTATTCCGCGTACGCCGGGCCCCTTCTCGAAGGTCCAGCGGAACGCGATGGCGATGTTGGGGGCCCACAGCACGCGCTCGCCGGAGTCGTCGAGCACGTAGGCCATCACCTGCAGGATGATGTCCGGGGCGGCGACGTGCGGGACCGGCTTCACGGTCCCCAGGAACCCCACGTTGACCGACCGATCCCCCGTCACCCGCGCGCGCCGGTGGCGGACGGTGGCGCCGAGCCGCAGGACGGTCTTCGTCTTCGTGCCGTCCAGGACCTCGCCGAGCACGACGCCCTGCTGCTGGATGATCCGGTCCACCGGCGCGACGTAGAGGTCCAGGCCCCCGTCGTAGACCCACTGCGGCGTGTCCCCGTCCCGGAAGAAGATCCAGGTGTGGGTCCACGAGAAGTTGTAGAGGACGATGACCGGTCCGCCCTTCAGTCGCAGGGTCGGGGACACGATGAGCTCGAAGCCGTCCGTGGCGAACGCCGTGCCCTCGGCCTCGGAGCGGGTGGCGTAGCGCTTGTTCGCGAGGGCGCTCACGGGGATGTGCGAGCCCGCGCTGCCCGTCCAGGAGCCGACGTAGCGCGCGGTCACCGAGATCGTGAGCACTTCGATCGGGGTGAAGTCGATGCGCGGCCCGATCTCGGCGAACGCCGGGGTGATCCGCCACCACGCCCCGATGCCGAAGTGCGTCGTCTGGAACAGCCGCGATTCGCTGCGGTACAGCGACATGCGCAGCTGCGGCGTGCCGTACAGCCCGACACCCAGCGGGAACACCTGCCCCCCGAAGATCGGGGCGAAGTGGAAGTACGGCGCGGGCGCGGGCGGAGCGGACTTCGCCTCTGCGGCGGCCGGTTCCTCCGCGGGGGGCGTCTCGGGCGCTTCGTCGGCGAAGGCGGCGCCGGGCGCGAAGAGGATCGCCAGGGTCGCGAGGATCGGGCGCGTCGTCATGATTTCTCCTTCAGGGGCCGTTGGCGCTGATGTCGATGGCTCCGCCGATGTCCGCCACGCCGATGGCGTCGCGCACGGCCTCCGCCTCGGCGGTCGAGAGCAGGGGGTTCCAGGTGATGCCGAAGTCCCCGCCGACCGAGTCCATGCCGAGCAGGCCGTCGATCGAGGCGAGCGTGCTGTTGCTGTGGATCCCGAGGTCGCCGCCGACCGCGCGCAGCTCGGTGAGCCCGTCGACCGCCGCCAGGCCCGAGTTCCAGGTCACGCCGAGCCCCCCCGCGATCGAGCGCAGCGAGCCGAACCCGGCCACGCCCGTGACGCCCGAGTTCGAGTCGATGCGCAGGCCTCCGTCGATGTTCCACAGCACCGGGAACCCCGAGAGGTTCCCCGCGCCGTTGTTCCACTCCACCACGACGTCCCCGCCGATCGAGACCAGCGAGTCGAACCCCGCGACGTCGCCGATC
Source organism: uncultured Rickettsiales bacterium (assembly GCA_964512225.1). Lineage (GTDB taxonomy): Bacteria > Myxococcota_A > UBA796 > UBA9615 > UBA9615 > CAZEKB01. The sequence continues at coordinate 28,785 of CAZEKB010000075.1, read as the reverse complement.
CCGTTGTTGCTGCTGAGCGTGATGCCGCCGTCGATGGACTCGAGCGCGGTGAACCCGCCGAGGTCGAGCGCGTTGGACCACGTGACCACGAGCGAGCCCCCGATCGTCCGCAGGTTCGCGAAGCCGACCGTGTCGCGCAGGCTCGACGCGAACTCTCCCAGGCGCACGTCGCCCCCCACGGCGCACAGGCACTCCAGGCCCGCGCTGGTCGTGATCTGGCTGCCGGAGGTGAGGGACACCGAGCCGGAGATGCGCTCCCAGCCCTGGGCGCAGAACCCGGCGACGGCGAAGTCGTCCGAGGGCGTGAAGTCGCCCTGGAACTCCAGGCCCGCGCAGGGGGCGACCGCGTCGTCGTCGTCGGCCGCGTCGTCGTCGTCGTCCGCGTCGTCGTCGTCGGCGGAGTCGTCGTCGTCGGGAGCGATGTCGTCGTCGTCGGTGGCGTCGTCGTCGTCGGTGGCGTCGTCGTCGTCCGGCAGCGCGGGCCCGGGGTCGTCCAGCTCCAGCACGCCGGACGCCGTGCAGCCGGGGAGGAGGAGGATCGGGAGGAGGGCGAGTCGCACGGGTGCAGGCTAACTCAGCGCTCGCCGTCGCCGTCGTCGAGGCCGCGCGAGCGGCGGACCATCGCCACGAGGCCGAAGGGCAGGACCCAGAACAGGACCGTGGCGGTGTCCAGGAGGCTGACGGCGACGGCGACGTCCGAGTCGATGCCGTACGGCGCGAGCACGAGGAGCGTCACCCACTGGCTCACGCCGATCTGGCCGGGCGCGGACGGCGCCGCGACGGCGAGGGTGATCCCCACGACGACGGCCACGGCCGCCGACGCCGTGGCGGGGCCTCCGCAGGCCACGATCAGCAGGTAGGCGGCGACCGCTTCGAGGACCCACACCACGGCCGTCCACCCCCCGGCCCGGGCGAGCACGACGGGCTTGTCGAAGAGCGCGAGGCCCTCGCGGAAGCGGGCCGCGATGCCCGACAGCCCCCCGCCCCAGCGCCGCAGCGCGCCGAGGAGCACGAACCCCGCGAGCGCCCCCGCCCCCGCCGCCGTCGCCGCCAGCCGCACCCAGGCGGGGAGGTCCGGCGTGGGCAGCACGGCGATGCCGAGCCAGAACGCGACGCCCAGGAACAGGAGGTCGAACACCCGCTCGAGGGCGATGGCGGCGAGCATCCCCGAGAAGGGACGACCGGACCCGCGGGCGTACACCAGGGGCCGGGCCAGGTCCCCCGCCTTGGCGGGCAGGGAGAAGTTCGCGAACCAGCCCAGGAAGACGGCGTCCAGCCCCAGCACCATCAGCCGACGGTCGACTCGCTCGCCCTCCTCCGCGATCACGAGCCACCGGTGGACTCGCAGCAGCAGGATCACGATGTGCAGCGCGAGGGCGGCGCCCAGGGGAGCGGCGTCCGCGTTCAGCAGCGTGCGGCCGACCGCCCGCAGGTCGACGAAGCGCACCAGGAGCACGAGCAGGACGACCGAGACGATCGAGCCGACGATCAGGCGCGTCCGGTCGCTCAATCCCATCTCCTCCGGGGGGTGAGGCGCGCGTGGGCGGGGACGTCGGTCCACTCCGTGACCTCCCCGTCCGGCCACCGCACCTCCAGGCGGTCCACCGTCCGGGCGTCGCCCAGGCCGAAGAAGACTACCGGCTCGCCGCTGCTGAAGGTGCCGCGCCCACCCCCCAGCACCTCGTCGGTGAGGCGCAGATCCCCCGCCTCGACCGTGACGCGCGCGCCCACGGCGAAGCGATTGCGCGTCGTGTCGTCGCGGGGCGCCACCACCAGGCGCGACGCCGCCGTGCACCGACCCATCAGCACCGAGGGGGGGTCGCGGACGTGCCCGACGACCAGGTCGGGGACCCCGTCGCGGTCGAGATCGGCCACCGCCGCGCCCCGGCTGATCGCGTCCTGCGGGTCGGGGAAGACGTCCGCGGCGCGGTCCGTGAAGCGGATCGTGCCCTCGCCGGTGCGCTGCGAGACCAGGAAGCGGTCGGGCTGGGGGACCTCGGGGGTGTCCGGGCCCCGGAACACGGGGGGGAGCTGCCCGTACGCGATGTAGACGGACGGCACCCCGTCCCCGTCGAGGTCGATCGGGACGGTGGACCACGAGGCGTCGAAGCGACCGTTCTCGACCCCGCTCGCCCACACGAGGGTGACGTCGGTCCACAGGTAGGGGGCGAGCCGCCGGTACACGGTCGTCAACCCCAGGTCCGAGAACCACAGGTCCTCGACGCCGTCCCCGTCGAGGTCGGCGTAGGAGACCCCCATGGGGGAGAACAGGGGGCCCATCCCGGTGTCGGGGCCCCGGTCCCGCCACGCCCAGCCGTCGCCGTCGGGTCCGACGTTCTCCCACGGTCGGGTGAGGCCCTCCTCGCCGCCGAAGTCGTTCACCTGGAGCAGATCCGGGTCCCCGTCGTCGTCGAGATCGCGGAAGACGGCGTGGATCGTCGCGCCGGAGTCGTGCCCGGCGTAGTCGAACCCGAAGTCCCCGCTGCGATCGGTGAACACCCCGCCGTCGTTGCGCCACAGCGCGTGCACCGTGGGCTCCACCACCCACCCCGGGAAGGTGAGCGCGCGCACGACGTAGCCCCCGGCGAACAGGTCGAGGTCGCCGTCGCCGTCCACGTCCGCCCAGGCCGACGCGCCCGGCCAGCCCTCGCGAGGGGCGACCCCCGTGGCGGCCGTCACGTCCTCGAACCGGCGCCCCCCGAGGTTGCGGAAGAAGTGGACGGAGTCCCGGCCCGCGACGTCGAGGTCGAGCAGGCCGTCGCCGTCCACGTCCACGGCCCGCGCCGTGGCAGTCAGGTCGTCGGGCAGCGCCCAGGGGCCGTCGTCGGCGCGCTCCCACCCGCCGCCGCCGAGCCCCCAGTACAGCGCGTTGGCCCCCACCATCTGGGTGAAGAAGAGGTCGACCTCCCCGTCGTCGTCGAAGTCGGCCACGGCGAGCCCCGCGGCCGTCACCTCCGCGAAGGGCATCTCCAGCTCGTCGCCGGACGTGAAGGCGGGGTCCGACGCGTGCACGAAGTCGACCCCCGAGCCGGGGAGCCCGTCGTGGAACCGGCCGGGGGTCGGCGCCGGGTCGGGGCAGGCGGGGTGGGGCAGCGTCTCCAGGTCGACCTCGGAGCCGGCCCCCGGCGGGGGGTGTTCGAGCGTGCCGCGATCCGCCGCGCCGGAGTCCGGGGGCGTGGGGGCGGGCGGCTCGACGGAGCCGGGGCAACCGCCGAGGACCACGACGGCCCCGAGTACGACGGGTCTCAGGACAGCCGCTCCCCGGCCGCGATCCGGGCCGCGAGCAGGCCGCCCCGGGCCGCCCTCGCGAGCTGGGCGCCGACCTCTCCGCTGCGGAGCAGGCGTCGGGTCGTGGCCGCGATGTACGCCGGACGCAGGTAGAAGCGGCGGAACGCGCGGCGACGGAGCTCGGCGAGCTGCTCGGCGCTGCGGAACCCGTCGGGCACGTAGACGCGGCCGAAGAAGTCGTACCGCGAGCCGTCCCACCCGTCGGCCAGCGCGCCGGGGTCGGGGGCGGCGTCGGGGGTGATCTGCGTGACGAAGAACTGGGCGTAGTCGGGCCCCATCGCGATGAGGCGCTCCAGCGTGTCGTCGAAGCCCGCGACGGTGTCCCCCGGCAGCCCCACCATGATCGACGCGATCACCTCGATGCCCGCCTCCCTGGCCGCTCGGATCGCGGGCTCGACGGTGGCGGGGTCGAGGTTCTTGCGCGCGCCCGCGAGCGCGGCGGGGTTGAGGGACTCGACGCCGAACAGGATGTTCCAGCAGCCCGCCTCGGCCATCGCCTGCAGCAGCTCCGGGTCGACCCGATCGGTGCGGGACATGCAGGACCAGCGAAGGTCCGCCGGGCCCTCCTCCGGGAGGCGGCGGCAGAGCTCGAGCGTCCAACCCCGGTCGACCCCGAACGTCGGGTCCGCGAAGAAGACCGCGCGCGCTCCCCGGACGGCCCGGAGGTGGTTGAGCTCGTCGAGGACCGAGTCGACGGAGCGCCCGATCCAGCCCGGGCGGATCCGCACCTCGCAGTAGAAGCAGGGGAACGGGCAGCCCCGGCTCGCGAGCACCGGGTAGACGGTGTGTGGGGTCTCCTGGTGGGGCGAGAAGCCGTAGTCGCCGATGTCCACGAGGTCCCACGCGGGGAAGGGCAGGGCGTCGAGCTCGACGCGGGCGGGCGGGGTGTCGACCACCGGGTCCCCCCGTCGCACCGACCCGGGCACGGCGGCGGCGGGATCGGCCGCGAAGGCGACGGCGGAGAGCTCGGGCTCGCCATAGAGCACCACGTCGACGGACGGCACCGCTCGCAGGGCGGCGCGGGCGTGGCGCCCGTCGAGGCGTCCGTAGGCCGCGACGGGCGTCGCCTCGGGGAGCGCGCGCCGCAGCCCGGCGACGAGGCGGTCGAGGACGGGGGGCTCGATCTTGCGGTTGTAGTCGTTCTGGCAGACGAGCACGACGTCGGGCTCGTCGGCCGCGGTCTCGGCCACGATCCGGGCGGTCGCGGGGTCCCGCAGGTGCTCGTCGGCGACGCGCACCTCGTGGCCCGCCTCCCGGAGGGCCGCGGCGGTGGACAGCGTGTAGAGGGGAGGGTGGCGCGGGTGCACCGCGGGCGCGTCGAGGACGGGCGGCGGGAGCAGCAGGAGGACGCGCACGGGCCGAGCTTAGTCGCCCGCGTCGCCCAACGCGCCGAGGAGTCGGTCGGCCACCCAGCGCCGAAAGTCCCCCCGGGCCGCCTCGCCGTCGGGCATCCCCAGGACCTGCCGGAGCCGCACCCCGAAGATCGCGTCGCCGAAGAGGGCGGCGCCCACCAGGAGCGTGGCGTAGGCCGTGTCGCGGGCGTCGGCGTCGCCGCCGAGCCGGCCCGGGAGCGTATCGGCCGCGCCTTCGAACCAGGACTCGGGCAGCCCCTGGTCGGACAGCAGGAGCCACGCCCCCAGCCGCGCGTTGCCGCGCCGACGAGCGACCTCGTCCACGAGCTCCACGAACCCGCGAGGCTCGAGCTCCGAGTCGGCCAGCCCCGCGAGGTCCCGGAAGAGCCCCCCCCACGCCTGCTCCACGACCGCGCGCAGGACCCCTTCGCGGCTGCCGAAGTGGTGGAGCACGGCCTGGCGCGAGATGCCCACGTCCCGGGCGATGTCGTCGAGCCGCAGGGCCGTCGGGCCGCACTCGCGCAGGCGCGCCTCTGCGGCCGTGAGGATGTCGACGCGGGTCTCGGCCGCGGGCTTGCGTCGTCTCGCCACCGGTTCGCCTCCCCTTTTCTGCTTGACCCCAGCGTCTCCCATCAATAACTTACTTACAAGTAAGCAAGATGGAGAGACCGATGACGACGAGAAGCGCCACCGCCTGGTTCGACAAGTACGGCGAGAGCCACCAGAACCCCGTGAACAAGACGATCCATTGGATCTGCATCCCCCTGATCCTGATCGCGTCGCTGGGCCTGCTCCAGAGCATCCCGCACCCGTTCGGCACCACGTTCGGGGACTGGGGCGCCGTCTTCATGGTCGGGGCGATGGTCTTCTACGCCACGCTGTCGTGGACGATCTTCGCGGGGATGCTCGTGGTCGGCGTGGGGGCGCTGGCCCTCAACCACGCGCTCCTGGCGGCGGGTCTGCCGCTCCTGCAGATCTCGCTGGGCGTGTGGGTCGCCGCCTGGATCGTCCAGTTCGTGGGGCACAGGATCGAGGGCGCCAAGCCGTCGTTCTTCGAGGACGTCCAGTTCCTGCTGGTGGGCCCCGCGTGGCTGCTCCAGTTCGCCTACGGCAAGCTCGGGATCCCCGTGGAGACGGGCCGCGCCGCGGCCTGACGTCTACAGCGGGCGGTTCTCGTCCATCCAGTCCTCGACGGTCTGGAAGATGTCGGCGATCCCGCCTCGCGTGACGGCCGCGATCGTCTCGTCGTCGGCCGCGATGCTGATGATGATCGACTGCGACCAGATCGCCATCATCCGCAGCGTCCCCCCGCCGGTGCTGTCGCCGGTCCAGGCCCCGTCGTCCACGTTGACGCTGTCGTCGGTGCGCAGGAAGCCGCCGCCGTCGCGCGGCACCCAGAGCTCCACCGTGTAGGACTGCTCGATGCTGTCCCCTTCGGGGTTCGACTCGCGCTGGGTGGTCCAGGTCCGGGCCGCGATCGCCCACCGCGGCTCCCCGTCGTTGGACGACGGCGCGCCCCCCTCGGTCGGCTCCGACAGGTTCAGGTCCACCCACCGGTACTCCTTGGGGAGCGTGTAGCTGATGGGCGAGATCGCGGCGTTGTCCTTCGTGAGGTCGTTGGACGTGATGAGGAACTCGCAGCTGCGGTCGCCCCAGCAGTCGGCGCCCTCGACGAACGTCCGGTCGTAGTGGTCGGGCGAGCCCGGCTCGAAGGGCAGCTGGTCCTGGATGAGCGGGAGGTCGGACAGCGCCGCCACGTCGTACTTCGAGTGCGCCCCGACGGCCACCGCGACGTTGCGGTCCAGCGGCACGTCCGGGTGCTCGACGTCCGCCACGTCCTCCTCCGTCAGCTGATCGGGGGTCACGGCGCGCGCCACGGCCGAGACGTTGTCCACGTCCATCGACAGGTAGATCTCCCGCTCCAGCTCCCGCAGGCCGCGGGCGACCCAGCCGGGGTCGTCGTTCTGGAACTCGCGGAAGACGAGCGCGGACGCGTCGCTGAACTCGAGGTTGGCGGGGGGCGGCGCACAGGACGTGAGCACCAGCGCGGGGATGCAGAGGAGAACGGACTTCATGGGGATCATCCGACTTCGTAGCAGATGCGCACTTGTCGGCCGATGGCGGCCTGGAACTCGCCGTGCAGGCGGACGGTGTTGGCGTCCTCGTCGTAGGACCAGCCGTCGACTCGAGTGATGTCTTCGGGGACGACCGTGCCGGGCGCAGCGTCGACGCCGCAGGTCCGGATCCGGGTCTCCCCCTCGGCCACGGGATCGCCGATCCGCACCTCGATCGAGGTGGGGTCCGGGGTCCGGCTCAGGGGAAACGCGGTGCGCCGTCCGCTCACGTGGGCGCCCAGGGCGCTCATGATCTCGGAGCCCGGGCTGCAGAAGGGCACCACGACGCCGCCGGCCGCGCGCGCGAGCTCCATGTACCGGGTCCCGGGGGCGCTCCCGCCGCACTCGACGGTGTCCTCGGACTGCCCGGGCTCCACCACGGCGTGCACGGCGACGTCGTCGATCTCCACGACGAGCGAGCGGAGCCGCTCCAGGTAGTCCGTGACGGGCACGAGCTCGTGGGGGCGCGTGACGCAGCTCTCGGGGCCCTCGAGGCCGAAGCGCCCCTCGTCCGAGCAGTCGTCTTCGTCCGATACGACGACGACCGCGAGGCCCACGCCGTCGCGTCGCAGGCCGGCGTTCTCGTGGGTCGCGAGCGGCGCCGTGAGCGCCGACCACATCGCCGACAGGCCGGCTTCGTACTGGGAGCCGTCCACCCCGACCGCGAGCTGGGCGGCGAGGTCCACGCCGTCGCTCCCGGCCGCCGACGACAGCACCGGCCCGACCAGGCGCCCGCGCCGCTCCGGATCCTCGACGTCGGTGGTCACGACCCCGATCCGCCAGTCGATCCCGCGCGTATTCAGCCCCACGAGGAAGTCGCCCGCGGCGACCCCGAGGGCGTCCTGAACCGGTCCCATGGTGTTGGAGTCGTCGACCACGAAGAGGACGTCCACGATCGGCTCGTCGCCGAGGGTGTAGCGGTCCTCGACTTCGGCCGGCACGTACCCCGGGCACGCGATGCAGAGAAGGACGGAACCAGCGAGCAGGATGCGGACGGGCGACACGCCGGCAGTCTACACTCCGCCCGCTTTGCCCCGCTTCCGTCCCCTCTCCGTCGTCGCCCTCGTCCTCGTGCCCGTCGCCGCCCTCGCGGCGCAACGGGTGGTCGAAGGCCTCCCCCTCGCGGACCCGATGCCCACCGGCCAGAGCGATCTGCAGGCCCGCATCTTCTTCAGCTCCAACCAGGTCGGCGAGTTCGAGCCCTGCAGCTGCCCGGACACGCCGCTGGGGGGGCTCGCCCAGCAGACGGGGGTGATCGACGGCGCGCGCAGCCGCGGGGTCCCCGTGTTCTGGTTCGACGCCGGCGACCGGTTCTTCCGCCACGACATGGCCATGAACTCCGTGGAGGAGGCGCAGCGACGACGCACCGCGATCCTGCTGGTGGACGCGGGCAGCCGCGCGGGCCTCGACGCCCACGGCGTCGGCCGACTCGACCTCGGCGCGGGCCTGCCGTACCTCGAGAAGCTGGCCCTGCGCTCCGGCGCGCCCCTGGTCTCCGCCAACCTCGTGGACGCCGACGGCGCCCTGCTCTTCCCCCCGTCCACCATCGTCGAGCGCGGAGGGCTGAGGGTCGGCGTCACCTCGGTCGTCGCCGCGGGCACGTCGGGGCTCGACTACCGGGCCCTCGAGCCCGTGGCCGCCGCCCGGGCCCGGGTCAAGGAGCTGCGGGACGCGGGCGTGGACCTGGTGGTGCTCCTCTCGAACCTCGACTCGGACGACGACAAGCGCCTCGCCCGCGGGGCCCGCCCGGACCTGCTGCTCGGGTCCCGCAGCCGCGAGATCCACGCCTCGGGGCCCGTCGTGGGGAAGACGGTCGTGGCTCGCGCGGGCTCCCGGGGGCGGTACCTCGGCGACGTCCGGTGGTACCGCGAAGGCAAGGGCAAGGGGCCCCACCTCGTGGCCACGGTCGCGCCCGTGCACACGCGCGGCCGGAAGCACGCGGGGGTGGACGCGCTGATCCAGGAGACCCTCGGCCTCCTCGGCGACCCCGTCCTGGGGGTCCCTCCCTTCGAGCCCGGCGACCCCGATCGCCCGGAGCCCCGATGAAGCTCGGGCGCGCCCTCGCCGTGCTGGGCGTGCTCGGCGTCGCCGCGGCGGCCCTCTCCGTGGACGCCCCCCGGGCCCTGCGGGTGCAGGACCGCGTCGAGGCGCTGGAGGACGAGACCGCGAAGCTTCGGGACCGGAACAAGCGCCTGGAGTCGACCACGTCCGACCTCGCCGAGCGCCTCCGGGCGCTGGAGAAGCGGGCCGCCGAGTGGCTGCCCGAGGACGCGCGCGTCGTCGCCCTCAAGGGCGGCGGTACCGAGCGCTGGGAGCTCGCGACGGGCGGGGCCTACGTGCAGTTCCTGAAGTTCGACGGCGACGTGCCGGTGTTCACGATCAAGAACGCGGCGGGGACGGCCGAGGTCGCGCTGCGCGCGGGGGAGTCGCACGTGGCCGTGGACGATCGGGGCAGCGAGCTCCGCGTGCACACGAGCACCCTGCACCACGTCCGGCGCGACCGGACCGGCGAGCCGGTGGAGGGGTTGTTCTCGGTGACGCTCACGATCGAGCGCCGGGACTGATCACTCCGAGAAGCGGAGCTCGCCGACGTACAGGTCGTCGTGGGACTTGCCCTTGGCCACCTTCGAGATGACCACCCTCACCTTGGACGTGGTCACGGGGGACAGCTCGAAGGTCTGCAACCCCATCGCGTCGGCGACGTCGAAGCTCTGGGTGCCCGCGCCGTCGAACTCGAGCTTGACCTGGGCGACGCGGTTGCTGCCCTCGAAGAAGGACTTGCTGCTGTCGAAGCCGGTGGAGATGGCGAACTGCTTGAGGGTGCGCGTGCCGCCGAGGTCGAGCTCCAGCGCCTGGCCCTTGCCGTCGCCCTCGCCGTCGACCCACCAGGTGTCGAGCCACCCGTCGGCCGCCTTGGCGCCGTCGTAGTCGGCGTCGTCGCCGTAGATGCTGCTGGCGGTGACGGCGGCGCCCTCGACGGTGCCCTCCACGCCCGCCTTGTCGAAGAACTGGATCTCCGAGATGGCCGTGTCGTTCCAGGTCGTGCCCTTGTAGACGGCCCGCAGGTAGATCTTCACGGAGGAGACCGTCTTCGGCTCCTTCAGCGTGATCCACTGCGCCTCCATCTTGTCCTCGATGGAGACCCGCTCCGACGTGAAGTCCGGGAACTTGAACTCGATCTCGTGCACGCGGTTGTGCCGCTCCCAGTACTCCTTGTCGATGAAGCAGCCGCCCCAGATCCGGATCTTCGCGAGCTCGACCTCGCCGTCGAACTTGACCGAGATGTACTTGCCCAGCCCGGCGGACCCTTCGCCTTCGATCCACATCTCGTTGCGCATCTGGTCGATGAGCTTCTCGGGGCCGTAGGTGATGCCCTTCTCCGCGTCCACGTACACCGAGTTCGCGTCGATCGACGCGGGTGTGTGTTGCTTGGCCGAGGCGGGCGTGGCGAGGAGGCCGAGGAGGGCGGTGAGGCTGATGGCGATCGTGAGCCGGTTCATGGTCCGGAGACTCTCCTTGAAGCGTCGTCTGGGGGCAGGAGCGCGGGACCGGCCTGGGCCGCTGCGCTCTTCTCCTGATCGGACGGGATGTTGCAGACGGTCCTGACCTGTGTCAATCGCTGTCTGAAGGTCGACGACCCGTAGGACCGATGCCTCTTCCCCCGCAGGTCGGCTGTGCTACAAACCCGCATCTTTTTGGCGCGGGCTCGATCCCGAGACGATTTTCGTCGCGCCACGGGAGACAAAACATGGCCGCGCGTCCCCAATCGGCACCAGTCGAAACCCGTGAAGACCTCGTGGAGGCACTGTTCCACGGGACCGGTTCCACCTACGGCGAGATGGTGCACTTCGCCACGCTCGGTCGCGACAAGCGGTGGAAGGAAGAGCTGCTCGGTCTCATGGACCGTCCGCAGCGCGTCCTCGACCTCGCGTCGGGCACCGGGATCCTCAGCCTCGAGATGGCGCGCCGCTTCGACTGTCACGTCACCGGCGTCGAGCTGCGCGAGGAGTATTGCGTGGAGGCGCGGACCAACGCGGCCGCCCTCGGCATCGACGACGTCCGCTTCTTCGTGAGCCCCGCCGAGCAGTTCATGATCGACGAGACCTTCGATCACATCACCAGCTGCTACATCCCGAAGTACATCGCTCGCCTCGACATCCTCGTGGCCAACCTCGTGAAGATGCTCGCCCCCGGCGGTCGCATCCTGCTGCAGGACTTCGCGTACCCCGAGAAGCCCTGGGTGCAGAACATCTTCGACCAGCACTTCGCGCGCATGCAGACCCGCGCGGCCGCCGAGCACCCCGACTGGGTGGTGATGTTCGAGCGGCTGCCCGCCGTCATCCGCGAGAGCAAGTGGGTCGAGACCCTCGTCGCCGAGTTCACCCGCAACGGGCTCGTGGACGTGACCGTCCACCTGCAGACCCAGGGGCTCAGCGCGATCGTCGAGGGTCGCAAGCCCCTCTAGAAGTTCACGACGACGCGGGCCTTCGCTCCGTTGAAGGCCGGGACCGTGCGGCAGGCGCCGCCGGTGCACACCACGCCCGCCTTCTGGCCGCCCACGAAGATGTTCACTTCGAGGTTGCTCACCGGCTTGAGGATGAACTCGCCGCCGATGTACGTCGACGACTTGAAGTCGCTGTCGTAGACGAGGTTGCCGGGCGAGCCGTCGTTGGTCTGGCGCTGCACGATCGGGTCGTCGGTGAAGTCGAGGTGCAGCGCGGCGGTGTACTTGCCGAACAGGGTGACGCTGAGCGCGTTCTCCATCGACACCCAGCCGTCGTTGGGGCTGCAGGTCTCCTCGCCGTCCGCGTCCCAACAGAAGCCCGGATCGTCCAGCGTGTAGTGGTAGCGCCGGTACCAAGTGACCCACTCGACCGCGACGGGTCCCACGGTCACGCCGAAGTCCACCGAGAAGTGCAGCAGCCCGTTGTGCCGGAGGTACTCGTTCGCCCTGGTCTCGCGCTGCTCCTCCGGGACGAGTTCTTCGGGGGTGCGCACGGGGACGTCGTGCCGGTAGCCCACGTGCCCCTTGAGGTGCAGGTCCACCTTGTCGAGGTGGATCGGCTGGTCCAGCGTGAGGACGGGGCTGAAGCCGACCTCCCGCTGCACCGCGTAGGGCGGATGGGGCTCGAAGTCGAAGCTGTTGGTGAACGCGAACCCGACGGTGGTGAACGACTCGAGCAGGAACAGCTCGGCCGACGCGCGCCACCCCGCGATGTCGTTGGACGCGATGGACGTGAACGTGTCCTCGGTCGTGGACAGCTCCCACTCGAGCGACGGCGGCGCGTTGTATTGCACGGGCACCACGGGGCCGTCGCGCTTGAGCACCTGGGCGTCCTTGTAGCGCTTGCCCTCGACCGTGAGGGTGAGGGGACCGGCGTAGCCCGTGACCGCGCCGTACAGCGCGTAGCCCGACGTGGGGTCGACCGAGTCCTCGGGCGCGTCCTCGTCCGTGCTGTAGGCGAAGCCGTTGCCTTCGAAGTAGACGTCGACGACGCCCCCGATCCCGTTGACGGCGACCGTGCCCCCGAGCCCCAGGGAGGGCGCCTCGCTGAGCTCGTAGCCCACCCCCTGGGCCGTCAGCTCGACCATGTCGTGGGGCCGCAGCTTGAGGACGGCGCCCGCGAGCAACGTCGGCTCGAACCGACGCACGTTCTTGTTCCGCAGCTCCATCGATACTTCCTGGGGGTTGGGCGTGCCCATCAGGAACGTGAAGTCGAGCGGCTTGGTGCGGAGATCGAACCGAGCGCCGAGCAGGCTGTTGTCTTGGTCGACCTCCGGCTTCTTGGTCATCGACAGCAGGATCCCGCGGCCGAACGCGGCGTAGTAGTCGCCCAGCCACACGTCCACGTTCCGGCTCGACCAGCGGCCCCAGACCTTCTCCAGCCGGACCATCACGGGGGCGGTGTTGCCGTCGAAGCCCGGGCCGTAGATGGGGTTGGGGCTCGCGCACGCGGCGCCCGCGCCGAACGCGTCGGCGAACTCCGCGGCGTAGCCCGGGTCGCTGCACTGGGGCGCGACGCCCACGGTGTCGACCTGCGCGCCCAGGGAGATCTGCTTGATCTGCAGGTCCGCGGTGAAGCGGTTCACGAGCTCCACGAAGCGCAGCGGGGCGGCGATCGCGTCGTCGGGTTCTTCGTCGATGAAGGTATTGAACTTGAAGTAGAAATCGTTGGAGACGGTCAGGACCGCCCCCGGCAGGACCTGCCCATCCACCTCCTTGCCGAGGGGGACGGCTCCTGCCGGGGCGGCCGCGACGATGCAGGCGATGCCCGCGAGCGCGGAGGCGAGTCGCTTCATTACTTCTGAGCGAGCTCCTCGACCCACTCCTCGAGCTTCACTTCGTCACCGTCGGTGAAGCCCTTCTTGCGGTGGTGGATCATCTTGTCCTTCCCGATCACCAGCGTGTACGGCATGTCCTTGCGCTTGTTGAGCTGGGACACGACCTTCGTCTCGGCGTCCAGCAGCACGATCGGCTCGTACTGGAAGCGCTTGACGATCGCCTTGACCTTCGCCTGGTCCTTCGCCTCGTCCGCGCTGATGGAGATGATCTGCAGGACTTCGGCGTGTTCCTTCTGCATTTCGTTGAGCTTCGGCATCTCCTTCATGCAGGGCGTGCACCAAGTCGCCCAGAAGTTGATGAGGATCACCTTATCGCCGAGATGGTCGCTCAAACTCGTATTCCCGCCCGCGAGGTTCGGGAGCGTGAAGTCGGCGATGGGCTCGGGTGCGCCCGCCTCGTCCGCGGCGCCCGCGGGGAGCGCGAGGGCCACGAGAGCCAGGATCAGCAGGGGGGCGGCGGCGACGCGCAGGAAACGGGGCATGGGCAGGGACTCCGGGAGCTCGCTCGGACGAGGCGGCTCAGTTTTGGTCTTCGGTCGGGGGCTCGTCGCTGGTTCGACGGAACGAATCCCCCCACTCTTCAAGGGAGAATCGTACGCCGTCGAGGATGTCGCTCTCGGCGGGCACGGACGTGAACCGGTCGAAGATCTCGCCGGTGGGCGCGATGAGCCAGAAGGTGGGGAAGGGGGGCTGGCCCCAGGCCGTGCGCGTCGTCTCCTGGGGGGTGTCCACGAGGACCGGGTAGTGGGCGCTGTAGTCCTCGGCCCAGGTGGCCGCGTCGTCGGAGGTGGCGGGGCTCCCCCCGATGTTCTGGACGAGGATGGTCGCGATGAGCGACGGCGCGATGGCCTGCATGCCTTCGAGCAGCTCCGCCGACTCGGCCGCGGCCTTGTTGCAGGGGCCGCACCACACGGACGAGAGGTCCAGCAGCACGGTCTGGCCGAGGAGCTGGCGGAAGTCCACGAGGTTGTTGTTCTGGTCCGCCAGCCCGCCCGGCACGATCTCGCCGTCTTCGTGGATGCGGAACCGGAGCATGAGGTCGCCGACCTCGAGGCCCGTCCCCACGTACCCGTCGTGCTCGGGGAGGATCGACGGCCAGCCGTTCTCGGCGAACTCGGGCCGCGGGGGCTCGATCTCGGGGATCGGGTTGCGCGGCGAACAGCCGATCGCGATCAGCGCTGTGAGGCCGAGGGCGAGCCGATGGACGTTCGAGGTCGGGGCCATGCGCTCAATCTAGCTTGGTGGGCGGGGCGCTCCGGTGAAGAGAGCGTCCACGGATCGTCAAGGATTCAGCGGATGCGGCCCGTCGCGCCCAGGCCCCAGAAGAACCGGAACGTGCCCGGGGACGTCTGCGAGGTGTAGCTGGTCGAGTCGATGATCTCGAGCGTGTGGGGCGACTCCCAGCCGACCCCGACGTCGATCGCGACCTGGATCTCGCGGCGCGGCCGGATCCTGAACCCGAGACCGAAGTCGACCTCGATGTGCTCCGCTTCCACGCCCAGGCGACCCACCGTCGCGTCCAGCGGGGCGGGGATCCAGGAGCCGACGCTCGCTTCGTGGGGACCCACGTACCGGAGCCCGATGCCCACATCCAAGCCCATGCGCTCGTCCGTCTCCGGCACCTCCCGCAGCGCGACCTCGGTCCCGAAGCGCACGCCGATCGTGTCCGCCGGATCGAACTCGGTGCCCTCGGGGTCGCCGTCGGCCGCGGGGATGTCGAGGCCGTCGGCGTCCTGCACGAGCTGCCGGTAGGGCGCGCTGAGGACGGCGTTCACCGCGATGTACGGCTCGACCAGCTTCACCCGCCGCGAGGCGGTCATGCCCAGCTCCAGGGCGGGGCCGCCGCGACCGGGACCGGCGGTGCCGTCCTCCCGCACCGCGTCGTGGTTCTCGCCCGACGGCGCCCGGATCCCCACGTCCAGCGCGAGCGTGGCCGCCGCCTCTCGCCCCGGCACGCCGCGCTCCGCGAAGGGCACGAACCGGAACAGGATGCCGAGGTCGCCGATGCCGACGTGGTTGCGCGCCGACGGGGAGGCGCCCAGCACGTCGCCGGGCAGCGGGCGCGCGGCGACCATCGTCGCCTTGCCGTGCTCCGGGTCGAAGCGCATGTCGTAGCCCTCGAGCCAGCGACGCTGCTGGTGGAAGACGAGCGGGACGTCGAGCCCGATCGTGATGCCGTGCACCACCGCGAAGCGGGCGGTGATGTCCAGCCCGTGGGTCATCCGGGTGTAGTTGCCCACCAGCGTGTACGACCGGCTGGCGGCCGCGCGGTCGCGGATGGCGCCCGGCTCGAGGGAGCCGCGGTACATGAAGTCCACGTCGCCGCGCCACTGGGGGGGCGTGGCGGTGCGCTCGCCGGCGACGGCCGTCGCGGGCAGGGCGAGGCCGAACACGGCCGCGGCGATTCCGATCGCTCTCACGCTTCACCCTCCAGGTGTCGGAGATCGTAGTCCTTCATCTTCAGCTGCAGGCCCTTGCGGGAGATTCCGAGCTTCTTCGCCGCGTGGGTGACGTTCCAGTCGGCCTCCTTGAGCTTCTGGAGGATGACCTCCCGCTCGAGCTGCTGGGTGTGCACCCGCACGATGTCCTTGAGGTTGCCGTCGACGGTCACGGGGTCGATCCGGCTGTCGGTCGTGGGGACGGAGCCCGCGCCTCCTCGCCGCACCTCGGGGGGGACGTCGTCTTCGGTGAGCGTGCGGCCGTCCGTGAGCAGCACCATCCGCTCGATCGCGTTCTCGAGCTGCCGGATGTTCCCGGGCCAGTCGTGGCGCACCATCATGAACTCGGCCTCCGGCGTGATCCCGCGGACGTCGCGACCGAGGCGGCGCCGGAACTTCTCGATGAAGTGGCGGATCAGCACGGGCAGATCCGTGGGGCGCTCCCGCAGCGGGGGGAGGCGGATGGGCACGACGTTCAGGCGATAGAAGAGGTCTTCGCGGAACGTCCCCTCGCGCACCATCGTCTCCAGATCCGCGTTGGTGGCGGCCACGAGGCGGACGTCGACGGCCACCGGCTTGAGCCCGCCCACGCGCTCCACCACGCGCTCCTGCAGGACGCGCAGCAGCTTCACCTGCATGGCGGGGGGCAGCTCCCCGATCTCGTCGAGCAGGAGGGTCCCCTTGTCGGCCAGCTCGAAGCGACCGGGGCGTCGGGCGGTGGCGCCCGTGAACGCGCCCTTCTCGTGACCGAAGAGCTCCGACTCGAACAGGGTCTCGGGGATCGCCGTGCAGTTCACGGTGATGAACGGGCCCTCGGCGCGCTGACTGAGCCGGTGGATCGCCGTGGCCACGAGCTCCTTGCCCGTGCCCGACTCGCCTTGGAGCAGGATCGTCGTGGGCGACGGGGCCACCTTGCGCAGCAGCGCGAAGAGCTCCTGCATCGGCGGCGAGACCCCGATGATCGAGCCGAGGATCGCGGCCGCGGGGTCGTCGTCGTCGTCCTCTTCGGTGCGCAGCGAGTTCGGCGGGAGCGTGGCTTCGAGCGGGTCGAGGGGCTCGTACGCGCGCTCGCGGTTGGCCTCCCGCTGGGCGAGGCCGCGGTTCACGACGACGGACAGCTCGTCGTTGTCGAAGGGCTTCGTGACGAAGTCGAAGGCGCCCTCGCGCATCGCCTCGACCGCCGTGTCCACGGTGCCGTGGGCGGTGATGAGGACGACCGGCGTGTCCGGGTGGCGACGCTTGACGGCGCGCAGCAGGTCCATGCCGTCGCTGTTGGGCATGCGCAGGTCGGTGAGCACCAGATCGTAGGACGGCTCGGCCTTGCGGAGCATCGCGCGGGCCTCGTCGCCGTCCGTCGCGCCGTCCACGTCGTGGCCTTCGGCCTGCAGGAGGCCCTGGAGTACGCGGCGCATGTTGCGCTCGTCGTCGACCACGAGGATGCGGTGCGGCAAGGGCTCTCCCGACCCGGCGGAGGCCGGGATCGTCGGAGTATAGACGCCCGCGCGGGGCGGTATCGTGCCCCGGTGCTGGACGCCGGTTTCGTCGTGTTCGTCGTCGCCATCGCGTGGCTCGGCTGGTTCCGCGGCTTCATCGCCCAGGTCGCGGGCTTCTTCTCGGCCGTCGCCCTGTGGGTGTTCTTCGACGTCTGGTACCCGCCGGTGGACCTGGTGCTCGCGGGTGTCGGTCCGGCGTTCTCGGAGCACCCCTACATCCGCAAGCTCGTGGGGTTCGTGGGGGCCTACTTCGTCTGCATGATCCTGATCTTCCTCGTGGAGGCCGGCCTGATCCGCAAGGTCGGGGCGCTCGAGACGGGCAACCGCTCGCTCGGCGTGGCGGTGGGCGCGGTCAAGGGGTTCCTGTACGCGACCGCACTGCTGTGGATGGTGGAGACCGCCATCCTGTGGAAGAAGCCGCCCGACGTCCCCGCGCCGTCGTGGCTGACGCAGTCCGTCGCGCTCCACACCCTGGGTCCCTACAACCCGGTGCGCGTCTTCAGCCTCAAGGAGGCGCTGGAGAACGCGCTCGCCCGCCGGGGGAGGACGGGCGACGTCGAGGGCGACGACGACTCCGCCGCGGACGAAGATCCCACCGCGCCTCCGACCACGCTCGAGGAGTCGGGCGACGTTCGTCGGCTCTTCAAGGCGTCGCCGATCCGGCGGCTCATCGAGACGGCCGCGGCGGAGTCGGAGTGGCAGGGCCGCGGGTACGGCGACATGGTCATGGACCCCCGCGTGCGCGAGGTGCTGGGCGACGCCGGGCTCGTGGAGCTGCTGCTCGGGGAGTGAGGGTCGCGGGACGATCCGTCTCGGATCCGCCCCTCAACCGTCGGTTGTGCGCCGCTTTCGGGACGTTTCGTCCGGGCCGATCAGGACGACGAACTCGCCCCGGGGGGTGCGTCGCGTCCAGCGCTCGACGAGCTGGCCGAGCGTGCCGCGATCGAACTCCTCGTGGACCTTCGTCAGCTCCCGGGCGATCACGGCGCGGCGGTCGTCGCCGGCCACCTCGCGGGCGATCGCGAGGTCCTTCACGACGCGGTGAGGCGACGCGTAGAGGATCGTCGTCCCCCCCGACGCCAGCGCCTCGACGAGCACCTTCTTCCGCCGCCCCGGACGGCCGGGCAGGAAGCCGATGAACCGGAACCGGTCGGTCGGCAGCCCCGACGCGCACAGCGCGGTGATCACGGCCGACGGCCCCGGCACCGGCACGACGGTCCCCCCCGCTTCGACCACGGCCGCCACGAGGGGCGCCCCCGGGTCCGAGATCGCGGGCGTGCCCGCGTCGGACACCACGGCGAGCGACTCCCCCGCCGCCAGGCGCTCCAGGATCCGCCCGATCTTCGCCTTCTCGTTGTGGCCGTGCAGGGACTGCATCGGGGTCGCGTGTCCCAGGTGGGTGAGCAGCGTGCGCGTGCGCCGGGTGTCCTCGGCGAGCACGCCGTCGACCTCGCCGAGGAGGCGCGCGGCGCGCACGGTGATGTCCTCGAGGTTTCCGATGGGGGTGGCGACGACGTACAGCGTCCCCGAGTCGGCGTGGAGCTCGGGCGGGACGTTCGAGGCGGGGCCCCGGGAGCGCTCCGGCCTACGCCGGGCCATCGAACGCGTCCGGCAAGAAGCGCACGCGGTGGCGGTCGTCCAGCTCCTCCACGGAGAGGACGGCGTAGTGGGGGATCAGGTCGTACAGGGTGGGCTCGCGCACCATCAGGGTGCGGGCGACGGTGTGCATCGTGCGCCGGCGCTTCCAGGTCACGGCCTCGAACCCGTCGCCGAAGCGGCCGTCGCCCTCGCGGGCGCGGCGGGTCTTCACTTCGACGAAGTACAGGTGCTCGCCCGACGAGCTGACGAGGTCGAGCTCCCCGCGGCGGGTGCGGAAGCGTCTCGCGACGATGCGGTGGCCGCGGCGCTCCAGGAAGGAGGCCGCTACGTCTTCACCTCGACGGCCGATCTCGCAGCGGTCGTCGAACGGGTCCTTCGGGCCCAGGGCCCTAGGCCTCGAACGTCTCGACGACCGGGCGGTCGGCGGATCGGACCTCGGCGAGGCGCGCCTTCTTGCCCCGCAGGGAGCGGATGTAATAGAGCTTGCTGCGGCGGATCTTGCTCCGGCGCTTCCACTCGATCTTGGCGATGGAGGGCGAGTAGATCGGGAAGATCCGCTCGACGCCGACGCCGTGGGAGACCTTGCGCACGGTGATCGAGGAGCGGATGCCCCGCTCGCGGGTGCCGATCACGAGACCCTCGAAGACCTGGATGCGCTCCTTCGCGCCCTCCGTGATGCGGACGTGGACGCGCACCGTGTCGCCGGTGCGGTAGCGGGCCTGGGGGTTGGCCTTGCGGCTCTCCAGGTCGACCTGCTCGATGATCTTGCTCATGGTCTTCGCTCTCGTTCCGAGCCCAGAGGTCGAGGCCGCAAGTACGCGCGGGGACTCGACATTCGGTCGTTTCTCGCCCCCGGCTCGCGGACGCGGACGCGTCTTTTACTCTTCTTGCGGCGTTTGATCCAGCATTTCGAGGAGATCCGGCCGGTCGCGTCGCGTCCGGGCGAGCGATTGGGCTCGGCGCCAGGCGGCGACCTTGGCGTGATCTCCCGACAGCAGGACCTCCGGCACCTCGTCGCCCCGGAACTCGCGGGGGCGCGTGTAGTGCGGGTACTCGAGCAGCGTCTCGCCCGCGCCCGAGGGTTCGAAGGACTCCTCGCGCGTCGAGTCCGCGTTGCCGAGGGCCCCCGGCAGGAGCCGCGCCACCGCGTCGACCACGGCCATCGCCGCGGGCTCTCCCCCGGTGAGCACGTAGTCGCCGACGGAGACGAGCCCGTCGACCCAGCGCTCGACGCGGGCGTCGATCCCCTCGTACCGCCCGCATACGAGGACGAGGTGGTCGACGTTCGCCGCCAACTCGTGGGCCCAGGCCCGCGTGAACGTTCGGCCCGCGGGCGAGGTCATCAGCACGAGTCGCCGGCCTCCCGCGGGGGTCTTGTCGGCGACGGCCTCGATCGCGGCCACGAGGGGGCCGGGCTTCATGACCATGCCCGAGCCGCCGCCGTAGGGCGCGTCGTCGAGGCGACGGTGCTTCCCCTCCCCGAAGGGGCGCAGGTCGACGGCCTCGGCGGTGATCACGCCGTCCGCCGCCGCGCGCCCGAGGATGCTCGCGCCCAGGTAGGGGGCGACCGCCTCCGGGATCACCGTGAGCACGTCGAAGCGCATCAGATCAGTTCGTAGTGGACGCGGATCCGGCGGGCTTCGCGGTCGATCTCGAGCACGACGTCCTTGATCGCGGGGATCAGGGTCTCCCCCTTGCCGTCGCGCACGACCCACACGTCGTTGGCGCCGGTGCGGAAGACGGCCTGGAGGGTGCCGAGCTCGCCGCGAACGTCGTCCACCACGGTCATGCCGTGGAGCTCGTGCACGTAGACCTCGTCCGGGTCCTCGAGCTCGGGGAGCGCGGCCGCGGGCGCGAGCAGCTCCAGCCCGGTGAGGGCCTTCGCGTCCTGCGGCGAGGTCACGTTCTCGAAGGTGATGAGGAGCTTGCCGCCCTTGTCCTGCCAGCGGTCGACGGCGACGGGCGCCGCCTTGAACCCCGCGCCGCGCAGCCACTGCACGTCGGCGTCGGCCCACTCGAGGTCGCTGTCGGCGTTGTAGAGCCGGACGGTGAGCGCGCCGCGCACGCCCCAGACCTTGCCGAGCTTGCCCACGGGCACGAGTTCGTCGCGCCCCAGGGGGGCGACGTCTTCGAGGATGATCAGGAGATCCCGGCCGCGGGGCGCGCCGGGCAGACGACCCTTAGTCGTCGTCCTCGTCTTCATCGTCGTCCTCGAAATCGTCGTCGTCGAGGATCCACAGACGGGCGCGCTTGCGGTGCTTGGTGCCCCAGGCGTCCAGCATCGTGCGCAGCGCGTTGGCCAGCTTCGCGCGGTCGGCCAGGAGCATGTCCCGGTCCTCCGGCGCCAGCGCCAGCTCGAGGGTGAGGCCCTTGTCTTCGTCGACGGCCTCGATGTCGATCTCCTCCGGCTCGGAGACGAACGACGCGATCAGGTACTGAACGAAGTCCTCCACGACCGACCTAAGCGTCGGCGGGGGCGGCGTTCCGCACCTGCTTGATGAGCCGCGTGACCGCGTTCGTGGCCTTCGCGCCCTGGCCGAGCCAGTAGTCGATTCGGTCGAGCTTCATGTTCACGCCGGCGTTGGTACCGGTAGCCGTGTACGTGCCGAGGATCTCGATGAACCGGCCGTCGCGCGGAGCGCGCGCGTCGGCAGCGACGATTCGGTAGACGGGGGCCTTCTTGGCGCCGTGACGGGCGAGGCGGATGGAAACCATCGCGTTCGTCTCCTGGGCCGGAGTGCCGGCCGATAAGGGAAAACCTTGTGCGTTCAGGTACTTGCGGCCGCATGCCGGTCGCAGGGACGCGCGAATATACACAGGTCCCCCCACCTTGTCGCGAAAAGTCGGAAGTCGGGGGCGTCGGCGTCGCCCGCGGCCGACGCGCTACCCTCCGCGGCCATGCGCGCCGCCCTTCTTCTCCTCGCCACCGCCTCCCTCGCCGCCCCGGCCTTCGCCGAGGAGGCCGACGACCCCCACCTCTGGCTCGAGGACGTGGAGGGCGACGAGGCGCTCGACTGGGTGCGGGCCCGCAACGCGGACTCCACGGGGAAGATCGAGGCCGACCCGGGCTTCGAGGCGATCGAGGCGCGGCTCCGGGCCATGCTCGATTCGCCCGACAAGATCGCCTACCTGGGGCAGCGCGGGGAGCACTTCTACAACTTCTGGAAGGACGCGGATCACCCCCGCGGGCTGTGGCGACGCACGTCGCTCGAGTCGTATCGGACCGGCGATCCGGAGTGGGACGTCGTGCTCGACATCGACGCCCTGGGCGAGGCCGACGGCGTGAACTGGGTGTGGCACGGCGCGGACTGCCTGCCCCCGGCCTATACGCGCTGCCTGGTGTCGCTGTCGCGGGGCGGATCCGACGCGGACGTCGTGCGGGAGTTCGATACGACGACCAGGACGTTCGTCGAGGGCGGGTTCGAGCTGCCCGAGGCGAAGCAGTCCGCGAACTGGATCGACGAGGACACCGTCTACGTATCCACCGACTTCGGCGGCGGGTCGCTCACGGACTCGGGCTACCCCCGCATCGTCAAGCGCTGGAAGCGAGGCACGCCGATCGCGGACGCCGTGACGGTCCTCGAGGGCGAGTCGGCGGACATCTCGGTCGGCGCCGTGCGGGACCACACCCCCGGGTACCAGCGGGACGTCGTCTACCGCGGGCTCACGTTCTGGACCCGGCGCATCTACATCGTGGGCAAGAAGGGCCTGCAGGAGATCGACCGCCCGCTCGACGCGGGCACGAGCCTGTGGCGGGAGCACCTGCTGTTCGAGCCCCGGAGCGACTGGGAGGTGAACGGCACGACGTACAAGGCGGGCTCGCTGCTGGCCGCCCCGTTCAAGAAGTGGATGAAGGGCAAGAAGCAGCTGACGGTGCTGTTCGAGCCCACGGACACGACGTCGCTGGTGGGGACGAGCAGGACGCAGAACCACGTCGTCGTGAAGACCCTGAATCACGTGCGTAGCCGCATCGAGGTCCTCACGCCGCCCAAGAAGAAGGGCGACTGGGGTCGCGCCGGCCTGCCCGGACTGCCCGACAACGCCCGCGTCTCCGTGTGGGCCGCCGACTCGCACGGATCCGACGACTACTGGATGACCGTCACGGACTTCCTGACTCCCACGACGCTGTCCTACGGGACGATCGGGGGCGGACCCGCCGAGGCGCTGGCGGCGCTGCCCGCGCAGTTCGACGCGGCGGGGCTCGTGGCCACGCAGCACTTCGCGACGTCCGAGGACGGCACGAAGGTCCCCTACTTTCAAGTCGCGCGCGAGGACCTCGTGCTCGACGGCACGGCCCCCACCCTGCTCTACGGCTACGGCGGCTTCGAGGTGTCGCTGCAGCCGCGCTACAGCGCCACGCGGGGCATGACCTGGCTCGAGCGGGGCGGCGTCTACGTGCTGGCCAACATCCGGGGCGGCGGCGAGTACGGGCCGCGCTGGCACCAGGCGGCGCTGAAGGAGAAGCGCCACCGCGCCTACGAGGACTTCGCGGCCGTGGCCGACGACCTGGTCGCGCGCAAGGTGACGTCGGCGGACCGGATCGGGGCCCAGGGCGGCAGCAACGGCGGCTTGCTCGTGGGCAACATGTACACGCTGTACCCCGACCGCTTCGGGGCCATCCTGTGCGGAGTGCCCCTGCTGGACATGCGCCGCTACAGCAAGCTGCTGGCGGGCGCGTCGTGGATGGGCGAGTACGGCGACCCGGACGTCCCCGAGCAGTGGGAGTACATCCGCACGTTCTCGCCGTACCACAACTTCGACGCGGCCCGGTCGCACCCGCCGATGCTGATCACGACGTCGACGCGCGACGATCGCGTGCACCCCGGGCACGCCCGGAAGATGACGGCGAAGCTGACGGCGGCGAGGAAGGACGTCCTCTACTACGAGAACATCGAGGGCGGACACGGCGGCGCCGCGGACAACGCGCAGCGGGCACATCTCTACGCCCTCCAGGCCGTCTTCCTGTGGAATACCCTGAACGACGCGTGGCCCGCGCCCGTGCCCGCGGAGCCCGAGCCCTGAGCCGAGGAAGAGCGTGATGCGAGCCCTGCTCCTGGTCCTCCTGCTGCTCGTCGGTTGCCCCGACGTCGACCCCGTGATCTCCAGCGAGCCCTGCGACGCGTGCGACGGGGTGTGCGTCGTGGAGAACGTGGAGCTGCAGCGGGCGGTCCACACCGAGGAGCCGATCGAGTACGACACGACGCCCCCGGTGGGCGGCCCTCACGACCCGTGCTGGGCGGACTGGGGCGTGTACGACACGGAGCTGGACCCCCGGCACTGGATCCACAACCTCGAGCACGGCGGCATCGTGTACCTGTACGACTGCCCCGAGGGGTGCGCGGAGGACGTCGCGACGCTGGAGGCGATCGAAGCGGCCGCGCCTGCCGGGACGGTGATCGTCACCCCGTACACCGGGCTCGAAGGGGGTGGCTTCGCGGCGATCTCCTGGGGCTGGAGGCAGCTGACCGGCTGCGCCGACCAGGCCGCTCTCCAGCAGTTCTACGACGACCACGTGGACCAGGGCCCCGAGTCGGTGACGGCGAACGCCCCCGACGGCTGCATGCCCTGACCGCGCCTCAGGGCGCGAACAGCTCCGTGACGATCGCCGCGAAGGCGGGCGCCGCGAGCTCGCCCGCGAACGCCCGTCCGTCGGGCCGGGCGGCGGTCACGAACACCACGAACTCCGGCTCGTCCGCGGGCGCCCAGCCCACGAAGGTCACGCGCGTGTCGTCGGGGGGCTCCGAGGTGGCCAGGAGCGACGTCCCGGTCTTGCCCGCGACGGGGACCGGGGACTCCGAGGCGCGTCGGCCGGTGCCGTCCGGCCCCACGGCCGCCTCCAGCATGGCGCGGACCCGCCGGGCGGCGTCGGCCGTGAAGGTCGCGTCGGTGGGATCGACGAGCGCGAGGTAGCCCCGCGCGACGTCCCGGGGCGGCACGGTCGCCCGGTGCATCCGCACGTCGCCGGCCCAGCCGAGGCGCTCGCTCCAGGTCGCGAGGTCCGCGTCGCCGAGGGCGGCGTAGGCGGGGCCCATGCCGTCGTTGGAGGACCGCACGATGACGTCCGTGAGGGACATGCCGTCGTGTGTCGCGGTGGGGTCGAGGCCGTCGGTGAGGGCGGCCGCCATCACCAGCGGCTTGAGGACCGACCCGGGGTTGAGGGCGGCGTCCACGTCGCCGAGGGTCGCCACCTCGCACCCGTCCTCGGCCCGCACGACGAGCACGGCGACGGAGGCCGGCTCCCGGGCGCGGAGGACCGCGACGCCCGCTTCGGCCGCTGCGAGGGCCGCGTGATCGGGGCCGCAGGGGCTCGGATCGGCGGCGGGCGGCGCCACGCGGGCGGGCTCGGTCTCGTTCGGGGGGGGCGCCTCGGAGGCGCAGGAGGACAACAGCAGCAGGAAGCAGCAGCAGCGGACGAACATGGAGGACGACGTTTCCGTGGGGCGGTGAGGTCTTCCCTCGATCCGAGGCTACCGCGCAGGGGCCCGACGGGGGGCACGAACTGCCCGCGATCGCCGATTCCGGCGAGGTACCCTCGCGCCATGGCCCGACTCCTCCCCTTCGCCCTCCTGCTCCTCATCGGCTGCACCGACTCCCGCCTCGAGGTCGCCGGGGACGCCGACGTCCCGGACGACGACGACGCCGTGGACGACGACGACGCGGTGGACGACGACGACGCGGTGGACGACGACGACGCGGTGGACGACGACGACGTCGGCCCCGGGAACACTCCCCCGACGACGACCCGCCCGCGCGTCGAGCCGAACCCGCTGTTCGAGGACTCGACGGCCGTCTGCGCCGGGGCGTCCGGGGCCGACGCAGACGGGGACACCGTGGTCCTCACCTACTCGTGGCTCGTCGACGGCGCGGACCCCGGCCCCACCGGCGTGGTCCTGACCGACGAGTACCTCTCCGTCGGGGCCGCCGTGCA
Organism: uncultured Rickettsiales bacterium; assembly: GCA_964512225.1. Taxonomy (GTDB): domain Bacteria; phylum Myxococcota_A; class UBA796; order UBA9615; family UBA9615; genus CAZEKB01. The sequence continues at coordinate 3,231 of CAZEKB010000075.1, read as the reverse complement.
GTGCGTCGCCACGCCCAACGACGGGACCGAGGACGGGGAGCCGGGCGTCTCGGATCCGGTGACGGTGGAGGCGGCGGGCTGCCCGGCGGGCAGCGGCGAGGAGCCCGACTGCCCGGGGATCTCCTGCCTGACGATCCTCCAGGGCGGCTTCTCCGTCGGCGACGGGGAGTACTGGATCGACCCGATGGGCACCGGCGCCTTCCAGGCGTACTGCGACCAGACGACCGACGGCGGGGGCTGGACGCGGATCGTGAATCACGACTACGCGACGGACACCTGCCCGGGGGCGTGGGTCCACTCGACCCAGTACGGCGGCATGTGCGTGCGGGACTCGACGTCGTCCGCGGACTTCATCCGCTCCGCGACCTTCGACGTGTGGGACATCGAGTACACCGAGCTGCGGGGCCACCTCGCGGGCCACCAGTTCGCGAGCTGCGACGCTTTCGGGGACGCCCCTCCGACGTCGATCGACGACACCTACGGGGACGTCGTCTCGTTCACGATCGGCGCCGCGGGGGCCCGGACCCACCTCTTCAGCTACGTGTGCGGGTACGGGACCAACAGCAGCGACGACAGCAACTGCCCGAACCAGCCCGGAGGCGCGCCTCCCCACGGCTGGGTGGGTCAGGACTACGCCTGCGAGTCGGGCAATGCGACCGGCGGTAGCCCCGGTAGCCAGTGGCACCCGCAGATCATGTTCGCGAACCACTGGTTCCAGTCCTCGGTCGGGGCCACGACCACCCAGGACGTGGAGGGGCGCCTCGTCGCCACGCACGGCTCGGCGAACGAAGAGCTCGGCGTGATCGAGCTGGTCCTCTACGTGCGCTGAGGGAGCCACCCCACCACGTGCAGGGTGGGGATGAAGTGCAGCAGCGCGGGCCTCAGCGGGTCGCCGAGATCGAGTCCGTGCGCGTCGCAGACCGTGTTCGTATCGAGCTCCGCCTCGGCCCGTCGGAGCGGCCACCGCGCGTGCTGCACCTCGGCGCGGGAGACGCGACCCTTGGGGTCGGCGGCGTAGAGGCAGTAGCGCTCCGTGAGCCACTCCTCGAGCGATCCCTCCGGGGCGAAGTAGGGGTCCCCGACGCCGCGGTAGCGCCCCCGCAGCTCGCCGGGTGCGATGCGCCCGTCGGTGCGTCGGCACGCGTAGCGGATCCAGTCTCCGTCGGGCTCGCACGACATCTCGGCGTGGAAGTACGGCAGGTGGAACAGCATTCGGGCGCCCACCACGGCGGGCCGGCTCGCGGCGTCGAGGCTGAAGAACCACACGCCGGGGCGATCCGGTCGGTCCTTGCTGCGCACGTAGGTGCGGACGTTCAGCTCCGGAAACGTCTCGAGGGACCGCGGAGACGGCAGCCGACGGAAGCCCGTGTTGTCCATGCGGAAGGGCACGAGCCCGACCCACGCTTCGCCTTCGAACAGGTCGACCTCGAGGGCGTCCGGAAGGGCGGCCGCGATCACGTCGGCGTCGACCCGCCAGTGGGCGAAGAGGAGGTCCGACCACGTCATGGTCATGCGCCAGGGTTGCTCGGGCAGGGGCCACGGCCGGTGGGCGCTGTCGTCGACGACGCCCTTCCAGTCGATCTCCCGACGGTTGAGCCGAGGGGTGGCGGAGACGGGGACGTCGCGGATGCGTGGTGGAAGCATGGGATGGGCTCCTGACCCCGAGTTTGCCGTGGCAGCGTGGCTCATGGCCGATTTCATGGTGCCCGGCTGTCTGCTCGCCGGCCTTCTGGGGCGGCTCCAGCAGGCCCGCCGCCCGCGGTGCTCCGGCCGCCCGGGCCCTGAACCGCGGGCTCAGAGGCAGATCACCGGGCCGAGGGGCAGGGTCTGGTCGACGGCGAAGCCGAGGGTGAGCTCATCGCCGTGCGTCGTGCCCATGTAGTGGTGCGCCTCCTCGACGGTCCCGCCGACCCAGTCGAGGTTGCCGGGCCCCGTCTCGTAGCCCGCGGCCACCACCACGGCGCGCCCGGTCCCGTCGTCCATGAGGATCATCCGCTCGCCGTCCTCGGGCCGCGGCGTCCACATCATGTTGACGTACCAGCCCTCGTCGGGGTTGGGCAGCTTCGCGTAGTGGGCGCCCTGGCCGAAGAGGCTGCTCTCCTGGGGGGCCCAGGGCTCGCTCCGGTGCATGACGTACCCCGTGGCGGCCTCGCTCGTGAGGTAGTGCTCGGGGATGCCTTCGGTGATCGTCTGGGGCCACGGACCGGCGCCTTCGGTGCCGTAGCCGTCGTCGACGGTGACGAGGTGGGCCTCCTTCACGATGCGGCCCGTGGCGGGCATCGGCAGGGGGGCGTCGTCGTTGATGCGGTCGATGCTGCCGATCTCCATCGTGCAGTCCACCAGGGGAGGGGCCCACGCCATCACGGCCAGCGTGTACTCCCCGGAGAGCTCGGCCCCGCCCCCGCTCACCCACGTGTCCGCGACGATCCACCAGGTCCCGGCGTCGAGATCCGCCGCGACCTCGTGGTGTCCCCGGGCGATGCAGTCGTCGGCGTCCTCGGAGCCCAGCAGGTGCACGTCGATGTCGGTGTCGCCGCTCATCCCGCGCACCACGGCCGTCACGAAGGCGGGCTCCTCCAGGACGAGGCGGTAGAGGACCTCGGGCCCCGACTCGTCCGTGTCCGGGGCGCAGCCGTAGGCGTCCCAGCGATCGGTCCCGTCGGACGTGTCGTTGGTGTCGTACCAGGGAGAGCCCTCGACGCAGACGACGCCCTCCGGACAGTCGTCCGTGGCGTCGTCGTCGTCCGTGGCGTCGTCGTCGTCCGTGGCGTCGTCGTCATCCGTGGCGTCGTCGTCGTCTGTTGGGAACTCGATGGAGTCGTCGTCGTCGCCGGCCGGGCCGGCCGCGACCGTGAGGGCGACGGCGGAGACGATGGTCGTGAGGGGGAGTGGTCGGGCCATGGACGTGTTCGCGAGGGTTCCGGCGTTCGAGGGAAGGGTCGGGACGGCACGAACGATACGACGAAGACGAGGTCGCTCACGCCCCAGGTCGCAACGGGGCGAAACGAGTCGTTTCGGCGGGCTACGGGCCCGCAGGGGGTCGCAAGTGGGCGAAACGAGTCGTTTCGGCGGGCTACGGGCCCGCAGGAGGTCGCAAGTGGGCGAAACGAGTCGTTTCGGCGGGTTACGGGCCCGCAGGGGGTCGCAAGTGGGCGAAACGAGTCGTTTCGGCGGGTTACGGGCCCGCAGGGGGTCGCAAGTGGGCGAAACGAGTCGTTTCGGCGGGCTACG
>CAZEKB010000074.1:0-34506 GCA_964512225.1 uncultured Rickettsiales bacterium | reverse complement strand
GGACGCCGAGAAGCTGCTCAAGGGCGACTTCAACTTCGACGACTTCCTCGAGCAGATGCGGATGATCCAGAAGATGGGTCCGCTGCAGGAGGTCTTCGAGAAGATGCCCTTCTTCGGCGACATGCTCCCCGCGGGTGTGAAGCTCGACGACAAGGAGCTGGTCCGTATCGAGGCGATCATCAACTCGATGACCATGGCCGAGCGCAAGAACCCGAGCCTGCTCAACGAGTCGCGGGTGCGACGGATCGCCAAGGGCGCGGGCCGCGCCAAGAAGGACGTCTCCGAGCTCCTCGAGCGCTTCAACATGGCGCGCGTGATGATGAAGGAGATGGGCAAGGCCAGCGGCCTGATGGGGAAGGTGCCGGGCATGCGCCAGGCGGCGGGCCTCCGTCGACTCAAGCGCCAGGGTGTCTCCATGGATCCGGCGATGCTGTCCGGGCTGCAGGACCTCGCCGCCGGCGGAGGGGCCAACATCCCCGGTCTCGGCGGTCTCATCCCCGGGGAGCGCAAGAAGAAGCCGGTGGACCCGGCCAAGAAGAAGGCTGCCCGGAAGAACGCCCGCAAGGCGCGAAAGAAGAACCGGAAGCGGTAGGCCGCGGTGGCGGTTCAGGTCTTCGCGCCGAAGCACCTGGGCGACGTCGTTCTCGCGCTGCCCGCGATCCGCCGGCTGGCCGGGCACGGCCCCGTCCACGTGGTGGCGGACGGCCCGCTCGCGCCCCTGATCGACTGCCAAGGCGACTGGACCGTGGGAGCCCCCCGTCGGGGGGGAGCGGCCGCCTTGCTTGCGCCCTCCCTGCGCGTCGCCCTGCGGGCCCGATGGGCTCGCTGCTCCCCCATCGTCGGGCTGCCCTCCGACCGACGGGGGCCGCTGCTCACGGTGGTCGTTCCGCCCGCCACGACGCTGCCTCCGTCGCCGCGCGCCCGACTCCTGCCCCGGGAACACCAGGGCGACTCCTACCTGCGGGTCGCGGACGCGCTGCTGCGTGAGCTCCGTGAGGCGGACCTGTCGAGCCCGGACCGAACCCTCCGCATCCCCCCGGAGGACGCCGCGCGCGGCGAGGCGGCTCACGGCGCGCTCGGCCGCCCCGACGTGCTGCTCCACCCCTGCGCCGGGGGCGGCGTCGCCAAGGCGGGCGACCTCGACGTGTGGGCGGCGCGCGGCGCGGGGCTGGCGGCTTCGGGGGCGAGGGTCGCGATCACGGGAGGGCCGTCTCGCGAAGACGCGGCGCGCGTGGAGGCGCTCGCATCGGCGCTCGGAGTCCCCGGGGCGGCGGGAGAGAGCGCCGTGCCGGTGCTGCCGTGGGCGGCGTTGAGCCTGAGGGTGCGGTCCGTGGTCGCGCCGGACACGGGGATCGCCCACGTCGCGGCGGCGGCGGGAGCGGCCGTGACCGTGCTGTTCGGGCCCACGGACCCGGAGCGCCACCGCCCCCTCGGCCCCGGGCCGGTGACCGTCGTGCACGGAGGCCGGGGGTGGCCCTGCGCGCCGTGCTACCGAAGCTCCTGCACGGAGGGTCCGACCCCCGCGTGCCTGCGCGGGCGAGGCATGATCAGCGCCCTCCCCGGTGCGGTCGCGTGAGCGCCTCGGCCGCCCCTCGCGTGAGCGGCGTGAGCGATGGCGTTCTCCGCATCGCGGTGGTGCGCCTCGGGATGCTCGGGGACCTCGTGATGACCCTCCCCGCGCTCGGCAGGCTGGCTGCCGCCGGGCTCCCCCCGACGCTCGTCACGGACGCCCACCACCAGCCGCTGATGGCGCGCGTCCTGCCGTCCGCCACGGTGGTCTCCAGCCTGCCCGCGGGCCCGTGGGACGCGGCCCTGGATCTGCACGGCACCGCCGCCGCGCGCCGGGTGGTGCGGTCGGTGCGGGCTCCGATCGTCGTGCGGACGCGCAAGGACTCGTTGCCGCGGCGCGGCCTGTTGCGCACCCCGGGCGGGGCGGTGGCGCGCGTCCTCACGGCCCCGTCGCGCCCCCGTCGCAGCTGGCCCGAGCGTCACCTCGACGCCGTCGACCGGCTCCTCGCTCGGCTCGGCGTGCCCGCCCCGCCCCCGACGAGCGCGATCCCCCGCCTGCCGGGCCGCCCGGAGCGGTCCGGCGCCGCGCTGGGGCTGGTGGTCGGGGCCCGCCACGGCCTCAAGCGCTGGCCCGTGAGCAGCTGGCGCGAGCTCGCTCACGCCTGGCGGTCGCGGACGGGTCTGGACGTGATCACCCTCGCCGCGCCCTGGGAGCAGGCCCTCGCTCACGCGGTTGGAGAGCCCGTCGTCGCGCCCGCCCTCGAGGACCTCCCGGAGGCGCTGCGGCGGTGCGCGGTCGTCGTCGCCGGGGACACGGGCCCGTTGCACCTCGCGGGCGCCCTCGGCGTCCCGACGGTGGGGCTCTTCGGGCCGACCCCCGTGGACGCGGGCTTCTGGGTCTGGGAGGGGCGCAGTCGCGCGCTCACGCCCACCTTGCCGTGCAGTCCGTGCTCGCTGCATGGAGCCGACGCGTGTCGACGGAGCGACCGCCTCTGCCTCGACGACCGGGCGGTCGCGGACGTGCTCGCCGCAGCCTTGGCGGTCGGCGGGCTCCGGCGACGCGCGGAGACCGCCTGACGTGCGCGTCGCCGTCGTCACCCAGGACTGGCCGGGCTTCGTGGGCGGAGGCGTCGCCACCCTCGCATGGGTGCTCGCCGAGGGCCTGCGGGAGATCGGCGCGCCCGCCGAGGTGTGGACCCGGGGAGGAGGGCCTCGCCGGGGCCGCGCGCGGCCGGGCCCGGTGCCCGTGAGGGCCTTCCCCGGACGGAGTTGGCGGCGGCGGGGTCGGGGACACTGGCGCCGCGGCGTCGCCGAGGCCGCGGGCACGTTCCGGCCGACCCGCGTCGTCGTGACCACGTGGGATCCGCTGCCCGGCGTCCTGGACGCGCTGCCGCCGGCCGTGGATGTGTATTGCTTCGCCTTCGGGCGGGACGTCACGGGCTCCCTCGGCTCCCCGGAGCGGGAGCGAGCGCGGGCGCAGGCGTGGCGTGATCCGCGCGTGAGTTGGCTCACGCTCACGGACTGGATGATCGACGAGCTGGTGAGCCGCGGGGTGCCCCGACCGCGCATCCGCCGCGTGGCTCCCGCGGTCTGCGACCCGGCCTCGTCGCCGCGGGTGCGACGAGAGCCCCGGCGCCTGCTCACGGTCGGTCGACTCGTGCCCCGGAAGGGCCAGGATCGGACGATCGAGGCCCTCGCCCTGCTCCGTGACGACCACCCGGACCTGCTGTACGCCGTCGTCGGCGACGGGCCCGACCGAGCGCGCCTGGAACAGCTGGTGACGCGCCACGACCTCGTGGACCGCGTCACGCTCCACGGGCGCCTGACCGGCGCCGCCCTCGAGGCGGCGTACGCCGACGCCGACGTCTTCGTGATGCCCGCGCGCGTCGAAGCGGGCGGGGACACGGAAGGGTACGGGCTCGTCTACCTGGAGGCGGGCGCGCGCGGTCTGCCCGTGATCGGGGGCCGGACCGCGGGGGCCGCCGAGGCGGTGGACGCCGGGCGCACCGGGCTGCTCGTGGAGCGGCCCGAGGATCCGCGCGCGGTGGCCTCGGCGATCCGTCGCACGCTTCGGGATCCCCGGGAGGCCGCGGCCTGGGGGCGCGAGGGTCGGCGCCGGTTCGAGGCCGCGGGCCGGCCGGGGCACTTCGCCCGCGCGGTGACGACGTGATCCCCTGGGTCGTGGCCGTGCGCGCGGCCGTGCCGTCGCCCCGTCCCCAGGCGTGGCAGGCGCTGCAGCAGGCGGTGGGGCTGGCGGAGGCGGGGGCGCCCCGGGTCACCTTGATCGCCGACGCCGCCATTCCGGATGGCGTGCCGGCGACGATCTCCGAGTGGCTCGGTCGCGACCTCCCGCCGAGCCTCGACGTGGTGGTCCCCCCGCGGCGAAGCCGCCCGCCCCTCGCGGGCATCCGGTTTCGACGGGCGCTGGGTCGGCGTCGGGATCGGTCGACTGCCCTGCTGTGCCGCGATCCTCGAGTCGCGGCGCGGGAGGCGGGCCGATGGGCGCGCGTCGTCCACGAGTGGCACGTGGCCCCGGACCCGAGCGACCGCCGCCACGCCGCGACCCTGGCGGGCGCCGACCTCCACGTGACTCCGGCCCCCGGGATCGCCGAGGATCTCCGCCGCCTCGTGCCCGCCGCGCGGATCCGCCTCGTGCCCAACGCCTGCGGCCTCGATCCCGAGCGCGCCCGGCGTCGTCGGGGTCGGCCCGGGACCGGCGTCGTCGCCCTCGGGCTGCACCGACGCGGGGGACTGGACGCCGCCTTCTCGGCCTGGGCCTCCGACCCCACACTCCCGGCCCTCCGCGTCGCGGGCCGCGACCAGGGCGGGGACCGGGTCGACGCGTGGCGGGCCCGGTACGGGGGCCTGCCGGGCGTCTCCTTCGTGGGCCCCGCCTGGGGGGCGGCCCGGGAGGACCTGCTCGACACTGCGCGCGTGTGGCTGGCGCCCTACCCCGAAGACGAGACCACGCGGACGCGGCTGTGTCCGCTGCAGGTGGCCGACGGCCTGGGCTCGGGCCTGGCGGTCGTGGCTCCGAACCTCCCCTCGATCCGCGCGCTCGCCGGGGACGCGGCGCCGCGGACGCTGGTCCTCTACCGCCCCGACGATCCGCGGGCCCTCGGCGCCGCGATCCACCGCGCCTCCGCGCTCGCGCCCGCCCCGTCGTCGCCCCGGCCGCGGTGGGTGGACCGGGCGAAGATCCTGATCGAGGCCCGCCCGTGACGGCGCCCCTCCACGTGGCGTACCTGGTCCGGTACCTCCCGTCGCCGAGCGAGACGTTCGTGCTGGACGAGGCCCGCGCCCTTCAGGCGATCGGGGTGCGGGTCTCGATCTGGGCGTTGGACCGGGTGGGGGGCGCCATCGGGCACGCGCGGTTCCGCGCCCTCACGGACGCCGCCCGGACCACCCCGCGATCCAGTCGCCCGGCGGCGTGGGTGGCCTCGCTCTTCCTGCCCGGGGGGCCGCTCCTGCGCAACATCCGAGCCCACTGGGCGGAGCACGGTCGCCCCCGAGACTTCCGCCGGGTCGCGTGGCTGTGCGGGGAGTGGTCCAAGGCGGGCGTCGACGTCGTCCGCATCCACCACGCCGCCGAGACGGCCCGGTTCGGAGTCGCCGCCGCCGGCCTCGCGGGAGTCCCCGTGTCGGTCGCCGTGCACGCGCGGGACCTGTTCGTGCCGGAGCAGGATCTGCCGTGGATCCTCCACCGCGCAGCGCACGTGAGCACGATCACGCCGTTCCACCGGGAGCGCATCCTGCGCATCGGACTGTTGCCCGAGCGGGTGCAGCTGCTGCCCTGCGCGGTCGATCTCCCCCCGCGGGCCGCCGGCGAGCCTGCGGGCGGGGTTCTGCGGGTCCTCACGGTGGGCCGACTGGTCCGCAAGAAGGGTCACGCGCTGCTGCTCGACGCCTGCGCGCACCTCGCCGGCGAGGGTCGGAGGGTGCACCTCACGCTGATCGGAGACGGGGGGGAGGGAGCCCGGCTCCGGGGGCGGATCCACCGGCTCCAGCGGACCCACCCGTCCCTCTCCGTCGACGCCCCCGGGGCGAGACCTTCGGAGGAGGTGTTCGGGCACCTGCTCGACGGCGGCTACCACGCGTTCGCGCTCGCCTGCCGCGTCGCGGACGACGGCGACCGCGACGGCCTCCCCGTCTCCCTCCTCGAGGCCGCCGCGGCGGGGGTCCCCATCGTGACCACCGCGTTGCCCGGGTTCGAGTCGGAGTTCGTGCAGGGGGAGGGCGTGCACCTCGTCTCTCCCGGTCCCGACGGGGCGCCCGACGTCGAGGCCCTGGCGGACGCCCTGCGAACGGTGCACGACGCCGGCCCGGAGGCGTGGCGGGCCATGTCCTCGGCGGTGCGGAGCGCGGCCGCCCGACGCGCTTCACCCGAAGAGGCGGCCCGCAGGCTCCTGCGCAGGCTCGAGCCCCTGCGGCATGTAACATCCGGCGCGCCCGCGGCCGAGAGCCGCGGCGGAGAGGGCGACGCATGACCGGGCAAGTCCGTTCGATGACCGGCTTCGGCCGCGGGGAGGCCCGGACCGGCGCCCTGCGCGTCGCCGTGGAGCTCCGAGCGGTCAACCATCGCTTCGCCGATCTGCAGATGAAGACCCCTCGCTCGTACTCGGCCCTCCACTCGGCGCTGGACGAGCGGATCCGCGGCGCGGTGGAGCGGGGGCGGGTCGAGGTGCTGGTTCGTCGCGAGGTGGTGGGCGAGGCCGGACGCGTCGTGGTGATCGACGAGCCCCTGGCGACGGCCTACGCCGAGGCAGCCGCCGGGCTCGCGTCCCGCCTGGGCCGGCCCGGGGAGGAGCTGCCGCTCGCCGAGCTCCTCGGCCTCCCCGGCGTGTCGCAGCTGCGCGAGCCCGAGATCGATCCCGAGTCCGAGCTCCCCACGGTCCTGGACGCGGTCGACGTGGCCCTCGTGGCCCTCGTGGGGATGCGCACGGCGGAGGGAGCGCGGCTCGCGGCCGACGTGCGGGGGAGGCTCGCCGAGATCGAAGAGCTGCTCACCGAGGTCGAGGACCTGGCCCGCGCCACCCCGGCCTTGATCCGGGACCGGGTGGTGCGACGCGTTCAGGAGCTGCTGGGCGATGTGGAGATCGACGCCGACCGGCTCCTGCAGGAGGCCGCAGTCCTGGCCGACAAGGCGGCGATCGCCGAGGAGACGACGCGCCTGCGCTCCCACCTCGCGCAGGCCGAGGTGCTCCTGACCACACCCGGGGCCGTCGGGCGTCGCCTCGACTTTCTGGTGCAGGAGTTCCAGCGGGAGGTCAATACGATCGGCAGCAAGGCGACGGGGACCGAGATCACGCCTCGCGTCGTGGCCATGAAGTCGGCGGTGGAGAAGATCCGTGAGCAGGTCGCGAACATCGAGTAGCGGGGGCGTCCTCGTCGTCCTCACGGGCCCGTCCGGCGCGGGCAAGTCGACGCTCGTGGCCCGCGCCCGGGCGCGCCTGGACAACGTCGGGTTCTCCGTCTCCTACACGACCCGCCCGCCCCGCGAGGGGGAGCAGGAGGGCGTGCACTACCACTTCGTGGACGCGGCGCGCTTCGACGCGCTGGAGGCGGAGGGCGCCTTCCTCGAGTCGGCGATCGTGCACGGCAACCGCTACGGCACGCACCGAGGCCAGGTCGAGGCCGCGGTCGCGCGGGGCGAGATCATCCTGCTGGACGTCGACGTGCAGGGCGCCCGCACCGTCCGCGCGACGGGCGTGGACGCGGCGTACATCTTCATCCTGCCGCCTTCGGTGGACCACCTCTCCCGGCGCCTGCGATCGCGCGGCACCGACACCGAGGACGTGATCGCGGGACGCCTCGCGATCGCCGAGAGCGAGATGGCGGAGGCCCACACCTTCGACCACCGCGTCCTCAACGACGATCTGGACCGCGCGGCCGACGAGTTCGTGGCCATCCTGCGCCGCGAGGCGGACCGCCGCATCGACTGACGCGACCGCCCCACTACCTTGTGGGGGGGGATGGCACCGGGGGAGGGGCGTTGTTACGCTCGATAGTCGTGCGTTCGAACACTTCGACGCCGATGGAACCCCCCCGGTCGTGATCCGACTCGACGAAATCCTGGACGAAGTTCGGAGATACGCTCCCGACGCGGACCTGGGGTTGATCCGCAAGGCCTGGGTCTTCGCCGACAAGTACCACCGGGGCCAGCGACGCAAGAGCGGCGAGCCGTACTTCGCCCACCCCCTCGAGGTGGCCTACATCCTCGCCGGGCTCCGCATGGACACCGAGACGCTCGTCGTCGCGGTGCTGCACGACACCGTCGAGGACACGGACGCGGGGCTCGACGACATCGAGAAGATGTTCGGGGCCGACGTCGCCAAGATGGTCGACGGGGTCACGAAGCTCGACAAGCTCGACTTCCGCACGCAGGAGGAGCACCAGGCGGAGAACTTCCGCAAGCTGGTGTTCGCGATGGCGCGCGACATCCGCGTGATCGTGGTGAAGCTCGCCGATCGTGTGCACAACATGCGCACGCTGGGGGCGATGCGGCCGGAGAAGCGCGCCCGCATCGCCCGGGAGACGATGGACCTGTACGCGCCGATCGCGAATCGGCTCGGGATCATCAGCCTCAAGGGCGAGCTCGAGGACCTCTCCTTCCAGCACCTGCACCCGGACGCCTACGAGGTGCTCCAGGCGGAGGTCGAGGCGCGCGCCCCCTACTTCGACGCCTACATCGCCAAGATGTGCACGACGATCGAGGACGCCCTGGACCCTCACGAGATGCAGCCGCTGATCGTGAAGGGGCGGGTGAAGCGCCTCTGGTCGATCTGGCGCAAGATGCGCGAGAAGCAGCTCACGTTCGAGGAGGTGCACGATCTCCTGGCCTTCCGCATCACCGTCGGCTCGCTCGCCCACTGCTACGGCGCCCTCGGGGTCGTCCACTCGCTGTGGGCGCCCGTCTCCGAGCGGTTCAAGGACTACATCGCGCAGCCCAAGGCCAACGGCTACCAGTCGCTCCACACCGTGGTCGTGGGGCCCGACGGTCACCGGATCGAGGTGCAGATCCGGACCTCCGAGATGCACCGCTTCGCGGAGCACGGCATCGCCGCCCACTGGAAGTACAAGGAGGGCCGCCTCGCGCTCAAGAAGGAGGAGATCGAGAAGTACACGAAGGTCCGGCAGCTGCTGCAGTGGGCCGAGGACATCGAGGACAGCCGGGAGTTCCTCGACGTCCTGAAGGTCGACCTGTACAGCGATCAGGTGCACGTCTACACCCCCCGCGGGGACATCCGGTGGTTCCCCCAGGGAGCCACGCCGCTGGACTTCGCGTACTCGATTCACACGGAGGTCGGCCACCACTGCAACGGCGCGCGCATCAACGGGCGCCTGGTGAAGCTGAACTACGTCCTCCGATCGGGGGACAGCGTCGAGATCGTGACCCGCCCCGAGCAGCACCCGAAGAAGGAGTGGCTGCAGATGGCGGTGACGTCGCGCGCGCTGTCGAAGATCCGGCACCACCTGCGCCGCGCCGAGCGGGAGAAGGCCGCGGACGTCGGCAAGACCATCCTCGACCAGGAGCTGCGCAAGCACGGCTCGACGCTCAAGGCGGTCCTCAAGCAGGACGGCCTGCGCAGGGGCCTCGACGCGTTCCACTGCCGCACGCCCGAGGAGTTCTACGCGGGCGTCGGGTTCGGGAACCACGACCTCCAGCGGCTGCTCCCGCTCTACATCGCGGCGGACAAGCTCGAGAAGGCCAAGGCGGAGGTGCAGGAGGACCACCCCGAGGCCACGACCACGCTCACGGGCCTCATCCGTCGGCTCGGTCGTCGCACCGGCTCCCCCGTGAAGATCGACGGCATGGACGGCATGCTCACGCTCTTCGCGAAGTGCTGTCGGCCGCTGCCCGGGGACCCGATCATGGGGTTCATCACCCGCGGCCGCGGCATCACCGTGCACAGCAGCGACTGTCGCCAGGCCCTCGCCCTGCCGCGCGAGCGTCGCGTCTCCGTGCAGTGGGACACGTCCCACAAGATGCCGCACAAGGCGCGGCTCCACGTCGTCACCGTGGACCGGCCGATGATCCTCGCGAAGCTCTCCGAGGTGATCGGGAAGATGAACGTGAACATCACGAACCTCGAGGCGCGCACCACCCGGGAGGACCGCGGCGTGATCACCCTCGAGGTCGCCGTCGAGGACGCGGGTCAGCTCAAGAACGTGATGGCGGGCGTGATGCGGGTGAAGGGCGTGATCAGCGTCGACCGCGTGCGCCTCGGGGGCGCCTGACCGCGATCAGGTCGCGCGCTGCTTGCCCGTCATGGCGAGCCGCTCCACGAGGCGACCGGCGAGGCTCTCGCCCCCGAGCCCCAGGGCGGGGAAGGCGGCCGGGCCCGCGCAGAAGACGTTGCGGTGGGGCATGGCCACGCCGAGGCCCGCCGCGATGGGATCGGCGTCGGGCGCGATCGCGGGCGTGTAGGCCGCCGGGCGGGGATCGATGCCGATCGGGTGCTCGTCCGTCGTCTGCGTCGTCTGGGGGACGTGCAGCACCTCGAGGTGCCGCTCGAGGTACGGGAACAGCCACTTGATCCGCTCGATCATGCGCGCGGAGACGGCCTCGATCTCGTCCGCCACCCGCCCGTCTTCGCCGTAGGGCAGCAACGTCGACGCCGTGATCGCTCGGCGCCCCGCGGGCGCGAGGGGGCTGCCGGGCAGCGACGTGGACAGCAGCACGCTGCCCGCGGGGGCCTCGGGATCGCCGTCTTCGTCCAGCAGGATCGCGTGCTCGGCGAGGTCCGGCGGGACGACCTCTTCGCGCACCCCCAGGTAGATGCTGTACCGGAAGTGCGACGGCGCCAGTCGACTCAGCTTGCGCTCGTACGCCCGGGGGGAACCCGGCAGGCGGTCGAGCAGATCCTCGGGGTCGCCGCCCGTGATGACGAACTGGAGCGGCATGTCCTCGGCCTTGCCCTCGAACAGCGCGGCCTCGACCTTGCGTCGCCCGCCGGTGAGCTCCAGCAGCTCTTCGGGCTGCACGTCCACCCGCATCGCGCGCACCCGGCGCAGCAGCAGGGCGAGCAGCGGGTCCTCTTCGCCGGGATCGGAGTAGACCCCGTCCAGGGCGGCCCACAGGTGCATCCCGGCGACGGGCAGGGGCAGATCCTCGGGCACGTCGAGGCTGCAGAAGGGGCGCACGATGGCCCGCAGCAGCGTCTTCGCCTCGGAGGACAGCGACGTCTGCTCGAGGTACTCGCCCCAGGAGGGGACGTCGTCCGGGGGGAGGGGAGGGTTCCAGTCGGGGCGCGCGAGCCCCATGGACTGGAGGAAGCCGGGCTGGCCCGCGGACTCCACGGCGGAGTCGAGGGCGTCCGAGAAGCCCGCCGCGCTCGCCCGCGCGGCCTCCAAGACGCCGAGCAGCTCCTCCGCGTCCCCCGGGTACTCCCGGCGCAGCTCGGCGGCCAGCTCGGACGGGTCCGAAGACAGGTCGATGCGATGGCGAGTCGTGATCACCTGCAGCCCCGGCGTGCCGCGGCGCACGGCCTGGAGCTCGTGCGGATGGAACTTGAGGCTCTTCATGCTCCGCGTGAGCAGGCCGTTGCCGAAGCCGATGACCGGGGGACGGTGGCGTAGAAAGCGGAAGGGGCCGACCCCGGGCGTCCCGAGCTCCGGCTCGAGCACGAGGACGCTCAAGCCCGCGCGGGCGAGCAGGGTCGCCGCGACGAGGGCGCCGGGGGAAGGGTCCACCACGAGGACGTCGTAGTTGCGGGAGATCACGTCGCTGCTGCTCCGGATGGCGGCTGGGAAGCGGAAGGTAGCAGCCCCGAGGCCCCGACCCTGCCCTCGATCGCGTCCTTCACCACGGCGGGGTAGAGGCGGTGTTCCTCCACGAGGACTCGGGCGGCCAGGGTCGCCTCGTCGTCGCCGGGGAGCACCGGGACCCGCGCCTGGGCGATGATCGGCCCCCCATCGAGGGTGTCGTCGACCAGGTGGACCGTGCATCCGTGCTCCGCGTCGCCGGCTTCGAGCGCGCGCCGGTGTGTGTGCAGGCCCGGGTACCGGGGCAGGAGCGACGGGTGGATGTTCAGGATGCGGCCCGCGAAGGGCGCCACGAACCGGGGCCCGAGGATGCGCATGAAGCCCGCGAGCACCACCCACCGGGCGCCGAACGCCTGCAGGCGGGCGGCCAGCGCGGCGTCGAAGTCCCCCCGGTCCGCGTACCGGCGGTGCGAGAGCACGTCCGTGGCGATCCCGCGGGCGCGCGCCGCGTCGAGCCCGGGGGCCCGCTTGCGGTTCGAGAGGACGAGGAACTCGCAGGGCCAGCCGCCGGACCGCGCGGCGTCCACGATCGCGAGCATGTTGGAGCCCCGCCCGGAGATCAGGACGGCGACGCGCACCGGACCGACGTCGGTCAACCCGTCACCTCGACGCCGCCGCTGCCCGCGGGGCGGGGGATCACGCGGCCGAGTCGCCACGCGCGCTCCCCGCAGTCGGCGGCCAGGGCGAGCGCTCGGTCGGCGTCGGCGGCGTCCACGAGCACGACCATCCCGACCCCGCAGTTGAACGTCCGGCGCAGCTCCGCGTCCGTGAGCCCGCCCCACTCCTGGAGGCGGGCGAACTCGTTCGGGAGCGTCCAGGAGCCGAGGTCGATCTGCACGGCCAGGTCGTCGCCGATGACGCGCGGGAGGTTCTCCGTGAGCCCGCCCCCCGTGATGTGGGACGCGCCCCCGACGGAGCAGGACTGCATGAGGGCCAGGACCGTCTTGACGTAGATGCGGGTGGGCGTGAGCAGCACGTCGGCCACGGACCGGCCGTCGGGATCGCCCGGGAACGCGTCCGTGAGGCCGAGCCCGCGCTCCTCGAACACGACCCGGCGCACGAGGGAGAACCCGTTGCTGTGCAGGCCGCTGCTGGCCAGTCCGATGGCGACCATGCCGTCGCTCACGGCGCCCGGCAGCAGCATCTCGGCGCGCTCGACCCCGCCCACACAGAACCCGGCGAGGTCGTAGACGCCGGCGTCGTACACGCCGGGCATCTCGGCGGTCTCGCCCCCTGCGAGCGCGCACCCGGCGAGGCGGCAGCCTTCGGCGATGCCCGAGATGACGTCGGCCGCGACGCCCTCGTCGAGCTTGCCGGTGGCGAAGTAGTCGAGAAAGTAGAAGGGCTCGGCCCCGGCGCAGACGACGTCGTTCACGCACATCGCCACGAGGTCGATGCCGACGGTGTCGTGTCGGTCCGCCTTGTGCGCGACGATCAGCTTCGTGCCCACCCCGTCGGCTCCGGAGACGAGCACGAGGTCTTCGTATCGCCCCGCGGGGACCGACCACAGCGACCCGAACCCTCCGAGGCCGCCGAGGACCTCGGGTCGACCCGTGGCCGCCGCCATCGGGGCGATTCGCTCGACGAGCCGGGCCCCGGCGGCGATATCCACGCCGGCATCTTTGTAGCGGTCCTGGGTCACGGGAACCTCCAGCGGCGGGGGGCCGGATGGGCGGCGAGTTTGCGCGGGGCCCCCGGCGTTTGCAAGGCGCCCGACGGCGCTCCTATCCTCCGGTTCGTGGCCGACTGGGTCCAGAGCATCAACCCCCTCCGCGCCGCCCGCTTCGTGGGGCGGTCCGTGGTCGGCAACGTGGGGTCGCTGCGGTACTACATGGGGGACATGCAGCGCCGCCGCGACGACTTCGCGCAGCCCGGCGACACCGTCCTGCTGATCCAGGGTTTCTTCCAGACCCGTCGCGTGATGAACACGTTGGAGCACCGCCTGCGGGCGGACGGGTTCCGGGTGATCTCGTTCCACCTGGGCGGGCTGTTGAACAACTTCAATACCCGCGGGGTGCCCACCCTCGCGCGGATGATCGACGGCAAGATCCGGAGGCTCATCGACCGCGAGCACTTCGGCCCGATCCACATCATCGGGCACAGCAAGGGCGGCGTCGTGGCCCGCTACCTCGTGCAGCAGGCGGGCGGAGGGGAGTACACGAAGACGGTCATCACCCTGGGGAGCCCCCACAAGGGCACGCCGGTGGCGGCGCTGGGGGCGGGGCTGGGCCTCCTGATGGTGTCGCGGAGCCTGTGGCAGATGTTCCCGCGGTCGCCCCTGGTCAAGTCGATGAACTCACGCCCGTTCCCGGGCCACGTCCGCCTCGCCAGCGTCTACAGCAGCGGGGACGTGATCTGCCCCTACACGTACTCCATCCTCACGGCGGGCGACGGCGAGGACGTGCGCAACATCCTGGTGCGCGGGCTCGGGCACATGGCCCTGGTGGAGGACCCGTTCGTCTACGGCCTGATCCTGCGCGAGCTCAAGGGGCGCCCCACCGACAGCGCCTCCGGCCCCGTGGCGGACGTGGACGAGGAGATCACGAGGCGGTTCTCAATCTGAACAGCAGCGCGTGCCGATGGAAGCGTGGGAGAAGTTGGGAGCGCGACCGTCGCGGCCCGCGCAGCGGGTGCCGGTGCTCTCGTTTCCGATGGCGCCGCCCTTGACGATGAGCTTCTCGCCCCGCTTCGTCTTGGTCCACTCGAGGACCCCGCCGGAGAGACCCACGACCCCGTAGCCGCTGACGCACTTGTTGAAGCCGTCGCCCTTCGAGTAGTCGTCCACCGTATAGAAGGGCGGGAACCACCCCGACGCGGGGCACGCGTCGGCTTGATACGTGTCGCCGTAGGCGAAGATGAAGGTGTCGGGCCCCTTGCAGGCCTTCTCCCACTCCTTCTCGGAGCACAGCCGCTTGCCGCGTCCCGCGCAGAGCCGCTGCGCCTCGTTGAACGTGATGTCGCGGATCGGTCGCCCCGCGAGCTCGCTGTTGCGGGCTTCGATCTCGCCGCGCTGCTCGTCCGAGGCCCCCTCCGGAACCGCGACGGCCGCGTGGTGCAGCGTGTTCTTGTCCATCCAGAAGCCGCCGACCTCGGTGCGCGTCTCGGGCTTCTCTCCGGCCAGGCCGGAGTCGTAGGCCGCCCACTGGCCGCGGATGAAGGCCCCGCCGGGGACCCAGACCATGTCCGCGTACTTCTTGTCGGTGACCGTCGGGGCGGGCTGGGGGCTGGCGTAGATCGCCTTGATCTCCGCGCGGATGGCTTCGCGGCGCGTCGTCTCCTCGGCGCGGAGCTCCTCGGGGGTGGGCTCCGACTGCTTGAAGTAGAGGGCCAAGCCCGCGACGATGACCGCCAGGACGGTGAGGCTGATGAGCGCGGTCTTGAAGCTCGCCGTGCCCCCCGAATACAGGTCGCTGTAGGTCGCCTCCATGGCCGCGAGCATGTCGTCCGCGGTCTGGAATCGGTCCTGCGGGTTCGGCATGAGCGCGATCTCGATGAGATCGTCGATCTTCTCCGACACGGAGCCGGCCGTGAGGACCGACGGCATCTCGTACCGGCCCGTGGGCGGCACGCCCGTGAGCATCTCGTAGAAGATGGCGCCGATGGAGTAGAGGTCCGAGTTCGGTCCGGCCGCCTGATCGCGGAACTCGCTCATCTCCGGCGCGAGGTACCAGGCGCCCTCCCGGTTGAGCTGCGCGTCCGCGAAGATCGTGGGGCTGATGACGCGCGCCACGCCGTAGTCGCCGAGCAGGACGGTGGGGAGCGCGGCGCCCTCCTTCACCTCCGGGGAGTCGAAGAGGATGTTCTCCGGGCGCAGATCGCGGTGCAGGCCCACGGTGTGGGACTGCTTCAGGATCTGCAGGACGCGGGTGAGGATGCGGTGGGTCAAGCCGTGAGGGATGTCCTCGCCCTTGGCCCGCCACTCGTTCATCAGGTCGCGCAGCGAGCAGCCGTCGACGTAGTCCATCGTGTAGAAGAGCGTGCCGTCGAACTCGCCGGTGTCGAGGATCTTGACGACCCCCCCGCCGATGATCTGCTTCGTGGCCTGCAGCTCGTGGTTGAAGCGGTCCGAGTCGATCTCCTCGGCGACGAGCTTCGGGCGCAGGATCTTGAGCGCGAGAACCTGCCCGGTCGAGGCGTGCTTGACCTTGTAGACGGCCCCGAGCATGCCCTCCCCGAGGCGCTCCACGACCTCGTAGGACCCGATCGACTGGCCTACGCTGTACTCGGGGAGCGGGTGTTCCTTCGCAGCCTGGACGCTGATGGAGTCGGTAGAGGTCGTCATGAGTCCTCGGATTGGGCCTTGGAGCGACGGACCACCCCTCCCGAGGCCGGTCGTCGAAGCCGCGCAAGGTTAGCAGTCACCCCCCGTCGGATCCAGACGGCGGGGGCTTGCGCGAGCCCCGATCGGACCGCCCCGTGAGCAGCCCGAAGAACCGCCGCCAGCGCACGCCCTGGAGCCGCTGCGCGACGAAGAGCGACCACACGAGCGCGCCGACGAGCGCGAAGGCGGCCAGCAGCAGCAGCGCGAGGCCGACGGCCGTGGCGAGCTCGATCGGGCCGAGCGCCCCCCCGGCCGGGGTCCGCGGCACGAGGACGCCGAGCAGGATGGCGGCCGAGACCAGGAACGCGGAGATGCCGACGCCGAAGATGAGGGACCGCCCCAAGCGGTCGATGGTGGCCGTGAGCCGGTCGACGGCGGGCGTCTGCGCCGACATCTGGAAGCTGCCGCCTTCCAGGTCCAGCAGCAGCTGATCGACCTGCGAGGGGAGGTCCTTCATGAGGCTGAGCGCGGACACCGCCGAGCGCACGAACTCGCCCCCGAGGGCCTCGGGATCCAGGCGCTCGGCGGCGAGCTTCGCGGCGTAGGGGCGGACGGCCTCCATCATGTTCCAGCCCGGCACGAGCGTGCGCGCGATGCCGTCCAGGGTCACGCAAGCCCGGGCCAGGATGGCGTACTCCCGAGGCAGGCCGAGGCCGTGGCGACGCGCGAGGGCGAGGATCTCCACCGCGATCGTGGCGGTGTCCTGCTGCTCCAGCGACTTCGTCCCGTAGCGATCGAGGAGCTCCTCCACCTCCGCCGCCAGCGGCCGCAGCCGCACCCGCTCGCCGTCGCGGGACGCGGCCCGGTAGAGGGTGCGGGCGACGGCGTCCGCGTCGCTCCAGACGACCCCCACGAACAGGGCCAGCAGCGTGTCGCGCATCTCCGGCGTGATACGGCCGACGAGCCCGAAGTCGAGGTAGGCCACCCGGGACTGCGGGTCGACGAGCAGATTCCCCGGGTGCGGGTCCCCGTGGAACGTGCCCGCGACGAAGATCTGGCGGTAGGTCGCCTCCACGATGTGGTCCATGAGCAGCGCGGGGTCGGCGTCGCAGCTCTCGAACGACGACAGGCGCACCCCCTCGAGCCACTCCATCGTGAGCACCCGCCGGCTGCTGAGGGCGCGGTGCACCTTGGGGACGCGGACGCCGTCGACCTCCGCCATCGCCTCGCGGAACGCGTCCGCGTGGGCGGCCTCGGCGCGGAAGTCGACCTCCTGGCTGATGCCCCGGTCGAAGGCCTCGATGATCGCGGCGGGGGTGTGCACGCCGAGGTCGATTCGACCCTCGATCCAGCCCGCCAGGACGTAGAGGATGTTGAGGTCCGAGCGGATCGTGTCTTCGATCCCCGGGCGCTGGACCTTGACCGCCACCGCCCGCCCGTCGTGGAGCACGGCCCGGTGCACCTGGGCGATCGACGCGGAGGCCACGGGGTCGTGCTCGAACTCGGCGAAGAGGTCGGCGGTGGTGGCCCCCAGATCGTCCTCGACGACGGCCAGGGCCTCGTCCCCGGAGAAGGGAGGGACGCCGTCCTGGAGGGTGGCCAGCTGGGCCACGTAGGCCTCGGGCAGGAGGTCGGCGCGCGTGCTCAGCATCTGGCCGAACTTCACGAACGTCGGGCCCAGCTCTTCGAGGGCCCTGACCAGGCGCTCCGGCGTCCCCCGCGGCGCCCCCTCGCCCCCGCCGAGCCGAAGCCCCGGGATGCTCGGGAGGGACGCGACCAGCTCGCCGAAGCCGTGCCGAGCGAGGACCGTCAGGATCTCCCGCGCGCGCGTGAGGTCGCCCAGCCGGTACGAGCGCTCACTCACGGGAGCTCTTCACGGCCCGCTCACTGGGAGCCGCCGAGGTCGAACCAGAGCAGGCGCCGCTGGGCCGGGGCCCAGACCAGGAACAGGTGCTGGTAGAGCGTGCCCTCGAACACCGAGCCCTCTCGGGGGCGCAGGCGCGCGCAGCGGAGGCGCTCCTCGGGGGCTTCGGCGAGCGCCGCCGCGGAGTCGAAGGACAGCGCCGCGGCGATCTGTTCCTCCAGCAGATCCAGGAGCAGGAACGCCTCCGGGGCCAGCCCCAGCGACGCCTGCCCGGGGCGCACCCCCCCGGACACCGGGTGGTGCTTCAGCGCGTCGAGCAGGCCCCCCCGCACGTCCTCCCACCCCACGGGTCCGACCTTGGCCACGTGATCGCCGAACCGGGGCTCGCCGACCTGCTGGTAGGCGGGGAGGACCTCGGTCTCGACGAAGCCCGCGAGCCGGTCGATCTGGTCCCGCGCGGCCGGGTCCCAGGCCCGGGCGCCCTCGCCGCTCACCACGAAGCCGCGCGCGTCCCACCACGTGAGGAAGTTGGTCGCCTTGTACAGCTCGCCCACGCGCTCGAGCGCGCGGTGGAGGGGATCGTCCTTGGGCAGGGCGGAGAACCGCAGGGCGGCGGGCGACATCGGCGCGAGGATAGCAGTCGACCTCCGGGCTGATAGGGTCCCCGCCATGACCCCTCTACCCCCGTCGGACGCGGTCGGAGTCGACGTCGGAGGGCACGGCGTCAAGGCCGTCCGGGTCGACGCCGAGGGCTCCGTCGTCGGGCGCTGGAGCGACCACGATCCCAGCCCCGAGGGGCGGTCGGTGGCCGCGGTCCTCGACCGGGTCGCCCGGGGCATCGAGGCCCTCGCCCCCGCCCCCCGTGCGGCCGTCGGCGTGGCCGTGCCCGGCTTCTTCGATACGCGCAGCCGCGTCGTCCGGAGCTCCCCCAACTTCCCCGACTGGGTCGACGTCCCCCTGCAGTCGCTCCTGGAGGACCGCCTGGGTCGTCCCGTGATCGTCGACAACGACGCCAACGCGGCGGTCGCCGGAGAGGCGTGGGTCGGGGCGGCTCGGGGGCTCCGCGACGTGGTCATGCTGACCCTGGGGACCGGCGTCGGCACCGGGTTCCTGGTGAACGGCCGCGTGGTGCGCGGCGCCCGCGGGGGGGCGGCCGAGGGAGGCCACGTCGTCATACAGACCGGGGGACGGCGGTGCGGCTGCGGGCGGTACGGCTGCCTCGAGACCTATGCGTCGGGTCCGGGGCTGACGGCGACGGCGGCCGAGGTCTGGCGCCACGAACGACGCGCGGACCCCCCGGGGACCGCGGCTCGTGTCTTCGAGCTGCTCGCGGCGGGCGACGAGGAGGCCGAGACCGCCGTCGGGACCTTCGTGGACCACCTCGCCCGGGGGATCACCGTCCTCCTGCATGTCTTCGCTCCCGAAGCGGTGGTCCTCGGCGGGGGCGTCGCGACGTCGCTGGAGGCGTTCCGCGCGGACCTGGAGGAGCGCGTGCGCGCCCTCGCCATCCCCGCCACGGCCGCGGACGTCTTCCCCTTGCGTGCGGCCGCCCTCGGCACCTCCGCGGGCGCCGTGGGTGCCGCCCGACTGGCGTTCTTGCATTGCCGGGGGGCGGGGGCTAAATAGCGCCGGAGCGCGACCATGCGTTCGATGGAGGTCTTCTTGACCGCGCAATATCTGCCCGTCCTGCTCGCGCTCCTCGGCTCCGCCGCCTTCATGGCCGTGATGCTCGGGCTCAACGCGTTGCTGGGCCCCAAGCGGGTGCCCGACGACTCGATCAAGTACGAGCCGTTCGAGTGCGGCTCGCCGCCTCTGCAGACGGACAACCAGCGTCGCACGGCCGTGAAGTACTACCTCGTCGCGATCCTCTTCGTGATGTTCGACCTCGAGGCCGTCCTGCTCTATCCCTGGGCCGTCCTCTACCGGGAGCTGGGGCTCTTCGGCCTCGTCGAGCTCTGCGTCTTCCTCGTCTCGCTCGTCGTGGGCCTCGCCTACGTGTGGCGGAAGGGAGCCCTCGAATGGCAGTGAGTGAGCCGCTCGTCCAGCTCGGCACCCCCGCCGCGCCGGAGGACGACTTCAAGAACAAGGTCTGGGCCACGCGCGTGGACGCGGTCCTGGGCTGGGCGCGCAAGTTCTCCCTGTTCCAGTACCCGTTCGTGACGGCGTGCTGCGGCATGGAGTTCATGGCCGTGTCCGCGAACCACTACGACACCGACCGCTTCGGGGCGGCCTTGCCGCGCTTCTCGCCGCGCCAGGCCGACATGCTGATGATCGTCGGCACGATCACGCACAAGCAGGCCCCGGTCCTGCGGACCGTCTACGAGCAGATGTGCGACCCGAAGTGGGTCGTCGCCGTGGGCGCGTGCGCGGTGAGCGGCGGCTTCTATCAGAACTACACATCGGTCGCGGGCGCGGACAAGGTCGTGCCCGTGGACGTCTACATTCCCGGCTGCCCCCCGCGGCCGGAGACGATCCTGGACGCGATCCTGAAGCTCCAGGAGAAGATCCAGAACCAGCACCACGAGGTCTGACCCCGAGTCGGACCCCAATGCCTGCGCGCCGTGGCGGCGCGGGGCGAGGAATCCCATGACCACCGAAGACGGCGGCACCGACGAGCTCAGCCCGGTGCTCCAGGCGGCCCTCTCCCTCCTCGAGGGCCACGTGACCGGGTACCACGCGTACCTCGGCGACGACACGGTCCTCGTGGAGGCGGCGCACCGTCTCGCGGGGACCCGCGCGCTCAAGGAGTCCGAGGCGCTCGGGTTCGACCTGCTCATGGACAGCACGGTCGTCGACTGGCCCGACGACGACCTGCGCTTCGAGGTGGTGGACCACCTCTTCAGCACCCGGCATCACCACCGCCTCCGGGTGAAGTACCGCGTCTCCGAAGACGACCCGTCGCTCCCGTCGATCACGCCGCTGTACGGCTCGGCCAACTGGATGGAGCGCGAGTCGTGGGACATGTTCGGCGTGCGCTTCGACGGCCACCCGGACCTGCGCCGCATCCTGCTGTACGAGGAGTTCGAGGGGCATCCCCTGCGCAAGGACTACGACAAGCTCGACGAGCAGCCCCTCTTCAAGCCCCGCTACCACGGCACCCGGGAGAGTGACGGATGAGCGTCCCGACCTCCGAATACCCGTACGACGTCGGGGGCGAGTTCGTTCCCATCCCCGGTCGCGACAAGTACGTCCTGCACCGCATCTACCCCGACGAGGAGGACGAAGACCTCGCCAACCGGACGGTGATCAACATCGGCCCGTCGCACCCGGCGATGCACGGCACCATCAAGATCATCGGGGAGCTCGACGGGGAGACGATCGTCGGCGTGGACGTGCACCCGGGCTACCTGCACCGCGGGTTCGCCAAGGAGTGCGAGGCGCACACCTACCACCAGTGCATCCCGTACACCGACCGCCTGAACTACTGCTCCCCGCTGATCAACAACTTCTGCTGGGTCGAGACGGTCGAGAAGCTCTTCAGCGTCGACGTCCCCCGCCGCACGAAGCTGATCCGCATGTACCTCGCGGAGTACAGCCGCATCACGGACCACCTGACGTGCCTGGGCGCGGCCCTCATGGAGCTCGGCGCGCTCACCCCGTTCCTCTACATGATCGAGGTGCGGGACTGGATGTGGGAGCACATCTGCCACGTCACCGGCGCCCGCCTCACCCAGACGTACGCCCGCATCGGGGGCCTCGCCCGGGACGTGGACGACGACTGGCTCGACCGGGCGATGCAGATCCTCGAAGAGAACATGAAGGTCTGCCTGGCCCGGGTCCACGGACTCGTCCAGCACAACCGCATCTTCCTCGACCGCATGCGCGGCATCGGCCTCATGAAGGCCTCGGACGCCGTCTCCTACGGCTACACCGGCCCGGTGCTGCGCGCCACGGGCGTGGGCCTGGACTGCCGCAAGTACGCGCCGTACGACCTCTACGACGAGGTCGAGTTCGAGGTCCCGATCGGCAAGTACGGCGACAACTACGACCGCTACTTCGTGCGCATGCGGGAGATCGAGGAGAGCCTCAAGATCTGCCGCCAGCTCGACCCGATGATCCGCGCCACCAACGGCCAGGAGATCACGGTGGACGACAGCCGCATGGTCCTGCCGCCGAAGTCCGAGGTCTACTCGAACATCGAAGCCCTCATGAATCACTTCAAGTTGATCATGGAAGGTACGCGTCCTCCCAAGGGAGAGACGTACCTCGCACACGAGGGCGGCAACGGCGAGCTCGGCTTCTACATCGTGAGCGACGGCACGGGCTTCCCGTACCGCGCGCGGTGTCGGCCGCCGTCGTTCATTCACATGGGCGGCATCCACCTGCAGCTGCTGGGCTCGCAGGTGGCGGACATCGTCCCGATCTTCGGCCAGATCAACATGATCGGCGGGGAGTGCGACCGATGAGCACCACGATGGGGGACGTCGACCGCGACGCCGCGACCGTCAAGTTCGACCCCGATCCCCACGACGGGATCGAGTTCAGCGACACCGCGAAGGAGCGCCTCGAGTGGCTGCGGACGCGCTACCCGAAGGAGCACCAGCGCGCGCTGATCCTCCCGGTGCTGTCCATGGCTCAGCGCGAGTTCGGCTGGTGCAGCCCGAAGGTCGTGCAGTACGTCGCCTCGGTCATCCCGGTGCCGGTCATTCAGGTGGAGGAGGTCGCGACCTTCTACACGATGTACAACAAGAAGCCGATCGGGCGCTGGCACCTGCAGGTCTGCCACAACCTCAGCTGCTCGCTGATGGGCGCCGAGGTGGTCCTCGAGCACATCGAGAAGAAGCTGGACATCCACCGGGGCGAGACCACCGCGGACAGCGAGTTCACCCTGATGGGCGCCGAGTGCCTCGGCTCGTGCGGCACGGCCCCGATGATGCAGGTCAACGACCACTACTACGAGAACCTGAGCCTCCAGGACGTCGACGACCTGCTCGAGAAGCTCCGCGGCACGGCGGACATCGAGAACGACGAGCCGAACCTCGCGTTCGGCTGCGGCTCCGGTCCGTCGCGCGCGCTGCCGCAGGACGGACCGGTCCTGACGAGCGGCCACGGGGTCGTCGTCCCCGGCCACGGAGGGCACTGAGATGGCCGTCGGCACCTACCCCGTCCTCGACGGGCACCGCACCCTCCTCAACTTCGAGCGCGGCTCGGAGTCCTGGCCCCTGGCGTCCTACGAGTCCCGCGGCGGCTACTCGATCGCCAAGGCGACGCTCGGCGGCGCCTACCAGCCCGACGATCTGCTCGGCGAGGTGAAGGCCTCGGGCCTGCGCGGTCGCGGCGGCGCCGGCTTCCCCACCGGGCTGAAGTGGTCCTTCCTGCCGCCCGTCGATCCGGAGAAGCCCCGCCAGCTCGTCGTCAACGCCGACGAGTCGGAGCCGGGAACCTTCAAGGATCGCGTGATCATGGAGGAAAACCCTCATCAACTCATCGAGGGTTGTGTCCTCTCCTGCTGGGCCATCCGGTCGAGCTCGACGTACATCTACATCCGCGGCGAATACGTCTCCTGCATCAAGCGCATGACGATGGCCGTGGAGGAGGCGTACGCCGCCGGCCACCTCGGCGAGAACATCTACGGCAGCGGGTTCACCTGCCACATCACGGTGCATAGCGGCGCCGGCGCCTACATCTGCGGCGAGGAGACCGGCCTCATCGAGTCCCTCGAGGGCAAGAAGGGCCAGCCGCGCATCAAGCCGCCGTTCCCGGCCGTCGAGGGCGTGTTCCGCTACCCGACGATCGTGAACAACGTCGAGTCCATCGCGGCCGTCGTGTACATCGCTCACGCGGGCGGCGCCGGCTACCGAGCCTGGGGCACGGAGAAGTCCGCGGGCACCAAGCTGTACAGCGTCAGCGGGCCGGTGAAGCGACCCGGGGTCTACGAGGTCCCGATGGCGTACCCCTTCAAGGACCTGCTGAACAACGAGTGCGGCGGGATGCTCGACGGGGTCGCCCTCAAGGCGCTGATCGTCGGCGGCAGCTCCGTGCCGGTGGTGAACGCCGAGACCGCGCTGAAGATCAACATGGACTACGAGTCCTGCGAGGAGCACGGCACGCTGCTCGGCTCCGGCGGCGTCATCGTGATCGGGGAGGGGACCTGCATGGTCCGGGCCCTGATGGTGCTGCTGCGCTTCTATCACCACGAGTCGTGCGGCCAGTGCACGCCCTGCCGCGAAGGCACGGGGTGGATCGAGCGCATCTGCAGCCGCATCGAGCGGGGCGAGGCGGCCGAGGGCGACATCGACGAGCTCTACCGCATCGCCGACAACATGGAGCTGCGCACGATCTGCACCCTCGCGGACGCGGCGGCGTGGCCCACGAAGTCCTTCATCGAGGTGTTCCGCGACGAGTTCGAGGCGCACGTGCGCGAGGGCAAGTGCCCGCACGGCGGCACCTTCCCCGACCACCTGAATCTCCGCGGCGGCGGGTCTCCTCGGCGACGAGGCGATCCCGAGCACGCGTTCGTGGCCTAGGAGGACAGGAGCCATGTCCGACACCGTCACGCTGACGATCGACGGCACCGAGGTGACCGTCCCGAAGGGGACGAAGGTCATCGACGCGGCGAAGAAGATCGGCAAGCGGATCCCGCACTTCTGCTACCACCCGGGGCTGCCCGTCGACGGCAACTGCCGCATGTGCATCGCGGACGTGCGCACCTGGAACGCGCGGGCCGAGAAGCACTTCCCCGCGCGCCGCCCGGCCGTCACCTGCTGGACGGACGCCGAAGAGAACATGCAGGTCTTCACCGAGACGGAGATGGTCCACAAGGCCCGCGCGTCGGTGATGGAGTTCCTGCTCGTCAACCACCCCATCGACTGCCCGATCTGCGACAAGGCGGGCGAGTGCATGCTCCAGGACTACTACATGCGGCACGACCGCAAGCGGTCCGAGCTGCGCGACGAGAAGGTCCACAAGCCGCGCCTCGTGCCCTTCGGGGAGCGCATCGTCTACAACGGCGAGCGCTGCATCCTGTGCAGCCGCTGCACGCGCTTCACCGCCCACGTCACCAAGACGCACGACCTCGGCATCGTCAACCGCGGCGACCGGGCGATCGTCCAGCTCACGGACACCTCGAAGTTCGACCACGCCTACACGGACAACGTCGCCGACGTGTGCCCGGTCGGCGCCCTCACGAAGACGGACTTCCGCTTCAAGAAGCGGGTGTGGTTCCTCAAGCACACCGAGTCGGTCTGCGGGGGCTGCTCGCGCAACTGCAACACCGTCGTGGACCACGACGGGACCGACATCATCCGGGTGATGCCGCGGGAGCGCGCCGACATCAACTCGCACTGGATGTGCAACGAGGGGCGCGACCTCTACAAGACGCTGCAGAACGTGGACCGACCCACCGCCCCCGTCGTGCGGGCGGACGGCGAGGCGACGGACCCGGGCTGGACCGCCGCGATCGCGCGGGTGGGCGACGAGCTCGGGCCCCAGAAGAAAGCGGGCCGCATGGCGGGCATCGCCTCCCCCTGGATGAGCAACGAAGAGGCGCTGCTCTTCGCCGATCTGCTCGGCAAGAAGCTCAAGTGCGGCCGCCTGGACGTGAAGACCGACGTCGCCGACGGCTACCCCGCCGACGACCTGCTGCACACGGACGACCACAACCCGAACCGTCGCGGCGTCGCCGAGGCGGGGGTCGTGCCGGGCAAGAAGGCGGGCCGCGACCTCGCGGGCATCCTCGAGGACTGCGCCGCGGGCGAGGTCGACGTGCTCGTGGTCTGGGGCCCCGGCCTCGTCAACCACTTCGACGGGGACGCCGCCGCCATGGGGGCCGCGCTCGCGAACGTGAAGTTCATCGTGCAGGCCACCTGGAAGCACGACGAGCTCAGCCCGCGGGCCCACGTGCTGCTGCCCACCCGCAGCTGGGCCGAGCGATCCGGCACGTGGACGAACGTGGACGGGCACCAGTCGCAGTTCCGCAAGGCGCTGCGGATCGACCGCCGCGTGCGCGACGACTTCGAGCTCCTGAAGCAGCTGACGGTCGCCGCCGGGATCAAGAAGCCCGTCGCGGACAGCCTCAAGGCCGCCCGCAAGAAGCTGAAGGCCGACGCCGAAGAGGCCGTCGAGGTCGTCGACGGCGCGTTCAGCTTCCCCAAGAACCAGACGATGTACCGCCACCACGGCGGCGTCCTGGAGGTCTGAGTCCATGGACATCGCCTTCGTCGTCGTCGCGCTCCTGAACCTCTCCTTCGTGCTGGGGCTGCTGCTCAACCTGGGCGGCGCGCTGACCTGGGTCGAGCGGAAGCAGGGCGCGGTGATGGCCGACCGCATCGGCGCCAACCGTGCCTACATCCCGATCCCGATCCCCCGGAAGGGCGGGGGAGTGACGTGGTGGAAGGGCTTCACGGTGATGGGCCTGGTCCACGGGATCACCGACGGGCTCAAGATGATCACGAAGGAGGACTTCACGCCTCCCTTCGTGGACAAGGTCGTCTACAACATCGCGCCCTGGTTCGCGGTCATCCCCGTCCTCCTCACCTTCGCGGTCATCCCCTTCGGGGGGCCGTTCCAGCCCGGCGTGATGATGTCCGACATCTTCGGGTTCGTGGGGCTGGCCGGCGTCGGCGACTGGATGCTCGAGTTCTTCGGCACCACCACCTACCAGATGCAGCTGGCCGACCTCGACGTGGGCTTGCTGTTCATCTTCGCCATGGGCGGCACCGGCATCTTCGCGGCGGCCATGGCGGGCTGGTCCTCCAACAACAAGTGGTCGCTCATGGGCGCCCTGCGCTCATCGTCCCAGATGATCTCCTACGAGGTCTTCATGGGGCTTTCGATCCTCGGGCTGATCGTCATCTACGGCACCGTGAACATGAACGAGATCGCTCAGATTCAGGGCGACTTCTTCAAGTGGGGGATGTTCCTTCAGCCCCACATGCTCTTCATCTTCACCGTCGCCCTGATGGCGGAGAACAAGCGGGTGCCCTTCGACATGGCGGAGGCCGAGTCGGAGCTCGTCGCCGGGTACTTCACCGAGTACAGCGCCATGAAGATGGGGCTGTTCATGATGGCGGAGTTCATCGAGATCGCCGTCATCGCGGGCATCCTCACCACGCTCTTCTTCGGCGCGTACCACATCCCCGGTGTGCACGGCGCCGGGGACGTCATCTACTGGGCCGCCCACCCCGAGATGACGGCGGGCAACTACGTGTTCGGCGCCGAGGTGTCGCACGCGGTGGTCATCGTCCTGCGCGTGGGGGCGTTCCTGGGCAAGCTCCTGGTCCTCTGCTGGCTCCAGATCCTGATCCGGTGGACCCTGCCGAAGTTCCGGTACGACCAGATCATGCGGCTCGGGTGGAAGATCCTGCTGCCCATCTCCATCGCCAACCTGCTCGTGACCGCCGCGGTGGTCCTGGCCATCTCCTGAGGGGACGACGATGCGGCTCGGCACCAACGACGGCTTCGAGAATCTCGCCAAGGGACACGTCCTGCCGGACGCCGCCTACGAGGGGGAGTTCACCGAAGGCGAGATCGTCAAGTACTACAACCCCGAGGCCCTGAGCTGGATGGAGCGCATGTACCTGCCCGCCGTCATCGGCGGGCTGCTCATCACGGGCGGGGTCTTCGTCAAGAACATGCTGAGGTGGGCCGTCTGGTTCACCTACTGGATCCGGGGCAAGGGCAAGGAGGCGCCGAAGGGCGCCACCACCATCTACTACCCCGAAGAGACGCGGGCGGACTACAGCCCCATCACGCGCGGGAAGCACATCCTCACGCAGCGCGCGAACGGGGACCCGCAGTGCGTCGCCTGCTACATGTGCGCGACGGCCTGCCCAGCCTTCTGCATCCACATCGTGGCGGGGGAGCACCCCGACCCCTCGATCGAGAAGTACCCCGTGGTCTTCGACATCGAGATCGACAAGTGCATCTTCTGCGGATACTGCGAAGAGGCCTGCCCGGTCGACGCGATCCGCCTCACGAACGACGTACACCTCGTGGATTACCGCCGCGAGGACATGACCTACAACAAGGAATACCTGCTCGGCTGGAACCCCACGAAGGTCGAGCACGAGCACATCTATCCCGGGGACAAGCCGCGCCGCGACTAGCGGTCGGACTCTCCTTCTCCTCTCAGGACTCTCCATGGACCCCACCACGGCCATGCTCTACCTGATGTGTGCCCTCGCGGTGCTCGGCGGCCTCGGAACGGTGGTGCTCAAGCACCCGGTCCACTCCGCCTTGTCGCTGCTCGGCTCCATGCTGGCGCTCGGCGGCGCCTACGCGCTCTTCCAGGCGCACCTGCTCGCCGCGCTCCAGATCATCATCTATGCGGGCGCCATCATCATCCTCGTCGTCTACGTGATCATGCTGCTGGACCTGCGGTCCGACGGCGGGTTCTGGATCCGCCTCGGCGGCCTGGTCGCGGTCCCCGCGCTGGGGCTGTTCGTTCTGCTGTGCCTCAAGCTGTTCCTCACGATCCCGGCGCACGCCGCGCCGACCCTCGCCGGAGCCGACCGGTCGCCGTGCGCCGCGGGCGAGGTGTGCGAGACGAGCTGCGACGACCGCAAGGACAACGACGCGGACGGCCTGAGCGACTGCTCGGACCCGGACTGCCAGTCCCACGACGTGTGCTTCGGCACCACGAAGGCCGTGGGCGCCCAGCTGCTGGGCCCGTACGTGCTCCCGTTCGAGGTCGCGTCGATCCTGCTGCTCGCGGGCATCGTCGGGGCCGTCCTGCTCACGGGTCGCAAGCCGAGAGAGCCGGGTCGGTCCGCCCCGCGCCCCGCTCCGGCCGTCGCCCTGGCGCCCGCCGTCGAGGTCTACAAGCCGCAGCCCGAGGAGGACGACTGATGCCGCTTCCTCACGTCCTCGCCTTCGCGTTCCTGCTCTTCGCGCTCGGCGCCGCGGGCGTCCTCGTGCGCAAGAACGTCCTGGTGGTCTTCATGTGCATCGAGCTGATGCTGAACTCCGTGAACCTCGCGTTCGTCGGGTTCAGCCGCCACTTCGGCGACTCGGGCTCGCACGTCATGGTCCTCATGGTCTTCGTGGTCGCCGCCGTCGAGGTGGGGGTCGGGATGGCCATCGTCGTCAACATGTATCGCCGCCGACGCACGCTGTCGGTCGACGAGTTCACGGCCCTGCGGGGTTAGGGAGGAGTCGTCATGGCCGGTGCCGCCGCTGCTGAAGCCGCTCATCACGCCGCCCAGGTCGTGAGCTCGACCGGGATGCTCGCTCCGATCATCGGGTTGCCCCTGCTCGGCGCCGCGATCAACGGGCTCTTCGGGAAGAAGCTCCCCACCTCGGCGATCCACACCATCGCGCTGCTGTGCGTGGGCATCCCCGCGCTGATCGCCTGGATGCTGTTCATGCAGCTCACGGGCCTCGAGCCCCACGCGCGGAACCTGTCGCAGGTCCTCTTCCCGTGGATCCACGTGGGCGGGTTCCACGTCGACTTCGCCCTGTGGCTGGACCCGCTGTCCGCGGTGATGCTCCTCATCATCACGAACATCGGCTTCCTGATTCACCTGTACTCGATCGGGTACATGAAGGGGGACCCGAGCTACTACCGCTTCTTCGCGTACCTGAACCTCTTCATCTTCTCGATGCTGTGCCTCGTCCTCGGCGAGTCGCTGCTGCTCATGTTCCTGGGCTGGGAGGGCGTCGGGCTCTGCTCCTACCTGCTGATCGGCTTCTGGTTCGAGGAGCGCGAGAACGCGAAGGCGGGCAAGAAGGCGTTCGTGGTCAACCGCATCGGCGACTTCGGCTTCGCCCTGGGGATGATGCTGCTGTTCGTCACGTTCGGGACGCTGAGCCCCGTCGGGGACGGCGGCATCAACGCGCAGCTCGCCGCGGGGCTGCCGGCGGGCGTGTCGGTCGGGACGATCGAGGCGGCGGCGCTGCTGCTGTTCCTCGGCGCCTGCGGCAAGTCGGCGCAGATCCCCCTGTACATCTGGCTTCCCGACGCGATGGCGGGCCCGACCCCGGTGTCCGCCCTCATCCACGCGGCCACCATGGTGACGGCCGGCGTCTACATGATCGCCCGCCTCAACGGCGTCTTCTTCCACGCGGAGTTCGCGTCGGAGGTCGTGCTCTGGGTCGGGGCCAGCACGGCGCTGCTCGCGGCCACCATCGGGCTCGTCCAGAACGACATCAAGAAGGTCCTGGCGTACTCCACGGTGAGCCAGCTCGGCTTCATGTTCACGGCCATGGGCGCCGGGGCGTGGGCGGTCGGCATGTTCCACCTGATGACGCACGCCTTCTTCAAGGCCTGCCTCTTCCTCGGCTCCGGCTCGGTCATCCTCGCGATGCACCACGAGCAGGACATGCGCTACTACGGCGGCCTGAGGAGGTTCATGCCGCGGACGTACTGGACGTTCCTCATCGCGACGCTGGCCATCTCGGGCGTCCCGCTCTTCTCGGGCTTCTTCAGCAAGGACGAGATCCTGTGGTTCGCGCAGGCGTCGGAGCGCGGCGCGTTCGGGGCCTACGCCCTGGTCTCCCTCGCCGCCTTCTGCACGGCCTTCTACATGTTCCGAATCATGTGGATGACCTTCTGGGGCGAACACCGCGGCGTCCCCGCCGGTCACGGTCACGGGCACCACGGCGACGATCACGACGGCCACGGCCACGAGGACCACGCCCACGACCACGGCGACGGCCACGGGCACCACGGCGACCCGCAGGAGCAGCCCTGGACGATGACCGTCCCGCTGATCGTGCTCGCCGCCCTGTCGCTGCTCGGCGGCTACGTCGGCCTCGCGCACGTGTTCACGGGCGGGTCCATCCCCAACTACCTGCACGACTGGTACCACCCGATCTTCGCCAACTCGCACGTGGGCCTGCTGCCCGTGTACGAGGCGAGCGCGGAGCTGACGCACAGCGCGGAGCTCACCGGCGTCTTCGTCTCCGTGGCCGTGGCCGTCGCGGCCATTCTCGCTTCGGTGTGGCTGTACCGCGGCAAGGACAAGCTGCACGACGTCTTCGAGGCGAACTTCCCGCCGCTGCACAAGGTGCTCTGGAACAAGTGGTACGTGGACGAGATCTACGAGGCCATCCTCGTCTCGCCCATCGTGGTCGCGTCCCGGGAGTTCCTGTGGCGCATCGTCGACGAGGTCCTCATCGACGGGCTCGTGAACTTCATCGGGGGCGCCGCGACCAACGGCGCGCGCCTGCTGGGCAAGGTCCAGGACGGCGACACCGGGAACTACGCGGGCTGGATGGTCGCCGGTCTCTTCATCTTCGGCGCCTTCGCGGTCGTCGCGACGATGCTTTAGGAGCGGTCTCGTGAGTCATCTCCTCAGCATCGTGATGTTCCTGCCCCTCGCCGGGGCGCTCGTCCTCCTCGCCATCCCCAAGGGGAACGAGAAGGCGATCAAGACCTGGGCCCTGACGGTCGCCATCGCCGGGTTCCTCGTATCGCTGCCCCTGGTGGGCTACGACGCGGCCGCGTCGGGCATGCAGTTCGTCGAGTCGTATACCTGGATCCCGTCCTGGGGCGTGAACTGGGAGATCGGGCTCGACGGCTTCAGCCTGTGGCTCGTCCTGCTCACGACGTTCCTGGGGCCCATCGTCGTGCTCGGGTCCTGGACGGCCGTGGGCAAGGACCACCGGCACTTCTTCTTCCAGGTGCTGGCGCTGCAGACGTTCATGATCGGGGCCTTCGTCGCCCTGAACCTGGCGGTCTTCTACGTCTTCTGGGAGCTGATGCTCATCCCGATGTTCTTCCTCATCGGGATCTGGGGCGGTGAGCAGCGGCTGTACGCCACGCTGAAGTTCTTCGTCTACACGGTCGTCGGTTCGATGCTGATGCTCGTCGCGATCGTGTACCTGTACTGGCTGCACCACGAGCAGTTCGGCGTGTGGTCCATGGCGTTCGTGGACCTCTACAACGTGCAGATGGGCGGGGACGTCCAGTGCTGGCTGTTCGCCGCGTTCGCCTTCAGCTTCGCCATCAAGGTCCCGATGTTCCCGTTCCACACGTGGCTGCCGGACGCCCACGTCCAGGCGCCGACGGCGGGGTCGGTCATCCTCGCGGGCGTGCTCCTGAAGATGGGGACGTACGGGTTCATCCGCCTCGCCATGCCGATGTTCCCCCTCGCCGTCGCCGAGTGGACCTGGGTGATCATGCTGCTGTCCGTCATCGGCATCGTGTACGGCGCGCTCGTCGCCATGGTGCAGCCGGACATCAAGAAGCTCGTCGCCTACAGCTCCGTGTCCCACATGGGCTTCATCATGCTCGGCGTCTTCGCCCTCAACCCCCAGGGGGTGCAGGGCGGCATGATCCAGATGATCAACCACGGCATCTCCACGGGCGCGCTCTTCCTGCTCGTCGGCGTCGTGTACGAGCGCACCCACACGCGCCGCATCTGGGACTACGGCGGGCTGGCGAAGGTGATGCCGGTGTACGCCACGCTGTTCATCCTGGTCGCGCTGTCTTCGGCCGGGCTGCCCGGCACCAACGGGTTCGTGGGCGAGTTCCTCGCGCTCCTCGGCGCCTTCAAGTGGGGCGCCGCCGAGCACGCCGCGGGCGGCACCCTGTGGGGCTCGTACGGCTTCGTGGCGGTCGCGGCCACGGGCGTCGTCTTCGGCGCCGTCTACCTGCTGTGGATGATCGAGCGGGTCTTCTTCGGGCCCGTGCAGCTCAAGAAGAACCTCGCGCTGCAGGACATGACGGTGCGCGAGCTCGTCGTGTTCGCCCCCCTGGTCGTGATGATCTTCTGGATCGGGCTCTACCCGAAGCCCTTCTTCGACAAGATGGAGCCCACCGTGGAGACCTGGATCGCCGACGTCGAGGCGGGTGAGGCGATGTCCCGAGAGCTCCCGCGCGACTACGGGAGCCCATCCCATCGCGGCGGCGCGGCGCCCGCGACCTCCACGGCGAGCAACCAGCCATGAACATCGACCTCGACTTCTCGCTGATGATCCCCGAGTTCATCGTCATCGGTGCGGCCCTGATCGTGCTGATCCTGGACGCGGTCCAGACGCCCCAGGGCGGACGCAGGGACGGCACCCCGGCCGAGGGCGGCGCGTCGAACACGACCGTGACGGCCATCTCCGTCCTCGGCTGCTTCGGCGCGGGCCTGTGGACGGCGCTGATGCTCTGGGACGGCGGCGCCCAGGTGTCCTTCGGGGGCCTCTTCGTCCTCGACTCCTTCAACATGTTCGTCAAGGTGCTGGTCTGCGTGTCGGCGGGCCTCGCCCTGCTCCTCGCGGACCCCTGGCTCAAGAACCACCGACTGTCGGCCGCCGGCCACCACGCCCTGCTCCTCATGGCCACGTCCGGGATGCTCTACATGCTCTCGGCGGGCGACTTCGTGATGCTCTTCATGGGCCTCGAGGTCATGTCGATCCCGATCTACTGCCTCGCCGCCTTCCTCCGGTGGGAGGACCGCTCGGTCGAAGCGGGCGTGAAGTACCTGGTGCTGGGCTCGTTCGCCACCGCCGTCATGCTGTTCGGCATGGCCCTCGTCTACGGGTTCGTGGGCCTGGAGACCGGCACCGGCACCATGAACATCGACGAGGTGCTCGCGGCCATCCGCGGGGCGGGCGCGCTGCCCGGCTTCGCCGTCATCGGCGGCTTCATGATCCTGGTCGGCCTGCTGTTCAAGGTGTCCGCCGCGCCCTTCCACATGTGGACGCCGGACGTGTACGAGGGCTCGCCCACGGCCGTCACGGCCTACATGTCGGTCGCGGTCAAGGCGGTCGGCGCGGCGGTCATCCTGCGCTTCTTCGGCGCCGACATCCTCGCGTCGTTCCACCTCGAGGGCGTGCTGTGGGGCGTGATCGCGCTCACGGTCGTCGTCGGCAACGTGATGGCCCTGGCGCAGAGCAACGTGAAGCGCATGCTCGCCTACTCGTCCGTGGCTCACGGCGGGTACATGCTCATGGGCGTGCTCGCGGGGACCCCGAGCGGCCAAGCCGGCGTCCTCTTCTACGCGGTGGCCTACACGGCCGCCAACGTCGCCGCCTTCGGGGTGCTCGTCTACCTGTCCCGGCGCGGGCACGACGTGGAGACGTTCGACGATCTGCGGGGCCTCGGGCGCCTGTATCCGTTCGCCGCGGCCGTGACCACGCTGGCGATGCTGTCCCTCATGGGCATCCCGCCGCTCGCGGGCTTCTTCGGCAAGTTCCAGCTCTTCGCCGCGGCGATCGGTGAGGGATACGTGCTCCTCGCCGTCATCGGCATCCTCACGAGCGCGCTCTCGGTCGCCTACTACCTCCGCCCCGTCATCGTGCTCTACATGTCCGACGGTGTCGCCGCCACGCGCGCCCCCGAAGCGTCCAATCTCGGGCTCATGGCCTCCCTCGGCGTCTCCGCAGCAGCTATTGTGATCATTGGCTTGCTTCCCGAGAGCTACCTGCAGCTCGCGGCGGAGTCGGTCCGCGCCCTCGCGGGCTGACCGCGGGAGCATCCAAGAGCAGAGAAACAGGAGCGCGCCCGGAGTGCGGCCGACCATTCATCTCGTCTGCGCCCTGCACTTCCACGTCCCCACGGGCGTGTCGGCGAAGGCGTTGAATCGGGCCGTCGCCGAGAAGTACCGCCCCCTCATCCAGGCGATCGAGAGCCACCGTCAGCTGCGGCTGAACCTCCACTTCGCGGGCCCGATCCTCGAGCACCTGCGCGACAAGGAGCCGGCGATGCTCTCGCGGCTGCGGGAGCTGTCCAACGAGGGCCGCATCGAGCTCCTCGGGGGCGCGTTCCACGACGCCGTGCTGCCGTCGATCCCCGAGCAGGACGCGCTGAGCCAGCTGCAGCTCACGGCCAACTTCTGCAAGCAGCACTTCGGCAAGGTCCCCGCGGGGGCGTGGATGTGTCTGCGGGCGTGGGACCCGGCGCTGCCGTCGCTGCTGCGCAGGGCGCGCGTCGAGTACACGCTGCTGGACGACGCCCAGTTCGTCGCGGGGGGCCTCGACCCGTCCACGATCCACGGTCACTTCGTCACCGAGCGGGCGGGCGACGCCATCACCGTCTTCCCCGTCGACCGCGAGCTCACGCGGACGGTCGAAGAGGGGACGCTCGACCAGCTGCTGCGGCGGCTCGAGGCGGCCGCGCGGGCCGGCGCCCCCGCCCCGGCCCGCGCGCGCCCCCCCCCCCGGGGCCAGACCACCCCCCCCCCCCAGCCCCAGGAGGTCCTCGCCCTCGAGGCCCACCGCGTCGTCGGAGCGGGGC
>CAZEKB010000073.1:0-35037 GCA_964512225.1 uncultured Rickettsiales bacterium | reverse complement strand
GGGGGAAACGGCTCGTTTCGGCGAGCGGTGATCGTCCAGGCGCGCACGACCGGGGGAAACGGCTCGTTTCGGCGAGCGGTGATCGTCCAGGCGCGCACGACCGGGGGAAACGGCTCGTTTCGGCGAGCGGTGATCGTCCAGGCGCTCACGACGGGGGGAAACGGCTCGTTTCGGCGAGCGGTGATCGTGTGGGCCGTCAGGGACGCCGGATCCGGTCGGTCAGCAGCCCAGCGAACGACTCCGGGCCGTCCGTGGACGCCCAGCGCCACCCGATCTGGACGCCGCAGCCGCCGCAGGCGCCGACGGTCCAGGCGGTCCCGGCGAACCAGGAGAACTCCGTCGTCGGTGGCCCCACCGAGCGGAGCCCCGGCGCGACGCGGACGGTCACGACCTCCATCAGCTCACCCGATGGGTTGAAGAAGGTCGCCACGGCCGGTCGATCACCGACGCCGAAGACCTCCGCCTCGGCGGCGAGCGCGTAGTCGCAGAAGCGACACCGGATCGGCTCCGAGGCGTCGTCGTCCAGTCGCTCCGGCGAAGCCTGCTCGTCCCGATCGAACACCCCCTACCGATAGCATCCGGCCGGGCCCACCCCCCGCCGGCGAGAATCGCTTCTCGCCCCGTCGCCGTCGTCCGGGCCCACCCCCCGCCGGCGAGAATCGCTTCTCGCCGTCGTCCGGGCCCACCCCTCGCCGGCGAGAATCGCTTCTCGCCCCGTCGGCGTCGTCCGGGCCCACCCCTCGCCGGCGAGAATCGCTTCTCGCCCCCTCGCCCCCTCGCCCTGGGCCGCCCTCCCCGCCTCAGCCGGCGAGCCCCTCCAGAAAGCGTCGCATCGCCGCCGTGACCGCTTCGGGCTGCTCCTGCGCGGAGAGGTGCCCGCATCCCGGGATCTCGACGCACTCGCACCCGAGCCCGGCCGCGAGCTTGCGGGACAGCGACGGGGGCAGCGCCCGGTCCTCGAGGCCGACGATCACCACCGTCGGGCACCGGATCTCCGCGAGGCGCGGTCCCAGCTCGTCGCGCAGCCGGATCGCGTCGATGCCGTGGATCATCGAAGGCACGTGGAGCCCCGTGAAGCTCGCCCTCCAGCGGGCCACGAGCTCGGGCTGCTCCCGCCGCGCCGTCGCCCCGAACATGAGGGGGAGCACCGCGGGCATCAGCGGCTTCACCCCCACCAGGTTCGCCACCACCGACATCGCCCGATAGCGCGCGCGGATGTACCAGGTCTGGGCCGATCCGGTGCTGTCCACGAGCACGAGCCCGGCCACGCGATCGGGGTGCCGGAGCGCCGCTCGCAACCCCGCCATCCCGCCCATGCTCAGCCCCGCCCACGCCGCCCGCTCGACCCCGACCGCGTCGAGCACCGCCAGGTGATCCTCGGCCGCGTCCCACAGCGTGTAGGGGCCGTCCGCCGGGTCCGACTCGCCGTGCCCGCGCGCGTCCACCGCGATCAGCGTCCAGCTCGCCTCGAGCGCCGCGATCTGCGGCTCCCACATCGCGATCGAGCACAGGAAGCTGTGGGCGAGCACGACCGGCGGGCCGCTCCCCCGAACCTGGTAATGGATGCGACGGCCGTCTCGCTCGGTGAAGGGCATGCGGGATGGTACGTCGGAGCCGCCCCCGGGGTTACCCTCCCGTCGTGACCGCGCTCCGCGACGCCGTCGTGATCCTCACCGGCGCCGCGGGCGGCATCGGACGGGCGACCGCGCGGACACTCCTGGACCGCGGCGCCCGCGTCCTCGCCCTCGACCGCGACGCCCCCGGCCTCGACGCCCTCGCCTCGACCCTCCCGGGGGTCCACCCCGTCGTCGCCGACCTCCGCGACGTCGACCGGTTCGAAGCCCTGGTCGAGCAGCTGCACGCGGTGTACGGCCGCATCGACGTCCTCGTCAACAACGCGGGCCTCACCGTCCACGGCCCCTTCGCCGCCATGACGGCCGACGAGGTCGACCGCGTCCTCGACGTCGACCTGCGCGCGCCCCTCCTCCTCACCCGGGCCGTCCTCCCGCGCCTCGCGCGACCGGGCCACGTCGCCTTCGTCTCGAGCATGGCCGGCCTCCAGGCCTTCCCCACGCAGTCGACCTACAGCGCCGCCAAGTTCGGCCTGCGCGGCTTCGGCGCCGCCCTCCGCGTCGAGCTCGCGCGCGACGGGATCGGCGTCTCCACCGTGCTGCCCGGCGCCATCGCCACGGACTTCCTCGCCGCCGCCGCCTCCCACGATCGCGGCACCACCGATCGCCTCGCCGGCCTCTTGCGCCGCTTCGGGACCTCGCCCGACCGCGTGGCCCGCGCCATCTGTCGCGGCGTCGAGCGCGACCGGGCCGTCCTCCGCGTCGGCTGGGACTGTTGGGCGGTGACGATCGCCGGCCTGCTCTGCCCCCCGCTGGTGCCCTGGGTGCTGCGCGTCGTGCACCGTCGTCGCTTGCTGGGGGACATGTGATCGCCCTGTCGCCCGTCGACGTCGGCCCCCTCACGCTGCGCAACCGGTTCGTCAAGACGGCCACCTTCGAGGGCATGTCCCCGGCCGGGCGGGTGACCGCCGCCCTCGTCGAGCACCACGCCGCCATGGCCCGGCGCGGCGTGGCCCTCACCACCGTCGCGTACGGCGCCGTCGAGCCGCGGGGTCGGACCTTCGCGGACCAACTCCTCGTCGACGCCGACGCGGGTCTCGATCGTGTCGCGGACGCGGTGCACGCCGAGGGCGGCGCCGCGGCCCTCCAGTTGGCCCACTGCGGGGGCTTCTCGAAGCTGCGGGCGAAGCGACCCCCGGGGGGCCCGAGCGCGGGCTGGAACCCCTATGGGCTCGCGTACGGGGTGCCGCGCGTGCGCGCGATGGGCGACGACGACCTCGATCGCGTCCTCGCCGCCTACGCCCGGGCCGCCGTCGTCGCCCGCGACGCCGGGTTCGACGCCCTCGAGCTGCACTGCGGCCACGGCTACCTCCTCAGCCAGTTCCTCTCGCCGATCTTCAACCGCCGGTCGGACCGCTGGGGCGGCGACCTCGAAGCCCGCCTGCGCTTCCCCCTCGCGGTCGTCGCCGCCGTGCGCGCCGCCGTGGGAGACGACGTCGCCCTGCTGGCCAAGATCAACCTCGAGGACGGCGTCCCCGGCGGCTCCACCCTCGACGACGCCGTCGCCATCGCCCGGGCCCTCGAGGCCGCCGGAGTCCACGGCCTCGTCCCGAGCGGCGGCCTGGTCCAGCGCTCGGCCTTCTTCCTCATGCGCGGGGACGTGCCCATCGCGGAGATGGCGGCGGCCGAGGCGTCCCCCCTGCAGAGCGTCGCCCTGCGCGCGTTCGCCCCGTTCCTCGTGAAGGCGTGGCCGTACACGTCCGGCTTCTTCTTCGCCGCCGCGGATCGCGTCCGCGCCGCCGTCTCCATCCCCGTGGGCCTCCTCGGCGGGGTCGACTCCACCGAGCAGGTGCGCCGGGCCCTGGACGCGGGCTTCGCGTTCGTGGTCATGGGCCGCGCGCTCCTGGCGGACCCGGACTTCGTGGAGCGCGCGGCGGCGGGGGAGCAGGTGACCAGTCGCTGCACGCACTGCAACCGCTGCGTGGCCGAGATGGACCGCGACGGGGTCCGCTGCGTCCTGTGACCGCGCCGCCGATCGGGCGCTCCGCATTGCTGCATCGACGTCGGGTTCTCGCTCCGGTACATTCCGCCGCCACTCGGAGGAAACCGTGCGACGTCCCCTGGTTCTCATCGCTGCCCTCGCCTCGTCGACCCTCCTGCTCCCCGCGCCCGCGGACGCAGGTCCGTTCGGGAAGAAGAAGCGCAAGAAGAAGAAGGGCGAAGAGCCCGCC
Organism: uncultured Rickettsiales bacterium; assembly: GCA_964512225.1. Taxonomy (GTDB): domain Bacteria; phylum Myxococcota_A; class UBA796; order UBA9615; family UBA9615; genus CAZEKB01. The sequence goes on along the minus strand of CAZEKB010000073.1, from coordinate 31,235 downwards.
GAAGTGGTCGAGGAGGCCCCCCCCATCATGTTCGAGCACGTCGAGACCAAGCCGTTCTTCGGCGATCTGACGGTGGAGCGCTGGGTGCTCCCGAGCAATCAGCTGAGCGTGCTGCTCGTCCACGACGACGCCTCGCCGACCTTCGCCTATCACACGTACTACAACGTCGGCTCCGGCGACGAGAAGGAGGGCATCACCGGCATCGCCCACCTCTTCGAGCACATGATGTTCAAGCGCACGTCGAAGTACGACGACCAGCACTTCAGCAAGGCGATCGAAGAGGCCGGCGGCCCGGACCTCAACGCGTGGACGTGGCTCGACATGACCGCCTACCACGTGTCGCTGCCCACCGAGCAGCTGCCCCTCATCGTCGACCTCGAGGCCACCCGCATGGCGAGCCTCGAGATCGACCAGGCCCAGCTCGACGCCGAGCGCGAGGTCGTGCGCAACGAGCGGAAGCTTCGCGTGGACAACGAGCCCACCGGGCTGATGAACGAGAAGCTCTGGTCGATCGCCTTCGAGAAGACCAACTACCACTGGCCCACCATCGGGTGGGACAAGGACCTCGTCGAGATGACCGTCGACGAGTGCATGACCTTCTACAAGGACTACTACGCCCCCAACAACGCGACGATCGTGCTCGCCGGCAACTTCGAGCGGGACGACGCGCTGCGCCTCCTCCAGGCGGCCTACGGCGGCATCCCCGCCTCCGAGCTGAACCGCGTGGAGCACGGCACGGACGAGCCCCAGACCGAGGCCCGTCGGGCCGACATGGAGCTCGAGATCGAGTCGGAGATGCTGCAGCTCGGGTACAAGGTCCCGGAGCTCGGCCACGCCGACTGGCCCGCCCTCGCGGTGCTCGAGGCCGTCCTCACCAACGGCAACTCGTCCCGCGTGCAGCGGCGGCTCGTGGACACGGGGTGGGCGTCGTCCGTCTCCGCCTTCCTGCCCATCTTCCAGAACGAGGCCCTGTTCGAGTTCGTCGTGACCATGCGGCCCGGCAAGGCCGCGAACGCGGGCGTCGAGATCCTGCGGCGCGAGGTCGCGGACCTGCGCGACAACCTCGTGACCGCCGAGGAGCTGAACAAGGCGAAGAACCTGCTCCTGTCCGACCAGTACGGGCAGCTGCTCTCGAACTCCGGCCGGGCCGGCTTCATCGGGTTCGACGAGGTCGCGAGCGGCAGCTGGGAGAACGGCGTCGCCCGCCTCGACGCCTACCGCGCCGTGACCGCCGAGGACGTCCAGCGCGTGGCGCGGGCCTACCTCCTCGACGAGCGCAGCTCGGTCGTCGTGGGCCGGCCGAAGGGCAAGAGGCTGCTGTCGTTCAGCAGCAAGAAGCTCCCGAAGATCGCGAAGCCCGAGGGCGAGCTCCCGTCGGTCATGGACCGCCCGCCGGAGGGCCCGCCGTCGTTCGAGATCGGGGCCGTGAACGAGAAGCAGACCGGCGGGTGGACCCGGGTGCTGGTCTACGACCCGTCCACGCCGATGGTGTGGTTCCGGATCGTGCTCCCCAGCGGCGCCGCGGACGATCCCGCCGACAAGCTCGGGCTCGCGAACATCACCGCGGAGATGCTCCTGCGGGGCACGATCGACCGCGAGCGGGACATCTTCGAGCGGACGCTCGAGGGCCTCGGCGCCTCGATCGCGGCGAGCGTCGGCATCGACTCGGTCACGATCTCCGGCTCCGTCCTCAAAGAGAACTGGCCGCGCGTCGCCAACCTCCTGTCCGAGGCGTTCGAGTTCGCGGCGTTCCGCGACGAGGACCTCGCCGACCTCATCGAAGAGGTCCAGGCGGACATCGTGGAGGCGCGCAACAACGATCGCCGGCTCGCCACCGACTGGTACGCCAAGGGCCTCTACGGCGAGCACCCCTACGGCCGCCCCGTGGACGGCACGGCCAAGACCCTCGAGACCATCGAGCGGGACGACGTGGTCGCCCACTACCAGAAGTACTTCAGCTCCCGGAACGCCATCCTCGCGATGCTCGGCGACTTCGACTCCGGCGCGGGCAGCGATCTCGCCAAGATCGCGGGCCGCCTGCAGGGCGAGGGCGTGGGCGACCAGGAGCCCCAGTGGCCGATGGACCCCGAGGGCCGCACGGTCTGGCTCGTGGACAAGCCCGCGCGGTCGCAGACCCAGATGATGTTCGGCCACTTCTTCCTGCGGCCGGACGGCGAGGACCTCATCGACCGCGAGCAGTACGCGCACGCGTGGCTCGCGAACGAGGTCTTCGGTGGGTACAGCTTCAGCGCGAGGATGATGAAGGAGATCCGCGAGAAGCGAGGGTGGTCCTACGGGGCTTACGGCTCGATCACGCACCGCAAGGCGCTGTCGTCGTTCACGATGTGGATCGCCCCCGGCGCGGACCAGTCGGCCGACGCCGTGGAGCTGCTCATGTCCATGTTCGAGGACTTCGCCGCCGACGGCGTGACGGCCGAGGAGCTCGAGTCCGCGCGCAAGTCGATCCTGAACTCGGCGGCCTTCTACACGGACACCCCGGCGAAGCGGCTCAACTACGTCGTGCGTCGACAGCAGACCGGGTACGACCCCGTGGCGTTGCTCCCCCTCGTGGAGGCCGCGACCCTGGAGCAGGTGAACACGGCCGCGTCCGTCGCCTACGACCCCGCGAACCTGTTCGGGATGGTCGTCGGCACCGCGGACTCGCAGGTCCCCGTCGGGCCGGTGCCGGAGGCCCCCGCGGCCCCCGAGGGCGAAGAGGCGGTCGCGGCCCCCGAGGGCGAAGAAGCGCCGAGCGCCGAGCCCGCCGCGGCCCCGGAGCGAGAGAAGAAGACGCTGAAGGCCGCCCTCGAGGCGCTCTTCGGTGAGGACGCGGTGACCCTCAAGAAGTACGACGAGTAGGGGTCGTCCTCACTCGGGGACCACGATCTCCTTCTTGAGGCCCTCTTCGACGCCGCCCAGGTTGTTCACGACCAGGGTGCCGCTGTCGCCGACCCGCCACGCGCGGTACTCGGTCTCGTCGGTGGGCTTCACGTCGTAGCGCTGGACCTCGTCGCCGTCGGTGTACTCGACGATGACCGAGTACGTCCCCCGCCGCCGCCGCCGGTCGAGCCTCTCCAGCGGGACCTCCGGCCACGCCATCCCCTCGCTGCCGACGCCGTCGAGCGTCCTCTGCGTCCCCTTGAACCAGGCCCACGTGTCGTAGCTGCACCACGACTGGGTGACGGACACGTCCCGGTACCTCGTGCGCGTCTCGTACTCGGTGTAGCTCTCGGTGGTGTAGGTGGGCACGTCGCGGCAGGTCTGCGTGAAGCTGCCGTCGCCGTTGTTGCTGTGCGAGCAGGACTCGCGCGAGCCCGTCTGGACCTGTCGCGTCTTGTGCACGGCCACCCGCTCGGTGCCGTCGGGGACCTTCTTGTAGTGGTGGTGCTTGTCGTGGCACCCGCGCAGCGTCGCGCCCGCGACCTCGCCGCCGCCGTTCACGGGCATCCGGGGCGGGCCCACGCGGATGCCGGAGCGCCAGTCCTCCCGGGTGGTCGGCTTGAAGGTCTCGGCCCAGGTGGTCTGCGTCCACGTCATGGATACGACCGTCCCCCGGACCTCGTGCGTCGCGTTGGCCCAGATCCCGAACCCGACGGCGGCCGCGACGATGAGGAACAGCACGACGAGGCAGCCCTTCGCCTTGCCGCGACCGGGATCCGGGGGCGCGGGCGCGGGCTCGGGGCGGGCGGGATACCGCACCCCCTCCTGGAGCGCGCCGCAGTTCTCGCAGTGGGTCAGCGCGGCGGAGACCGTGCCCCCGCAGTAGGGGCAGTCGCTGTCGGCGCCGTGGCCGATGCGGTCGTTCTCCTCCGGCGTGACGTAGTGCTGCTTGCCGATCACGCGGTTCGTGACGGGGTCCCGGGGGGGCAGGTAGATGGCGTCGAGCTCCCGCTGCGTGCGCGCCGCGCCGCAGGACGGGCAGCTCCGGGCCTTGCCGGACACGCCCACCGCGAGGCACTCGTTGCAGTCCCAGAGCCCCCAGACCTGCGTCACCTCCGCCATGTCGGGAGCCTACGCCCATCGGACGCGGAACTCCCCCCGCCGAGCTCCGCGGTCGGCGGCGTATCCTGGGCCGGATGGAGGAGAACGACGGCGGCCGGCTTCACCTCGGGCGATTCCAGCTCCTCGGCGAACTGGGACGAGGGGGTATGGGCCGGGTCCTCGAGGCCCGGGACCCCGAGCTCGGACGGTCGGTCGCGGTCAAGGTGGTGATCGACCCGGACGGCTTGTCCCCCGAGCAGGTGCGCCGGTTCGAGGCGGAGGCGCGCATCACCAGCGCGCTCGAACACCCGAACATCATCCCCGTGTACGAGAGCGGCACCGCGGACGACGGGCACCGGTTCTTCGTCATGAAGAAGGTGTCGGGTCGCACCCTGGCGGACGTCCTCGCCGCCCGCGCGCGGGGGGAGGCGGACGAGTGGACCCGGCGCCGCCTGCTCAACGCCTTCGTCCAGGTCTGCAACGCCGTGGCGTTCGCCCACTCGCGATGCGTCCTGCACCGGGATCTGAAGCCGTCGAACGTGATGCTCGCCCCCTACGGCGAGGTGCTCGTCCTCGACTGGGGCGTGGCGCGCCGGTGGGACTGCGACGAGGAGCCCGTCCCCGAGCCCGCCCCCGCAGAGGTCCCGGATCCCTCCCGAACGGTGGACGGCTCGGCGATCGGCACGCCCGGGTACATGAGTCCGGAGCAGGCGCGGGGCGAGCTCGACGCCCTCACCGAGCAGTCCGACGTGTGGAGCCTCGGGGCCGTCCTCTACGCGATCCTGACGCTGCAAGCCGCCTACACCGGCCCGGACGCCCTCGCCATCTCCTTCGCGTTGATGTCCGGGCCGCCGGTCGACCCCCGGGAGCGCGCCCCGGCCCTGCGGATCCCCGACGAGATCGCCGAGGTCTGCAACCGCGCGATGGCGGCGGCGCCGTCGCACCGCTTCCCGAACGCCGAAGCCCTGGGCCGGGCCGTGGACGAGTTTCTGGAGGGAACGCAGCGGCGGGAGCGGGCCCGGGCTCACCTCGTGGAGGCGGAGCGGGCGTGGGAACGCTGGGAGGCGCTCGGGCGCGAAGAGGACGAGCTGCGGGTTCGGGACGAGGCCCTGGCGGCGACCATGGAGCCCTGGCGACCCATCGAGGAGAAGGCGCAGCTGTTGACGGTTCGCGAGCGGCTCGAGGCGCTCCGCCCCGAGCGGGCGGCCGTGTTCGGGGACGCCGTCGGGCGCGCGGAGCGGGCTCTCTCCCAGGACCCGGGCCACAGTGGAGCGCGGGCGTTCCTGGCGAAGACGTACTGGCAGCGGTTCGAGGAAGCGGAGGAGAGCGGCCGGGGCGACGCGGCGTACCTCGAGAGCCGGGTCGCGCAGTACGACGACGGTCCGCTTCAGGCGCTGCGGCGGGGCACCGGCAGGCTCACCCTGCGCACCGACCCCCCGGGGGCGGAGGTGCTCTGCGCGCGGTTCGAGCGACGAGGACTCGTGTGGCCCACGGGGCCGTCCCGCGGCCTCGGACGCACCCCGCTGGTCGACCTGCCCTTGGACATGGGGTCCTACCTGCTGCGGCTCCGTGCGCCGGGCCGCGCCGAGGCCCGCTATCCCGTGCACATCACCCGCTGCGCCCACTGGGACGGGGGGACCGTGCCCCTCCTCGACGCCGACGCCCTCGGCTCGGAGTTCGTCTACGTCCCCCACGGCCCGGCGCTGCTCGGAGGCGACCCGGCCGCGACGGGGAGCGGGCCGGCGCGACACCATCACGTCGGCGGGTTCGTCATCGGGATCCTCCCGGTGACGCTCGCGGAGTACGTGGAGTTCCTGGACGACCTCCACGCCCGCGATCCCGAGGCGGCGTGGGCCCGAGTGCCGCGGCAGGAGACGGGGCTCAAGGACGTGGGCGGCCAGTACTGGGAGCGGCCGGCACCGGGGGAACGCTATCGAGTCCCCGACGTCGATCGCGACGGCGACCCGTGGGACCCGGGCTGGCCCACGCTCGGCACGACCCGACAGGACGCCCTGGCCTACTGCGCGTGGCGCTCCGAGCGGGACGGCGTGCCCGTGCGGCTCCCCTTCGAGGACGAGTGGGAGAAGGCGGCCCGGGGGGTCGACGGCCGGGTGTTCCCCTGGGGCGATCGCTTCGACGCGAGCCTGTGCAAGATGCGGGAGAGCCGCCCCGGGAACCGCCCGAAGCCGGAGCCGGTGGGGGCGTTCTCCGCGGACGTCTCGGTCTACGGCCTCCGCGACGCGGCGGGCGGGATCCGCGAGTGGACCGCCGACGCTCACTACGACGGCGACCCCGCGCGGCACCCGGTTCGGGGGGGATCGTGGGTCACGATCGAGGCCAACTGTCGGCTGGCCACCCGGATCGGGCTCGAGCCCTGGTACGTCAGCACGAACTACGGCTTTCGCCTCGCGCGGTCCGTCGGACCGGTCAGCCCTGCTTGAGCAGCCACTCCTCGACGGCGCCGATCTTGTCCCGCAGCTCCGCCGCCTTCTCGAAGTCCAGGTCCTTCGCGAGGCGGAACATCTCCTTGCGCATCGCCGCGATCTCGGCGGGCGCGTCCTTCTTGTCGATCTGCCGCAGCTCCTTGGGCAGCCGCGCGCGGGAGTCGTCGCTGGTGACGTCCACGTAGTCGCGCTCGTAGAGGCTGCCGAGGATGTCGCGGATCTCCTTGCGGATCGTCTCGGGCGTGATCCCGTGCGCCGCGTTGTAGTCCGCCTGCTTGACCCGACGTCGCTCGGTCTCGTCGATGGCCCGCTGCATGGAGGCGGTCACCTGGTCCGCGTACAGGACGACCATCCCGTCGACGTTCCTCGCGGCCCGCCCGATGGTCTGAAGCAGCGACCGCTGCGAGCGCAGGTACCCCTCCTTGTCCGCGTCGAAGATGCCGACGAGCGACACCTCCGGCAGGTCGAGCCCCTCGCGCAGCAGGTTGATGCCGACCAGCACGTCGAACTCGCCCTTGCGCAGGTCTCGCAGGATCTCGATGCGCTCGAGGGTGTCCACGTCGCTGTGCATGTAGCGGATGCGCACGCCGAGGTCCTCGTAGTACTCGGTCAGGTCCTCCGCCATCCGCTTGGTGAGGACGGTCACCAGCACCCGCTCGTCCCGCTTCGCCCGGGCGCGGATCTCGTCGAGGAAGTCGTCCACCTGGTCGCCCGCGGGCCGGATCTCGATCGACGGATCCAGCAGCCCGGTGGGGCGGATCACCTGCTCCGCCGAGATGCCCTCGGACCACTCGAGCTCCTGGTCCCCGGGCGTGGCCGATACGAACACCGTCTGCCCCGCCAGCTGCCAGAACTCCTCCGCCTTGAGCGGCCGGTTGTCCATGGCCGACCGCATCCGGAAGCCGTACTCCACGAGCGTCGACTTGCGCGCCTGGTCGCCCCGGTACATCGCGTAGAGCTGCGGGAGCATGGCGTGGGACTCGTCCACGATCAGCAGGAAGTCGTTGGCGAAGTACTCCACGAGCGTCGGCGGCGGCTCGCCCTCGGCCCGCCCGGACAGGTGCCGCGAGTAGTTCTCGATGCCCGGGCAGCGCCCCATCTCCTGCATCTGCTCGAGGTCGAACAGCGTGCGCTGCTCCAGTCGCTGCGCTTCGAGCAGCATCCCCTCGGTCCGCAGCTCCGACAGGCGCTCCTGCAGCTCGATCTTGATGTTCGCGATCGCGATCTGCATCCGCTCTTCGGGCGTGACGTAGTGCGACGCGGGGTAGATCGCGACGCGGTCCGTCTGGTCCAGGGCCTTGCCGCGCAGGGCGTCGATGTGACTGATCTTCTCGATCTCGTCGCCCCAGAACTCCACGCGCACGGCCTTCGCGTCCTCGTGGGCCATGAAGATGTCCACGGTGTCGCCGCGCACCCGGAAGGTCCCCCGGTGGAAGTCCGCCACGGCGCGCTCGAACTGCAGGTCCACGAGCCGACGCAGCAGGTCGTCCCGCCGGATCTTCTTGCCGGGCTCGAGGATCTCGACCATCCCGTCGTACGCCTCGCGCGAGCCGAGGCCGTAGATGCACGACACCGAACACACGATCAGCACGTCCCGACGCTCGAGCAGCGACCGCGTGGCCGAGTGCCGCAGCTTGTCGATGCGCTCGTTGATCATCGAGTCCTTCTCGATGTACGTGTCGCTCGACGGGACGTACGCCTCGGGCTGGTAGTAGTCGTAGTAGGAGACGAAGTACTCGACCGCGTTGTCCGGGAAGAGCTCCTTGAACTCGCCGAACAGCTGCGCCGCCAGGATCTTGTTGTGGCAGAGGACCAGCGTGGGCCGGTTCACCCTCTCCACCACGCACGCCATCGTGAACGTCTTGCCGGTGCCGGTGGCGCCGAGCAGGGTCTGGAAGCGGTCGCCGTTGTTCAGGCCCCCGACCAGCGCCTCGATGGCGGCGGGCTGGTCCCCCGCCGGTTCGTGGGGAGCGACGAGGCGAAAGTCGGGCACGGCGGGCTCCCTGCGAGCGCGGAGGAGGTCAGTCGGGTTTCGGGGTGGACGACTCGCCGACGTAGCCCAGAGCCCTCAGGTTCTCGAGCTGCTCGGGGGTCATCGCGCGGCCCTCAGCTTGGCACATCCGACCCCCCGCGATGCGCCGTTCTTCCGCCCCCAGGCGATCTTCCAATATGGCGACGGATCGCGTCGCGTCCTCCGTTTTAGGCGACACCGGGGACCGCATGAAGGGGTCCTTCTCGAGGTCGTACACGCGCCGCCCGTCCGTGAGGTCGCGGTGCAGCGCGAAGCCGTCCGCGACGATCAGGCGGGCGGTCGTCTCGTAGTCGGTCTCGGCCAGGATCGGGACGGTCTCGAGGGCCTCGCCCCGGAGCGCCCCGGCGAGGTCGCGCCCCTGCCAGACGCCGGGCGCGGGGGCCCCGGTGACGGTCGCGAGGGTCGGCGCCAGGTCCACGAGGGAGACGGGCGTCGCCACCCGGGCGCCCCGGGCCCAGCCGCTCGCGCCCAGGGGAGGGCGGATCAGCAGCGGCACGCGCGCCGTCTCGACGTACACCGACTTGCCGTGCCCGAGCCGACCGTGGTCGCCGAACTCCTCGCCGTGGTCGCCGGTGACGACGATCCAGCTGTTCTCCCAGCGCCCGTGCTTCTTCAACAGCGCCTCGACGTCGGCGAGCAGCCCGTCGGTGACGACGAGGCCTGCGTCGTAGGCGTCGAGGTAGGTCTGCAGGTCCGTCCCCGGTTTCATCTCCGCGATCTCGCGGTCGGGCAGGCCGAGCTCCACGGCCGGCACGAAGTGGCAGGCGCCCGCCGCCCGGACCGCCGCCGGGAAGCGCGCCCGCACCTCGTCGTCGCCGCTCGTATGGCCGAACCGGGGCGTCGCCACCGCGGCCACGACGTCCGCGGGCGAGGCGTAGGGGCAGTGGGGATCGAAGAGGTGGACGTGCAGGAACGACGGGTCCGCGCCGATCCCCTCCAGGAACCAGGTCGCGTACTCCAGCACCCGGGGGCCGGCCTCGAGGCCGCGGGCCCAGTAGTACTCGAAGCCCTGGCCGAACCCCGAGTCCGGGGGCGTGGGCCCGGGGGGCTCGAAGTAGCCGTTGGAGCCCGCGAACCCCGTCCGCCGACCGCTGCCGTGGAAGACCTCGGCGAGCGTCACCGGGGCGTCGCAGAGCGCGGAGGACGGTCCGACGGCGCCGTGGGCGGACGGGTACAGGCCCGTCGCGATCGACGACACGGTCGGCCAGGTCCACGACGCGGGAGCCCAGGCCGAGTCGAAGAGGACGCCGGAGTCCGCCCAGGCGGCGAGGGTGGTCGACGTCGACTTCCGGGGGGACCCGTGGATCCCCAGCCGATCGGCCCGCCAGGTGTCGATGGTGATCAGCACGACGTCGGCGACGGAGCGGTCGGCGACGGGCTCGGGGGCCGGTCGCCCGGTGACCACGGCGTCCCGGGGCGCGCGGCTCGTGGCGTCTCGAGACCAGGGGGAGCCGTCGTCGGGCGGAGACGTCGCGGGCTCGGGGAGTTCGCCGGGCTCGGTCCCGCCCACGATCTCCGCCGGGGCGGGCGGCGGCTCGGGCTGCCCACACGCCGCGAGCAGAGACGCCGCGACCAGGGCCGCGGCGTGAAGAAGGGGTCGTGTGGTCACCCGGCGAGCGCCGGTCGAGCTACGGAAGATCCGCGCAGAAGCCCCGCTCGGAGAGCTGCGTGTAGCGGTTCGCGTCGTCCGTGCACGCCTCTTCGAAGCCCGCGGCGTCGGCGGAGGCGGCGACCTGCGCGTTCACGTCTTCCTTGCAGTCGCCCACGTACGCGTCCCGGTCGGCCGCGCCCCAGTTGGTCCAACCCGCGGTGGCGGCGGTCGTCCATGCGGCCTGCGAGCCGTTCTCGAGGCAGAACTCGATGTACTCCGCGGTGGCGTCGCAGTAGTTGTCGCAGGGCGCGCCGCAGCCGACGAGGCCGAAGGAGGCGAACGCGGCGGCGGTCAGGGCGGTGCAGAAGCGGCGGAACATGCGGATCTCTCCCGAGGAAGGCCCGCACCATATAGACAGGAAGCGTCCGGATCCAGCGAGACGCGCGCGTGAGCGTTGCGGTCCGCCCCGCCCGGGTAGACTCGGCGCGATGCGCCTCTTCCTGCCGCTCCTGACGCTCTCCGCTCTGCTCGCCGTCGGCGCGTGCGTGGACTTCAACGACCCGCGCCCGGGCGACGGGGGGATCACCGACGACGACGACGCGGTGGACGACGACGACGCGGCGGACGACGACGACGCGGCGGACGACGACGACGCGGTGGACGACGACGACGCGGCGGACGACGACGACGCCGTGAACCCGAACGACGTCGACCAGGACGGGTTCGACTCGGTCGCCTCGGGCGGCGACGACTGCGACGACGGGGACCCGAACATCCACCCCGGGGCCGCCGAGGACCCGAACAACGCCGTGGACGACGACTGCGACGGCACCGTGAACGAGGCGATGGGCTGGGGGTCGATCGACCCGAAGGACGGACTCGCCGCGGGCAATACGATCGTCGTGGTCACCGGCGCGGCGTTCAACGGCACGACCGCGGTGACCGTCGGCAGCGCCCCGGCGACGGGCGTCTCGGTGCTCTCCGACACCCAGGTCCAGTTCGTGACCCCGGCGGGCACGGTCGGCGACGCGGACGTCACGCTGACGACGCCGTTCGACTCGCTCACGCAGGCGGACGGCTTCATCTACACGGGGTCGTCGTCGACGTTCACGGGGTCCGGCGAGGTCCTGGGTCCGGCCCAGGCCACGATCAACCCCGGAGCCGCGGGCGGCGACTTCACCGCGATCCTCACCGACTCGGCCTGGACCGCGGACGTGGGCGCACCCTCCGGCGTGCTTGCCGAGATCGGGTACGGCACCCAGGGCCAGTCTCCGATCACCTGGCCCGACTTCTTCTGGTCCACCGCGGCCTGGGACTCCGACTCCGGCGGGGGCGACGTGTTCGCGGGGAGCGTCGCCCCCACCACGTACGGCACCTACGGCGTCTCCTTCCGGTTCTCCAACGACGGCGGGTACCAGTGGCTGTACGTGGACGGGGACGCGTCGACGGCGTTCGACGCCAACGAGCTGTCCTTCATCAACGTCGTCCCATGACGAAGCTGACGCACCTGGACGAGAGCGGGGCGGCCCGCATGGTCGACGTGGGGGGCAAGACGGCCACGCGCCGCCGGGCCCTGGCGCGGGCGCGCGTCCTCATGTCCGCGGAGGCGCTGGGCCTGGTCCGCGACGGCGGCCCCAAGGGCGACGCGCTGCAGGTCGCGCGGATCGCGGGGATCCAGGCGGCCAAGCGCACCTCCGACCTCATCCCCCTGTGCCACCCCCTGCCCTTGGACTCGGTCACGGTCGACCTCGCGCTGTGCGACGAGCCCCCGTCGGTGGTGATCCACGCCGAGGCGGTGACGTCGGCCAAGACGGGCGTGGAGATGGAGGCGATCACGGCCGCCAGCGTGGCGGCGCTGACCGTCTACGACATGGTCAAGGCCGCGGACAAGGCGATGACGATCGACGGCGTGGTCCTCCTGGAGAAGGACGGCGGCAAGTCGGGCCCCTATCGCCGGGAACCGGACGGCCTCGCGCGTGTCCAAGGCCCACGAAGGACGTGACCCAAAGATGATGGGACAAGCCCAACAGCTGCACGACGCCGACGACGGCGAGCTGGTCCGACGGTTTCTGGAGGGGGACGGCCAAGCGTTCGAAGCGCTGGTCGTCCGTCACCGAAACCGAGTCTTCGGGCTCTGCGTGAGGCTGCTGGGATCCCGAACCTACGCCGAGGAGGCCGCACAGGAAGTCTTCGTCAAGGTCTACCGAAACCTCGCCCGATTCCGGGGGGACAGCAAGTTCACCACGTGGCTCTACCGAGTCACGCTGAACCACTGTCGCAACGTCCAGGCCTACCGCGCGCGGCGCCATGAGAAGCGCCACGACAGCCTGGACGCCCGCACCGAGGACGAGGACGGACTCGGTCCGAAGCGCGAGCTCCCTGCGGGCGGCGCCTCGGCCGAGGACGAGCTGCTCAAGGGCGAGCGCCTCGCCTTCCTCCGGGAGGAGATGGCGCGCCTCGATCCCATCTGGAGGGAGATCCTCCTGCTGCGGGACGTCGAGGGCCTGTCCTACGAGGAGATCGGTGTGGCTCTGGAATTGGCCGCCGGGACCGTGAAGTCGCGCATCCATCGCGCTCGGGGCGAGCTCCGAAGGCGATTGACGCGGCGGCTGCGCGAAGCCGGCGAGACTCCCTAGAAGGTCGAGGTCGAAATGGACGAGAGCATGACCAAGACGGACGCTCGCGAGGCCCTGAGTGCCTACATCGACGGAGAGCTGCCTGCCGACCAGGCGGCCTCGCTCGAGGCACTGTTGGCCCGAGACGAGGAGCTCGCGGGAGAACTGCAGGACCTGCGCGACGTGGTGGCCGAGCTCGGCTCGCTGCCCGAGATCCCCGCGCCGGAGGGCTTCCTCGGGGCCGTGATGGCCCGCGTCGAGGCGGGCGAGAGCGGCGAGGTGGGCGACGACGACGTGGTCGACTTCGAGGCCGAGCGTCGCCGGATCGCCGCCCTGCGCGAGGCCGCGGACGCGGACGAAGAGCCGGAGCGCCCGACCAACGTGGTGCTGCTCGGCTGGTGGCTGAAGGGCCCCGCGATCGTGGCCGCGGCCGCGCTGCTGGTGATCGGCCTGGGCCGCGTGATGATCGCCCCCGACGAAGGCCCGCCCGAGATGATGGCCGCGGCCCCGCGGGCGTCGAGCGGACCGGCCCTGACCGAGGCCCCCGCGCCCACCGGGCTGGCCGCGGGCGACGCGATCGCCGACGCGGGCGTCGCCCCCCTGGGGCTGGGGGAGTCCTCCCCCGAGGTCGCCGTCGGCTTCGCGGGCAGCGCGCGTCCCGCGTCCCCCACGCCCGCCGCTCGACCGGCGTCCGCGACGCAGCGCCGCTCCGGGATCCGCGTGGCGCGGGACCAGACGAGCCGCCCGGACGGCGTGTACGCCGCCGACTACGAGCTCGCGGACGAGGGCGGGACCGAGGCGGGTGAAGCCGTCGCGAGCGCCGACGGCTTCGCGCCCCAGCCCGACGGCGACGCCGATCCGAAGCTGGCGGAGCCGGACGATCCCGACGGCGTGTCCCTGGCCGAGCCGGACGACCCCGACGGGGCGATCGGCGAAGAAGAGGAAGCGGGCTCCGCGCCCCTGGACGACATGGCGTTCGGCATGGCTCCCAAGCGCAGCGCGGCGGCGAGCGCCCCCGCGAAGGCGAAGGCGGCCGACGAGTCCAGCGCGGACGCCGGGCCCACCCCCGGCACGCTCTCGGTCCAGGCGGCCGACGGCGTGCGCGGCCTCGACGCGGCGGTGCGCGCCCGGGGCTGGACGATCCGCTACCTCGGCCCCCAGCCGCGGGCCGTGGACTTCGACGGCACGACCACGTCCCAGACCGTGGAGATCGCGGCACGGGGCACCGAAGCCGACCTGCGCGGGATGCTCGCGGGCCAGGGCAGCCTGCGCCTCGGCGCGGTCACGCCCGGCTCCGACGGTCTGCTGCGCGTCCGGCTGACCGTGGTCCACGCGTCCGCCGAATAGACCGAAAAACCGGGAACCCGCCCCCGTTGCGGCGGTCCTACCTCGAAGACGCGACGACAGTCGCTCGAATCGAGATACGACCTCCGAGACGTCAACGGCACGGGATGTCTCGGGGACCGGTCGCTAAAGGAACTCGGGCGCTCCCTTACGATCGGGCCGCCCTCGCCGGGAATTCACTCGGCGGGGGCTCTCGCGGTTCTGGGGCCCCCGTCGAGGCGCCGGCTAGAGCTGCTGGGGGAACTCCTCGCGCAGGCGCTCCTTGGCTTCGGTTTCGGTCAGTCCCATCTGTACGAGGCTCTCGGCCCGGAGAGCGATCCTCTGGCAATAGCCTCACAAGAAGCCGTGCATGTCCTTGAAGCAGTCGACGGCCGACTCGTGGCCCGCGCTCACGTGGCAGCTGCAGGCGCACCACGCGCACTCGAGGAGGTCCGGGTACGCGGCCGCGGCGACGTAGGCGAGGTAGGCGTCGGAGCCCTCCGCCGCTCCCTGAGCGAACAGCGCGTCGACCTCGTCGGCGCTGTAGCCGTCGCCCGCGTAGTTCGGATCGTCGGGGTCGATCACGTCCCGATCGGGGTAGACGGTGCCCAGGCACTCGTCGGGTTCCGTCCACTCGGGGATGCGCGGATCCAGATCGCCGACGTCCGAGATCACGCCGGTCGCGTCGTCGTCGTCGAGGATGGGCTCCGGCTCGGGATCGTCGAGGAGCCCCGAGCCCGCGGGGGCGCAGGCGACGGCGGCCGCGAGCAGGGTGAGCAGGACGATGCGGCCCATGGCGACTCCGATCAGGGGGCGGCGGCGCCGAGGAAGAGGTTCTTCAGCGCGTTGTAGTTGGCGGTCACGCCCAGGTTGTTGCCCGTGACGTTGTAGATGCCCACGACCACGTTGTTCTCGTCCACGACCCACACGTCGCGGTAGGTCACGCCCCAGAGGTTCCACACGTCCTCGCCGGCCGTGTTCTGCAGCCACGGCAGGTTGCGGTTCGCGGTGATGGTCGAGTTGCCCGACGAGTACGCCACGTCGTTCACGCCCAGGATCTGGATGTCCAGCGTGGGGTCGGCGTCGAACTCGGCCTGCATGGCGTTGAGGTAGCCGAACTGGCTACTGCAGTAGCTTCAGGTGGCGTGGCCGAAGTACCACCCGGACACCTTCTGGAGGTAGTCGCGGGGGGACACGGCCTGGTTGTAGGTGGCCGACGCGGTGTTCACGTCGGTGAGGCTGAAGTCCGGGACCTGGTCGAAGCCCGCCCCGAGCGTCGCCGTGGCGACGTCGCTGTTCGCGGCCCCGTCCGTCGCGTACGCCGAACAGGTCCACTCCTCGCCGGGCGCGCTGTCCTGGGCGGGCACGGTGTCGCCGGGGTGGTTGGTGGCCGTGGGGCCGACCCAGCCGCCGCCGCTCTCGGGGTAGTCGGCGCCGTCGACGGTCCAGTCGAAGACGTAGGTGAGCGCGTCGTCGTCCAGGTCCGTGCCCGGGGCGACGATCGTGCATACGAGCGGGTCCTCCCCCCCGATGGCGCCGGTGGGCGCGACGAACAGGGAGGGGGCCGTGGGCGCGGAGTTGAGGATCGTGGTGCTCGCGGTGAGGGCCTCGCCCGCGTCTTCGCCGTCCACGGGGGTGACCGTCACCTCCACGGCCTGGTCCCGCGCGGACGCCTCGGGCTCCAGCGTGGCGCCGTCCGTCCCGGACGAGACGCCGTCGACGGTCCAGACGTACTCGTAGGTCTCCGGGTCGCCGTCGGCGTCGGACCAGCCCGCCTTGTCGGTGACGAGCAGCTCCGTCGTATCCGGGTCTTCGGGGAGGATGGTCACGGTCGTGAACGACGGCGGCGTATTGAGCACCGTGACCTCGGCGGTGGCGGTCGCCTCGCGCCCTCCGCTGTCCCCGTCGGTGACCTCGACGCGCCAGACCTGCCCCTTCGCGGTGCGGTCCGAGGCGACCTCTTCGGCGTCGGCGAGCTCCGCCTGCTCGGCCCCGTCGAGGAACCACGCCACCGAGTGGGTCGTGAGGTCGCCGTCGGCGTCCGTGGCGGGCGTGTCGATGGACAGCGCGAGGGCGTCGGCGGTGCGCGGATCGTCCGGGGTGATCGAGATCACGGCCGCGGCGGGGGCGGCGGGCTCGACGGGCGTGGGCAGGTCGTCGTCGTCGCCCGACGGACACCCCAGCCACGTCGTCACCAGCAGGCAGGCGAGGAAGCGGGCCTTCGTCATGGACGAAGAAGAGCACGTCCGGGGCGACGTCGCCCGACTTCCGTCAGGGGCGTCGCGCGTCCCGATCCTTCTTTCTCCGAAGATCTCCCCGGTGGCGTTGATCACACGGCTACCCCGATATCTCGGTTCCATATCTTCCCTGGAGTCCTCATGAGCTTCCGCACGATCGCCGTCGCGTCCGTCCTCCTCACCTTCATCGCCGCCCCCGCGGCCGCGGACGACGTCCGCGACCTCTTCGCCGGCCAGTTCACCGACATCGGCGAGGTGCTCGTCTGCGACGACGGCAACGACCTGTTCGTCACGTACGACACCAGCGACACCGAGTGGTACCTGACCACCACGCACCTCTACGCCGACACGTCCGCGCCCAAGCACCACGCGCCCGGACGCTTCGCGTACAGCAACAAGAACATCCTCACCCAGCTCGACGAGTACGTGATCTCGCTCGGCTCCCTCGGAGCGAGCGCCGGGTCCAGCGTGTTCCTCGCGGCCCACGCCGAGACGGACGAGGCCGTGGCCTACGACGCGCCGTCCCTCGAGCTCGCGCTCGACATCCCCGCGACGGTGTCGATCTCGTCGTCGTTCCCGGGCGGCGACTCCTACTGGAACACCACCGTGTCCGGCGGCGGCTCCCTGAACGGCACGTACGACGGCTGGTGCGTCGACTCCGACACGTCGATGTCCCCCGGCGCGACGTACACGGCGGCCGTGTACAGCACCTACGAGGCGGCGGCCCTCGGCTTCGTGCCCCAGTCCGACAACCTGGATCTGCTGAACCACATCCTCAACGAGGACTGGGTGGGGCAGACGTCCTCCTCCTGCGGCGGCGCCTACACCAAGGGCGACGTGCAGCGAGCGATCTGGGACCTCGTGGAGATCGTCCAGTCGACCGCCGGGTTGGGCTCCTGGAGCCAGTGCCGCGCCGACGAGATCATCGCCGACGCGATCCTCAACGGGGAGAGCTACGAGCCGGGCTGCTTCGACGAGATGGCCGTCATGCTCGTGCCCATCAACGGCGGCGAGGGCGTGACCGCGCAGGTGATCGTGGCCCAGGTCACCGTCATCGAGGTCGACCTCGACTGCGACCCGGTGCTCAGCGGCGGCGGCGAGACCGCGTGGGGCGACGGGGACCTCGCCTTCAAGCGCAGCTGGGCGAGCTACTGGGAGTACACGGTCGGCAGCGAGACCTGCCAGTAGCGGCCCTCAGGGCCGGATCTGGTTCCGATAGGCGACCACGACGTTCCGCACCCGCTGCGCGGTGCGGTCGTCGAGGCCCTGCGTGCTCACCGCGAGCGTCTCGCCCCCGCCCCGGATCACGACGCGACCCACGGCCCGGGACTGCCTGGCGACGTCGCCCAGGTCCCGCACGAGGCCTCCGGGGGGCTCTCCGCGCACGATCTCGGCGCGCCCGGCCCCCAGCTTGACCTCCGTGTGGGCGCGGTTGCCCAGGAAGATGAAGAAGAGCAGGAAGACGAGCACCAGCCCCATGAGCGCGGGGATCACAGCTCGCCGATGTCTTCGTTCCAGAGATCGGGCTTCGCGGCGATGAACTCCTCCATGAGCGTCACGCACTCCGCCAGGTCGAGGTCGACCACCTCGATGCCGTGGGACTCCATGAACGCCCGGGCGCCGGGGAACGTCCGGCTCTCACCCACGATCACCTTGGGGATGCGGAACTGCACGGCGGCCCCCGCGCACAGGTAGCAGGGCATCAGCGTGGAGTAGAGGACCGAGCCCCGGTAGCTGCCCACCCGGCCGGCCTGGATGAGGCAGTCGATCTCTGCGTGCACCATCGGGTTGGCCTCCTGCACGCGCTTGTTGTGGCCGCGGCCGACGATCACGCCGCCCTTCACCAGCACCGATCCGATGGGGATGCCGCCTTCGGCCAGCCCGGCTCGGGCCTCGTCGATCGCGGCGCGCATGTAGGGGTCGTCGGTCATTCGTCCTTCGGGGGAGGGAGGTTGCGCAGCGTGCGCCGAGCCCAGCGATTCTGAGGGTTCAGCCGCGTCAGCTTCTTGAGGCGTCGGCGCGCGGCCTCGACCTCGCCTCCGTCCAAAGCGATGCGCGCCAGGTACTCGATCGCCTTCTGGTGCTTCGAGTCGAAGGTCGTCGCCAGGAGCAGGTACTCCTCGGGCGCGTCCCCGTCGGTGCCGCCGTGGTTGAAGGCGGCCCAGCCCAGCTCCGCGAGCACGTCGGGATCCGACGGGTTCTCCATGCGCAGCGTGTGGAGGATGCCGAGCGCGCGGTCCCAGGCCTCCGCCTCCATGGCCCGCATCGCCGACAGGAGGTCGACCGAGGACGCCCCCCCGCGCGCCTTGGCGGCGGCCGCCGCCTCTTCGATCTTCGTGGTCGACGCCGCTCGGATCCCGCCCACGACCGGCGGCGATCCACGATCGACGCGACGGTCGTACTCGGCCTTTCGGTCCGCCGGGCCGAGGGTCCGGTATACGAGCTGGAGCGACGCGAGCAGCTCCTCGACCTGCTGCTTCGCCGCGTCGGGCAGGTCCGCCCGTCGGCTGTAGACGTTCCAGCGACGCAGGAGCTGACGACAGGATCGCTCGACGTGCCGCGCCGGCGCCTTCGGGGGCAGGCCCAGGAACCGGTAGTAGTCCTTGCCCATCCGCTTGCGGTGGTTCTTGAGGATGATGTCCGCGATCTCCCGGGCCGACGCCTTCGCCGCCGGCAACCCCGACGACGGCGTGGTGTGGCGCTGGACGCTCGGCCGCTCCGTCCCCGGCTGCGTGGTCGGCGCGCGGGGCGTGGTCTCGGCGAGCCTCGCGGGAGGCTCGGGGGCGTCCTTGCCCTGGTAGGCCGCCTGGCCGGTCGTCCACCAGGAGAAGTCCGAGTTGTCCGCCGCCGCGGCCTCGGCCATGGACACCGTGGCCGTGACCGTGGGGGTCTCCACGGTCGTGCTCGGGGTCGCCGCCTCGGGCTCGGGCGGGGCCTGCAGGCGGTCGGGCTTCGGCGCGGCGGGGCGCCGGCCTCGGGGATCGGTCCGCGGTCGCGGCTTGGCGGCGCGCGGTCGCATCACCAGCTCGGCGCACTCGAGCAGCCACAGCAGCTTCATCAGGATGCCGCTGCGGTCCGGGATGCGGGTGAAGAGCTCGTCCACGGTCACGCCGCTGCCGAGCGCGTCCGGGAGCTCCGAGTACGGCTCGCCGACGGCCAGCTCGTCCAGCGCCGACCACAGCCCCATCGTCGGCTGGACGGGCCCCGCGGCCGGGTCGATGACGGACGGCAGCACGTCGTTCAGGTCCACGTGCCGCTCCACCCCGACCCACAGCGCCCGCCGGACGGGCACGGGGTCCGCGACCTCGGCGTGCAGGGCGTCGATCGAAAGGGTGCGGCGCTCCTCGAACTTCACCGCGTTGGGCTCCCAGGCGAGGGGAGCGGCGATCGCCTCCAGTACCATGTCGGTGCCCTGCAGGTCCTTCTCTTCGCTGGACTCGGCCCACACCGCTTCGCCGCGCCGCAGGTGGATGCGCCGCCAGCGCCCGCGGGCCGACACCTCGAACGTGCCCGTGAGTCGCTCGGCCGCCGCCTTGGCGACACGCGCCACGTACTCCGCGCGCGAGCGGGTGGGATCCATCAGATCACCATCCCTTCGCCCCGGGTCGGCTCCCGCCCCACGAGCAGCGGACGCAGGTCGATCCGACGGCCGTCGAGGGTGATCTCGGACCGCGTCTCGCCCTCCAGCGCCATCGTGGACACGGCCGCCGCGGTGAACGGCCCCATCATCGCGCCGTGGCCCGAGAACCCGAGGGCGTGGAGCAGCGTCGGCTGCTTCGGATCGAACCCCAGGAACGGGTTGTGGTCCGGCGTCACCGCGTAGTAGCCGGACGTCGTGGCGTCGAGGCCCGCGAACTCCTCGAGCGCGGGGAGCGACTCGGCGAGCTCCATCCACACCGCGTAGCCGTAGTTGTCGAGCCCGCTCTTGTGGAAGAACTCGGGCTCGATCGCGTCCTGGCCGTCCCAGGAGACGACGTCCTCGCCGTCGGTCGCGTGGGCCCAGCCGAGCAGGAGCTGTTCGCCGTTCTCGGGGCGGCAGTAGGCCCGCGACGGCGTGATCGTCATCGGCCAGGACCAGAGCGTATCGGCGTCGAGACCCGGCCCGCGCTGCAGGAAGTACAGGTAGCGCTTGATCGGCACCACCGGCAGCTCGGTCCCGCCGAGCACCGGCGACAGCTTCGCCCCCCACGCGTTCGTGGCGTTGATGAAGATGTCGCCCCGGACCTCCTCCCCCTTGGACGTGCGCACCGCCACCAGGCGCCCGCTCGCGTCGAAGGCACCCGACTCGACCCGCTCGTTCTGCCGCAGCACGCCGCCCAGCTCCACGACGCGGCGGAACCCCTCCATGTAGATGATGTCCGGGTGGAGGAAGCCGTCCGTGGGGCAGAAGGTCGCGCCCGCGAGGCGGTCGCCCGCGACGTGGGGGAACCGCTCCTCCACCTCGTCCGGAGACAGGACCTCGACCTCCTTCAGGCCGACCTCCTGCTGCATGGCGACGTTCGCCAGGGCCGCGTTCCAGCCCGCCTCCCGACGCGCGGCGGTCGAGTCGTCGGACGCGAAGTCGGGGCGGTCGTGCAGGAAGAGGTACCCGTTCTGCACGAGCACGTCGCCCGTCGCGGGGTCGCAGCGGAACCGCTCCTTGAACTCCGTGTAGGCGCGCGTGCTGTAGAGCATCGCCGCGACGGTCGAGGGCGTGGAGAACTGCTGCCGGTAGCACGCCGCCGAGCGCGAGCTGCTCCCCGCGCCCTTCTCCTTCGCCTCCAGGATCGTGACCTCGACCCCGGCCTCGAGCAGTCGGTGAGCCGTCAGCGCGCCGGTGATCCCGGCCCCGATGACGACGACGTGCTTGGGGCGACCCATAGCCCTCGATCATACCGGCCGGGGCCGCCCCGATCGCGTGGGCGGGGCGTGTTAGCTCGATGTCTTCCCGCCCGCGACGCGCACCCATCGTCCGTAGACCAGCCGGCCGTGTCCGCGGACCTCCTCCCAGGGCACCGCGACGGCCCGACCGTCGGCGGTGGGGAGGAATCGCTCGGCGACCCCGTCCGCCGACGTGCGGGCCCGAGCGGCGTCGATGAGATCGGCGCGCAGGGCCGCGACCGCGGACGGGGCGGGATCCTCGAGGACGCTCAGGATCCGCGGGTCCGGGCGCGGCGAGGCGACGATCGCGAGCCAGTCGCCCCGGGGGGGCGTGGGCGTGAGTCGGAGGTACGTGCTCGCGCCGGGCACCACGTAGGTCGTGTCCGCCGCCACCTCGCCCGTCTCCCGCCCGGCCACGGACGGGTACAGCGACACGACCCGATCGCCCTCGAACCACAGCACGGACACCCACGCGTCGTGGTCCGTCTCGAACGTGATCTGCAGCCTCGCCCCGTCGGGGTACACGCCGTCGACGGCCAGCGCGGTCGGCGGGCCCCCGTCCGACGGCTCCACCACGCCCACCGCGGCGAGGCCGAGGGGCTCCACCGGCGCCGCGGGCGGCGGGGGCAGCGTGGCGACGCGCGCGACGAGGGCGATCTGCGCCGCGATCGTCGCGAGCAGCAGGGGAGCGCCGGGTCCGGCGCCGCGGCGGCGGAAGCGGGCGAACGTCATCGCCGCTCCAGTCCGCCGAGCTCGGCGAGCGCCTCGCTGTGCGCCGTGATCCCGCGCTCGATCGTGAGGACCGCGGCGAGCGGGGCCGCGTCGGGGGCGGTGGCCGCCGGGCCGGATCGCAGCAGCGCGTCGCGCAGGCGCAGAGCGGCCCCGGGGAGCGACCGGAGGCGCTCGGCGGCGACCTCTTCTTCGGCCGCCACTCCGGCGGTGCGCGCCGTCTGGGGGAGGCGGGCGAGCTGCTCGAGCTGCACGGCCAGCCGCGCCCCGAGCTCCAGGAGGGACGCCAGCTCTCTGCGCGTCCGCCGCAGGAGCCGCCGCTCGTCCCGGTCGCTCGGTCGGTGCTCCGCCAGCGCCTCGCTCGCCTCCGCCACGGCCACGCACGCGGCGTCGAAGGCGTCCACGGCCCCCGCCGACGGGAACCACGCCACGCCCCGGAAGGCGAGGGTCGGGTGCTTGCGCTGCCAGGCGTCGAGGGAGCTGCCCCGGTCGCCGAGCCACACCGACGCCGCCCCGAGCACGCCCAGCCCCGCGATCAGGCCGGTCCACAGGGGCTCGTCGGGGTACAGGACGGCGGCGCCCGCCCACACGGCGAGGGGGAACAGGGCGCGCAGGCGGCGGCGGGGGAAGGGGCTCATGGGGTCTCCGAGGTGCGGGTTGATCAGGAGCGGTCGGCGACGGTGGCGAGGGCGGGTTCGACGACGAGGCGGGACAGGCCGCTGCGGGTCCCGACGTGGACCGTGTCCCCGTCGACGGCGACGCTGGTCACGTCGTCGCCCGCGAGGCCGTCGGCCATCGTCCAGTGGTCGACCAGGCCCCCGGTGCCCACGCGCAGGAGGCCCCCGCCGAGGGTCCCCACGAGGACGGACCCGTCGGGGAGGGCGGCCATGGCGCCCGGGTTCACCCACCCGCAGGGCAGGTCGTCGGGTTCGGCGAGGCGCCGCCAGGGGCCGCCGAGGCTGCGGAAGGCGAGGCCGTGGTCGTACGTCCCGGCCCACACCGTGCCGTCGGCGCCCACGGCGACGGCGTTGATCCAGTCGTCGGGCAGCTCGCCGGTCGCGTACCGGAACCGGGTCGTGGTGGGCTCGCCGTCGCCCGCGGCGACGTGCCAGAGGCCCTCGAGGGTGCCGACCCACACGTCCGCCCCGTCCGCGGCGACGTCGTAGACGTGGGACGGTCCCCCGTCCTCGCCGACGCCCAGGGGCCCCGAGAAGCCCACGCCGTCGAAGCGCTGGAGCCCCCCGGTGGAGCCGACCCACAGGCCCCCGTCGCCGCGCGCGCGCACGGCGGCCACGTGGTCGCTGCGCAGGCCGTGCAGCGTGGTGAAGGAGCGGGTCGCGTCGGCGTCCACGCGGACGAGCCCCGCGGAGGTCGCGGTCCAGGGTCGGCCGACGTCGTCCAGGTACACGCCGTTGACCTCGCCCGAGGGCACGGGCAGGGCTCGCCACCGGGAGAACACCGGGTCGCGGAGCCAGGCGCCGCGGTCGAAGGTGCCGAGCAGGAGCGCGCCGCCCGCGGCGTGCAGGGAGGTGATGTCGTTGTGGCCGGGGCCGTCGTGCAGGAGCCACCGCCAGCGACCGTCGCGACGCTCGAGCAGGCCCCGCTCGGTGCCCGCGAACAGGCGCCCCGCGGCCGAGGTCATCCAGCGGACCTCGGGCACCGGGGCCCCGTGCCAGGGGCTGAGGCCGTCTCCGGGGGCGGGCAGCGCCGCGGCCTCCGCGGCCCCGAACCGGCCCACGCGGCTCCCCGAGACGGCCAGGGTCAGCGTTCCGTCCTCGTCCACGCCCACGGCGCGCACGACGCCCGCGGGGACGTTTCCCCCGAAGGACCGCTCGGTCTGCCAGGAGCCCCGGCGGTAGCGGGAGATCCCCCCGGTCGTCGCCGCCACGAGGCGGCCGCCGTGCACGGTGAGGTCGAGCACGAAGTCGCCCGCGAGCCCGCCCTTGGCCACGTACCGACGCGCCTTGCCCTCGGGGGAGCGCACCCACACGCCCGCCCCCGCCGTGCCCGCGAAGAGCTCGCCGTCGAGCATCGCCAGCGACGTGATCCGACGCGACTTCATCCCGTGGGCCGGACCGACGGGGCGGAAGAGCCGCGGGTCGGCGACGTCGCCCACGAAGATGCCCTCGCCGTGGGTCGCCACGTACAGGGCGTCGCCGTCGACCTGGAGGTCCGAGATGCGCGCGGGGGCGACCTCGGCGAAGGCCGTCACCCGGGGCGCGCCCGTGCCGTCGAGCGCGGCCGACGGGTCGAGCCACACGACGGTGCCCGCCTCGGTGCCCGCGACGAGCAGGCGATCGTCGCCCGCCAGCGCGGTCAGGCGGTGGTCGGGCAGGCCGTCGGCGGTGGTCCAGTGGACCGCTCCGCGGGGGTTCGCGTAGGGCACCCGCAGGAGCCCGCCGCCCGTCGCCACCCACAGGGCGTCGGCCCCCGCGACCGCGGCCCGGGTGTCGTCCGGATCGGTGACGGTCGCGGCCAGGTACACGTCCAGCTCGGGGAGCACGTCGGGGGCGTCGGCGAGCTCGTAGTCGGCCGCCGCCGGGGTGGGCGACGCGCTCGATCGGTCCGGGTCGGCCAGCGTGACGACGGGCGCCTCGTGGCCCCATCGGGCGTGCTCGGAGAGGAGGTTCGGGAGCAGCATCGACCCAACTGCCGATGCTGCGCCCAGGACGACCACGCCGCCCCACAGTGTGCGCGGTGCCCATCTCATGACTACTGAACCTCCTCGGCCGTGGCCGAGCCGTCGACCGCCGTGAGGACCGGCCCGAGGACCGTGAACTCGCGAACGACCGTGTGCTTGTTGCCCGCGACGTCCGTCGCGGTGATCTCGAGGGTGTGGAGGCCGGGCGCCAGGTCGCGCGGGACCTGCACCTCGCCGTGCCAGCCGGCCTCGGCGCCCGCCTCGCTGAGGAGGCGCGCCTGGACCTTCGTGCCGCCGATGCGGGCGACCACGTCCTTGATGTCGACGTAGGCCTTGGCCCGGGCCGCGGCGTCGCGACCGAGGCTGCGGATCATCTCCTGGCCGAGCTCGAGGAAACCGACGACCGGGCGCGCCGACACGGTCAGCAGGTCGCCGGGGCTCACTTCGTCCCCCTCGCCCAGGTCCACCACGAGCACCGGGGCCGTCGTATCGACGGTGTAGGAGATGCGGTACCAGCTGCTCTCGCCCGCGGTGGTCGTGGCCACGACGTGGATCCAGTAGACGCCGTCGCTCACCGAGCGGGGCACGAGGAACCGGGTCGTCCAGGCCTCGCCGCCGGGGGTGGGGACCAGGTCCTTCACCTCGCCGAAGGGCAGGAACGCGGTGACGGCGACGGCGTCGCGCGGCGCGGGGATCGTGAGGACCGGGTCGCCGGGCTTGATGCGCTGGGGCGTGAGGGAGGCGACGCGCGGGTCGGCGTGCGCCACGAGCGACGTGTACGGCGTCGCGAAGCTGTACTGCGTGGACAGCGCCACGACCTCCTCGCGGATCTCTGTCGTCTCGCCGTACATCCGCGCCTCGGCCAGCAGGTGCTCCGCCCGGCGGCGGGCCCACAGGCGGGCGACCCAGGGGTGCTCGCTGTCGTCGGCGGCGAAGCGGACGGGCATCTCGAGCGCGCGGGGCTCGCCCGAGATGGTCCCGGACACGGTGAGCGTCGTCTCGCCCACGCCCCGGTAGCGGCCGGTCACGACCAGGCGCTGCCCCTGGTAGATGTCGGGGGTCATCGCCGGGTAGGTCCGGTTGGGCACGACGTCGCCGAAGTCGAAGCTCAGGTCCGTGAGGACCGGCTTGGCGATCGACGCGTAGAACTCGCCCACCGCCTGCTCGATCGACGTGCCCCTCCGGATCGCCGTGTAGCCGCCGCGGTTCTCGCGGCCCATGCGCTCGAGGAACGGCGCGTTCACGTCCTCGCCCACGCCGAAGGTGAAGATGCGCGTCTTGCGCTCGGGGTTGGCCTGCTCGACGGCGGCGAGGACGTCGCCCGGCGAGCGGTTGCCGTTGCCGTCCGTGAGGAAGACGAGGGCGGTGGGTCGCTCCGACGGACGCAGGATGTTCAGGGCCGTCACGACGGCGTCGTGGATGTTCGTCCCGCCCGACGCCTCGAGCGTGTCCACGAACTTCGATGCGTCGATGCGCAGGGGCTCGTCGAGGTCCTTCGCGGCGTTGGAGAAGGGCCGCGTGGAGCTGCTGAAGGCGAGCAGGTAGACGCCGTCGCCCGGGTTCATGAGGTTGAGCGCGGCCTTGAGGGCCTTGCGCGCCTGGTCGATCTTCGGGCCCGACATGGAGCCGCTGGTGTCGAATACGAACGCGACGTCCTTGCGCCCGATCTCGTCGTCGGCCGCGTCCTCGCGGGGAGCGACCATGGCCACGAAGAAGCCCTCGTCGCCGCCGTCGTGGAAGGTGCGGAAGGTGAGGCCGAAGTCGTTCGACTGGACCTCGTACTCGAGCTCGAAGTCGGCGGCGGGGACGGCGTCCTGCATGCGCGCGTCCACCAGCCACGACTCCCCGGCCGCCTCGACGCGGGCGGGCCAGGACGGGGCGCGCACGGACGTGATCGGCTTGCCGTCCCGGATGTTCACGCTCACGCGCAGGTCGCCGACGGGGGGGAGGCCCGACTCGGCGTAGTCCAGGGGGTGCGAGTAGCGGACCTTGCCCGCCTCGTACGGCAGCAGCTCGCTGTATACGACCTCGAAGCGCCGCAGCTCGCCGGGCGCGAGCTCCGTGAACCGGGCCGTGAAGGTGTCGTCGTCGCTCTGCTCGACGATCGAGGCGTCCTCCTTGCGGGCGGCGGCCCCCTCGAAGGTCTCCTTTGCTTCCTCCTTCTCACCCACCCGGGACGCGACGCGGCGTCCGCCGATCCAGAAGGCGTACTCCTGGACGGAGGCCGAGGGGCCGAGCGGGAGCAGGTAGGTGCCCGCGACGGGCGAGGACGTGTCGTTGCGGAAGACCTGGACGAGGGTGGTGGTGGCCACCTGGTCCACGATCGCCACGTCGACCTCCTGCGTGACGAGCGTCAGGGGCGTGCGATCGGGGTTCTGCACCGCGTCGCCGGTGACGTCGGGGAGGACGATCCCGGCCGAGGCGGGGGAGGCGGCGGCGAGGATGCAGACCGCGCCCGCGAGGACGAGGGCCCAGCGCGCGGTGGAGGAGTCGAGGAGTCGAGGCATCGAAGAAGGCTCCGGGGACGGTTCGCTCCCTCTCCCTTCCAAGGGCCGTGCCGGCTTCGCGATCGGCGGACGTCTCGGCTGTGTCTCGCTCGGCACGGGGGCTCTGTGTCCTCCCGGCCACGGGGTTCGCGGGTCCTCGGACACGGTCCGCGCGCTTGAGCCCGAGGGGCACCGGCTTATGGTCGGGGGCGTGCGCGCGCTCCTCCTCCTCTCCGCCCTGATCGCCTCGCTGGTCGCCGCGCCCGCGGAGGCGTCGTCGCGCGCCGATCGGCTCGAGGCGACCTACGGCGTGGGCAGCATCGAGGGGGGGAACAAGGACTGGACGGACGCGGAGCTGCGGATCGTCGAGGCGTCCCTGCGCGTGCTCGATCCCACCGAGCTGCGGGGCGTGAAGGGCGTCAAGCTGGTGCGCATGCGCCGGTCCCCGCGGATCTTCGGCACCGGCATCTACAAGGTGGACGGCAAGGGGCCGCGGATCCTCATCTACGACCGCGCGTTCCGGGGGCCGGGCAAGGGGTCCGCGAGCGTGCCCAACCAGACCCTGGTGCACGAGTTCGGGCACGCGATCGCGCACAAGGCGGTGCGGGTGGCGACCCGTCGGGCCGAGCGCGCCGTCGGCGACGCCAACCGGCTCGTGGACAAGTACAACGACGCCGTTCGCCGCTACAACGCGCTCGCTCGCAGGTGGAACGCGACGCGCGACGCGCGGGTCAAGGACGAGATGGTCCCCATCGCGCGTCGGATCCGGCGGCTCGAAGGCGACATCGTGGAGGTCCGGCGCAGGGTGCGGAAGCTCCAGCGCGTCGCGCGCAGCCTCAACTCCGACCACAACTCGCCGTTCCCCCGGGTGGGCGTGCTGCGGGACTACCGCGCGGCGCTGGGCCTCCGGTTCGGCCCCACGCCGTACGGGCGCAGCAACCTGCAGGAGTCGTTCGCCGAGTCGTTCATGCTCCACAAGACCGACCGAAGGACGCTGAAGAAGCGCCTCCCGAAGGTCGCGAAGTGGTTCGCGGCGGAGGGCCACCTCAACCCGTCGAGGTAGCGCTTGCAATGCGTCCCGGGCGGGCGCGTATCATTGCGAACCTCGCCGCTGCCGGCGGGTTCTGAAAGGTGACCCATGGGCCTGTTCGACTTCATCAAGGGCGAAATCATCGACGTCATCGAGTGGACGTCCGACTCCCGCTCCACCCTCGTATACCGCTTCCCCACCAACGAGCACGCCATCAAGATGGGCGCCCAGCTGACCGTCCGCGAAGGGCAGGCGGCGGTCTTCATCAACGAAGGCGCCCTGGCCGACGTCTTCACCCCCGGCCGGTACGAGCTCGAGACGAGCAACCTGCCGATCCTGACGAAGCTCCAGAGCTGGAAGCACGGCTTCAACTCGCCCTTCAAGGCCGAGGTCTACTTCGTCTCCACCACGCAGACGACGGACCGCAAGTGGGGGACCCAGAACCCCATCCCCATGCGCGACCCGGAGATCGGCCCGGTGCGCATGCGCGCCTTCGGCTCCTACGGCTTCAAGGTCTCCGACCCCGCGAAGTTCATCCAGGAGATCGTCGGCACGGACGGGCACTTCTCCGTCCACGAGATCGACTCGCAGCTCCGGTCCCACGTCGTCAGCTCGTTCACGGACGCGCTCGGCGAGTCGAGGGTCCCGGTGCTCGACCTCGCCGCCCAGTACCGCGAGCTCGGCGGGACGATGCTCGACGTGATGGCGAACGACTTCACCGGCTACGGCCTCGACCTCACCACCTTCGTCATCGAGAACATCTCGATGCCCCCCGAGGTCGAGAAGATGCTCGACAAGCGCGCCTCCATGGGCGTCCTCGGCGACATGGGCAAGTACACCCAGTTCCAGGCCGCGCAGGCCCTCGAGGCCGCCGCCAAGAACCCCGGCGGGGGAGCCGGCGACGCCATGGGCATGGGCGCCGGGATCGCCATGGGTCAGGCGATGATGTCCGCCATGGGAGGCGCCACCGCCGCCCCCGCCGCCCCCGCCGCCCCCGCCGCCTCCGGAGGGGACGACATGGTCGCCCGCCTCACCAAGCTCAAGGGCCTCCTCGACGCGGGAGTGATCTCCCAAGAGGATTTTGATGCCAAGAAGGCGGAGATCCTCGCGGCTCTGTAGCTCGTCCCCTCAGCGGTCCCGGCACTGGGCGGGGGCCGCCTCGGGCACGTAGGGGATGTTCGGCTCCGGCGCGTAGGGATCCGTGGGGCAGACGAGGTCGCCGGTGCCGCCGACGCGGACGTTGATCATCATCCCGCGGTCCTCGTGGCTCAGGATGTGGCAGTGCGCCACGAAGTCGCCCTGGAAGTTCAGGAACCGCGTCTTGAACTTGACCCATCCCGGGCCCACGAACGTGCCGGTGGCCGAGTCGACGGTCGCGGGGGGCACCTCCACGGTGTCCTGCCAGCGGTTCACGGGGGTGCCCGGCACCGACGAGTCCCCGCTGCCCGTCTCGGTGACGAAGAACGGGTTCACGTGGACGTGGAACGGGTGGGCGACGGACCCGGAGTTCGAGACGGTCCACTCTTCGGCGGTGTCCTTGGTCGCGCAGTGGTCGAGCCGGGCGCCGCTCCGGAGCAGATCGGGGATGTCGTCCACCTCCGGCCAGGAGCCCGCCTGCGAGCCCGGTTGCCGGGGGTTGATCCACGGCGTGTTGTCCGGGTTCCACAGCAGGGTGTAGTCGCTCATCATCGGCTGGGGCGTGATCCCGGACGCGCCCGGCTCGGGGCAGGGGGCGTCCCCGCACTCCGGGTTCGCCTCCGAGGCGGCCCGGTCCGTCATCCAGAAGTCGGTGCTCCCGGTCGTATTGAACGTGGTATCCGCGATCCGCGGCTCGACGGCCCCGATGCCCGGGGGCCACTCCGTCGGGAGCGGGGTCGCCTTCTTCTCCCCGGGGCCGACGTACACGTACCCCATGACGAACTGGGCCCGACCGTCGCCCACCGCCGCGCCGTCCACCAGCTGGTACCAGCCCGTGGTGGCGAACTGCACGAACACGTCGGAGCGGTTCGCGGGGGCGAGGCGCACCTGGCCGGGCACGAACCCGTTGGCCGCGGTCGTGGGGGAGACGGGCGCGGGCAGCGTGAGGCCGTCGAAGGCGACCGGCGTCCAGGCCTTCTCGCCCGCCGCGGCGTTCGCGTCCTGGGCGGCCGCCTCGTTGGAGAGCTGGTAGGGGGACTCCCCCGAGGCGTCGTCCAGCTTGTACAGCTCGAGGCGCAGCGCGTCCTCGGAGCGGCCGTTCAGGATCCGCAGGCGATACGGGGTGTTCTGCAGCAGGTGCAGCGTCGGCTGGTACTGCCCGTTGATGAGCGAGATCGCCTCCGGTCGCCGGCCGTTCGCGTCGTACGCGCCGCTCGCGTCGGTCGGGTAGTGGAACAGGTCCTCCCCCTTCACCGCGTTGAGGTTGAGGTCGGGGACCTCGACCGACGCGGGGGCGACCACGTCCTGGCCCGGGCGGGTCCAGGGCAGCAGCACGCTGGAGAACCCGACGACGACGTCCTGCTCCGGAGTCCAGCCGAGGCCACCGTCGGCGACGGGGGTGTTCAGGTGGTCGTCGAAGGCGCCCTCCACGATGAGCATCCCGACGCTCCCGCTCAGCACCTGCAGCGCCGTCGACCCGTGCTTGTGCGGGTGGTACCAGTGCGTGCCCGCGGTCTGGGCCCAGTCCCCCGTCGTCGTCCCGTCGGGGAGCGTGCCGAGGTCGTACTGGAGGCTCTGACCGGGAGCCACCGCCTCGAAGATGGTGTTCGCGGGACAGTCGGGGCTCACCTGCAGCCCGTGCGCGTGGAAGTTCGTGTGGTTGAGCTGGTGGGGGAAGTTCGCTCCCCGGTCCGATACGTCGACGGGGACGTTGTCGCAGATGTTGCTGGACGCGGAGCACGCGCGGGGGACGGGGTCGCCGGGGATGTAGTCCGACAGCTCGTTGACGAGGTTGATGCGGAGCTGCTCGCCCGCGCGGAGCTTCAGCGTGGGCCCGAACCCGGTCCCGATGGTGGTCTCGTCCTTGTAGCCCCGCGCGCGGATGTTGTAGTCGTGGCGGGTCGTGGGGTCGTCCAGGCTCGCGGGCAGGTTCAGGGTGAACTCCCGGTAGCCGTAGTTGAGCGTGCGATCCAGGGCGCCGTCGGCGGACTCCCACACGTCCGGCTGCCGCAGGACGGACGTGATGATCCCTCCCGGGGCGTCCGGCAGGACGTCGCCCGCGTCGTCGTCGTCCACTGCGTCGTCGTCGTCCACTGCGTCGTCGTCGTCCACTGCGTCGTCGTCGTCCA
>CAZEKB010000072.1:0-35306 GCA_964512225.1 uncultured Rickettsiales bacterium | reverse complement strand
GGGGGGGGGGGGGGGGGGGGGGGGGGGGGGGGGGGGGGGGGGGGGGGGCCGCCGCGTCCCGGGCGGCCGCGGTGGGGGCGGGGGCCTCGTCCTCCTGGAGGGTCCAGGCGTACAGGCCCGCCATGAGGATCGCGAACAGGATCCCGACGACGACGACGACCCGGCCTCTCGCCTCGCCTCCGCTCACGGGATCAGCACCACCTTCCCGCGGTTCGCGCCGGACTCCAGCATCCCGTGGGCCTCGGCCGCGCGGTCGAACGGGACCTCGGCGTGCAGGTTGGGGCGCACGACGCCCTCCTCGTACAGCTCGATCAGTCGACGCAGCTGCCCCAGGAGCATCGGGGCTTCGTGCCAGAGGTGGCCCATGTTGACGCCCTGCAGGCTGCGGTTCTCCTCCATGGCCGCGATCGGGGTGAAGCGCGGCACCCGCAGCAGCTGGGCGGCGGCGCGCCAGAGGCTCCGGCGCTCGCCCTGGATCATGTTCGCGAAGCCGAACGCCACGAGGCGGCCCGCGGGGGCGAGCAGGCGCAGGCCCTTGCGCCAGTCCATCCCCCCCAGGGGGTCGAGCACGATGTCGACGCCGCGGCCGTCGGTGGCCTCGCGCACGACGTCCGCGTACTCCTGCGTGCGGTAGTCGATCGGGTGATCGCACCCCAGCTCGCGGAGGTAGTCGTGCTTGGGGGCCGACGCCGTCCCGAAGATCACGACGCCCTCGACGGTGGACAGCAGCTGCAGGACGGCCGTGCCCACGCCCCCCGCCGCCATGTGCAGGAGCACGGTGCTGTGGGGGTGGACGACGCCGATGTGGAACAGCATGTGGTGGGCCGTGAGGTAGTTCACGGGGATGGCCGCGCCCTCCGCGAACGACATGCGCTCGGGCATCCCCAGAGCCTGACCCGCGGGCACGACGACTTCTTCCGCGTGGCCCCCGAACCGGGTGAGCGCGAGCACGCGATCCCCTTCGGCGTGGCTCGTGACGCCCTCGCCGATCGCGGACACCACCCCCGCCACCTCGTAGCCGACGACGCACGGCTTGGGCGGGGCGTCCGGGTACAGACCCTGGCGCGCGGCGATCTCGGCGAAGTTGAGGCCGGCCGCGCGCACGGTGATCGCGACCTCCCCCGGGCCCGGAGCCGGGGAGGGGTAGTCGCGGAGCTCGAGGACCTCGGGTCCTCCATTCTTCATCAGTGTGATCGCGCGCACGTCGCGCAGTGTAAGGCCGGATCCCCCGCCTCGGAACGCCCCGGGCTCAGTCGCGCTCGAGGATCTCCCGGACGAACGTCATCTCGACCTCCGGACCGGTGCCCCCGCGCCGCACGACGAGGGTGCACTCGGTGCCCTCGGTGCCCTTGATCAACGCGCCGACCTCACGGGCGGTCATGCCGAGGATGTCGACCCCGTTCACCTCCACGAGGATGTCGGACGTGGTCAGCCCCAGGGCCTCGGCGGGGCTCCCCGGGCGGACGGTGGTCGGGCGAGCGCCGTTCTCTCCGGTGACGAGCACGACGCCGAGGCCGCCGAGCAGCTCGGGCGAGACCAGCAGCTCGATCTCGTAGTCCTCGCCCGCGTGTGTCTCCAGCACCACGTCCTCGCCCTTCTGGCGCAGGCGGCCGTCCTGCTTGATGGCCCAGGCGACGAGCTTGCCCGCGGGCACTCGGGCCTTGAACCGGCCCTCTTGGTCGCTCAAGGTGCGGACCTTTCGCACCTTCGTCGCGAGGACGACCGTCGCGCCGACGCGGGGCCGGTTCCCGTCGCTGACCGAGCCGCGCACGACGGCCGTGTCGGCGATGTCGACGACGGGGGCGGGGGTCGGGGCGGGCGTCGGGCTCGCCGTGCTGTCCGCGACGACCGGGGCCGCGACGGGCGGGAGCGGGGTCGGGGCGGGCGTGGGGCCCGGCGTGGGGGCCGGCGTGGGGGCGGGCGTGGGCGCCCGGGCGACGGGGGCCGAGGGCAGCTCCGGCTCCTGCATGGCGCGGACGTACAGGAGGGCCGCGCACACCACGAACAGGACCGCGGCGGCCATCGTCAGGCGCGAACGAGTGGGGTTTTCCTGCGGCATCCGCGGGAGTGTACGGGCCCCGCCGCTCTGGTAGAACATCGGCATGTCCTCGTCTCGCTCCGTCCTCACCGCCGCCGTCCTCCTCCTGACCGCGTCCATCGCGGGTCCCGCGGGCGCGCAGGACCGCCGGGGCGATCCCGCGGCGCCGTCCGAGACGGTGACGCTCGCCAAGATCGGGGCCATCCAGGAGCTGCGCTGCGACGCGAAGCGACGGGCGAAGTCCGAGACGCTGAAGACCAACATCTACCGCGCCGAGATGAACGCGCTCACGGGCCCGGCGAAGCTCGGCTACAAGGCCAAGGTCGAAGAGGCCGAGGCGCGCGCGGCGGCGTCCTACGAAGAGGCCGGCTCCCTCAAGCGCCGCATCGACCGCATGGTCGACGGCTACGTCTCGGCCCGCCGGCTCGACTGGTACAAGCAGGTGGACGAGGCCGAGAAGATCCACCTCGAAGAGAAGATCCTGCTCGCGCTGGAGATCCAGGCGGGCGGCTGCGCGTCCGACAAGAAGCCGAGCCGCCGCTAGGCGCTCCGCCGCCGCCGGCTCCCCGTCGCGGCCCCGAGCAGACCCACCAGCAGCCACGCCGCCGAGGGCACTCGCCCGGGGCTGCCGTCCGCCGTCGAGCAGCTGCACGCCGAGCGCGGGTCCGTGCCCGCGGCCACCTCGTCGCCGTCGCTCACCCCGTCGCCGTCCGTGTCGACGACCGCCGGGTCGGTGTGCCAGCGCGCCTCGTCCTGGTTGCTGAGGCCGTCGCCGTCCGAGTCTCCCAGCGGCCCGTCCTGGTCGTCCGCGTCGAGGCGGTTGATCGCGCCGTCGCCGTCGACGTCCCCGTCGCCCTCCGCCGCGTCGCCGGTGCCGTCGTCGTCGCTGTCGCCGTCGAGGAAGTTCGGCAGGCCGTCGTGGTCGAAGTCCGACGGCCCCTCCAGCGAGTCGAGGATGCCGTCGCCGTCGCTGTCCAGGTCGAGGTGGTTCGGGTCGCCGTCCTCGTCCACGTCGCCCCACAGGATCTCGAAGCCCGTGAGGATCGTATCGCCGTCGTCGTCCCGGTCCAGGGGGTCGGAGAAGCTGTCGCCGTCGGAGTCCGGCGGCAGCTCGGACACGGCGGGGTCCCACTCTTCGCCGTCCCAGAGGCCGTCGAAGTCGGAGTCGGGGTTCAGGGGATCGGTGCCGCCCGCCAGCTCGACCTCGGTGAGGATCCCGTCGAGATCGGGGTCCGTGTCCGGCACCGGGGGCTCGTCCTCGGTGGGGTCGAGGAAGTTCGGGGTGCCGTCGCCGTCGGAGTCGCCGGTGCCTTCGTCTTCGTCCAGCGCGCCGTCGCCGTCGCTGTCGAGGTCGAGCGCGTTGATGATCCCGTCCCCGTCCACGTCGCCCACGCCCTCGACGCCGTCGGGGATGCCGTCGTCGTCGGAGTCGGCGTCGAACGGGTCCGTGCCCGCGGTCACCTCGTCGAGGTTGGACAGGCCGTCCCCGTCGTAGTCGGCGTTCGGGCCGTCCGTGTCGTCGGGATCCAGGTAGTCGGGCACGCCGTCGCCGTCCGCGTCGGCGGTCGGGTCGCCCTCGGAGTCGGGCACGCCGTCGTTGTCCGAGTCGGGGTCCAGGAAGTTGGGGATGCCGTCGCCGTCGTTGTCGCCCACGCCCTCCACGGCGTCCTCGAACCCGTCGCCGTCGCTGTCTTCGTCCAGGAAGTTCGGGACGCCGTCCGGCTCGGGGTCGCCGATGCCCTCCACCAGGTCGGAGATGCCGTCGCCGTCGGAGTCGTCGTCGAGGTAGTTGGGGACGCCGTCGCCGTCGGGGTCGCCCTCGCCCTCGATCTCGTCGGGGATGCCGTCGCCGTCGCTGTCGAGGTCCAGCGCGTCGGGCACGCCGTCGCCGTCGGAGTCGCCGACCCCCTCGACCCCGTCGAGGATGCCGTCGCCGTCCGTGTCGTCGTTGAACGGGTCGGTGCCCGCGGCGACCTCGTCGGCGTTGCTCAGCCCGTCGCCGTCGGGGTCCGCGGTCCCGCCGTCCGTGTCGTCGGGGTCCAGGTAGTCGGGGATTCCGTCCGCGTCCGCGTCGGCCGTGGGGTCGGAGTCGGCGTCGAGCACGCCGTCGCCGTCGGAGTCTTCGTCGAGGGAGTTGGGGATGCCGTCCCCGTCGTTGTCGCCGCCCCCCTCGTCCGCGTCGAGGATGCCGTCGCCGTCCGAGTCGTCGTCGAGGTAGGAGGGGATGCCGTCGCCGTCGGGGTCTCCGTCGCCTTCGACCGAAGTGGGGATGCCGTCGCCGTCGTCGTCCGGGTCGAGCACGTCGGGCTGGCCGGTGCCGTCGCTGTCCTGGGGGAAGACGTCGGGGCCCCACTCGACGCCGTCGGGGATGCCGTCGCCGTCGCTGTCCGGGTCGAAGGGGTCCGTGCCGTAGGCGATCTCGTCGACGTTGAGGATGCCGTCGTTGTCCGTGTCCTGGGTCGGCCCGTCGAAGTCGTTCGTGTCGTAACAGTCGACGATGCCGTCCCCGTCGAGGTCGGCGGTGCCGTCCAGGGGGTCGGTCTGGTTCTCGTTGTCGCTGTCGACGTCGACGAAGTTGCCCATCCCGTCGCCGTCGGGGTCGTCGGCCGTCTCGAACGCGTCCAGCAGGGTGTCGGCGTCGCTGTCGAGATCCAGGAAGTTGAGGGTCCCGTCGCCGTCGGGATCGCCGGTGCTCTCCACGGCGTCGGGGATGCCGTCGCCGTCGCTGTCGTCGTCCAGCTGGTTGACCAGGCCGTCGCCGTCGGGGTTGCCGGTCCCTTCGATGGCGTTGGGGATGCCGTCGCCGTCCAGGTCCGCGTCGCCCGCGTCGCAGATGCCGTCGCCCTCGAAGTCCGGGCCGTCGGCCGCCGGGTCGAACGTGCCCGAGTCGCAGTCGTCGCAGGTGTCGGCGTCCGTGTCCGCGCACACGGTGGGGATCGAGTCGTCCGAGTCGATGTCGGGCACGGGGCAGCCCGCGTTGGCGCCCAGGGTCCCGTCGCCGAGGCCGTCGCCGTCGACGTCGTTGCAGGTGTCGGCGTCGTCGCAGATCCCGTCCCCGTCGCTGTCCGCGGGGCAGGTGTCCAGGGCGTCGCAGATGCCGTCGCCGTCGGCGTCCGGGGGCACGGAGCTCGCGAGGTTCGGGTTGCTGCCGCACGCGGTCTCGTCGGAGTTGGACCAGCCGTCGCCGTCGACGTCGGTGTCCCCCGCGTCGCAGAGCCCGTCCCCGTCCGTGTCGAAGCCGTCGACGAGCGGGCCGAACGTGCCCCCCACGCAGTCGTCGCAGGTGTCGTTGTCGGTGTCGGCGCACACGAGGTCGTTGTTGTCGTCGCTGTCCGCGGCGGCGCAGAAGCCGTCGCCGTCCGCGTCGGTCCCGTCGTCGAAGGGGTTGAAGAACCCGTTCACGCAGTCGTCGCAGGTGTCGAGGTCCGAGTCCACGCAGACGTTCGGGTTCGTATCGTCCGAGTCGTCCGCGACGATCGAGCAGCCCGACTGGTCGAGCAGGGCCACTCCGATGCCGTCCCCGTCCGTGTCGCTGCACGTATCGAGGGCGTCGCAGGTGCCGTCGCCGTCGTCGTCGATGGTCAGAGGGGTCTGGGACGGGTCGGTGGTGGACGACCCGCACAGCAGCTCGTCCGCGTCGGGGAAGCTGTCGTTGTCGTCGTCGGGGTCGCCCGCGTCGCACAACCCGTCGCCGTCGGTGTCCAGGCCGTCGTTGGCGGGGTCGTACGTGCCCCCCGCGGCGAGGCAGTCGTCGCAGGTGTCGTTGTCGGTGTCGCCGCAGGCGAACGCGCTCGTGGGGTTCGTATCCGTCCCGTTGGGGACGCCGTCGCCGTCCCAGTCGAAGGCCGCGCAGGAGGCGTCGCCGACGCAGTCCTGATCGAAGCAGTCGGTGAAGAGATCGAGGTCGTTGTCGACCCCGTCCGTGCAGTCGGTCTCCTGGGCCGCCGCCACTCCCGCCGTGACCGCGACGAGCGCGAACGCGGCGATCAGGATCCGGGCGAGACGTCGCATGAGTCCACTTTACAGACGCGCGGGTGCGTCGGGCCCGGTGTCCGCGGGCGTTCGGGTACGCTCCGGCCGTGAACGCACGCCTGCTCGCCTCCGCGCTCGCCCTGTGCGCGCTGAGCTGCACCACCACCCGGGGGACCCCCGTCGCCGCTCCCGACGCGGTGGAGGTCGCCATCACCGCGCAGCCGACGTCCCGGGACGTGAAGCGCCTCGTGGTCACCGTCGCCGCGGACGTGGATCTCACGGGCGACGTCGTCGTGTTCTGGACCGACGACGTGGCCACCTCCGCGCGCCTCGCGAGCGGCCGGGCGAAGGTGAAGCTGCCGGACCCCGCGGCCGTGGTCCCGACCCCGCCGGGCCCCGCCCCGCCCTCCCTGGCCGAGGCGCGGGTGGAGCTGCGCGGCCGGACGCAGCGGGGCACGACGACCCTCGTCTTCGGGGACGATCCCGCCGTCGCCGCCCTGCGCCCCGCCGTGGCCGAGGCCCACGCCGCCGCGCTCCGGGCCCACCGCGAGGCGTGGCTCGGCGAGCACCGCGCGGAGGTGGACGCTCTCGTATCCGAGGCCACGGAGCTCGTCGCGGCGGCGAGCGCGCTGGACTACCCGATCCCGCGGGGGCGGACGACCGCGGACCTGGAGGCGCTGACCGCCCTCAGCGCCCGCTGCCTGCGCGTGCGGCCCGCCCTGGAGCGGGTCGAGCGCGACGCGGAGCGCGTCGGGGGGGAGCTGTTCGGCGACGTCCCCGGCCTCCCCCCGTCCCTGCAGGACGTCGCCTCGATCGCCCGCCGGCGCCGCGACCTCGGCTGGGCCTGCGAGAAGGTGACCCGCGGCCTCGAGGGGGCCGCCGAGCGGGAGGCCGCGGTGGCGGCGGCCGGCCCCGAGCGGGCGCGGCTGAAGAAGCGGAGCCGCACGCGCCGCGCCCTCGCGTCGGTGGCTCTGGTGGACGAGATCCTGCGCGCGGCCGCCACGGACGAGCTCTTCCTCCGGTACGAGGACGCGCTCACGGACTGGGGCGACGCCGAGACCAAGGTCCTGCGCCTGCGCCGGGGGGAGCCCGAGGAGTCCGCGGCGGCCGTGGCCGCGGCGGCCGAGGCCCGCGAGGACGTGAACGCCCTGAACGCGATGATCACGCTCACGCTGTCGGGCCGGTCCGGGCAGCTCTCCGACGCCATCTTCGCGACGGCGAAGCGCCTGAAGCGGCTCGGGGAGGACGAGCGAGAGGCCGTCCTCGGCCTGTTCTCGCCCGAGCTGACGCCCGCCTCCCGCGTGCTCCAGCAGCTGGTCCGGGACCGGCTCTGAGCCCCCGGAGGCGTCGTGCACTCATCGCCGGCCTTGCGATCGCCTCGGGGGTCTTCGTGATCGGGATCCTGCTGCGCGCGGTGACGGACTCGATGCTGTTCTATCCGGAGCGGGGACAGCACCACACCCCGCGGGACGCCGGGGTCGCGTTCGACGATCTCCGCATCCGGGGCGCCGACGGCACGTCGACGCAGGCCTGGTGGATCCCCGCCGACGGCCGCGGGCTGGGCGTGACCGTCCTGCACTTTCACGGCAACGCGGGCACGATCGCCGACCGCCTGCCCGTGTACCTCGACCTGCGCGACGCGGGCGTCTCGGTGCTCGCCGCGGAGTACCGGGGGTACGGGGACTCCGAGGGCTCGCCGTCGGAGGACGGGCTCCTGGGCGACGGCCGGGCCGCCTACGCCGAGGCGCTCCGGCGGGCCGAGGGCCGGGGCGATCGGCTCGTGGTCGGGGGGCGATCCCTGGGCGGGGCCGTGGCCGTGCAGACCGCCGCGGACGCCCCCGCCGGCACCCTCGCGGGGCTGTGGATCGAGTCGACGTTCACCGATCTGCCGAGCATGGCCGCCCGCTCCGGGATCCCGATGGGCGCGCACCTCGTGGCCTATCGCTTCGACTCGATCGGCCGCATCGGCTCGATCCGCGCCCCCCTCCTGATCTTCCACGGCGCCCGGGACGAGCTGATCCCCCACGCCCACGGCGAAGCCCTCGCCGCCGCCGCGACGGCCGGGGGCGGAGCCGCCCGGTTCGTATCGCTGCCGGGCGCCGACCACAACACCACGCCCCCCGCGGCCGCTCGCCTCCACCGGGACGAGCTGCACCGCTTCCTGCGGGGGATCGGAGCGCCCCGTGAGTGACCCGAACCGCCGCCTGTGGACCCTCGCCGCCGTCCTCGGCGCCCTCGCCGTCGCGCTGGGCGCCTTCGGAGCGCACGGCCTGTCGTCGATCACCGACGACCCGGCGCGCATGCGCGTCTGGCGCACGGCCTCCCTCTACCACCTGGTGCACGCGGCCGTACTGCTGGGAGCCGCGCTGCACCCCGGCCGGCCGGTGTGGGGGCCGCGGCTGCTCGTGGCGGGCGTCGTCGTGTTCTCGGGATCGCTGTACGCCCTCGCCCTCACCGGGATCGGGGTGCTCGGCGCCGTCACCCCCGTCGGCGGTGTCTGCTTCATCGCGGGCTGGGTCGCCCTCGGCCTGGGCCGCTGAGCGGAGCCTCGATGCCCCCCTTCCACCTCGCCGGCACCTCGGGGTGATCCTGGACTACGCGGACTGGGAGGCGCTCGGGGCGCGGCTCGGGGCCGCGGGGGCGACGTTCCTGATCGCGCCGCGGGTCCGGTTCCGCGGCGAGGTGGGCGAGCAGGGCACGTTCTTCGTGCGCGCCCCCGCGGGCAACGCCCTGGAGTTCAAGGCCTTCCGCGACCCCGCCCGGATCTTCGCGCGCTGAGCAGCACGAGCAGCAGCAGGGGGCTCGCGCCGCCGGCGTCGGTGGCCGCGCAGGCGCAGGCGGTCGGGACCTCCGGCTCGGGGAGGGGCGGGCCCGCGACGTAGAGGTCCGGGGCGTGCACGAGCCGGCGCGCGAGCCGCAGGGCGTCGGGCTCGTCCTCGACCAGGTACGCCTCCCAGACCTCGGGGCCGCCGATGCCCGGCGTATCGTCGGAGAGCAGCACGACCCCGTCTCCGGGGTACAGGACGACGTGCGGGGGGGCGAGCGCCGGGTCGACGACGAGGAACCCGAGGCTGCCGACGTCGAGGACGCCGCCGGCGAGGGGGAGGGGAGTGCCGTCGGCCACCTGCTCCGCCGGGACCTCGACGAACGGGGCGGGATCGCTCGCGGTGCGGCCCGCGGGCACGAACCGGATGCCGTCGGCGTCGAAGGGCACGTGGAGGGCCCGGGGGTGGAGGGGACCGCCGTCGGCGAGGTCCTCGCCGAACCGGTGCTCGAGGCGGAGCACGAGGGGATCTCCCGGCAGGTCCGGGTCCACGAGCTGCTCGACGTCGAGGACGAGCCCGACCTCGCCCGCGGCCGTCCCCCGGACCCCGTCGACCGGCTCCTCCGGCGCCCGTCGGTTCGCGCCCGGGCCGGCGGAGCAGGACACGGTGCCGCCCGCGCCGCGGACCCACAGGAACTCCGAACACACCTCGGCCGCGCCCGCCAGGCGCTCCGCCACGGCGGCCTCGGCGTCGTCGGCCGCGTCCCGGGCGAAGCGGACGGCCGCCCCGAGAGGATCGGGGCCCGTGGCCGACGCGATCCCCGCCCGCAGGAGGCGCTGCCACGCCGCGGTGACGTCGGGGGCGTCGGGATCGTCCGCCAGGATCTCCGCCGCGTGCACGCGTCGGAAGGCGCGCGCGAACCGCCGCCGGACGCCGCCGTCGGCCTCTTCGTCCCCGGCGATCCCCGCGCCCCCGGTCCAGCGCCGCGGGTCCTCGAGGCCCACCGCGTCCAGCGTCGCCGGGAGCGGCTCCGAGCCGTCGTCGCCGAGCCGCTCGAGGACGATCGCCAGGGGGGTGGGCGGGCGCCCGGGGGCGGCGTCCGGGGCCTGCGCCGCCTCGTGCGGGGCGAGCGCGTGGTCGTGGGTTACTAACTCCGGGCCCCGGACCAGGGCGACGCCGCCCGAGGCGAGCAGGGCGGCGTCGCCGTCGAACACCCAGGTCACCGCGGGCGTGGAGCGGGCGGGCGCGGCGATCGCTCCCCCCAGGGCGTAGAACGGGTCGGCGCCGTCGTGCAGGCGCTCCCAGGCGGGCCGCGCGAACACCACGATCGAGCCCGCGGGCAGCAGGTCCCCCAGCCCCGGCCCGAACTGCCCGGCGACGGGCGCCACCGTGGGCGACGGAGTCAGCCCCGCGCGCGCGAAGGCCGCGTCCGTGGCCGCCATCGACCGCCGGATCACGGCGGCGGGCTGGGCGGTCCACAGGTCGCCGCCGTGGGTGAAGCCCCCGAAGTGCACCTGCCCGTCCAGGGCCTGCATCCGCGCCCGCAGGCCCGGGTGCCGGTCGGCCACGACGTCCACGAGCGCGCCCGGCAGCGCGAAGTCGGCGCCCCACGCCGGGTGCGCCTCGTACAGCGCGACGAGGGGCTCCAGCGCCTGCCCGACGATCCGGTCCTGGACGCCCTCGTGGGACGCGTCGAAGGCCCCCCAGGCGGCGGCGAGGTCGTGGGTGTCCCGGTACTCGGCCAGCCCCCCCGCGACGGCGTGGATGTCGAACCGGTAGACGGCGACGGAGTAGTCCTGGGCCCCCGCCGTCGCGGGCGCGGCCGACGCGAGGGCCAGTGCGAGCCGCAGGGCGTGCATCCGGCGGAGTGTAGTAGACACCCCGCCATGTCCGACCCCCGCCTGCCCCTCGACGGCGTCGTCGTCCTCGATCTCACCCGCATCCTCGCGGGGCCGTACTCCACGCAGATCCTCGGGGACATGGGGGCCACGATCTGGAAGATCGAGCGGCCCGGGACCGGCGACGACACGCGGGCGTGGGGGCCGCACGGCCGCAACGGGCAGACCGCCTACTTCCTGAGCGTCAACCGCAACAAGCGCTCGCTCGCCGTCGATCTCAAGACGGAGGGCGGCAAGCGCGTGGTGCGGGAGCTCGCGGCGAAGGCGGACGTGGTGGTGGAGAACTTCCCCCCCGGCAAGCTCGACGCCCTCGGCCTCGGCTTCGACGTGCTCCGCGCCGACAACCCGAAGCTGGTGATGACGTCGATCACGGCCTTCGGCCAGGCCGGCCCCCTGTCGGGCGAGCCGGGGTACGACCTCGTGGCCCAGGGGTACGGCGGCATCATGGCGCTCACCGGGCCGGTGGAGGGCCCGCCGTACCGCGTCGGCGTGCCGATCGTGGACCTCACCACGGGCATGAACGCGGCCCTCGGCACCCTGCTCGCGCTGCGGGCGGCGGAGCGCGACGGCGTGGGCCAGCGGGTCGACATCAGCCTCTTCAACACCCACCTGTCCTGGCTCGCGAACGTCGCCGGCAACGCGCTGATGTCGGGCGAGCCGTCGCCGCGGCTGGGCAACGCGCACCCCAACGTCGCCCCCTACGAGCCCGTGCCGTCGTCCGACGGCTGGCTGCTGCTCGCGGTGGGGAACGACGGGCAGTGGCAGCGTCTGCTGGAGCTGCCCGAGTTCGCCGCGCTGCGGGATCGCGACGAGTGGGCCACCAACAACGCGCGGGTGACCGACCGGGCCGCGATGATCGAGGCGCTGGCCCCGGTCTTCGCCACCCGCCCCCGGGACGAGTGGATCGCGCGGCTCAAGGCGATCCGGGTGCCCGCGGGGCCGATCCAGCGGCCGGACGAGGCGCTGCGCCACCCCCAGACGGCGGCCACGGACATGGTCGTGGCCATCGACCATCCGACCGTGGGCACCTACGAGACGGTCGCGACGCCCTACCGGCTCGATCGCACGACGGTGACGGACTACGCGCCCGCTCCCCTGCTCGGGGCGGACACGGACGCGGTGCTCGGCGGCGTCCTCGGGCTCTCCCCCGAGGAGCTCGCGGGCCTGCGGGCCGAGGGGGCGCTCGGCCCCGCTCAGTAGGGCGAGACGACGAAGAGGTGGGCGCGCATCTGGTCGCCCATCATCACCGGCGACGTCCCGTTCTCGGCGTCCCCGTCGGCGTCGAACAGCTCGTGCGTGGCCGCGTCCACCGCGTAGGCGCGGTCGTTGGACATCACCCAGTACACGTCGCTGCCGGGCACGAACACGACGCCCGTGGCTCGGGGGGTGACGGCGACCCCGCGCTCGGGCGACATCCACAGCGCGAGCGGCGTCTCGGCGCCGTCCGCGAACGCGATGCGGCTGAGCGGCCGGTTGTTCTCCTCGCGAGCCGGGTAGTACAGCTCGCCCCCGAGCGCGGCCGTC
Organism: uncultured Rickettsiales bacterium; assembly: GCA_964512225.1. Taxonomy (GTDB): domain Bacteria; phylum Myxococcota_A; class UBA796; order UBA9615; family UBA9615; genus CAZEKB01. The sequence continues at coordinate 23,109 of CAZEKB010000072.1, read as the reverse complement.
ACGCCGCCGTTCGCGCCCCCGATCTCGGGCACGACGCGGATCCGGCTCCAGTCCGATCCGTTCACGAGGTCCACCGGCGACGTGCCGTCCGTCCCGTCGCTGCCCTGGTAGTGGTTGTTGTACGTGGCCGCGATCACGTCGCCCGCCTCGGCGTAGGTCACGAACGCGAGACGCGGGCCCTCCCCGGAGGGCAGCGACAGCGGCTGGGCGCCCTCGGTCTCGGCGTCGGCGTCGACGACGCCGAGGCCCGGCAGGTCCAGGACCCACAGCTCGTTGTGGGTGCCTCCGCGGGTCGTCACGGCCGCGGCGAGCCGGCCGCCGTCGGGCCGCATCGAGAGGTTCTGTCCGACCCGACCCGCCGGGTCCTCGGTCACCAGCGTCGTCCGCGAGACCTCCGACAGGTCGGAGGCGTTCAGCGCCAGGAGGTGAACGGTGGTGGTATCGGGGCCCGACTCGTCCGACCACCCGTGGAAGTGCGCTCCGTCGTTGAACAGGACGTAGAGGGTCGCGCCGTCCGGCGACAGGGCGACCCCGCCCACGCTGCCGAGGCCCCCGGTCGAGAGGTCCTTGCCCCCCGAGACCTCGAGCGTCGACGTGTCGATCACGTTCACGAACGGGGTCTGCTTCTCCCCCGCGTAGATCAGGCGCCCGTCGAGGCTCATGACGCCCTGGCGCAGCTGCTCACCGGCGTCCCCGCTGGGCCCGCCGCGCTCCAGCTCCGGGGTCAGGTCCCGGTGGTGGGCGATGCCGCTCATGGACGTGTCCAGCACCACGAAGTCGCCGCCTCTGTTGCCCCCGTACACGGCGGGCGCGTCGACGAAGCGCAGCTCCACGGTGACGGTCCCGGTGAAGGCGATCTCGTGGATGAAGGTCAGGGTGCGCGTGGCGTCCCCGCCCGGTAGCATCGACTCGGGGCCGAAGTAGGTGAACGGCTTGTCGTCCTCGAACCACAGCCGGCCCGTGAACGAGACATCCGGGGCGGGACCGGAGTTGCCGGGCGCGCCGTTGTCGATCTCGTCGTCGACGTCCTGCGTGCCGTCGGACATCGCGTCGACCACCGACTTCAGGTTGAAGAGCAGGCGACCCGTGTCGTTCTGGACCGTGAGGTCGATCTTCGGGTGCTGGAACTCCGTGCCGCGCGCCTGGTCGACGTGCCAGGCCGCGGTGAGCGTGAGGTCGCGGGGCTGCGACGTGACCGTGACCGTCTGGGCGTCCACGTCGTACTCGAGGGTGGCGAGCTGCTCGCCGAGCCGCGTGCGGGTGGCGTCCGCGGGGGTGGCGCCGCCGCTCCACTGGCCCGCGTCGTCCCAGGACCACGCCGCGAAGTGCAGCGGCACGCCGATGGGCGGGAGCTCGACGGTCGCCTCGGCGCCGAGGTCCGCGTGCACGACGACCTGATCGTCGCCGAGGTCCTCGCCCGCCGAGTACGTCGTGTCCGCGGCGGGGGAGAAGGCCACGGGCTCGCCGAGGCGGAGGACGACGAGCGTGCCCGCGAGGTCCGCGTCCGCGGCCGGCGTCCAGGTCAGGTCCGCGTCCGTGTCGACGGTGACGGCGAGGTCCGCGGGGGCCCCCGGGACCGGATCGATGCTGGTGGCGGCCCCGTCGGAGTACTGGCCGGCGAGGTCCACGGCCCACCCCGCGAAGTGGAACGGCGCGCCCAGCGCGGGCACGGGGACGGTCGCGTTCACCCCGGCGTCGATGTAGGCGACGGTCGTATCGTCTCCCAGGTCCTCGCCCCGGGTGTGGGCCGTGCCGTCGGCGGGGGTGAAGGCAGGCGCCTCGGCGGGCCGGATCGCGATGAGCGCGCCCGCCAGGTCGTCGTCGGCGGGGTTGGTCCACGCGAGCTGGAAGTCGTCGCCGCTCAGCGACACGCGGAAGTTCGTGAGGGCGCCGGGTGCGTCGTCGGGGGTGGGGTCCTCGATCCCGTCGTCGGCGCTGTCGTCGTCGTCGTCGGGACAGGCGGGCCCGACGAGGAGGAGCGCGAGGGACAGCGAGACGCGGGAGAGACGCATGGTCGGGACCTCCGCCGCCCGGCCTGGGCGACGGCCGATCATACAGGGACGTCGTGCGATCAGTCGGTGGTCGCGATGTCGAGTTCTTCGACTTCGCGGAGGGTCGCGGTCCGCTCCCCGGCCTCGAACCCCTTGTAGACCCACGAGCCCCGCCGGGTGGCCTTGAGGACGTCGTCGTCGAGCTCGGCGCGGGGGACGACCGCTTCCCCGCTCGGCGACCGCAGGGTGACCGACGCGACCCGATCGAGGGGAACCCGGAGGGCCACGACCTCGGCCAGGCGCACCGCGCCGACGTGCGCGGGGCGGCCGGGCTCGGCCACCGGCGTCAGCCCGGCGATCTCGGCGTCCGTCAGCTCGCTCGCCGCGCGCCCGTCGCGCTTCGTACGGAGGGGGCTCTGCACTCCCCGGGCGAGGGGCGCGAACGTGCGGACGCGGACGGCGGTGGGCGTGGGCACCGTGAGGGCGGGGCGCTCGGCGCGCAGCTTCAGGGCCTTCGGGGCGTCGTCGGGCACCACGAGGAAGACGGCGAAGGCGACGTCCTCCGGTCGCCGGAAGAAGCGAGGCTCCTCGCCCCCCGCGCGGCCCGGGTCGCGGCGGGTGAATACGCGCCCTGCGGCCCCCTCGACCGTGAGGCGGGTCCAGCTCCCGTACGCCGGGACCCCGTCGGGCAGGTGCTCGAGCAGCGGCCAGGGGCCCGGTCCGGGGGGGAGGCGGACCTCCCCGGCGGGCGCGTCGTCGACGAACACGGGCACGACGAGGGCCTCGGGGGCGGCCTCGGGGGCGGTCGAGGCGCCGCAGCCGAGCCCGGCGGCGACGATCGCGGCGATGAGGAGGGCGCGCATCGGCGCGGAGCCTAGTGCATGCCGGACGGTATGCTGGCGACATGCGCTGGTTGCTGCCGATCGTGATCCTCGCGGGCTGCCCCGGCGGGGGCCTGATCGGCGAGGAACCGGTCACTCCGGCGGAGGTGCTGCCGCCCGCCCCCGAAGAGGTCGAGATCGAGACGCCCGATCGCTTCATCCTGCGGGGGACGTGGAGCGAGGCCGCCGAGGCCGCCCGCAACCCCGGCGTGCTGCTGCTCCACCAGTTCGGGCCCAACGACGACCCCGGGTGCTCGTCCGAGCGGCACGACCGCTCGGACTTCGACGGCGTGGTGGACGACTTCGTCGCCGCGGGCATCTCCGTGCTCGCCCTCGACTTCCGGGACCACGGGGCGAGCGACACGTCCGACGTGCGCTCCACCTGCGACCTGCTGAGCAGCCGCGACCACCTCCCGGTCGACGTGCGCGCCGCCATCGACTGGATGCGGGACCGCCCGCTCATCGTGGGGCGCGACAAGGTGGGCGTGGCGGGCGTCTCCGTGGGCGCCAACCTCACGCTGACGACCGCCAATCGCAGCTACGCGGACGAGTCGGCCGGCGACTGGGGGGGGGCGCGCGTTCGTCTCGATCTCGGCTCGGGTGGAGAACGCGAGCGCGTTCGACCCGCTCGGGGACGTCTCCCTGGTGGTGGAGAACACGCTGCTCATCGTCGCCGAGGACGAGGAGCCCCAGGCCACGCAGAACCAGGACCTGTACGACGAGAACCTGTTCACCACGAGCACCAACGAGATCCTCCTGCGCCCCGGCAGCGCGCACGGCGTCGCGCTCCTGCAGAGCGACGAGGTCGTTCAGGAGCGGCTCGTGGACTGGTTCGTGGACCTCTGGCTGTAGGCCCCTCGCGGCGGTCCCGCGGCCGCTCCTTCAGAACGCCAGCGTCACCGAGAGCGACGCGTGCCGGTCCGGTCTCGCCGGGGTGCGGACCACGGCGTGGCGGTTCAGGAGCTGCGCCCGGAGGTCCTCCACGCGGGCCGACGTCGCCATCGCCTGGATGACGTTCCCGATCAGGGTCGGCACCCCCGCGATGAGGAGCGCGGCCCCGATCCCCACCATCACGATCCCGCCGATCAGCACGGCGTTGTTGCCCGTGAAGATCCCGCCCACGAAGCCCGCGATCATGACGCCGCCACCGATCACGATGAGGCTCGGGGAGACGAGCATCCCGGTCAGGGCCCAGCCGATGCCGTGCATGGCGCGCAGGTGGTGGAACTGCGCGGTCTGCAGCTTCACCATCAAGGCGACCGTCCCGTCGTCGACGCCCGAGCCGACGTCGGACATCAGCGAGAAGGCCGGGGTCCCGTAGCCCGGGGGCAGCTTCAGCGGCGCCGCCGAGGCGGTCGCGGGCGCCGCGAGGGCGGCGAGGAGGACGACGGCGAGGGCGAGCAGGACGGAGCGCGTGTGGGTCATGCGGCGATGTTAGGGCGGCGCGCCGCGGACCGGCCAGCGGGATCGGGCCCGGCGACATAGCCCCGTCATACGGACTTCGCAGGGGGGGGCTCGAACCGCCGGATCCACTGGGCGAACCCGTGCTCCTTGGCGAGCCCCGCCCCCTCCTGCCGGGCCAGCTTCGCCGTGACCGTCCGGCCCGCTGCTTCGTGGGCGCGGGCGTGGTACCAGTAGGTCGCCAGGGCCAGCGGCACGTGCTCGGCCACAAGCATCTCCGGGGGCATCTCCGGGGCCTCGTCTTCGCCCCGCTTCCCCACGATCGCGACGGCCGCGGTCCGAGCCGCCCGGGCCCACCACGCGACCGGCAGGTGCCCCTCCGCGCCGGCGCCTGCTTCGATCCCCTCCAGCATCGCCGCCGCCCCCGCCGCGTCGCCGGCGTCGAGCCGCAGCTCGGCCTTGAGCAGGTCGACCTCCCGGCGCCGGAAGTCCGGGGGCGACGCGCCGAGCGCGCGGTCCGCCCGGCTCAGGCAGAACCGGGCCGCGTCGGGCTGATCGGCGGCCCGATGCCACCGCGCTCGCTGCATCCACAGGTGCAGCCAGTGTGCCTCCATGGGCGAGCCGTCCCGGGGTCCGTCCCCGAGGGTCGCGATCACGGCCTCGCCGCGCACGACGTCGCCCCGCGCGGCCGCGACGGCCAGCATCACGGCCCCGCTCACCAGCAGCCCGGTGCGGTCCCGGAGCGTGCGGAAGGTCTTCCACGCTCGCTCGGCGAGCTCCTGGGCCTCCGACACCCGCCCCTGGAGCAGCCGCAGCTCCGCCAGGTTCGCCTCCGAGATGCCGACCTGGTCCTGCTCCTCGAGCCCCTCGAAGATGCGGATGGCCGCCTCCACCTCGTCGGTGGCCGCGCGCACGTCCCCCCGCCGCCAGTACAGGACCGACAGGTTCACGCGCAGCCCCGCCTCGGCACGCTCCTCCCCCGTCCGCCGGGCGAGGGCGATCGCGCCGTGAATGGCGGGCTCGGCCTCGTCCGCCCGCTGCATCTCCAGGAGGACGGCCGATCGGCTCCAGGCCACGCGGACCGCCAGCGCCTCGAGCTCCGGGTGCAGCGCGAGGCGACGGTCCGCCTCGTCCAGCCACGCCACCGCGCTGCGGTAGTCGCCCGAGCGTCGGGCCGCCCGCGCCCCGTGCGTTGCGAACAGGACGCTCAGGTCCGCGAACCCCGCCGCCCGCGCCTCCTTCATGCCGCGTCGGCAGAGCTGCACGGCGGCGAGGTAGTTGCCCGTCCGCGTGTGCAAGCGGGCGCAGAACACCGCCGTGTCGAGGCGGGCGCGGGGGTTCGGCGCCACCTCGCCGGCCTTGGCGATCGCGGTCTCGGCGGCGCGCAGGTCGCCCCGGCCGAAGGCGAGCAGGAAGTGCACGACCTGGTAGCGGAACACGGCCTCGGGCGAGACCTCGGCGAGGCGCTCCGACGCCGATCCCAGGCGGCTCATCCACCGCGTCGCCGACGCGTAGTCGAGGGCTCGCGCGGCGGTGAACGCCGCCTCGAGGGCGTGGGGGAACGCGGCCCGGTCCTCGCCCGCCGCGTAGAGGTGCCGCGCCGCCTGGGCCGCCGAGCCCGCCTGGTCCGAGCCGAGCTTCAGCCACGTCGTGGCCGCGCGGCGGTGGAGCGAGCGGGCCTGGGCCCGGGACAGGTCGTCGAGGACCGCCGCCCGCAGCGCCTCCGAGTACAGGGAGACGGGCTCGTCCGGAGTCCGGGTGTCGAGCTGCACGACCCGCCTGCGCTCGAGGTCGTCCAGCGCGGTGTTGAACTCGTCTTCGGACAGCCCCGACGCCGACTGTACGATCGACAGGGGAGGGGCCTCGCCCAGCACCGCGACGATGCGGGCCACGTCCCGGGCGGGCTTCTCCAGGTTGCCGAGGCGACGTCGGTAGGCGGCCAACAGCGACGCGGGCAGCTCCCAGTTCTCCCCGTCCGCGGCGCCCCCGTTCTCGACGATCGTCCGCGCCACCTCCACCGCGAACTGCGGGTTGCCGCGGGCCAGCGTGGCGAGCTTCGCCACCACGCCGGGCCCCACCGGCACGTCCACCGTCACGGAGCGGATCACCTCGCTGATCTCGGTCGTCGACAGGGGCCGCAGGCGCATCTCGTGGACGTTGTCCCGCGCCCGCAGCGTGGCCATCGCCTGCTTCGGGCCCTCGGACTGGCCGAGCTCGTCGCCGCGGAAGGTCAGGGCGAGCACGATCTGCGCGGGGCTGGGCTGGGCGAGTCGGGTCAGGAGCGTGGAGATCAGCCGCAGCGTGCCCGGGTCGGCGAAGTGCGCGTCCTCGATGCCGACGACGAGGGGCGCGTCCTCGGCCACCCGACGCAGCATCTCCCCCACGGCGCGGAACACCGCCGAGAGATCGTCCAGGGCCGCGCCCAGGCCGGGGCCCACGCCGGGGGGCGCGCCCTTGACGCCGAGGGCGGGGAAGAAGCGGGTCAGCAGCTCCCGGTCGCCGGCGAGGATGCGGTCGACGTGGGATCGGGCCAGCCCCGGGCCCGCGAGGCGCAGGAGGATGTCGTGGAAGGGGGCGCAGAAGGCGCCGGAGCTGGGGTGGCAGCGGCCGATGGCGACGCGCGCTCCCTTGACCCACGCGAGGCCCCGGAACGTGTGCAGCAGCCGGGTCTTGCCGAGGCCCTCCTCGCCTTCGATCAGGATCGCCCGGACGCCGTGGCGACGCGCGCCCTTCACGTGCGCGATCAGGGCGTCGAGCTCGGTCTTCCGCCCCACGTGCCGGGGGGTCACGAGGGCGGCGAGGGCCACGCTCGACGCGCCCACGGCGCGGACGGCCCCCGACGGCGGGCCGCTCTTCGCGGCGGCGTCCCGCGCGTCCCGCTCCCGGCGGAGGCGCGCGCGCAGCGCCTGGAAGTCCTTGTCGCCCGAGCGCACCGTCGGCTCGTCGATGGACTCCTCGGACATCGGCCCCGTGTCGACCTCCTCGAACACCACCCGGGTCGCCTCGCTCCGGCCCTCGTCCGCGGGCATGAACTCGAGGCTCGCCCCCGCCGCCTCGCCCTCGACGAGCGCTCGGAGCCCCACGAGCTCGCGTTCCACCGCGCGCATGCTCTCGGGGCGGTCCGCGGGCTCCTTCGCGAGCAGCCGGAGCAGCAGGCCGTCCAGCTCCGGGGGCACGCCCTCGAGGCGCCGCGACAGGGGCTCCGGGGCGGCCGTGCAGTGCAGCCAGAGGAACTCCTGGGGCCGCCGTGCCCGGAACGGGGGGGCGCCGGAGAGCAGCTCGTACAGGAGGATCCCGAGGCCGTAGAGGTCCGCCCGGTGATCGACCTCGGAGCCGGTGATCTGCTCGGGAGACATGTAGGAGTACGAGCCGACGACGTGCCCGACCTGGGTGAACGACGTCTGCTCTTCGAGCCACTTCGCGACCCCGAAGTCCACGAGCTTGACCGTCCCGTTCGGGGTCACGAGGACGTTGCCCGGCTTCAGGTCCCGGTGCACGAGGCCGACCTTGTGGATCGCCCCCACGGCGCGGCACAGCTGGATCGCCACGTCGATCACCCGCTCGAGGATCCTGGGGTCGATCGGCAGCGGCGCCATGCGCGTCGAGAGCGGGGGCGGCGGGGGCAGCGGCTCGTCGGCGTCGAGGTCGAGCACCCACCGCGACGCCACGCGGCCCTGCACCTTCTCCATGGAGAAGTAGGCGACGCCGTCGTGCTCGCCGGACTCCAGGACGCGCACCACGTTGGGGTGGTCGACCCGGCGCGCGGCGTCGAACTCGCGGTCGAAGCGTCGCACCCAGGAAGGCCGCAGGCGCGACAGCACCTTGACGGCCACCATGCGCCCCGAGCGCGAGTCGCGCGCTTCGTAGACCGCGGCCATCCCGCCCTGGCCCAAGAGCCCGACGATCTCGTACGGCCCGATGCGGCCGGCGGACGGAGAAAAGGCGGACGGACCGGTCACGCGCGGAGTTTATCCGGGCCCGGACCCGCGTCCGCCGTGCCTTCCGTACTTTTCTTTTTCCGTGAGGACGTGCTGACGTGTCGAACAGGCTGGAGCGCGCATGCAGACACCCACTGCCCAGGTCGAACGTCTCTACCGTCAGTACGGCGCCATGGTGCACCGCCGATGTCGCCGCATCCTGCGGAACGAAGAGGAGGCGCTCGACGCGACCCAGGACGTGTTCGCCCGCGCGCTGCGGTACTGGGATACGTGGGACGGCAGCGCGGACCGCATCAACTGGCTCAACCGCATCGCCACGAATCACTGCTTGAACCGCATCCGCAACGCGAAGGGGCGGCGGGAGAAGCTCGATCAGCGCAAGAACGAGCTCCCGGCCGTCGGGAGCGGCCCCGCGGGCGCGGCGGACCTCGAGCAGCTCGATCTCGTCCACGCGGTCATGCGGGACATGCCCGAGGATCTGCAGCGGCTCGCTGTCCTGTACTGGTTCGACGAGATGACCCAGGCCGAGATCGCCGTCGAGGTCGGCCTCTCGGTGCCGACCGTGCGCAAGCGGCTGCGGCGGTTCATCCACGAGGCCCGCCGGAGCCTCCGCGTCGGCTTCGAGAGCAGCATCCTGCGCGCGATCGCCGCCGACCCGTCGAAGATCCTCCTGCTGGGCGCCGTGGCCCACGTCGCGGTCGGCTCGTGACCGACGAACCCACCCCGGAAGACCCCATGCCGTCGATCGAAGATCTGCTCGCGCGCCCCGAACCCGCGGAGGGCGCGGTCACCCCCGCCACGATCCAGCAGCTGGTGGCGGGCGCGGTCGATCCCGCGGCCGTGGGCGACCTGCGCCGCCGCATCGCCGCGGACCCCGAGTCCCAGGCTCGCTTCGACGCCCTCGTCGCCCAGGAGCGCGCCTTCGACGCCGCCCACCCGTGGGAGTCGGTCCGGGACGCCGTCGTGGCTCGCGCCGCCGAGCTCCCCGCGCTCGACGACGAGGGGATCCTGCGCGGCTTCGCCGGGGCCCGACCGGTGAGTCGCGCCCCCGCGGCGCCCTGGTGGCGGGGCCTCGTGCCCGCGCTGATCGGGGTGGCCACGGCCATCGTGGTCTTCCTGGCGCTGCCCGGGCCGCCGCCGGCCCCCGACGGGCCGAACCGCATCAAGTCGGGCGAAGGGCTCCACGGGTTCGCGCTCGTGGAGGGCCACGCGCAGCCGCTCGCCGCGGGCGAGACCCTCGGCGAAGGCGACCGCCTGCAGCTCCAGGTCACGACCACCCGCGGCCGGCTCGCGCTGTTGGGCGTGGACGGCACGGGCACCGTGACCCGCTACTTCCCGGTCGCGGGCGAGGTGTCGGCGCCCTGGACTCCCGGCGCGGCCCGGCCCCTGCCGGACAGCCTCGTCCTCGACGACGCCCCCGGCCCCGAGATCTTCGTGGCGTTCGCGTCCGACGACGCCCTCCCCCTGGACGCGCTGCAGCAGGCCCTGCACGACGCCCTGGACGCGGGCGGCGGCTCCCGCGCCCTGCTGACCACGGACTGGGGCGGCGTCGACCTCGACGCCCGCGTGCACGTCTTCCACGTGGAGAAGCGCGCCGAGTGATTCGCCTGCTCCTCGCGACGCTGCTCGTCGCGGCGGCCTGGCCGTCGCCGGCGGCGGCCGTGGAGGACGAGGTCCGGTTCGCCCTCCTCGTCTCCCACGACGACGGCGGCCCCGGCACCGCCCAGCTGCTCTTCTCCGAGCGCGACGCGGACCGGCTCGCCGACGTCCTGATCCAGCTCGGCGGCGTCTCGCCGGGCCGGATCGTGCAGCTGCGCGCGCCCACCGCGTCCGCGTTCCGGCGCGCCCTGGCGAGGCTCGGGGGCGACGTCGCCCGGGCGAAGGCGGCGGGGTCCCACGTGTCGCTGCTCTTCTACTACTCGGGCCACGCCGACCCCGACGCGCTGCGGCTCGGGCGCGAGACCGTGCCGTTCGACGCGCTGCGAGCGGACCTCGAGGCGACGGGCGCGGACGCGCGGCTGCTGTTCCTCGACTCCTGCTTCTCGGGGGGCGCCTCGCGGGCCAAGGGCGCCTCGCGCGCGCCCGGCTTCCTGCGCGAGGCCACGGCCTCGGCGGACGCCCGCGGCGAGGTGCTGATCACGTCGAGCGCCGCCGACGAGGCGAGCCAGGAGTCGAACGAGGTCGGCGGGTCCTACTTCACCCACTACCTCGTGAGCGGCCTCCGGGGCGACGCCGACGCGTCCGGGGACGGGGCCGTGACGCTCGACGAGGCCTACCGCTACGTCTATCACCGCACCGTCGCCCACACGACGGGGACCCGCGCGGGCACGCAGCACCCGGGCTTCGACTACGACCTCAGCGGCTCGGGGGACGTCGTGCTCACGGACCTGGGCACACGCGGCGCCGCCCTGTCGTTCGGGCCCGCGGACGACGGGCGGTTCCTGATCTTCGACGACGCCGCCCGCCGGTTCGTGGCCGAGGTCCAGGTCCTGCCCGGGCGACCGACGCGGCTGCTGATCGAGGCGGGCCGCTACCGGGTGCAGCGCCGGGGGACGGACGCGCTGCACGAGCAGGTCGTGACGCTTCAGACGGGGGACGACCACGCCGTCGTCGTCGCCGACATGGGCCGAGTCCCCTACGCCGACGACGTCACGAAGGGCCACATCGACGCCTACCGTCGCTGGCGCGGCCGGCGCGGCGTCGTGCTGTCGCCGAAGGTCGGGGGGCAGGCCTACTTCGACCGGCTCACGCGCGAGACGCTGATCCCGCCGCTGCCGATCTACGGCGTCGAGTGGGCGATGCGGGGGTTCCCCGGGCCCCTGACGTCGATCCGCGCGGACGTCCTGTTCGGGGTATGGCGGGGCAAGCAGGAGCTCGGGTCGGGCCTCCAGGACGTCCAGTTCTTCGAGCTGCACGGCAGCTTCGGGGCGTTCCTGAACCCGCCCGTCCCCGGGACCCGGGTGCTGCGGCCGTTCGTGGGGCTCAAGGTGGGGCTGCTGTACCTCCACCGGGAGTTCGCGCCCGTCGACCAGCCCGCCCAGGACCTCGTGACCGCCACGCCCGGGGTGGTAGTCGGCCTCGAGATCGCCCCCACGGACCGCGTCTCGATCGCCTTCGAGGCCCGGGCCGGCTTCATCCCCTACATCGTGGAAGACGAACAGAAGATCCTGGGGCACATCGAGCCCCTGGTGTCGCTCCGGTTCGCGCTCTAGGAACGAAGAGATGACGACGACCCGCACCCTCCCGGTCCTCCTCGCCCTGCTCCTCGCGGGCTGCGGCGCGCCGTTCAACAACCGCTGGTTCGAGGAGGACGCGCTGTTCACGTCCGCCGTGCCCGAGGCGGGCGAGCTCCGGAGCGACAGCCCGGACGCGGACGCGCAGTCGCGGGACGTGGGCGACCCGTCGCGGGCCGTCGCGTTCACCCAGGAGACGGCGTCCACCGTGAACGGACGAAACCTCGCGCTGCTGTCGGTCCTGGACACGGTCGTGCAGGAGCCGATCACGGGCCGGGACGAGCACACGCGCCGCTGGGGGCCGCTCGACTTCCCCCGGTTCCCGGGTCGCTCCGTGCAGCTCCACGTCGAGCGGCTCGACGAGGGCGCGTTCGCCTACACGCTGGAGGGCCGGGCCGCGGCCGCGGACGAGGACGACGGGGGCTGGGTCCTCCTGCTCGACGGGGAGTTCGACCGGATCGGCGACCTGCGCGACGGCGAGGGCGCGTTCACCTACGACGCGGGCGCAGTGGCCTCGCTCATCGGCGACGGCGGGGGCGGGACGATGACGTCCGAGTACGCGACCGACGCCGGGTTCGTGCAGCTGCAGAGCGAGTTCCGCGACTGGGTGGACCCCGACCGGGACGCGCGCGACTGGGACTACTACTTCGAGCGGCACCGGGGCGGCGGGGGCGTGTTCGAGTTCCGCACCCCGGCGCAGGTGGTGGGCGACCCCGACTCCCCGCTGGAGACGTGGCGACTGCGGACGCGCTGGGCCGCCGACCTCCGGGGCCGCGCCGACGCCTTCGTGCGCGGGGGCGACGTGACGGGCCGCATCCCCAGCGTCGAGTGCTGGGACGAGGACACCCGACGCACGTACTACCGGGTCGGCAGCCCGGACGCGCCCCTCGAAGAGGAGGGGCTGGCGCGCGACTGCGCCCTCGAGGAGGACGCGCCCCGCGATCTGCGCGAGTAGGCGTCAGCCCTTGCGGCGGTCCTGCCGGGCCACGGCGCGGGCCTCCCCCTCGCGCCAGCGACGACGATCTTCGTCCGTCTCCAGCACCAGCCGGGGGACCGCCTTGGGCTTGCCGCGCTCGTCGATCGCCACGAACGTCGTGTAGGCCGACGTCGCGTGGAAGGTCGTCCCGCGGTGCTCGCCCGTCACGCGCACGCCGACCTCCATGCTCGTATCGCCGACCCAGTTGACGCGCGCCCGCAGCACCAGCACCTGGCCGAGCCGCACCCCGCGCACGAACTGCACCTCGTCGAAGGCGGCCGTGACCGTGGGCCCGCACGCGTGGCGCTCGGCGGCGACGGCCGCCGCGATGTCGATCCAGGCGAGGATCTGACCGCCGAACGCGGTCCCGTGCATGTTGGTCTGGCCGGGGAGGACCATCTGGGTCATCTCCACCTGGCTCCACTCCGGGGTGCGGATCGGGTCGCCGTCGGTGCTCACGGGTCCCGCCGCCCGAGCGACCAGGGGGCCCCCGCGTCCGGCGGGATGTCCGCCACGAACAGCTGGGGCGCGCCCGTCCGGTCGCTGGTGTAGAGCAGCCGCTCCCCGTCCGGCGCGACGACCGGGTCGCGCTCGCTCCCGGACGACGCCGTGAGTCGCTTCAGCGCGCCCCCCTGCAGGGCCACGGCGAAGAGGTCCGTCGTGCCGTCGGCGCGGGCCAGGTCCGACGCGAATACCAGCACGACCCCGTTGGGCATGAACGACGGCCGCTCGTGCCGCCCGGGACCCCCCAGGACCTCCCGGGCCCCGGTCCCGTCCGCCGCCGCGACCATGAGCGCCGCCCCCCGGGGCGTCTCGGCGCTCCACGCCAGCAGGGAGCAGTCGGCCGACCACGCGACCCCCACGTCGGCGCCGGGGCGGCGGGTGACGCGCTGCACGTCGGTCCCGTCGGCGGCCATCGTATAGATCTCCACGTCGCCGTCGCGGGCGCTGGAGAAGGCGACGCGCGAGCCGTCTCCGCACCAGGCGGCGTCGCCGTCGTAGCCGGGGGTGGAGGTGAGCGCCGTGAACGAGCCCCTCCCCAGGTCCTGCACGTAGATCTCGAGGTCGTCGCGGAGCTGGTCCGCGGCGCCCGCGGCGTCCCGCGCGGGGGTCGCGCCCGTGTGGTGGGTGGACGCGTACGACACGACGCCGGGCTTGCCGGGCACGAACGTCGGGCGCTCGGTGCGCCCCACGCCCATCGTGATCCGCCGCTGCCGGCTGCCGTCGGCGTCCATGAGCCAGGTCTGCTCCCACGGGTTGTCCACGAACCCCCCCGCTCGCGCCGCCTGGAAGAGAACCTCCGCCCCGTCGGCCGACCACGCGGCGACGCCCTGGCGCCCCTCGGTCGTGAGCTGCCGCCCCTGCAGCATCGTCGGCCGGGCCTCGGCGACCTCCGGCTCGGGCTCGACCACCGGCTTCGGCTCGACCGCCGCCGGGCCCTCTTCGCCCTCTTCGCCGGGGTCGCCCTCTTCGCCGGGGAGGCCCTCTTCGCCGGGGAGGCCCTCGTCGCCGACGTCGTCGTCCCCCTCCATCAGGTCGTGGTCGATCCCGCGGCCCACGCGCAGCCCCGACGTGACCCGGCACCCGGCGACGAGGAGGACGAGCGCGAGGAGCAGGAGCAGCGGGCGCGGACGGAGCATCGGCATGGAGGCTAGCAACCCCGGCCCCCGGGCACGACTTCCCGGGTCGGCTACCTTGCGCCCGTGAGCGAGGTCCCGATCGTCGTCACCGTCGCGGGCAGCGACCCTTCCGGGGGCGCGGGGCTCCAGGCCGACCTGCGGGTCTTCGCCCTGCACGGGCTCCACGGGTGCGGCGTCGTGACCGCCCTGACCGTGCAGAACTCGGCGGGGGTGACGCGCGTCGAGGCCGTGGACGCGGATCTCGTGGCCGATCAGCTGCTCGCGCTCCTCGCCGACGGGCCCCCCGCGGCGCTCAAGCTGGGGATGCTCGGCACGACGGACGTCGCGGCCGCCGTCGGGGCCGCGCTGGCGACGATCCCGACCACGCCCGCCGTCGTCGATCCCGTCCTGATGTCGAGCTCCGGGGCCGCCCTGTTCGAGGGGGCCCCCGACGCCTACCGCGATCACCTGTTCGCCCGGGCCGCCCTCGTCACCCCGAACCACGACGAGGCCGCCGCGCTGCTCGGCCTCCCGGTCGGAGACGTGGCGGCCGACCCGACCGCGGCGGCCGTCGCCCTCTCCCGGGAGGTCCCGACGCTGCTCACGGGGGGCCACGCCGCGGGCCCGCCCACGGACGTATTGGCCGTCGCGGGCGACGTCGTGCGATTCGGCGGGGCCCGCGTCGCGGCGGCGTCGAGCCACGGCACGGGCTGCCTGCTCAGCGCGGGGATCGCGGCGGGGCTCGCCCGGGGGATGGAGCTGCGCGCCGCCGTCGCTCACGGGAAGGCGTGCGTGGAGGACGGGCTGCGTCACGCGCTGCGCACGGGGGTCCGCCTCACGACGGTGCCCTGAGGTCGGTCAGCGCTTGCGGGCCTTGGCCTTGCTCTTGCGGCTGCGGGGGAGCTTCGCGAGCTTCGGGGCGTCGTCCTCGGGGGCCTGGGCCTCGGCGCGGCCGATCGACGTGAACGCGCCCCGCCCCAGGTACTCGGCGGCGTCCCCCAGGTCCTCTTCGATGCGGAGGAGCTGGTTGTACTTGCAGACGCGGTCGGTGCGGCACAGCGAGCCCGTCTTGATCTGACCGGCGCCGGTGGCGACCACGAGGTCCGAGATCGTGGTGTCCTCCGTCTCGCCGGAGCGGTGCGAGACGACCGACGTGTACCCGGCGCGGCGCGCCATCGCCATGGCGTCCAGGGTCTCCGTGAGCGTCCCGATCTGGTTGACCTTGATCAGGATCGAGTTGGCCGCGCCCGTCGCGATCCCCTTGCCGAGCCGCTCGGGGTTCGTGACGAAGAGGTCGTCGCCGACCAGCTGCACCTTCGCGCCGAGGGCGCGGTTCAGGCGACGCCAGCCCTGCCAGTCGTTCTCGTCGAGGCCGTCCTCGATCGACAGGATCGGGTACTTCTCCGCCATCTCGGCGTACCACGCGATCAGCTCGTCGGCCTTGAGCCCGTTCCGACCCTCGCCCGGCAGGTGGTAGCGCTTGTCCTCGTACAGCTCGGTGGCGGCCACGTCGAGCGCCAGGAATACGTCCCCGCCCGCTTGGTAGCCCGCCGCGGCGATCGCGTCGACGATGACCTCCAGGGCCTCCTCGTTGCTCCCGAGCATCGGCGCGAAGCCGCCCTCGTCGCCCACGCTCGTGGCGAGCCCCTTCTTCTTGAGCACCTTCTTGAGGGTGTGGAAGATCTCCGCCCCCATGCGCAGCGCCTCGGAGAAGGACGCCGCCCCGGTGGGCACGACCATGAACTCCTGGATGTCGACGTTGTTGTCGGCGTGCGCCCCGCCGTTGACGATGTTCATCATCGGCACGGGGAGCGTGCGCGCGGTGACCCCGCCGAGGTAGCGGTACAGGGGCACGTCGAGCTCGGCGGCCGCGGCCCGGGCGGTGGCGAGGGACGCGCCGAGGATCGCGTTGGCGCCCAGCCGCCCCTTGTTCGGGGTGCCGTCCAGGGCGATGAGGGCGCGATCGAGCCCCGCCTGATCGAGCGCGTCGCGGCCGAGCATCGCCTCCCGGATCTCGCCCGCGACGTTCGCGACGGCCGTGCCCACGCCCTTGCCCATCCAGCGCCGCTTGTCCCCGTCGCGCAGCTCGCAGGCCTCGTGCTCGCCCGTGGAGGCGCCCGAGGGCACGGCGGCGCGGCCCATCGCGCGGGACTCGAGGTGCACGTCGACCTCGACGGTCGGGTTGCCGCGGGAGTCCAGGATCCAGCGGGAGCGGACATCGACGATTCGGGACATGGGGGGGCGCTCCGGGAGATGCGGCGGGACCCTAACATCGGCTAGGTTGGTTCGCGGCCCGCCCGGCGGCGGAGCCCCCCGGGAGAGTGCTCGTGAGCGTAGTCAAGTCGATCGGTGCCTTCGTGCAAGCGTCCGTCTTCGGGGGCACGTACGACGATCTGGCCTTCGAGATCCGCGTCCTCAAGAAAGAGGTCGCCACCATCCACGCCCGCATCGACAAGGAGCTCGACAAGATCGGTGATCGCATCGACAAGCTCGAGGGCAAGCCCGGCAAGGGCAAGGGTCGGAGCCGCCTCCAGGTCCTGGGCGGGGCCGAGGTCGCCGACATCAAGCACGAAGCCGCGCCGACCGCGCCCGCGGCCCCGGTGGAGCCCGCGCCCGTCGGCGACGTCGGGGGCCTGCGGACGGTCGCGTCGGAGCCGTCCGAGCCGAGGTTCCACCCCGCGATGACGATCGCCGCCGCCCACCGGGCCCACGGCGACGCCGCCGACGTCTTCGCGTCGCACCACCTGCCTTCGTGCCTCGCGTGCCCCGTCTCCGAGCTCGAGTCCCTGACCGACGGGGCGGCCGATCACGGCGTGGACGTGGCCGCGCTGGTCGCCGATCTGAACCGCCTCGTGGAGAACTAGAGCCCCCGAGAGTCCACTCGACCCGTTCCGTCGCGTCTTCGGTCCTACCAAGGGCGACGCCGAGCCTGCTATCTTCTAATTCGACCGGGTTTGTGGCCGCGTTGCGTGTCCGACCCCATCCTCTCTTCATAGCGACCGAACCCCACCGGAACCCCAGTTGGCGCGACTCCCTGTCCTGACGGCTCTGCTCTCGCTCGCCCTCGCCGGTCCTGCTTCCGCGGCCCAGGAGTCGGTGGTGCAGGCGGTGGGGGATCCCGTCCAGTGGACGACCGAAGACGGCGTGACCGTCCAGGGCCTCATGTTCCCGCCCAAGAAGGGCAAGAAGGCCCAGGGCGCCATCGTGTTCGTGCACGAGCCCATGCGCACGGCGCGGGACTGGACGTACATGGCCGAGAAGATGTCGGAGAACGGGTACTACTGCCTGACCTTCGACCTGCGCGGCCACGGGGGCTCGCTGATGCAGGGCGACGAGGAGCTCGACCGCGAGCTGTTCGGCCCCGAAGAGTTCGCCGCGATGACCGCCGACGTCGCCGCCGCGGTGGGCCGCCTGCGCGCCCAGCCGGGGGTGGATCCCGACAAGATCATGCTCGCCGGCTCGGATCTCGGCGGCTCGCTCGCCGTGCTGCACGCGATCGACGACGCCGGCGTGTCGTCCGTGGCGCTGCTCTCGCCGGGGCTCGGCTACGACGGCGTGAACATGGTCGGCAAGGTCGCGGCCGTGGGGAAGCGCAACATCCTCCTCGTCTACTCCATGGAGGACACGTACTCGCGCAAGTCCACGGAGGTCTTCGAGAGGGAGGCCCGCGGCGGCGTGCACGTGGAGATGTACTACGGCGTCGGCCACGGCATGAAGATGCTGTCCCGGGAGCCGAAGCTCGAGGGCCTGCTCGAGGCCTGGTTCCGGGGGACGGTCCTCACGGAGGAGGGGCGGACCCTGGCGGAGACGGGCAAGCCGATCACGCAGGACAAGGACGTCGCCACCGAGCTGGACGAGAACGCCGAGCGCGAGCGCCTCGAGAAGCAGAAGGAAGAGGCGGACTCCACGCAGGCCGAGGCGGTCGGCGAAGAGGAGGAGCGCAAGCGTTGGGACCTCGGAGACGACGACGACGCCCAGAAGAAGTAGGGCCCCCTATCATCGGCGCATGATCGGCGCCTTCCTCACGCAGCCCACGTCCGCCTACCGCGACTTCCAGGTCGTGTTCACGATCCTCACGCTCAACTTCCTGGTGCCCGCCGCGACGTACCTGTTCGCGCCCGATCTGGCGTACGGCGAGCTCGATCGTCTGTGCTCGATCCTGGGCTGGGAGCCCATGACGGACCCGGAGCGGGGCAGCGAGTTCTGGCGGTTCCTCGGCTTCTCCAACGTGCTCGCGCTCGCGTTCATGTGCGCGCTGATGCAGCTGAACCTGCGGCGCTGGTACCCGGTGCTGCTCCCGCTGCTCGTGCTGAAGGGGGGGAGCGTCGTCGGCGCGGCGTGGCTGTTCGTATTCGGCTCCGGCCACCCCTTCTTCGCCCTCGCCGTCCTGTTCGACGGGGTGACGATGGCGGCGATGATCTTCTTCTCGTCGCGGGCGCACCGCGCGCTGCCTGCCGACGACGCCGGCCTCGTGCCCGCGCCCCGCTTCGCCTGATCGATGTACTGGAGTCCCATCGAGCGCGACTGGCTCGGGCAGCAGCTCGTCGCGGTCCTCCCGCGGCCGGAGCTCGAAGCCGCGCTGGGCGACGGGGTCCCGGCCCTGCTCGAGGCCATGCCCGCGTCCCGTCGCTGGGGCCTGCGCGCGCTCGTGTGGTGGGTCGCCGCCGCGGGACGCGCCCGGGGCGCGGCCCCGGTGCTGGAGCGCTGGCACGCGTCCGATTCGTGGGTGCGGCGGGAGGTCGTGACCTCGTTGACGCTCCTCGCGGCCCTCGTCTGGGAGGCCGCGGGCGGTCCCGCGGTGATCGGCTGGGGCGAGGCGGCTCCGGTGATCCTGCCCGAGCGACGGCCCCTGCTCGTGCTGCCCCCGACCACGACGTTCGCGCCCGAGGAGATCGAGTGACGGCGCTGCGCCTGCACGAGCCCCGTCGGGGCCGCTTCGAGGGGGCGGCGGACGTCGTGATCATCGGCTCGGGCGCCGCGGGGGCGGCGGCGGCGGACGTCTTCAGCGAGGCGGGGCTGCGCGTCCTCGTGCTCGACGAAGGCCACGTGCATCCGCCGGAGACCTTCACCGTGCCGTTCCGGGACGCGCTGGGATCGCTCTACCGCGGGTTCGGGGCCGTCCCCGCCCAGGGGCGAGGCGTCGTCCCGCTGGTGCAGGCCAAGGCGGTGGGCGGGACCACGGTCGTCAACGGGGGGATCACCTGGCGGCTGCCCGAGGCGGTCCACCGCGAGTGGGAAGAGGCGGGGTTCGCGGACGGTCTGAGCCTCGAGGCCCTGCACCGGGAGTACGACGTCCTCGACGGCCTGCTCGGCGTGCGGGAGGTGCCCGAGGCCCTGCTCGGCGGCAACGGCGGCCTGCTCGCCCGGGGCGCCGAGCGGACGGGGTCGGGCGCGCACGTCATCCGGCGGAACACGCCCGCGTGCGTGGGGGCGGCGCGGTGCACCCAGGGCTGTCCCCACGGCGCCAAGGGGTCGGTGGACCGCTCGCTGCTGCCCCGGGCGTGCGCCCGCGGCGCGACGATCCTGCCGGGGGCGCGGGTCGACCGGGTGGAGCGCCGACGGGGGCGGGTGCACGCCGCGGTGGGGGTGCTCGTGGACCGCCGCGGCCGTCGCGTGGGGCACTTCCGGGTGCTCGCGGAGCGGGCGGTCGTGCTCGCGGCGTCGGCGACGGGCACGCCCGCGATCCTCGCCCGGTCCCGCGCGCGTCGGGGCGTCGGCGACGGGTTCATGGCGCACCCGGGCCTCGGCCTCGTGGGCCTGTTCCCGGACCCGGTGCGCCTGGACGCGGGGGCGACGCAGGCGTTCGAGACCGACTTCGAGTCGTCTCGGATCAAGTTCGAGTCCCTGTCCCTGCCCGCGTCGGTCCTGCTGTCCCGGGTCCCCGGGTTCGGCGCGGAGCGGGCTCGGGCCGTCGAGCTGCTGCCGCGGATGGCGTCGTGGGGGGTGCAGATCCGGGCGCGGGCCGAAGGGACGGTGCGGACGGGCTGGCTCGGTCGTCGGATCCGGTACTCGCTGGGGGACGACGACGTGGCCCTGGCCGCCGCCGGCCTGGAGCGAGGCGCCCGCATGATGTTCGCGGCGGGAGCGGAGGCCGTGTACCCGGGCATCCACGGCCTGCCCGGGGCGATCGGACCCGACGACGTCGGCCGGATCCGCGACGTGTTCCGCGACCCCCGCCAGGCCCACTTCGTGGCGACGCACCTCTTCGGGGGCGCGCGGCGGGGACCGGACCCGACCCACCCCGTGGGCCCGGACTTCCAGGTGCGCGCCCTGCCCGGGGCCTACGTGCTCGACTCGTCGGTGTTCCCGGGCAACCTCGGGGTCAACCCCCAGCACACGATGATGGCCGTCGCCCGCCTCGGCGCGTGGCGGGTCGTCGACGCCCTGTCCCGCCCGGCCTGATCGGTCGCCTGCTCAGGTGCGCCGCGGGCCGCCCTTCTTCTTCCGCGGACCCTTGGGGCGGGAGTGCTTCGCCTTGCCCGTCCCCGCCCCGACGCCGGTCTGGGCGCCGTCGCTGTAGGACGTGCCGTAGCGGGCGAAGAACTCGGCCTTCGCTTCGACGAAGCGGTCCGCCTCGATCGCCTCGCGGATCACGTTCATGAGCTGCTGCAGGAACGTGATGTTGTGGATGCACGCGAGGGTCGTGCCCGTGACCTCGTCGGCGGCGAAGAGGTGGTGCAGGTAGGCGCGGCTGAAGCTCCGGCACGTGTAGCAGGGGCACGTGGTGTCCGGCGGGAGGCGGTCGCGGCGGTAGCGCTTGTTGGTGACCCGCACCTTGCCCTGGAAGGTGTAGAGCAGGGCCCCGCGGGCGTGCCGCGTGGGGATCACGCAGTCGAACATGTCGACGCCGTGGCCGACGCCGCACCACAGGTCCTCGGGGAGGCCGACCCCCATGAGGTAGCGCGGCTTGTGCTCGGGCAGCTCGGGCATCGTCCAGCCGAGGACCCGGTCCATGATCTCGAGCCCCTCGCCCACGCTGAGCCCGCCGACCGCGTAGCCGGGGAAGTCCAGGGGGATCAGCGAGCGCGCCGAAGCCACCCGGAGGTCCTGCCAGAAGCCGCCCTGCACGATCCCGAAGAGCGCCTGGTCGTCGCGCGTCTTCGCCTCGAGGCAGCGCCGCTCCCAGCGCGTGGTGCGCTCGACGGACCGCTCGGCGTAGTCGCGCTCGCAAGGGAAGGGGAGGCACTCGTCGAAGGCCATGATGATGTCGGCGCCGAGCTGCTCCTGGATGGCCACGGACGTCTCGGGCGTCATGGTGAACGGGCGCCCGTCCTTCTTCCACTTGAAGGTCACGCCGTCCTCGTCGATCTCCTTGGGGAGGCTGAACACCTGGAAGCCGCCCGAGTCCGTGAGGATCGGCAGCGGCATGTTCATGAACGAGTGCAGGCCGCCCAGCCGCTCGACGATGTCCGCGCCCGGCTGCAGCGCGAGGTGATAGGTGTTCGCGAGCACGATCTGCGCGCCCGTGGCGAGCACCTGGTCGGGGGTCATCGCCCGCATCGCCGCCCGCGTGCCCACGGGCATGAAGATCGGGGTGCGGACGTCCCGGTGGGGGGTGGTCAGCGTGGCGGCGCGGGCGGCCGTCTGCGTGCTGCGGGCGTGGATCGTGAGGTCGAACACCCGCGCACTCTACTGGTCCCCCCGCGGACGTATGCTCCGGGGCATGCGTCGACTCCTGATCGGACTGGTCCCGGCCCTGCTCCTCATCGCCCCGCCGACCTGGGCGGGCCCCGGGGAGAAGGCGCTGCGCGCGGTGCCGCGATCGGTGCAGGTGTCGGTCGGACGCGACCACGTGTGGGGCTCGGTGCGGGCGACGCGCGTGCCCTCGGAGGTGGGCGAGGAGGACTGGTCGAAGTGGGATCGGGACGGGTCCGGGGACCTCGCCGGGGCCGAGCTGCGGGCCCTCGCGGCGTGGATCGGGGCGCGCGAGGTCCAGCACGTCTGCGTGAGCATCGACGGCACGATCCTCCCCCTGTCGAAGTTCGGGCCCCGCTACGTCGGCGACGAGAGCGTGCCCGTGGCCCTGGACGGCACCGTCAGCGTGCGGGTCGAGGGCCGGACGAAGGTCGCGCTCGGGCCCGGCATCCACCACTGGGTGCTCTACGACGTGCCCCCGCACCGCGACGGGTTCGTGCCGATCCGATTCACGACCGTGAAGGGCTTCGCGATCCGCGAGGCGCAGGGGGCGCGCGGGGAGCGCCGCGGGGAGCAGCGCCTCGAGGTGACGGCGACCGCGTTCAACCCCGGGATGTGGGGGACGCTGGAGCGCGTCGTGCCCGGCCGGTAGCGCGCCCGGGCGCGGGACCGCCTCCGCAGCCGCGGATCAGCGGTAGATGTTCACGCAGTTGAAGTAGAGGTCCCACGTCGTGGGCCCGGTGCCCGCGCTCGCCGAGGTCACGTAGAGCTCGGTGATCCCGGTGAACCCCTGCAGGGTCCCGGTGTGGACGACCGCGCCGTCCACCTCGATCTGCCAGCTGGTGGTCGACAGGATCGTGAACTTCAGGGTCATCCCGTCCGCGGTGAACGGGAGCCCCGTCGACTGGTTGGTGCCCCCCGCGTCGTCCACGCGGTACTCGGTGTCGCCGCCCGTGAACCGGAACGTCGCCGTGGGTACGGTCGCCGCGCCGAGCGCGACCACGGCCGTGCCGAACGAGACGAGGTACCCGTTGTCGAACTCCAGCTCCACGGAGTGGCCGGTCGTCAGCGCGCCGCCGGAGCCGAGGGTCGTAAGATCCAGGGTCTGGGTCACGGTGCCCCCGGCGTTCGACCACAGGCCCCACGACGGGTCCGTGATGCCGCCCGAGGGTGCGCCGCCGTTGGCCGTCGAGACACCGTCGGCCAGCTGGCCGGACGCCGTGCCGAGCCCGAGCTGGGACATCGTCCACCCCTGGTCGGTCGGGGTCTGCCCGGCGCCCGCGCACAGCGACCAGTCGATGGTCGGGGCGGCGTCGTCGTCGTCCACCGCGTCGTCGTCGTCCACCGCGTCGTCGTCGTCCACCGCGTCGTCGTCGTCCACCGCGTCGTCGTCGTCCACCGCGTCGTCGTCGTCCACCGCGTCGTCGTCGTCCAC
>CAZEKB010000071.1:0-35330 GCA_964512225.1 uncultured Rickettsiales bacterium | reverse complement strand
CCTGGATGTGCTCGAGTTCTGGGCGGTAACGCGCTCGGAAGTCGCCGAGATCCTGTATGTGCTCGAGTTCCGAGCGGTAACGCGCTCGGAAGTCGCCGAGATCCTGTATGTGCTCGAGTTCCGAGCGGTAACGCGCTCGGAAGTCGCCGAGATCCTGGATGTGCTCGAGTTCTGGGCGGTAACGCGCTCGGAAGTCGCCCAAATCCGGGATGTCCTCGAGTTCCGAGCAACCACCCCGGCCCACGCGTCGGCTCAGGGGACCCCGTTGCTCTCGTAGACCCCGAGCGTGACGTTGGTGACGGCCCCGTCGGGCACGGAGCACGTGCTCTCGGCGGGGTCTCCCTCGCCCTGATACGCGCCGACGTTGGGGGCGTATACGCACGCCTCGTCCGACTCGCACAGGCCGTCGTCGTCGCCGATCTCGTCGTCGAGCAGCTCGAGCGCGTGCACGAGGAACGTGTCGGGCACGGTCCGCAGCGTCACGAGGGCCGCGTCGCCGTCGGGGGCGCCCGGGCAGGTGCCGTCCGCCGCCTCTCCGAACACCGCCCGCACCACCGAGTCGTCCAGGGCGAGCCGCCAGTCGAAGATGCGGCAGTCCTCGCCGTCGTCGCACTCGGCGTGCTCCTCCGGGGGCCAGCCGCCCGGCTCCACGCCCCAGGCTCGGAACGGCGACGTGAACGTCGTCCAGTCCGAGAGGTCCTCGCCCGCCGCGGCGCCGTCCTCGTCGTCGGGCGCGGCGAAGTCGTCGGTGGAGACCGGGCCCGCGAACGAGCCCGAGAGGTCCGCGTCCACGACGACCGTCGCGTCCGACGCCCCGGCGAGCGCGCACTCCTCGGTCAGCCCCGCGCCCACCTCGTCGCCCGTGACCGAGCAGTCCTGGTCGCCCGCAGCGCCGAGGGTGAGCGCGCCCCGGAACGCCGTGTTCACCATGCTGTCCAGGTCGATGTTCTCGTCGCCGTTGCCCCAGGCCGTCAGGTCCACGATCGTCGCGTTCTCCGAGAACTCCATGCTCAGCCCGTGGTCGGCGTTCCCCGCCAGCACCGCCTGGGCCACCAGGACGTCCAGGGGCCCCGCCCCGTTGTGGATCTCCGCCCCGTGCCGCCCGTTCGCCGCCGCCGTGAGGTGCGTGAACGCGAGGCGGGTGCCCCCGTGCGTGACGTGCAGGCCGTCGTCGGCGTTGCTCACCAGCAGCAGCCCCGTCGCCACGACGTCCGACGTCGACGTCACGTAGATCCCGTGCCCCCCCGCGGACGCCACCACCACGTCCGCGAGCGTCGTCCCGTCCGCGACCGAGAGCACGATCCCGTCGTCGGACGAGTCCCCGACCCCGCCGAGCCGGGCCCGGATCACGCGGTTGTCCGAGGCATCGAGGATCTCGAGACCCTCGTTGTCCGTCGCCTGGGCCCGCAGGTCCACGAACAGGTTCCGGTCGGAGTCGTCGGCGATCGTCCACCCCTCCTGGTCGCACCAGCCCGCGACCGCGTCGCGCACCACGTTGTCCGACGCCCCGTCGAAGTAGAAGCCCTGCTCGCCCGTCAGGTTCGCCGACACGCGCTCGAACGAGTTCTCGCTCGAGTCCGAGACGTCGAACCCGACCAGCCCCGCGCCCGTCACGTGCACGTCCTCGAACCGTGTCCCCCGGGTCTCGGCCACCACCACCCCGTGCCACCCCGCGTTCTGGACGGTCGCCCCGCTCACGCGCGCGCCCGAGACGTCGTCCAGCGTGAGCCCGTGGCCCTCCACGTTGGACACCGCCAGGTCTTCGATGCCCACCGTCGAGTTGTCGCTCACGACCACCCCGTCGGCCCCGTCGATCACCGAGAGCCCGCGCAGCATCGTCATGTCCGTGCTGCCGACGTGCACCGCCTGGTCCGAGTCGTCCCCGTCGACCACCCCCTCGATCCACACCCGGTCGAAGCCCGCCGACGCGACCACGCAGTTCGCGTCGGTTCCGCTCTCGTCACCGTCGCCGCTGTCGCAGTTGAGCTCCGGGGGCGGATCGAACCCCAGCACCGCCTGGTGCAGGACCACCACCGACACCTGCTCGGCGTCGATGCGCACCCCGTCCGTCTCGCCGTCCGTGACCGCGTAGACCGTCTTGCGGCGATCGAGCCGGTCGCCGCCCTCGCCCGTGGTCGGGTCGACGTGCTCCACCACGTTCGACCACCAGCGCCCGGGCGTGGACTCGGCGATCGTCTCCCCCCCTCGCGACACCGCGACCGAGAGGCGGACGAAGTCGCGGCCCGGCTCGTCCATCAGGTCGCGCAGGCCCATGCCGTCCCGCAGGCCGGTGGTCACCACGCGCGGCCCCGGCAGGCAGACCCAGTCGAAGGCGCCCGCCGAGTCCTCGGCCGTGACGCCGTCGCAGTCCCCGTCGAAGTCGTAGGCGCGCAGCTCGCCCGCGTGCAGGCACGCGTCGATGCCGCCCTCGGCGCCCGTGCAGGGCTCGCCCGACGCGTCGTGCGGCCCCGTGCCGTCCGCGACCACCCAGTCCCCCCAGAACTCCGTGCCTTCGTACACCGGGACCACGTCGGCGACGTACGCCACGTCGTCGTCGTCGACCGCGTCGTCGTCGTCGTCGACCGCGTCGTCGTCGTCGACTGCGTCGTCGTCGTCGTCGATCACGATCACGGGGGGGCGGAAGTCGTCGTCGTCGGCGTCCGGGCAGCCGGCCAGGCCGACGGCGAGGGCCAGGATTGCAGAGCGGCGGATCATCGTTCGCCTCCTCGGTACACGGTCAGTCCCCGCACGGATCGGAGCACACGTTTCCCCCGGCGAGCTGACGCTGCACCTCTTCGACACGGTCGGTCACGTCCTCGACCAGCGACGTGCGCACGCCGTACTCCCACCCGCTCGGGGTGAAGTAGCGACACTCGGCGTCGACGTCGCAGGCGGGCGAGTCCGCCTGGTAGTAGCGGTCCGCGTTGATCCACGGCGCCATCGCGTCGGCCCGGGCCAGCACCCAGTCCACCAGCTCGTCGGCCCGGAACACGTCGTCCACGAACGCCTGGACCGAGGCGACGTACGCCGCTTCGTGCTCCTCGAGCAGCCACCGCGCGATCGCCGGGCCCTCCCGGGTGCTCGCCCAGCACGGGTGGCCGCCGAGGATGTCGCCGGGGCACTCGCCCCCCGAGTAGTCGACGATGTCCACGAAGGCGATGTCGCGGTCGAAGGGCACCACGCGGAACCCGTCGTCGGGGTGGTCGTACAGCAGGTGGTTCTTGTGGTTCCCGAACATCCCGTCGTAGTCCGGGATCGTCATCTCCACCGCGATCTCCCGGAGCCACTGGTCGACGTTCACCAGCCCCGCGAGCCCGGCTTCGATCTCCGCGTCGGACGCCCCCTCCTCCACGCGGTTGCCGAGCAGGAGCAGGTCCCGCAGGCGCCCCGGCCTCGTCGTCGGCGTCCCCGCCTTCGGCTCGTAGTCCCCGATCCAGTTCCCGGACTCGTCCCACCGCTCGTGCCAGGTCTGGTCGCCGTCGGCTTCGACCTTCCAGTAGTCGCCGCCCTCCGCGCCGGGGAAGTGCTGGGTCAGGAAGCGCTGCGTGTCGGCCTCCTCGATGAGGCTGAAGAGTCCTTCGTACCACCCGTCGAGGCACAGCCGCGCGTGGCCGCTGCGGGGGGCCTGCACGCCGAACTCGCGGGTGACCTTCTGCGCCAGGACCTCGCGCAGGTACGCCGAGTCGCTGCCCTCGCGGGCGATGAGGTTGAAGGTCTGCTGGCCCACGATCTCGTGGTCCTCGCCGAACTCGTCCAGGGAGATCTTCAGGCTCGGTTTCTCGTACAGGCGGCGCTCGCGGCACCGCTCCATCGCGCCCGGGATCGGCTCGTCGTCGTCGTAGAAGAGGGCGTAGATCGTCGTGCGCCCCCGGAAGCGGACGCCCACGTTCTCGTAGCGCACGCCCTGGAAGACGAGGTGGGCGGGGGAGTACTCCTGGCGCACGTCGGGCACGTCGTCGAAGTGGTCGCGCTCCCACAGGTAGTCGGCGTACGCCTTGCCCTTCTCGCACATGTCCGGGTACGTCGAGGTCGGCAGCTCGAGCTCGAAGAGGGGGAGGGCGTCGTCGGCGTACATGGAGGCCGGGTCGCCCGTCGAGACGGGCCGAAGCGCGGGCATGGACCAGCCGCCGTCGACGCGGCACGACGACCCTTCGATCTCCCCGGGAGGGACCTCCTCCTCGCACCCGGCGGCGGGGAGAAGGAGCACCGCGACCGCGATCGGGAGATACCGCATCGATCCACCCTAACAGTGTGCGGCCGGGGTTGACGGGGCCGAGAGCACCACCTATCACCCCGCCGCCATGCGACCACACCCCTCCCTCCTCGCCCTCGCCGTCCTCCTCGCCTCGCCCGCCGCGCACGCCACCTTCGATTGGGGCGGCGACTGCTCGGCGGGGATCGGGAACTTCCAGCAGCCGATCGCGTGGCAGGCCACCGTCGAGGTGGGGGCGATTCCGGAGAACAAGCGCGACGTCGCGATCTCCCTGGACTCGCCCACCGACGTGGACATCCAGCTGATCGACGCCGCCACGGGCACCGAGATCATCGCCTGGCCGAACGGGCTCCTGAACGGTCCGTCGGAGGACTGCACCACGTTCGAGGGCGTGACCTACTGCTGGTCCGGCTACAACGGCGACCAGACCCCCGGCGGCTTCGGCCAGGAGTGGATCGAGGTCCGCGGCGATACCAACCGCGAGCTCGTGCTCGAGGCCTTCGGGTACCAGGCGGGCGCGGCGACGCTGGACTACGAGTACTTCGGCGTGCCGACCTGCAACGAGATCGGCGAGGGGAGCTTCGACCAGTACCTGTCCTGGTACAGCGTCGAGGACGTGGGCGTCATCCCCGTGGGGAAGGCGAACGTGAACGTCGCGCTGCAGGCGGCCGGGGGGGCGGACATCGACATCCAGCTGTTCCACGGCTCCACGCCCATCGTCCAGTGGCCGAACGGCCTGCTCAGCGGGCCCACCGCGGGCCAGGTCGAGTACCAGGGGATGACGATCGAGTACTCCGGCTACAACGGGATCGGCGGCAACTGGGGCCACGAGGACATCACCATCACCGGCGAGCTCACCACCGCCCTCACCGTCAAGGCCTTCGCCTACCAGGCGGGCACGGCGGACGTGGACTACACCTGGGGCGCGGGCGCGGGCGCGACGTGCCTGGGCATCGCGAACCTGCAGTGCGACGCCGGGTTGCAGTGCAAGGCCGTGCAGGTGGGCGTCGCCGACGCCGCCGGGTCCTGCCACACGTCGACCTGGTGCGAGTCCGAGGGCTCCGCGCCCGTGGACTGCGCCGCCCTCCTGCACATCGCCGTCCCCGGCTTCTGGGGCTGCTCCGAGTTCATCTGCGACTACAACGCCTGCCAGAACCCGGGCCCGGACTACGACTTCGTCTCCACGGACCCCGGCCAGTGCCAAGTGATCCGGTACACGTGCCGGCCCGGCCAGGTGGCGTTCAGCAACGGCTGCGGCTGCGGCTGCAAGGACCTCTTCTAGGCGGGACGCGGCGCGGCCACGACGCAGTCGACTCCGCCGTCCGGCCGTCAGCGCGGGGGCGCGCCCCAGGTCGTCTCGGCCGCGAGCGTCGGGACGGCCGGGAGGGGGCCCGCTTTCCAGGCCGAGATCAGCTCGACGGCCCGGAAGTGCACGGCGTCCTTGTCCGCGCCCGCCGGGGTGAGCTTGACGATGCGCCCCCGCAGCGGGCCGTCGAGGTGGGTCGCCATCTCCCGGTCCCCGTCCACGAAGACCACGAGCCCGCCCCCCCGGGGCGACGTGGCGGCCAGGAGCCGACGCCCCGCCTCGCCGGTGAGCGTCAGGCTGACGCGGCTGCCCTTCCGCATCGCCTCCAAGTAGGTCTCCTCCACGTCGCCGTCCGTGAACACCGGCTCGCCGGCGCGCGTCCAGGTGGCCGGGTCCGCCCCCTCGGGGACGATGTACAGCGCCAGGGCGAAGGGCTTCGTGAGCAGCCGCGAGAGGGCGGCCCGCGTGAAGTCGTCCAGGGGCCCGACCCGCACCGTCGCGGTCGCCCCGCTCGCCGTCGCCTCCGACCACCGCCAGCCCGCGGGGGCGATGCGGCGGGTCAGCACCTGAAGGGAGGCTTCGACGTCGGCGGGGGAGGTGCCGGCGGGGAACTGCAGGCTCAGCTCGGCGCCCCCGGGCGGGGCCGACCGGTCGTAGAACGAGCAGCCCGCGACGAGCAGCGACAGGGCCAGCGCGAGGACGAGTCGGGGCACGGCGCGGGACCCTATCAGGGGTCGCCCGCGTAGGGTGCCGGGATGGCGAGGACCTGGCACAGCCCGCGCGGCCCGATCGAGCTCGCGCGGGGCGACGGCGGCGACCGCGACCTGCAGGCGTGGGACGGGGCCGATGCGTACCTGCTGGAGGCCGCGTCGGAGTCGGCGGGGCCCGTGCTCGTGGTCGACGACCGGTTCGGCGCATTGGCGGTGGGCCTCGGGGCTCGGTGCGCGGCGGTGTGGGCGGACCACGAGCCCAGCCGCGCCGCCCTGGTCGCCAACGCCCGCCGCAACGGCCTGGTCCCGCCGCCGTTCGTCCCGTTCACGTCGCCCCCGCCCGTCGCGCCCGTCGTGCTCGCGCGGTTGCCCCGATCGGGGCGTCGGCTCGCCTGGATCTGTGCCCGCCTCGCCGCCCTCCCCGTGGGCGCCACCGTGCTCTTCGGCGCCCGCAGCAAGGACGTGCAGCGCAGCGCGGTCGCCGCGGTCGACGCCGCGATCGGGCCCGCATCCACCGGTCGCGCGGCTCACCGGGCGCGCCTCGTCACCGCCGTCCGCGACGACCGGGTGCCCCCCGCCGTGCCGGAGCGGACGTGGCGGGCCGAGGGCGTCGTGGTGCGGGGTCACCCCGGCGTCTTCGGCGAGGCGAAGCTCGATCCCGGCGCGGCCGCCCTCCTCGCCGTCGTGCGCGACTGGGGGGCCGGGTCGATCGTCGACCTCGGCTGCGGCGGGGGCATCCTCGGGGCCGTCGCGGGGCTGCGGAACCCCGACGCGACGGTCTCCTTCCGCGACGCTTCGCACCTCGCCGTCGCCTCCGCGCGGCGCACCTGGGAGGGCGCGGCCGGGGGCGACCGGGCGACCTTCACCGCCGCCGACCTGCTCGACGGCGTCGCCTCCGACTCCACCGACGTCGTGCTGTGCAACCCCCCGTTCCACGCGGGGCGGACGATCACCCGCGTGATCGCCCACCGGATGATCGCCGAGTCGGCCCGGGTCCTGCGTCCGGGCGGCCGGCTCCTCCTGGTGGGCAACCGGCACCTCGGGTACCACCTGCGCCTGCCGAAGCACTTCGGCGCCGTCGACGTCGTGCGCGCGGAGCCCCGGTTCGTCGTGTTCGAGGCCCGGGGCCCGCGATGAACCCCCACCTCGCCGCCCTGCACGACGCGCTCCGGTCCGAGGAGCGGCACGCCGCGGCCGAGCACCGCCGGCTCCTCGCGCTCCCCTTCGCCGACCGCGTCGGGGCGGGCGTGTCGTGGCCCCTCGTGCGCTTCCTCGGTCATACCGGGCGGTGGGGCGTGGAGGTCCGCGTGCGCGAAGGCGGCGACCTGCACGACGGCATCGGCCCCGGCGACCTCGTATGGCTGGGGCCGAAGGACGGCTCCCCGGAGCGGGGCCTCGAGGCCCGGGTCGTCGACGTCGAGGGCGCGCTCGCCGAGCTGGACGTCCAGGGGCGCCCCGACTGGGAGGGCATGCCCCCGCTCGCCGGCACCTACGAGGTGCGGCTCCTCTTCGACCCCACGACCTTCGTCCGCTTCCGCCAGGCCCTGGAGCGGGCCGACGAGGCGCCCTCGCCGCTGCGGGAGTTCCTCCTCGATCCCGGCCCCGTGGAGCTGCCCGCGCCGATCGATCTGCCGGGCGCCGACGACGCCCAGCGCCTCGCGGCCGCGGTCGCGCTCCGGGCCGATCCCGTGGGGGTCGTGCACGGGCCCCCGGGGACCGGCAAGACCTGGCTGCTCGCGCGGGTGCTCGAGCGGCTCGTGGCCGAAGGAGACCACCCCTGGGCCCTGGCCGACTCCAACGCCGCCGTCGATCACCTCGCGCTCGCCGCCGCGGGGCGGGGGCTCCGGGTGCTCCGCCTCGGTCGGTGGGAGCGCATGTCGGCGTCGGCGCGGTCGCTGTCGCTGCGCGAGGCGGTGGCGCGCGGGCCGTTCGGGAAGGCCCTGGAGGCCCTCGACCGGGACCTCGCGCGGTCGCCCACGGGGGCGATGTACGGCGAACGGCGACGACTGAGGAGGCAGGCTCGGGAGCACGCGATCGACGGCGCGGAGGTGCTCGCCGTCACCTTCGGCACCCTCGCCCGCCTCGGGCCGGAGCTGCCCGGCGCGGGGACGGCGGTGGTCGACGAGGCGACCCAGGCCATCGAGCCTGCGGTGTGGACGGCGGTGCCGCACGTGCGTCGCCTCGTGCTGGTGGGCGACCCTCACCAGCTGGGGCCCGTCGTCACCGAGCCGGGGAACCCCCTCGAGGAGTCGCTGCTCCTCCGGCTGCTCGAGGCCGGGGTCTCGCCCGCTCCGCTGCACCGGCAGTACCGCATGCACGCCGCCATCCAGCGGGGGGTCGAGGACGTCTACGACGCGGCCTATCGCCCCGCCCCGGGCGTCGGCGAGCGGGACCTGCACGGCCTCGCCGGGGTCGTGTCGCCCCTGGCCTCCCCGATGCTGTGGATCGACACCGCGGGGGCGGGCTTCGACGAAGCGCGGGACCCGGTGACTCGGTCGATCTTCAACACCGGCGAGGCCGCCCTCGTCGGGCTGGTCGTGGGGCGGCTCCGGGCGGGGGTCGACCCGGGGGACATCGGCGTGATCGCTCCCTACTCGGCGCAGGTCGCCCGGCTGCGCGCGCTGCCCGCGCTCGCGGGGGTGGAGGTGGCGACCGTCAACGCGTTCCAGGGGCGCGAGACCGAGGTGATCGTGGCGACCTTCGTGCGCGCCAACCCCGACGGCGACCTCGGCTTCGTCGCGGACCCGCGTCGCCTGACCGTCGCCCTGACGCGCGCGCGTCGAGCGTGGGTGGGGATCGGCGACTCGGCCACCCTCGGCGCGCACCCCCGCTTCGCCGCCCTCTTCGACCGACTGGCGGCCTCCGGCGAGCTCGCGTCGGTGTGGGAGCCGCCGTGGTCGGAGTCTTTGGACCTTGCCCCGCGGGCCGGCCCCGGGTAATACGCTGCGCTCGGAGAACACCGCGTGAGCGACGAACCCAACGGGGGAGGCGGGGCCCCGCTCCCCGACGAGGACACCCGGATGGTGGCCGCCGCGCGCGGCCCGCTGTCCGTGCGCGCGCAGCTCACGGGGGCGCGCCTGCTCGTGGTCGGCGGCACGGGCTTCCTGGGCAAGGTGTGGCTCTCCCTGCTCCTGCACCGATTCCCCGAGGTCGAGCACGTCTACCTGGTGGTGCGCGCGAAGGGGGGCCTGGACTCCGAGGAGCGGTTCTGGTCCGAGATCGCGCCCAGCGCCGTCTTCGACCCGCTCCGAGAGCAGCACCCGGGGGCGGCCTTCGAGGAGTTCCTGCGCAGCCGCATCACGGCGATCCCGGGCGACGTGAGCCGGCCGATGGGCGGCGTGCCCGACACGGTCCGCGCCGCCCTGCGCGGCAACCTGACGGCCATCGTGAACGCCGCCGGGGTGGTCGACTTCACCCCCCCGTTGGACGACGCCCTCAACGTCAACGCGTTCGGCATGCAGACCCTCGTGGCCCTGGCGAAGGACCTCGGGAGCCCCCCGCTCATGCACACGTCGACGTGCTTCGTGGCGGGCAAGCGGACCGGGCAGGTGGACGAGGTCCACCCCTTCGACTTCCCGTTCCCGCGGGCGAACGAGCTGGACACGAGCCACTGGGACCCCCAGCGTGAGATCGACGAGTGCGGGGACGTGGTCGAGAGCGTGCGCCACCGGGTCGGCGACGCGTTCCGTCAGAGCGACTTCCTCGCCGCCGCCAAGGAGAACCTCATCGCCCGGGGCGAGCCCGCGCGCGGCACGGCCCTGGAGGACGAGCTCGCCAAGGTCCGCCGCCGCTACGAGGCGAAGCAGCTGGTCGACGCGGGCATGGAGCGGGCCGACTTCTGGGGCTGGCCCAACACCTACACGTATACGAAGTCGCTCGGCGAGCAGGTCCTGTGCGGCTCGGGCCTCACGTTCACGATCGTGCGCCCCGCGGTCGTCGAGTCGTCGGTGCGCTACCCCGTGCCCGGCTGGAACGAGGGCATCACCACGTCCGCCCCCCTGACGTACCTGTCGGTCGCGGGCATGTGGAGCGTGCCGATGGGGCACGACTCGATCCTCGACATCATCCCCGTGGACACGGTCGCGGTGGGGATGCTCCTGGCCCTCGCCGAGCTGCTCGAGGGCCGCGCCCGCCCGGTCTACCAGTTCGGGACCAGCGACCTGAACCCCCTCAAGTCCCGTCGGCTGGCGGAGCTCACGAGCCTCTACAAGCGTCGGCACTACCGGAAGGGCACCGGGCGTCCCGGCGTCGACTTCCTGCAGCGCAGCTTCGGGAGCACCCCGATCACGCTGGAGCAGTACAACCGCTACGGAGCCCGTCCCGTCGCGGAGACCACCGGGCGCCTGTCGCGGCTGCTGAAGAAGGCCGCGAAGGCCGCCCCGCTCGCGAGGCCGCTCCTGTCGCCCGCCGCGAAGGCGCTCGGCGCCGTGTCGAAGACGCACGACCGCATCGCCTTCGTGAGCGAGCAGTACATCCCCTTCATCGCCGTGCACAGCTACCGGTTCTCGTGCCGCAATACCCGCGCCGCGCACGCCCGCCTCGTGGACGACGAGAAGCCGCTGCTCGACTGGTCTCCGGAGACGCTCGACTGGCACGACTACCTGCTCGAGGCCCACCTCCCCGGGGTCGAGAAGTACGTCTGGCCGCAGATCGACGCGAAGCTCCAGCGCCCGAAGCGAGCGCTCCGCAGGCACGACGACCTCATCGCCCTGCTGGACGAGGCCGCCGACCGCCACGGCCACGCCCCCGCGCTGCTGCTGCGCCACCCCGACGGCATGCAGCGACTCACGTACCTCGATCTGCACGCGCGGGTCGCGGCCGCGGCGGCGCGCCTGCGGGCGTCGGGGCTGCAGCCCGGAGACCGGGTGCTGCTCGCGGGCAGCAACCACCCCGACTGGGTCGTGGCGTGGTTCGCCGTCCTGCGGGCGGGCTGCGTGGTCGTCCCCGTCGAGCCCGGCCTCGCCGAGGAGATGGCGGTCAACATCGCCACGTTCGCGACGGTGAAGGCGGCGCTGCTCGACCCCGGGGCCGTCGCCGCGTTCGGCGACGTCCTCCTCGTGCCCATCTACGACCTCCACGCGGCCACGGTGCCCGGACCCGACGGCGGCCTCCCGCCCCACCGGCCCGACCCGTCCGACACGGCGTCGATCCTGTTCACGTCCGGCACGACCGGCGTGCCCAAGGGCGTGATGCTCTCGCACGCGAACTTCACCTCGCTGCTCGCGTCGCTGGCGCGGATCTTCGCCCTCGGGCCGAAGGACCGCGTGCTCTCCGTGCTGCCCCTGCACCACACGTTCGAGTTCACCTGCGGCCTGCTGCTCCCGCTCGCGAGCGGGGCGCAGGTCCTCTACCTCGACGAGATCTCCGGCGAGGCGCTGCTCTCCGGGCTGCAGAACGGGCGCATCACGGGGATGGTCGGGGTGCCCGCGCTGTGGGAGCTGCTCGAGCGCCGCATCCGCAGCCAGGTGCAGGAGCGCGGCCCGCTCTTCGCGGCGGCCTTCGACATGGGCCTCGAGCTCAACCGCCTGCTCGGGCGTCGGCTCGGCGTGGACATCGGGAAGACGCTCTTCGGCCAGGTCCACGACCGCCTCGGGGGCAACATCCGCTTGCTGATCTCCGGGGGCGCGGCGCTCCCCAAGGACACCCATCGCTTCTTCGCGGGCCTCGGTCTGCACCTCGCGGAGGGCTACGGGCTCACCGAGGCGGCCCCCGTGCTCACCGTGAGCCGCGGCCGTCCGGGGGCGCGGGCGGGCAACGTCGGGCACGCGATCCCCGGGGTAGAGCTCACGATCCGGGACCCCGACGACCAGGGCGTCGGCGAGGTGCTGGCGCGCGGTCCCAACGTGATGTCCGGCTACTACGGCAACCGCCAGGCGACCGCGGACGTCCTCGACGACGACGGCTGGCTGCACACCGGGGACCTCGGCCGCCTCGACGCGAAGGGTCGCCTCATCCTCGTGGGGCGCGCGAAGGACGTGGTGGTCACGGCGTCGGGCGAGAACATCCACCTCGACGACATCGAGGACCGGCTCGGCGCCATCCCCGGCGTCCGCGAGTACTCGCTGGTGGGGCTGCCGCGGGAGCGCGGGGGCGAGCGCCTCGGCATGCTCGCGGTGCCCGACCTCGACGACCAGGCGGCCAACGGGGAGCGACGGGCGGGCATCGAGGCCGCGCGAGCGGCGATCCGCGGGGCCGTGGCCAAGCTCGCCGTGGTCCATCGCCCGTCGGTGGTGCACCTGGTCGACGCCGACCTCCCCCGGACCGCCACCCGCAAGGTCAAGCGCAAGGAGGTCCGCGCGGTCCTCCAGCGGATCGAGGAGGCGGCCGCCGCCGTGCGGCCCGACGGGGGCGAGGTGGCCGAGCCGGTGCGGCGCGCGGTCGCGCTCGTGGCGGGCGTCGACGCGGACTCCGTCGGCTCGTCGACGCGCCCGGCCGAGGACCTGAACTTCGACTCGCTGATGTACGTCGAGCTGTCCGCCGCCCTGGAGAGCCTGCCCGGGGGCGGTCCGGCCGTGGCCGCGCTGGTCGAGTGCGCGACCGTCGCCGACATCGCGCAGCTCGCGGGCGAGCCCGTGGCCCTCATCGTCGCCCCGCGCGAGCGTCCGGCCCCCGTGGAGGACCGCGTGGTCGTGCCCGGGCCGCTCGTCGCCCCCCTCAAGAGCGTCCTCACGAGCGCCCAGCATCGGATCTACCGCTCGCTGCTCGACGTCACGGTCACGGGCCGCGCCCACATCCCCCGGAACCGCCCCACGATCGTGGTGAGCAACCACACCTCGCACCTCGACATGGGGCTCGTGAAGTACGCCCTGGGCGAGTACGGCCGCGACATGGTCGGTCTCGCCGCCGCCGACTACTTCTTCGAAGGCAACAAGTGGAAGGTGGCGTACTTCGACCAGCTGACGCAGCTCGCCCCGGTGTCCCGGGACCGGGGCTTCCGGCACAGCCTGCGCCAGGCGATCGAGGTCGTGGAGCGCGGCCACGTCGTCCTGATGTTCCCGGAGGGGACGCGGCGGGTGGACGGCGTGCTCGGGGAGTTCAAGCCGCTGGTCGGCAAGCTCGCGCTCGAGACGGGCGTGGACGTGCTGCCCCTGCACCTCGGCGGCACCTACGACGTGCTCCCCAAGGGGGCGGTGGTGCCCAAGGGCCGCACGCTCAAGGTGCGGATCGGGCCGCCGGTCACGGTGAAGGACCTCCGCCGCTTGACCGACGGGCTGAAGTCGTCGGAGGCGGCGCGCGCGTCGGCGGGGCTGATCCGCGGCGCGGTGGACGCGCTGGCGCGCGGCTCCTGCCTGGACGTGGCCGCCCTGACGGAGCTGCCGAGCGACGCGGGCGAGGCCCCGAAGGACCCCCTGGAGGCCCTCTTCACGGGGCTGCCCGGCCGGCTGCGCGGCGACCAGGTCGACCCCCCGGTCTCCTGGTACTTCAAGCTCGGGGACGGCGACGACAAGAAGTGGACCGTCGTCCTCGACGGGGGGGTCACCGTCACGCGCGGGCGCCCGGCGACGGGCAAGGCGGACTGCGTCGTGAAGACGCACCCGGACATGATGGTCCGCATCATCGCCGAGGCCTACGCACCCACGGTCCCCGAGTTCATGGGGGGCACGATCAAGACGAACGACATCCCCCTCCTGATGCGCTTCGCCCAGGTGTTCGCCCTCGGGGCCGGGGACGAGCCCGGAGACGACGCGGGCCCCCCCGAGGAGCACGCGCGGTGAGGGTCCTCGTCACGGGCGCCACCGGGTTCCTGGGGACCCACGTCACCGCGCGCCTCGGAGCCGAACACGACGTCGTCCGCCTCGTCCGCCGGGGGCCCGGGGGCGACGACGTCCGGGGCGACGTGCTCGACCTCGATGCGCTCGAGGCTGCCTTCGCGGGGTGCGACGCCGTGGTCCACGCGGCGGGAGGCGTGAGCCACGATCCGGCCGACGCCGGCCGGATGTACGACGTGCACGTGCGGGGCACCGAGAACGTGATCGCGGCCGCGCGGGCCACCGGGACGAAGCGGGTCGTGCACGTGGGCTCGTCGGGCACGGTCGCCGTGTCGACCCGGCCGGGTCACGTGGGCGTGGAGGACGATCCCGATCCCCTGGACGTCGTCGCGCGGTGGCCCTACTACCGGGCGAAGCTGTTCGCCGAGCGGGCGATGCTCCAGGCCGACGACCTCGACGTCGCGGTCCTGTCTCCGTCGCTGCTCCTGGGCCCGGGGGACGTGCGGGGGGGAGCCACCCGCGCCGTGCGCCGGCTCCTGGACGGCGCCGTGCCCGCGTCCCCGCCGGGCGGCGTGAGCTTCGTGGACGTGCGGGACGTCGCCGAGGCGATCGCCCTCGCCCTCGCCCGCGGGGTCTCCGGCCGCTTCCTGCTGGGCGCCGCCAATTGGACGTTCGCCGACTTCTTCGAGCGCATCGCCCGCATCGCCGAGGTCCCGGCCCCGTCGGTCCGGCTGCCGAAGGCGACGCGACGCGTCCTGCGGTTCCTCCCCGGCATCGACCCGACGCGCATCGATCTCGGCCCCGCCGGGGCCTTCGCCGGCGTCTCGCGCGAGGAGCTGGAGCTCGCCTGCCACTGGTGGTGGCTCGACAGCTCGCGGGCCCGCACCGAGCTGGGCTGGCGCCCCCGCGATCCCGGGCTTACCCTCGCCGAGACCGTCGCCGACCTCCGCGCCCGGGGCTCGGAGGGAATGCCCACGTCCCATCGGGCGTTCCCGTCGTCCAACGTCTAGAGTCGCCCGTGCCGTCCGGCGCATTTCGTAATCACCGGAGACCCCCATGACCCGCATCTTCACCGTCCTCAGCGTCCTCGCCCTCGCGCTGGTCGCGACCCCCGCGTTCGCCTGCGAGAAGGCCGACGCCGCCGAGACCGCCGCGAACATCGACGCCGAGGCCGAGCTCACCTACGCCGTGCTGAACGTCAAGGACGTGACGTGCGCGGGCTGCTACGTCCCGATCCGCCAGGAGCTGACCGCCATGAAGGGCGTGCAGACCATCGAAGAGGGCGAGGATCTCGGCAAGCTCGTCGTGGGCTACGACAAGGCCGTCACCTATACGGACGCGCAGTTCAAGGAGGCCATCAAGAAGGCCGGCTACGACTGCAGCGTGACCCTCACCGCCGAGAAGCCGGCCGAGAAGCCGGCCGAGGAGCCCGCCGAGAAGCCGGCCGAGAAGCCCGCGGGCGAGAAGAAGAACACCTGAGCGATCGCGGCCCGGCCGCGCTCACCGATCCACGCAGGCGGCGACCCGCTCCCTCAGCAGGGGGAGCGCGAGGTCGCCGTCGTGCGTTTGCTCGTACGCGGCGAGGGCGGTCGCGGCCCGGCCGCAGCGGCCGAGGTCGACGAGCAGGGGGATGCCCCGGCCCTGGTACCAGGTGGACCGGGGGGCGGCGGCCAGGACCTCGTCGAGCCAGGCGTCGTCGTGGTCGACGAAGGCCTCGGGGTGGTGCGACCAGAGCAGGACGCGGGCCTCGAGGGCGCGTCCGCCGATGATCCGGCCGGGGGTGTGCAGCGGCCCGAGGACGGCCTCCGCGTCGACGAAGCGGCCCTCGAAGTGCAGCTCCTCTCCGTGTTTGGTCGCGCGGGTCCGCGAGTTCGGCAGCTCGACCCAGGCCGCCTCCGCCGCCACCGCGTCGGGAGGCCGCCCCACCACGGCGTCGCGGACCATGCGATCGAAGATGGCCGCCCTCGCGTTCGGCTCCTCGCCGTCGAGGGCCACCGAGTACCCCAGCCGCAGGACGTAGTGGCCTCGCTGCAGGACGTGCTCCACCGCGCGTCGGCGCGTCGGGCCGTCGTCGAACTCGATCCCCAGGGCCCTCC
Organism: uncultured Rickettsiales bacterium; assembly: GCA_964512225.1. Taxonomy (GTDB): domain Bacteria; phylum Myxococcota_A; class UBA796; order UBA9615; family UBA9615; genus CAZEKB01. The sequence goes on along the minus strand of CAZEKB010000071.1, from coordinate 19,296 downwards.
AGCCGTCGCCGAGGGCGGGCGGGTCGAGGGTCGCGAAGTCCTTCCCCGCGGACCACAGCCTCGCCTCCTCGTGCACGTCCGGTCCGTCGTCCGTCCGCACCTGCAGGGCCCCGAAGAGCGTGTCGCTGCTCGTCCGTGAGGTCCGCCACCCCGGGGCGCCGTGGGTGTACACGGGGAACGCGCGCAGCCGCAGCGGCACCGGCACCTGCACGCCCGTGTCTGCGAGGGGGACGACGGACGTGGGGCCCACGACGAGCCGCGGGGCCGCCCGTCCGAGGGGGGAGAGCGCGGCGGTGGCGAGGCTGAGCGCGGCGGCCCAGGCCAGGTTCTTCGCCGTCCGGGCCCCCGCCCGGGCGAGGGGCTCGATCGCCTCCGGGTGCAGCGCGAGGGCCGCCAGCCCCCCTCCGAGCACGCCGCCGACGTGGGCCGAGTGCGAGATGCCGGCGCCGCCCAGGGCGCTCGCGAAGGGGATCGCGAAGAAGGGGAGCACGCCGAAGCCGTAGCGCACCCGGAGGCGTCGCGGGATCGCGTCGCCGAAGCGGAAGCCGGTGGCGATGTGGGCGCCCAGGAGGCCGTACGCCAGCATCGAGCCGCCGATGACCGACGCGGGCGACAGGGCCAGGACCGCGAGCGTCCCGCAGAGCAGGGTCGCGGCCACCACCACGGCGAACGCGCCGCGGCCCAGGGCCTTCTCGACGCGGTAGCCCGAGTATCCGATGACGGCGAGGTTGCCCATGAGGTGGGAGCTGCCGCCGTGGCTGAACTGCGCCGTCCAGGGCGACCACCAGCGCCCGTCGAAGACCAGGTCGTCGAGGCTCACGCCGAGGTCCGGGGGGGGGAGGAGGTCCGGGCGCAGGAGCTGGGCGACGCCGAGGGCGGCGACGCCGAGGGTGAGGGACGTGGACGCCCAGGGCCGGGGGCCGCGTAGGAGGTGGCGGACGAGGCTCGCGTCGGGGGCGTCGAAGGCCTCTCGGAGCTCCGGGATCGCCCCCAGGGGGACGAATCGGTCGCCCGTCCAGGGCTCGTACTGCAGCGCGTCGTCGGGGGCCAGGACCCCGGCCCGGACGTCCTCCTCGAGATCCGAGACGTCGACGGGCGCCTCTTCGCCGTCCGCGTGGAGCACCCCTCGGGACGTCGTCATGGGGCGGCTCGGATCAGACCGAGCCGGGTCCGGCGAGATCCCGCGTCGCCGCGCCGGCCGGGCTGGGCATCGAGCGGACGATCAACGACCGGAGCGGGTCGTCGCTCTCGACCGGCGCGGCGTGCTCGGCGGAGAGGACCACGCGCCCGAGGTTCACCAGCCCGATGCTGCGGATGAGGGCGTCCCCGCCGCGGTTCGTCACGCGCGTGCCGCGCAGGCTCAGCTCCTCGAGCCGCCGCAGGCTTCCGGAGCGGGCGAGCGCCTCCGCGGCCACGTCCGTCAGCCCGTAGTGGTCTCCGAGCTGCAGCCGCTCGAGCCGACGCGTGGCGGGCGAGTTGCCGAGGCGGACGATGCTCGCGTCGTCGAGCCCGTTGCCGGACAGGTCGAGCTCCGTGAGGCGCTCCATCCACGCCGCGTCGAGGAGCGCGTCCAGCCCCTCCGGCCCCACGGCGCACTGCGCGAGATCGAGGCGGCGCAGGAGCTTGGCGGGGCGCAGGGCGAGCTGCCTCGCCCCGTCCGTCCACAGCCGGTTGCGCGCGAGCGAGAGCGCGCGCAGCGTCTGGAAGAGCGGCGACGTGGAGATGCGCCGGACGCTGCGGCGGTCGAGCGAACAGCCCGCGAGGCCGAGCTCCTCCATGCCGGTCAGCGAGCGCGACGTGACCAGCGCGGCGATGCCCCGGAGGCCGGGTCGGTTGGCGTCGAGGATGAGGGTCTGCAGGCCGCGCAGCCCCTCCGCCGCGCCGAGGCGCGCGAACCCGTCGGCGGCGAGGCCCACGTCGGCGAGGCGCAGCTCGCGGAGGTCGCGCGCGCAGGCCGACTCGCCGACCAGCGCGACGTGTGCGCCGAGGGCGTTGCCGCTGAGGTCCAGGCGCCTCGTGCCCCGGAGCGAGGACCCCGCCAGCGCCTCCAGCCCGGGCCCCGGCTCGATCCCGGTGCGGGCCAGGCCCAGCCCCTGGAGCCCACCGAGCAGCGGGCCGTCGGTCAGGGCGTCGAGGCCGCCGGGGCCGAGCGGGTTGTCGGCGAGGAACAGATCCGTGAGGCGGTGGGCCCCGGTCCCGCGGCCCAGGGGCGCCGCCCCCGCCGCCGTGATCTCGTTGCCCCTCAGGTCGAGGCAGGCGAGCGCGGCGAGGGTCTCGGACCCGGCCAGCGCCGTCGCGCCCGCGTCGCCGACCTGCGCGCAGTCGAGCCCCAGGATCCGGAGGCCGGAGAGCTGCTCGGACGCGGCCACGGCCGCGGCGCCCCCGTCCCGCACGGCGTTGCCGGACAGGTCGAGGTACGTGAGATGCGGGAGCTCGAGTCGGTCCGCCAGGCGACCCACCCCCGCGGCGTCGAGGTCGGTGCGCGCGAGCCCCAGGCGGGTCAAGCGCGGGAAGTAGGTGTCGCGGAGTCCCGCCAACGCCAGCCTGCCGACCGGGTTGCCGGAGAGGTCGAGTCGCTGGAGCCGGGGCGGAGCGCAGGCGGCGAGGGCCGCGATGATGTCCGCGTCCTCGATGTCGTTGTCGGCGAGGTCCAGCCGCTCGATCCTCGCCATGAGCTCGCTCGACCCCAGCAGGTTCCCGAGCGAGTGCCGGTAGACCGGGGGGCGGTCCTCCGCCCAGCGGCCGAGGTCGAGCGTGCGTACGAGGCGCCACCCGGGGACGCCGTGGCCGCACACGATCTTGTCGACCCATACGAGCGGGGCCGCGCGCAGCTCGCCGGGCCACGCCGCCAGGGCGACGTCGAGCTCGGGCACCCAGCCGTCGCCCGCGCCCGGGGGGAGCCGGGAGATCCAGGCGCAGATCTCTCGCCACGCGCGCGCTCCCGGGCGAGCGGCTGCTGCGGCGACGGCTTGGGGGAGTCCGGCCATGCCGCCCGCCGCTCAGAACCGTCCGACGAGGACCGCGCCTCCGGGGGCGGGGAGGAGGCGCACCGAGAGGCGGTGATCGCTCGCCTCCATGCGGTGCGCGCCGTGCAGCGCCAGGCCCCCGACGATGAGCTCGATCGTGCCCACCGCGAGCATGCCCCCGGCCCAGGCCCCGCCCGCCTCGATCGAGGCGTCGGCGGCGGCGTTCGCCTCGGATGTCCACCCCCGCGAGCTCTCGTCCCGGTCCTCGAACAGGCGGATGGCGTTGACTCCGGACACGCCCGCGCTGATCAGGTCGTAGGCGCCCAGGACCAGGTAGGGGAGGCCGAGGCTGCGCAGGATCTCCAGGTCGTTCTCGGCGGCGCCGAGCCCGATCAGGGAGGCCGCGACGGGGACCGCGCGGACGGCGGCGAGGGCGGCCGAGACGCGGTGGATCCGCCCCGTGCGCAGGAGGATCACCTCGGGTCCCGCCCGGGAGATCGTCGTGCTCGCGTCGATCGTCGAGACGGCGTGCACGACGTGCACCGGCACGCCCGCGAAGGAGAAGGCGAGGGTGCCGAACCCGAGCCCGAACCCCAGGGGCCTCATGTCGTCGCGGATCGGCTCCGGGATGGGGTTGTACGGGGGCTCCTCTTCGGCCGGGGGCTCGTCGCCGTCGTCGGCTCGCGCGGCGGGCGCGATGAGGGTGGCCACGAGCAGGAAGATCCAGGGGGTCCGCATCTACTGTCTCCGCTGCCGCTCGACACCGCCGAAGCGACCGGCCACCACCAGGCCGCCGGGGGTGGGCACCACGCTCACGTCCAGGTCGCGGGCCTCCAGGCCCTGAACCGTGGCCGCGATCCCGAGCACGAACTCGACGCCCGAGAGGATGGCGACGCTCACGCCCCATCCTTGGTTGATCGTACGCGAACGTTCGAGCGCCTCGCTCGGATCGAGGGTCGAGCCGGGGCTGGAAGGGGGCAGCAGGGCCGAGCTGATCGCGAGGATCGCCCCTGCCGTGTCGATCGCGCCGAGCACGAGGTAGCTCGGTCCCAGGGCCATGAAGACGTCGGGCATGGTCTTCGCGCCCGCGAGGCCCCCGATCGAGAAGGCCGCGGCCACGGTGCGCGAGATCGACAGCACCCCGGACCCGATGTGCATCGAATGTTGGCGGTCGAGGACGTCGAAGCCCGTGGTTCGCCAGGCCGCGTCGAAGTGGAAGCCGGCGCCCACGACGCTCACCGCGATCTCCACCGCGCCGACGCCGATGGCGGGCGGGCGGATGTACTGCACCGCGACCGACTCGATGTCCTGGGCGTGGGCCGGGCTCGCCGCGGCCGGCAGGGCTCCCAGCGAGGCGAGCAGGAGCAAGGGCAGGGGCCGCATGACGCCCAGGATACCGCGGGTGGAGGCCTGCTATACCGCCGCCACGAACCCGGAGTCCCGACATGGTCCGCCTCTTCCTCCGCGTGTCCCTCCCCCTCGCGCTCCTCGCGGTCGCCGGCTGCCCCGGGCCGGACCCGGCGGACGACGACGACGGAGCCGACGACGACGACGGCGACGACGACGACGCCGGTCCATCGGCCGATCCCGCGCCGCTCGCCGAGGTGAGCGGCGCGTGCCCGGACCTGAGCGAACCCGGGACCAAGGCGTTCGAGTCCGGGGGGCTGACGCGCGAGGTGATCATCGAGTTCCCCGAGGACCGGCCGCAGGGGATGCCGGTCGTCTTCGTGTGGCACGGTCTGGGGGACACGGCGGCGAACATGGCCGCGTGGCTCCGCGTGGGTACCTTCGTGGAAGACAACGACGCGATCGTGGTGGTTCCGAGGAGCACCGGGAACTTCGTGATCGAGTGGGACTACGCCAACGACGGCATCGAGGATCTGACCCTGTTCGACGACCTGCGGACCTGCCTCGTGACCGAGCTCGAGGCCGACGTGCGGCGGTTCTCGTCCACCGGCTTCTCCGCGGGCGCGGTGTGGACGAGCTCGCTGTCGATGAAGCGGTCGACGGCCCTCGCGACGATCATGCCGATGTCCGGCGGCCTCGTGACCGGGCTCGAGTACACGACCCCCGAGTACACGTTCCCGGCCCTGCTCGCGAGCGGCGGCGAGGGCAACGACACGTGGGGCGCGGGCCTGATCCGCCAGGACTTCGCCCAGGCCTCGGACGCGTTCAGCGAGGAGCTGCGGGCCGACGGCCACCTCGTGGTGCGCTGCGACCACGGCGGCGGGCACCAGCCGTCGTCGCACGCCGTGTCGATGATGGAGAGCTGGCTCCTGGCGCACGACTTCGGCTTCGCCTCGCCCTTCGCCGACGGCGACCTGGGCGATCTCCCCGACGAGTGCGGCTGGGAGGACTGAGCTGGCCCGAGCGCTCCCGACCGTCGAGCTCGCCTCCCTGCCCGCGCTGCTGAGCTGGTCCGGGGCGGGGACCGACGCGCTGATCCGGGCCACGACGGTCCACTACCTGCACTGGACGTCTCGCCGGCTGGGGTCGCTGCTGGCGTCGATCGCGGGCTCCGACCACCCCCGCGCGGGCGACCTGCGCGCCGCGCTGGACGGCATGCCCGACCCGGTCTTCTTTCGCCTGCTCGTCGCGCCGGAGATGTTCGCCGCGGCGGCGGGCACGTCGGGCCGGACGCCGGACGAGCTCGTCGACTTCCTGATCGGCGCGGTGCGGGTGGAGCGCGGGGGGGACGGCTGGACCGCCGTGGGCGACGTGGAGCGCGGCGGGGTCGGCTCGGCGCCGCGCCTGCCCGGGGGGACCCCGGTCGACGCCGTGAGCCCCCGGGCCCTGCGCCTCGAAGAGCCCCGGTGCGGCCCCCCGCTGCCGTTCGAGGGCGGGATCGAGGCGGTGGTGGCGAAGCTGACCGAGGCCGTCGGCGTCCTGCGGTCGCGGGCGCCCGAGGCCGCGCAGCTCGTGAGGGACTTCACCCGCGTGGTCGTGCTGCGCCGCGAGGGCGAACACCCGGACGTGTTCCGGTCGTCGTCGACCAACGCGGCCATCGGGCGCACGCTCCTCGTGAACCCGCAGCTGCCGGCCGTCTCCGTCGCGGACCTGGCCGACGCGCTGCTGCACGAGGCGATCCACCACCTGCTCTACATGGCCGAGCTGGCCTCGCCGATGATCCTCGACCCCGCGGCCTGCGAGGGGGTGCGACCGGTGTCGCCGTGGACCGACAACGAGCTCACCGTGCACAGCTACCTGCACGCCTGCCACGTGTGGTTCGGGTTGCTGCGGCTGTGGCAGCGCGGGGGGGACGCCGGGGAGCGCGTCGACCGGCTGCGGGCGGGGTTCGCGTCGCCGCTGATGGGTCCGCTGGAGCCGGCTCGCGGGGCCCTGGACCCGCTCGTGCCGTCGATCCTCGAGCAGCTGGAGGCGGAGGCGCGGGCATGACCGCGTGGTTCCTCCACGGGTTCACCGGATCGGGGGCCGACTGGAGTCCGCTGCTGGCCGCCCTCCCCGACGTCGGGGCGGTGTGGGCGCCCACGCTGCTGCCCGCGGACGGAGAGGAGGCGCCGCTGCCCTTCGAGAGCCTGGACGCGGCGGCGGCGGTGCTCGCGGAGCGGGCGGACGGGGTGGACGTCGTGGGCTACTCGATGGGGGGACGCCTCGCGCTCACGCTGGCCGTCACGGCGCCGGACCGCGTGCGGTCGTTGACGCTGATCGGCGCGGGGCCGGGGCTTGCGGACGAGGCGCAGCGAGCGGCGCGGCGGGCGTGGGACCAGGGGATGGCCCGGCGCGCGGAGCGCGATGTGGGGGCGTTCGCGGACCACTGGGAGACGCTGCCGCTCCTGGCGTCTCAGGCGAGGATCGAGGCGGGCGCGAGGGCGGGGCTCCGCCGCCGCCGACGAGAGCGTTCCGGGCGGGGGCTCGCCGCCTGCCTGCGAGGGTGGGGGACCGGGTCGATGCGGCCGCTGCACGCCGAGCTCGGACGGCTGGAGATCCCGGTGCTGATCGTGACCGGCGCCGAGGACGCGAAGTACCGGGCGATCGGCGACGCGATGGCCGCGTGCATCCCGGGCGCGGCTCGGTTCGACGTCGCGGGGGCCGGGCACACGGCGCACCTGGAGCGACCCTCGATCGTGGGTCGCCGCCTGGGGGCGTTCCTCGCTACCGTGCAGGCATGACGACGCGCTGGTGGTGGATGGCCCTGTCCCTCTCGATGCTCTGGATCGCGTGTCCGGGCGACGACGACGACTCCGCGGACGACGACGACTCGGCCCTGGGCGACGACGACGCCGTGGACGACGACGACGCGGTCGACGACGACGACGACGCGGGGCCCCCCGAGGTCGACGACCTCGACGCCGCGCTGCGGAACAACCCCGACATCGAGGCCTGCTTCCAGACGGCTCGGGACGCCGGGGTCACCCTCGAGGACCAGATCCTGCTCTCGATGGTCATCGAGCCGGAGGGCACGGTGTCGAGCGCGCGGATCACCACCGCCGCCCACGCCGGGACCGAGCTCGACACCTGCATCTCCACCGTGGCGCTGGCGCTGACGTTCGAGCCCTGGCCGGGCAACGCGATCACCGTCAACTACCAGTTCTTCCCCAACGCCGGAGGCTGAGCGCCGCGCTGCGCCCGGAGCCTGCTACCCCGGGGGGCCGTAGGACGCGCAGGTGGAGGCCCCGGCGGGGGTCCAGAGCGCGACGGCCGGGGCGCCTCGGTGGGCGGGCACCACCGCCCGGGCCGTCCACCCCGGCGGGCCCGGTCGACCCGCCTCGACGAGGGCCACGGCCGTGGCGTCGCCCGCCCGCTCCGGGGCGGTCATCTCCGTGCCGTCGAGCGTGCCGATGTAGCGCAGCGGCGCGGACGTCGCGAGGCGGTGCAGGGTGTCGCGATACCGCCACCACGGGGCGTCCCCCGCCGTGCTGACGCTCTCGTGGATCAGCACGTCGCGCCCCCCGCAGCGGGCCACGGCGTCCCAGAGCGACTCCCGGTTGGCCAGGAAGACGTTCGTGCGGTAGTCCGCCCGCGCCCACCCCAGCTGCGGCTCGGTGGACGACGCGGCCGACCAGCTCCGGAGCTCGTTCCAATCCGCCCGGTCCCCGCCCGCCGCGGCGGCGGCTCGGGCGTGGGAGTCGCCGTGGTGGAACTCCCAGGTGCCCCCGACGCCCAGGGCCAGCAGGGCGATCGCCGCCGCTCCCCGGCCCCGGGGCAGGGCCCGGACGCCCGCCGCGGCGATCACGGCCACGACCGGCACGATCGAGATCAGCCAGCGGTCGTTCAGGGCGGGAAAGAACCGGTGGATGACGAGGACGTCGCCCGCGAGGACGCACGCCGCCAGGGGCAGCCCGGCGCGGGATCGCGCCGCCCACACCAGCGCGGACGCCAGCACCACCACCGCCAGGGCCGGGCCCAAGGCTCCCAGCACCAGCCGGATCGGCAGGAACCGGATCGCTTCGCCGAGCGGCCCGCCGCTCTCGAACAGGATCCGGCGGACGGTGCCCGCCACGTCGCCGCCGCCGGACTGCTGGGCGCCGTACCCGGTGCCCGCCATCGCCAGCAGCGACTTCGAGGAGAGGCGGAAGAAGAGCGCCGCCCCCGCCAGCCCGACGGTCGCCGCGATCCCCGTGGCCGCCCACGGACGTCGACCGTCGCGGCGAGTGAGCAGGACCCCGAGGACCAGCGGTGGGGCCAGCGCCACCGCCGTCCACTTCGCGGTGCAGGCCGTCGCGAAGAACAGGCCGGCCGCGATCCCGCTCGCGACCGGCCGGGTCGTGCCCCCGGCGAGGAGGGCCGCGGCCGCGCCGAACAGCAGGGCGGTCATGGGCAGGTCGTAGAAGTAGCCCAGCGCGGTGCCGTGGACCGCGGGGAAGGTGGCCAGCGTCGCCGCCGCGAGCGCCCCCGCGGCGCGGTCTTCGGTGACCGCCGCGCCGATCACCCCCGTCGCCCCCACGAGGAGGAGCAGCCAGATCAGCCCGAAGCGCTCGACGGTCCCGGCGTCGCGCCCCAGGGCGTCGCCCAGGGGGACGGCCACCCAGTGGATGAGGGGCGGGTACCCCTGGTCGGCGGCGACGATCCAGTCGAGCGCGCCGCCGCGTCCCTCCGCTCGGACGAGCGCGGTCTCGGCCCGCACCAGGTGGTCGGTCCAGTAGGTGCCCGAGGCGGCGCTGCGGTTGAGGGCGCCGTCGTAGGGACGGGCGAGGACCAGCGCGCAGACGATCGCGGTGACGAGCCCGGCAGCCGCCCAGGGCAGGTGCGGCCGCAGGCGCGTCGCGAGGGTCACCGAGGGCGGGGTCTCAGCCGTCCGCGGGGTCGCCGCCCATGCGCTCGAACGCACGCAGCAGCTCGATCGGGATGGGCAGGACGACCGTCGAGTTCTTCTCCGTCGCGACCTCCGTCAGCGTCTGGAGGAAGCGCAGCTGGATCGTGATCGGCTGCGTGGCCATGACGCCCGCGGCCTCGGTGAGCTTCTCGGACGCCTGCAGCTCGCCTTCGGCGGCGATGACCTTGGCGCGGCGCTCGCGCTCGGCCTCGGCCTGCCGCGCCATCGCGCGCTGCATCTCGTGGGGGAGGTCGATGTCCTTGACCTCGACGTTGCTGATCTTGATGCCCCAGGCGTCCGTCGCTTCGTCGAGGATGCTCTGGAGCTGGCTGTTGATCTGGTCGCGGTTGGACAGGAGCTCGTCGAGCTCGGCGGTGCCGGCGACGGAGCGCAGCGTGGTCTGGGCGAGCTGCGAGGTCGCGAACCAGAACTCCTCGACCTCGATGATCGCCTTCTCCGGCTCCATGACCCGGAAGTAGACGACCGCGTTCACCTTCACGGACACGTTGTCCCGCGTGATGACGGCCTGGGGCGGGATGTCGAGGGTGACGATCCGCATCGACACCTTCTCCAGCTTCTCCACGAACGGGATCAGCAGGATGATGCCGGGCCCGCGCACGCCCACGAACCGGCCGAGTCGGAAGACGACCCCCCGCTCGTACTCGCGGAGGATCTTGATGGCCGACGTCAGCACGATGAAGCCGAAGAACAGGATCGGAATGATGAAGCCCACGGGGTCTCCTCCTCAGGGCTCGGACGGGCCGTCGTCGACGGGCACCACCTCGAGCTCCAGTCCGCGGATGGCGAGCACCCGCACGTATGTACCGGCCTCCACCGGCGTGGCGCTGCGGGCGGACCACAGCTCCGAGTGAACGAGCACCTTGCCCGTCGCGCGGCCGCCGGGGATGGCGGTCCTGACGGGTCCGACCTCGCCGACCATGCCCTCGGAGCCGCCCACGACCTTGCGGACCTGGCCCCGATAGACGAGCCATCCTACCGTCAGGCCCAGCAGGGCCGTCAGCAGGGACACGACGATGATCGCCGTCGGATCCACGGCGACGTCGAACTCGGGGGTCTTCTCCACGAGGAAGACGCCCCCCAGCGCGATCGCGCCCGCGGCGCCGAGCGCGGCGATTCCCATGGCTCCCACGTACACCTCCACGAAGAGGAGCGCGAAGCCCACGAGCACGAAGACGATCGCGAGCAGGTTCACGGGGATGGCCGACAGGCTGAACGCGAACAGCAGCAGGCAGATCGACCCCACGGCGGCGGGCACGATGACCCCCGGGCTCTGGAACTCGATGTACCAGCCCGCCAGCCCCGCGAGGAGCAGCAGGTAGGAGATCGTCGGGTTCGTGAGGAGCAGCAGGATCAGCTGCGCGGCGCTCATGGGGATCGGCTTCTTCGGCCCCGACGTGTCCAGCACGATGCGGGCCCCGCTCGCGGTCGTGACCACGCGCCCGTGGATCTTCTCCAGGAGCTCGTCCAGCGACGCCGCCTCCAGGTCCACCACGTCCTTCTCGATCGCTTCCTTGACGGTGATCGAGACCGACTCGCGCACGGACTCTTCCGCCCAGTCGGCGTTGCGTCCGCGGGTCTCGGCGATGTTGCGGGCGAAGGCCGCGGTGTCGTTCGTGACCTTCTCGAGCATCGCGGCCTGGCTGTCCTCCCGCTTCTTCTTCTCCTCTTCGGACTCGTCGCCCCCGCTCGGGGGGCCGCCCATGAAGACCGGGTGCGCGGCGCCGATGTTGGTCGCCGGCGCCATCGCCGCCACGTGGGCCGCCATCGTGATGAACACGCCCGCCGACGCGGCGCGGGAGCCGGTGGGCGATACGTAGACGACGATCGGCAGCTCGCTGGCCAGCTCGGCCTTGACCATCTCGCGGGTGGCGTCGAGGGCCCCGCCGGGGGTGTCCATGACGAGCACCAGCGCGCGCACGGTCGGATCCTGCTGGGCGGCCTCGAGCGTCTCCAGGAAGTACGTCTGGGAGCCCCGGTTGATCATCAGATCGTCGAACTCGACGATCGCGATCGTGCCGGGGCCCGGCTCCTGGAGCGGCGCCTCGGCCGAGTCGTCGTCGCCCGCGGAGTCGTCGTCGCCCCGGGCGAGGGCCGCGGACGGCCACGCGAGGAGGAGCAGGAGCGGCAGGAGCAGGCGGCGCATCACAATCCCAGGAACCCCTTCACCTTACCGAGCGTCTCGTCGATGGACATTCCGGCGGTGACGAGGAAGTAGACGGCCCCACCGTAAAGCGCCGCGGCGCCGGCTGCCAGGAGGGTCGCGCCGCTGATCAACAATCCGTCCTCTTCGAGCATGCCCACGCCGATGAGGAAGATCGTGGCCGCAGGCGCCGTGTTGGTGCCCGGGATGGGGAGGATCATGAGGCTCCCCATCATCACCACCAGGAGGCCCGGGACGAAGAGGCCCCAGCGCGTGTGGATCCAGCGGCCGCGGGGCTTCACGAGGTGCTCGATGCGGCTCAGGAACCCGATCGCCGCGCCGAGCATGCGCCGCGAGGCCGCGGGCGACATCTCGAACCGCTCGACCTTCTCGGGCAGCCACGGCGCCTCGCGCCCCATCAGCATCTGCACCGCCAGGCCCACGAGCGCGATCCCGAACGGAGTCGAGTAGCCCGGGGCGGGCACCGGCAACGCCGACGGCAGCGACAGGAGCAGCATCGAGAGCCCGAAGCCGCGGTCGCCGAGGGCCGTGCGCAGCTCCCCGAGGGTGATCGGGGAGTCCGCGTGCGCGTCCAGGACCCGCTGCAGGTCGGCGGAGAGGGCGAGGTGCTCGGCGGCTTCGGCAGCTTCGGCGGGGGCGTCCATGGCGACGAAGTGTGCCCGCTATCCTCCCGAAATGCTCCGCGCCGCCCTTTTCCTGCTCGTCTTCGCGGCGGGCTGCGAGCGCGCGCCGCCCGTGGGTGCCACGCCGCTGCCGTCGGCCGCGGAGGCCGAGTGGACCGATCCGGGCACCGGCCTCACCTGGTCCCGGCTCGCGGGGGCCGCCCATCGGTTCATGAAGAACGAGGTGACCGTCGACGAGTACCGACGCTGCGTGGAGGCGGGGGCGTGCACGGCCGACGGGCTGCACGGGGTGCGCTGGAAGGAGATGCCCCTCACCGCCACCGAGACCTGCAACTGGACCGCCGACGGCCGGGGCGACCACCCCATCAACTGCATCGACTGGTACCAGGCCGACGCGTTCTGTCGGTGGGCCGGGGGGCGCCTGCCGGGCCGCCGGGAGTGGCACGAGGCCGTCATGGGTCCCGAGGGTCGCCTGTACCCGTGGGGCTCCGCGCCCGCGACCTGCGCGCTCGCCGTCATGTACGACCACGCGGCCGTCGCCCCCGTGAAGGGCTGCGGGGCCCGGGGCACGTGGCCGGTGTGCAGCAAGCCGAAGGGGAACAGCCCCGACGGCGTCTGCGACCTCGCGGGCAACGTCTGGGAGTGGTCCGATACCCGCCAGGTGAAGGGCAACGCCGACGAGCCCCGCTACAACCTCGGCGGCAGCTGGCAGAACACCGCGCGTCACCTCGCGCACGACTTCGAGCTGGTCAACCCCCTCCCGTTTCGGCTGGACGGGCTGGGCTTACGATGTCGGCGAGGTGCGTGATCCCGTAGGATCTCCCGAGCCTGCCGGAGGCCCCGCATGTGCAAGCCCGTCCTCGTCTTCGTCCCCGCGATCCTGCTGCTCGGGGGGTGCCCCGGGCTGACCGACGCCCAGGTCGAGGAGGCCTGGGGTACCTCCGAGGCCGCCCTCACGTCCGCGTCGGCGCAGGCCCCCACGGGCGACGTCGACCTCGACGCGGACTGCACCGACGGCGGCTCCGTGGCGCTCTCGGGCACCCTCACGCAGAACGTGGGCGCGGGGGGCGTCGAGCAGTCGTTCGACTACACCGTCGCCTACACCGCCTGCTCCAAGGACGGCATCGTCACGGACGGCGACCTCGACTGGAGCCTCGAGCAGGTCGTGGACGGCGGGACCGCACGGCAGCGCTGGAGCTACGCGGGGACGCTCACCTGGAGCGGCGACGTGTCCGGCACCTGCGACCTGGAGATGGAGGCGGAGCAGGAGGCGTCGAGCACGTCGGCGTCCGTCTCCTGGAGCGGGACGATCTGCGACCGCGACGCCTCGGTCGTGCTCGAAGCGTCCGGCAGTTACTGACCGCTACTCGTCCACCACCGACAGGAACATGTTCGCGATCGCCGCGTGGCCGGCGGCGTTGGGGTGGGTGCAGCTCAGGTCGAACCAGCGCGGCGTGTCGATCCCCCGGAAGCAGCGGCTGCGGGGGTCGTCGTTGCGGAAGCCGTGGCCGCAGAAGTGTTCGAGCATCCAGATCATGTCCATGCCGTTGTCGACGGCGATCGACATGTACTCCTCCTGGATCCAGATGACCTGGTCCGCGAGGAGGTCCGGGTCCGGGGGAGGCTGCCCGAACCCCGCGAGCTCGGCGGCGGCGCACGAGCTGGTGTCGGCGGTCGCGTCGGTGAACTCGTACATGTTCCCGTAGACGACGAAGACGCCCGACGGGAAGCGGTCCGGCACCCGGAACCACTCCATGGCGGCCCGCAGCTGGGCCGCGATCAGCTCCGCCTTGGCCCACGTGGTCGCGGAGTCGACGCCGTCGATGTGGTCGCCGGTGAGGCTCGCCAGGTCGTTGCCCCCGGACGTCATGATCACGAGCGTGGTCTTGCCCCGCTCCCCCGGCGGGATGCAGTCCTCGATCTGCGTGTTGTCCTGGATCAGGTCGTCGTTGCGCGCGCCCCACTTCGCGCAGATCGCGAAGTCCCCGGACTCCATCACGGCGCCGGTCCCGTTGATGACGTCCACCCCCGGCCAGTTCTCCCAGAAGTCCGTGGCCGGCGCCTCGAGCCCGAACCGGGCCACGAGCTCGGGGACCAGGACGTTCCGATAGAACTCCGCCACGGCCGTCCCCGCTCCCGCGGGCAGCCAGCCCCAGGCCTCGAGATCGATGCCGAAGTTGGGGACGCCGACGGTCACCGAGTCGCCCAGGAAGACGACGCGCTCCACGCCCGCGATGTCCTGGTGGTCGGTGCCCCAGCAGTGGCTCGCCGCGGTCATGGCGAACTGCTCGTAGTCGGGCCCCACGACCTTCGGGTCCCAGATCTCCGGGAAGCACAGCTCGCCGAGGGAGAGGTCCGTCGCGTCGTCGTCGTCGCCCGGAGGGGCGCTGTCGTCGTCGTCGATCGCGTCGTCGTCGTCGAGCACCGGGGCCGAGTCGTCGTCGTCGACCGCGTCGTCGTCGTCGGCGGCGGGGGTCGGCGTGGGGTCGGGCTCTTCGTCGTCGGGGCAGGCGGCGATCAGGGCGGCGGCGAGGAGGAGCGCGCCGCTCCCGCTGGAAGTACGCGAAAACATGTGGAAAGCCTACCCCTTCAGCGGGGCCCGGCGGCGACGTATCGTGCCCCGTGCGCGCCGCCCTCATCGCCGTGATCCTGCTCGGCTGCGTCGAGGCCGAGCCGGAGCCCACGCCCGACCCGCCCACGACGCTGACCCGGGTCGGTCATCACGATCTGGGCGCCCGGGGCATGAACTCCGCCATCGCGCTCGCGGGCGACCACGTCTACGTCGGCACCCGGAACGACGCGGGCCCCGTGCTGATCCTGGACGTCTCCGACCCCACCCGCCCCGAGCGCGTCGGCGAGATCGGCCCCCCGTGGCAGGCGCAGCGCGGGATGTCGTCGCGGGAGCTCCGCGCGGTGCCGGACCTCGACCTGCTCTTCGTCCTCAACTTCTCGTGCTCGGTGGGGCTGCACGCCTGCACCTACGACGCGGCGGCCTACCCCGAAACGGGGGGCGCAGCCGAGACCGACCACCTCGCGATCTACGACATCTCCGATCCGGTGGCACCGGTGCGGATCGCTCGCCACGACTTCGGCAGCTCCCCGGTGTTGCCCTTCGAGAAGCCGCACGAGTTCTTCGTGTGGCGCGAGCCCGGCGGTGACCGCCTCCTCGTATGGGTGACCACGCCGGTGGGGCCGCCCGCGCTCAAGGTCGTGGACGCGACCGACCCGAGCGCCCCCTACGAGCTCACGACGTTCGATCCGCACGACGACGGAGGCCTGGCCGAGGGCCGCAACGGCTCGACGCTGCTGCACTCGCTGTCGGTCACCCCCGACGGCGCCACCGCGCACCTCGCCCACCTCCGCGCGGGCCTGCTCACGCTGGACGTGTCGGCCGTGTCCGGGGGCGCGACGGGCCCGATGCCCTGGCGCACGCCCACCTCCGCCCGGTTCGACTACGCGCCGCCGGAGCCGTCGGGCCCGCACTCGGCGGTCCAGGTGCCGGGTCGGGACCTCGTGGTCCTCACCGACGAGGTGTACCCGGTGGGCGTGATGCGGGGCTGCCCCTGGGGGTGGATGCGCGTCGTGGACGTGTCCGACCTCGCCGCCCCGCGACTCGCGGGGGAGTTCAAGCTCCCCGAGAACGAGGAGTCCGAGTGCGCCGACGACCGGGGGCCCGTGCGCGTCGCCTTCACGGCTCACAACCCGACCCTCACGCCGAGCCTCGCGTTCGTGACCTGGTACGCCGGGGGGCTGCAGGTGGTGGATCTGCGCGACCCGGAGGCGCCGGTCGCCCTCGCGTCCTTCGTGCCCGAGCCGCTGCCCGCCGTCGCCGTCGAGGACCCGGCCCTGGGCGGGCACCCCGTGGAGATGTGGAGCTATCCGATCCTGCGGGACGGGCTCGTATACGTCGTCGACGCGCGCAACGGCCTCTACATCCTGCGGTACGAGGGGGTCGCCGAGGATGAGCTGGCGGGCACCCACGAGGGCAACAGCGCGCTCTGAGCGGGCCCCGCGGCGCACCGCTAGGCTTCGCCCGTGCCCTCCGTCCCCGTCCGCCGCTACGTCCCCGCCGACTTCGACGCCGTCCGTCGGATCTGGCTGGAGTGCGGCTGGATCGAGCCCTCGGACGAGCACAAGGCCGGGCTCGGCCACTTCCTCGACGCCGGCTCGGCCTGGGTCGCGGAGGTGGGCGGGAGCGTGGAGGCCTTCGCGCTGGGTGCGCCCGCGAGCGCGCGCCACACCGGCTCGGATCTGCCCGCCCAGCACGTCGCCGCGGTCACCGTCGGGCGCGTGGCCCGGGGCCGAGGCCTCGCGGGCGCGGTGACGGCGCGGTTGATCGCCGAGGGCGCGGACGACGGGGCCGTGCTGTCGTTCCTGGGGATCTTCGACCAGGGCTACTACGACAAGCTCGGCTACGGCACGGGGAACTACTTCCGCTTCTCCACGATCGACCCGGCGGCGCTCGCAGTCCCCCGTCCGCCCGCCGTCCCCGTGCGACTGGGTCCCGAGGACGCAGGCCGCATGATCGAGGCCCGCCGCCGGCGCATGCGCGTGCACGGCGCCATGACGTCCCTGCCCGAGGGCCTCCTCCGCGCCGAGTGGGCGTGGACGGAGGGCGGGTTCGGCGTGGGCTTCGAGGACGCCGACGGGCGGCTGACCCACCACGTGTTCGTCAAGGCGAAGGGCGAAGAGGGCCCCTATCACGTCAAGTGGTTCTGCTTCGACACGTACGACCAGCTGGTCGAGCTGCTGGGGGTCGTGGCGTCCTGGCGCGACCAGGTGATGGGCGTGCGGATGTACGACCCCCCGGGGCTGCAGCTGCAGGACCTCGTGCGCACGCCGCTGCGGGGGCTGTGGATGCGGCGCGGCTCGGACTTCGCCCAGCGCCCGGAGTCGTTCGCCTGGTGGCAGGTCCGCGTGCTCGACGTCGGGCGCTTCGTGGGGACGATCGCGGCCCTGGAGGATGTCCGGTTCGTCGTCGACCTGGACGATCCCGTCACCCCCCGGCTCGCTCGCGTCGTCGGCCCGGCGCCGACCTGGACGGGCGTCGGCGGGTCCTGGGTGGTGACCCTCGGGGCGACGTCGACCGCCGAGCCGGGCGACGCGCGCGACCTCCCCCGGCTGACGGCGACGGTGGGGGCGTTCTCCCGGTTGCTCTACGGCGTCGCGACCGCGCAGGCGCTCTCGGTGACGGACGATCTCCGCGGGGATCCCGCGCTCCTCGCGGCCCTGGACCGCGCGCTGCGGCTGCCCGCCCCGAACATCGACTGGGATCTGTGAGCGGCTCGGTCGTCCCCGTCCCCGTCGGCCCGTTCGACGTGTACCTGCACCGGGCCGCGGGGACCGGGGGGATGGCCACGGTCTGGAGCGCGCGGCACCGGAGCACCACGACGCCGGTGGCGGTGAAGGTCCTGCACGACGCCCAGGCGCTGGACGACACCTTCCTCGAGGCGTTCGCCTCCGAGGTGCGCGCGGTGGCGGGCCTCGACCACCCGGGCGTCGTGCACGTGCTCGACCACGGCCGCATCTCCGCGTCGGTGGCGGAGGCGTCGGGCGATCGCCTGGCCGAGGGCAGCCCCTACCTGGTGATGGAGTACGCGTCCGGGGGCACGCTGCTGTCCGTCCCCCCCGAGGACGCGCAGGCGCTGATCGACGTCCTCGGCGCGGTGCTCGAGGCCCTCGCCCACGCGCACGCCCGCGGCGTCGTGCACCGCGACATCAAGGCCGGGAACGTCCTCCTCTGCGGCCCGGACGACGTGCGGCCCGGGTGGAAGCTGTCGGACTTCGGTCTCGCGGTCGCGGTGGGCGACGACCCGGCGTCGGGCGCGTTCGGGCAGGGGGTCGTGGGGACGCCGTCGTACATGGCCCCCGAGCAGTTCCGGGGCGACGTCCGGGACATCGGACCGTGGACCGACCTGTACGCCCTCGGCTGCCTCGGCTGGCGGCTGATCACCGGACGGACCCCGTTCGGGGGCGGTGACTCGGGGCGGCTGGCGAAGGCCCACGCGAGTCGCCCGCTGCCTCCGTTCGCGCCGCGGTTCGAGGTCCCCGCGGGTCTCGAGGCGTGGCTGCGTCGCATGCTGCGCAAGGCGCCCCACCAGCGGTTCGCCGGCGCCGCCGACGCCCGTCGGGCCCTCGCCTCCCTCGAGGGTGGAGCCGCCCCCGCGCGGCCGGCCGAGATCGCACCGGAGGACGCGCCCACCGAGCTGCTCTCCGGCCCCCTGCTGCCCGCGTCGGGGCCCGCCCTCGCCGCGACGGGGGGCGCCCCGACCGAGATCCCCGAGCTCCCCCCCGAGGGTCCGCGGGCCGCCGCCCCGTCGCTGCTCGGCGCCGGGCTGGGCCTCCTGCGGGTGCGTCGGCTCCCGCTCGTGGGGCGAGACGAGCATCGATCGAAGCTCTGGGCCGCGCTGCGGCGGGTGTTCCGCGAGCGTCGGCCCGGGGTGGCCCTCGTCCACGGCGAGCGCGGTCGGGGCAAGACGCGCTTGCTCGCCTGGCTGACGGAGCAGGCCTCGGAGTCGGGCGTCGCGCGGGTGTTCTGGGTGCGTCACGGCCCCACCGGGTCGCTGGCCGACGGCCTCGCAGGCACGCTCGCGCGGACGTTCGGGCTGGCGGGCCTGGGGGTGGAGCGGCGCCGGGACCGGATCCGCGCTCGGCTCGCCGCCCAGGGCGTCTCGGACCCGCTGGAGACCGCCGCGATCCTCGCGATGGTGGGCGACGACGCGGGGCGCCGGGGGCCGAGTCCGGAGGAGCAGCGCGCCGTGTTCACGCGGTTCCTCGCCCGGGAGGCCGCGGACCGCCCCGTCGTGCTCGCCGTCGACGATCTGCACCGGGGGGAGGCGGCCCTGGAGCTGGGGCGGGATCTCGCCCGCGAGGGTCGTCGGGAGGTCCCGCTGCTGGTCGTCGGGGCCTGCACCGCCGAGGCCCTGCGCGCCGACGACCCGGTGGGGGTCGCCCTGCGCGCGCTGCTCGAAGCCGGGGCGACGTCGGTGGAGGTGGAGCCGCTCGGAGACGACGAGGTCGACCGCCTGCTCGCCGCCCTCCTCGGTCTGAGCACCGAGCTCGCCGCCGATGTGCGTCGCCGCGCCGAAGGAAACCCCCTGTTCGCCGTGCAGATGGTCGGAGACCTCGCCGATCGCGGCGCGCTCGAGGCCGGGCCCTTGGGGTTCCGCCGCGGGGGGGGGGGGGCCCCCCCCCCCCCCCCCCCCCCTAAACCCCCCCCGGGGGGGCCCCGGGCGCCGCGCGGGCGGGGGG
>CAZEKB010000070.1:0-35749 GCA_964512225.1 uncultured Rickettsiales bacterium | reverse complement strand
TGGGCGGCGGTAGCCCCGTCGTTGGTGGGTTCGATTCCCATGCGTCTCCGCCAATCCACAACATGAATGCAGTGATTTCCGGCACTTGGAGCGTCCGAGCTCGGGCTCGACCCTCATGAGACCTCGCAGGGACCACACGGAGCGGCATGGAAGTGGGTGGAGCAGCATGGAAGTGCGTGGAGCGACATCTTGCTGACATTCCGCGCGGGGAGGGTCAGCTTGACTCCGGCCCCACCAGCTCCTCCAGGGCGTACCACGTCTTCTGCGGCACCCGCTCTTCGTTGAAGTAGCGGAGGACGACCTCGACTGCGTCGTCGTATCGCTCGATGTTGAGCGCTCGCAGGAGGAACCGGACGTCCGCCTCATCCCGAAAGCCCGCGCCGATCCGCATGGCCGCGCACTTCATCGCCAGCAGGTACTCCGGTTTCGCCGTGAACACAGCCAGATGGGGGAGGTCGAGGTAGGGGTCGAACTCTCCGCGGGCGCTCAAGAACCCCTTGACCCCGTCGTTCAGCCAGTCCTCCGGCACGTCGGCCCGCAGCGCAACGCGAGCGGCAGCCTCCCGCAGTTCCGACGTGGGGCGAAAGAGCGCGTCCACGTCGCGGGTCGAAGGGCGCGCGTCGAAGACGAGGCACATCACGGCGCCTCCGACCAGGTAGAGCTCGCCCTTGACCCCCTTGCCGCCGAGCTCCTCGTTCAGAAGCTCGAACAGCCGCCGGATGTCGTCGCTCGTCAGCTCCAGCCGGTCAGACACGGTCGCCCACCCCGGCGTCGACGAAGATGTTCCGCCGACGGAAGGGGACCGGGGCATGCACCAGCAGGTGCTCCCGGAGGCGGCGGAGCCTGGTTCCAAACCAGGGAGTCGGAAGGGGCTCGACGGCGCGGGTCCAGGCGGGTGCCGGGAGGCCCAGTCTCGCGGCCGTCATCTCGACCAGCGCTGCGAGGTAGTTGCTTGTGAACCGTGAGAGCCCCGACGGCTCGAGTCGACCGACCGTCGCCTGGAAGTCCACGCTGCGCAGCTTCTGGAGGAGCTCGATGATCTCCGCCCACGCTGCGTGCGCCTCGCTCTCTTCGGCTCGCCGGACCAGCGCCATCAAACGGGCGTCTGGCTCTGGAAGTGCTCGCGAAAGGAGCCACTCCGACATGCCCACGCCGGCGCGCTCGGCGGCGGCGCGGATCGCCGCCTTTTGCGCTCTGGAGACTCGAATCTGGAGCTGTTGATCGCGGCTGGCCATGCAGAGAGGATGGGCATCGCCAGTCCCGATGTCAATACACCGTAATTACACCACTGCAGCGGGCGAGCCGTGGGACCACACAGGGACCACACGCTCCACGTTCTTCGAGGTCCCTCCGCGCTCCTCGATGCGCCTCCTTGTTCCGGGACTGGTTGTACTCACTTGGGCAATCGATCCCAGGCTCTGCCGCAGATCCGCGAGGCCGTCGCCCGCGTCTGTCAGGCAGATCGGTCCGTCCCCCATGAGTGACAGCCCCAGGGCCGGCTCCTTGTCCGTGGCGGCGAAGGTGGCGCCCGCGTCCTGCGTGCGTAGCAGGCTGCGCCGGAGCCTTTCGATGTGGGGATCGCGGGATCCAAGGTCGACCCGCTCCGGCTACGATCTGCGCCATGGCCAAGAGCATCTTCGACGACAAGGCGATCGAGCCTGCCGCAGCCGCGATTGCGACTGCCCTGGGGGCGCGGCATCCCCTCTGGGAGCGACTCCTGGACACGCTCGTGCACGAGCACTCCGACCGGCGCACCGCCTGGTCGTACTACAAGAAGTCGACAGGGTGGCTGCTCCGGGTGCAGCGCAAGAAGCTCACGATCTGCACGTTGCTTCCCACACCGGAGGACTTCACGGTCGTGTTCCTGCTGCCGGAGCGGGCGGTGGTCGCGGCCCGGGCAGCCGACCTTCCCGCACCGACCCTCGCCGCCATGGACGGGGCGTCAGTCAGCCGCTTCGGGCACGCCTTCAATCTGTTCGTGAAGAAGGAGGCGGACCTCGACGGCCTCGCGGAGCTGGCGCGGATCAAAGTCGAGAGCGCCTGACTGAAGATCAGGAGCGCCCCGTCGCGGCCTACCCCGACAGCGTGTAGCTCACGGTCATTGGTCCCAGATCCCGGGACCACACTTGGACCACACGCCCCACGTTCTTCGACGCCCCTCCGCGCTCCTCCACGCTCGCCCCTGCCGCGTAACCACCCGCCATCACAAGGGATTGCCCCGCAGTCACCCACCCGCGCGACGCCCCGGACAATCCCATCCGTCTCCGCCATTCGGCGACCACGATGACCTGGAGCGGCGCTGTGCGACCGTGGCCGGTCAGCGCGGTTCGGGCTCGAGCAGCTCCAGGTCCGGGTTCCCCAGCGTCGATCTTCGTCCCAGCCGGAGCCGATGAGCGCTCCGCTCCCTCCGCCGATGAGGCCGCCGACGGCCGCTCCCACGGGGCCGTCGACGAAGGTGCGAGCGTGGCGCCCAGCCCTCCGACGACCCCGGCGCCGCGTGTCTCGTATCCGTGCCCGCGCTCGTCGGCCGCCGCCGTGAGCTCGTTGATTCCCTCGCGGCCGTAGCGCTGCAGCTCGTTGTTCTCGTCGATAATCGTGTCTCTCCTCGTCGCGGGCCCGCACCAGCGCGGCGGCCCTTCGGGGGTAGTGACGCCGCCATCTGTAGAATAATCATCAGGCGACTGGACAATAGTCTGCAGCCAGGGCTCCTCCTCCGGGGGCGGGGACGGCTCAGGCCCCCGTTCGCGCTCCTGGCACGGGGGTTGCGTCGCTCTCGCCCACCGGAGGTCTCGTGACTCGCTCGCCCTGGTTCTGCACCGTCGCCTTCGCGCTCGCCCTGGCGGCCGGCCCGGGCCCGTCCTCCGCGGCCGACGGTCCCGCGGCCGACGATCCCGAGGCTCTGGCCGTCCTCGCGGTGGAGTCCCAGCCCTCCCTGGACGCCCTGCGGGAGCGCGTCCGGGCCCTCGAGGCGGCCGCCTCGGCGGCGGGCGTCTGGGCCGACCCGATGCTCGGCGTGGAGCTGTCCAACCTGCCCGTCACCGAGCCGCTGCTCGATCGACACCCGATGGCGGGCCTCCAGTTCAAGCTGCAGCAGCGCTTCCCGGCCCCCGGGGAGATCCGCGCTCGGGTCGCCGCCGCCGCCGCCCGGGTCGATGTCGCCGAGGCCGAGATCGAGACCCTCGCCACCGCCCTGCGGGGCGAGGTCCGGGCCCGCTTCGAGGATCTCGGGCTCGTCCGTCGCCTGCGCGGCCTCACCGAACAGCACGTCGCCGAGCTCGACGGGCTGCTCGCGGCCGTGTCCGCTCGGTACCGGGTCGGGTCGGCGTCCCAGCACGACCTCCTGCAGCTCCAGCTGCGGCGCGACCGCCTCGCCGAGAGCCTCATCGACTTCGACGCCCGGGCCGACGTCCTGCAGGCCGCCCTCAACGGCGCCCTCGCGCGGGATCCCGCGACGCCCATCGCCACCCCCGCGTCCCCCGCCGCCGCCGGCCTGCCCGCCGACGCCGCGGCCCGCTCGGCCTCCCTCCCCGCCCACCCCGCCGTCGTGGCCCTGCGCGCCCGCGCCGAGGCCGAGCGCGCCGAAGCCGCCCGCGCTCGCGTCGAGGTGGCCCCCGATCCGACCGTGTGGCTCGGGTACCGCGTGCGCACCCCCCAGGCGACGGGCGACCCCGGGACCAACTTCGTCACCGCGGGCGTCTCGGTGCCGCTCCCCGCCGGTTCGTCCAAGCGTGGGCGGGCGTCCGAGAGCGCCGCCGCCGCGCGCGCTCGAGCCGCCGAGGAGGCCGCCGCGTCGAAGGAGGTCCGCCTCGCGGCCATGCTCGCGGCGTCCGAGACCCGCCTCGCCCGCGCCGCCGCCCGCGCCGCCGCGTACCGCGACTCGCTCGAAGCGGCCGCGCGCGCCGCCCTCGACTCCACCCTCTCCGCCTACCAGGTCGACCGGGCCGGGTTCGCCGAGCTCATCCGCGCCGAGATCGATCTGCTCGACGTCCAGCGAATGCGCCTGGTCGCGGAAGCGGAGGCCGCCGGCGCCCGCGCCGAGATCCGCACCCTGATCGGCGACCGGGTCGCCCCCGGAGGCTCCCGGTGACCCGCTCCGTCGTCGCGCTGGCGGCCCTGGTGGTCCTCGGCGGTTGCGCGACCGACGCGCCCCCCGAGTCCTCCTCCGCCCCCTCGGCCGAGCACGCCGGTCACCGGCAGGCGAGCGACCTCCACACCTGCGGGATGCACCCCGAGGTCGTGCAGGAGGGGCCGGGCACGTGCCCGATCTGCGGGATGAACCTCACCCCCCTGCGCCGCGCGCCCCCCGCGGAGGGCGAGGCCGGGGCCGTCGTCACGATCGACCCGGTGGTCGTCCAGAACATGGGCGTGCGCCTCGCCCCCGCGGAGGTCGGCCCCATCTTCCGGCACGTCCGCACCCTCGGCGAGATCGAGGTCGCCGAGGACGAGATCTCCGTCGTGAACCTGCGCTATTCGGGGTGGATCGAGCGCATCCGGGTCGATGAGACGGGCGCGGACGTGAAGAAGGGCCAGACGCTCTTCGAGATCTACTCGCCGGAGGTCGTCGCCGCCCAGGACGAGCTGCTGCTCGCGCTCCGGACCGAGGGCGAGGACGGCCCCCGCGTCCGCGCGGCGCGCACCCGGCTGAGCAACTGGGACGTGCCCGCGTCGGTCGTGAAGGCGGCGGTGGCGAAGGGCGAGGCCCGACGCCGCATCCCCGTCATCGCCCCGCGGGCCGGGTTCGTCCTCCACAAGAACGTGGTGGAGGGCGCGCGCGTCGACGCGGGCAAAGACCTGTACCGCATCGGCAACCTCCAGAGCATCTGGGTGCGCACCGAGGTGTACGAGCACGACGCCGCGTGGGTGAAGAAGGGGCAGAAGGCGTGGATGGAGCTCGCCTTCGCGGCCGGCAAGCAGGTCGAAGGCGAGGTGGCGTACGTCTACCCGACGCTCAACAAGAAGAGCCGCACCCTGACCGTCCGACTCGAGTTCCCGAACCCCGGCCTCGAGCTCAAGCCCGGCATGTTCGCCACCGTCCTCATCGAGACCCGGCGCAAGGACGACGCCCTCGTCGTGCCCACCGAGGCGATCCTGCACTCCGGGGCTCGTCGGCTCGTCTTCGTCAGCCCCACGGTCGGGCGGTTCGAGCCCCGGGACATCGACACCGGGGTCGTCGGCGACCGGCACATCACCGAGGTCGTGGACGGGCTCGAAGCGGGCGAGCGGGTGGTCGTCAGCGGCCAGTTCCTCCTCGACTCCGAGAGCCGCCTCCAGGAAGCGATCAACAAGATGCGGGAGCCCGCCGCGGGCGGCCACGTGCACTGATGATCGAGCGCCTGATCGGCTGGAGCGTGCACAACCGCGCGCTCGTCCTCATCCTGACGGTCCTGGTGACGCTCGCCGGCGCCTGGGCGGCGTGGACGACGCCGGTCGACGCGATCCCCGACCTCAGCGACGTCCAGGTCATCGTCTACACGGACTTCGCGGGCCAGGGCCCGGAGGTCGTCGAGGACCAGGTCACGTACCCCCTGACCACGGCGATGCTGTCCGTCCCCCACGCCAAGACCGTGCGCGGCTACAGCTTCTTCGGCTTCTCGATGGTGTACGTCATCTTCGAGGAGGGGACGGACCTGTACTGGGCGCGGAGCCGGGTGCTCGAGTACCTCAACTTCGTCCAGAGCCGGCTGCCCGAGGGGACGTCGCCCCAGCTGGGTCCCGACGCGACCGGGGTGGGCTGGGTCTACATGTACTCGCTGTCGGACTTCGGGCCCCGCGCGGCCGCCCTGCGCGCCCGCCACGACGCCGACGGCGACGGCACCGTGAGCTCCGCGGAGCTCCCCGCGCCCGAGGGCGAGCCGAAGGTGAAGGACGGGTTCCGCGTCTTCACGCACGCCCAGCTCGTGGCCCTGTTCGGCCCCCCGCCCGAGGCCCTCTTCGACGACCCCCGGGAGGCCGGGGCGCGCGCCTGGACCGAGGACTCGATCCGCTTCCTGCACGACGGCTTCGACCGCGACCGCGACGGGGGCGTCTCCTTCCCCGAGCTGGCGCGGGCCGTCGCGTTCGAAGGCCTCGACCTGGCCCAGCTGCGCTCGCTCCAGGACTGGTTCCTCCGCTACGAGCTGATGGCCCTGGAGGGCGTGTCCGAGGTCGCGAGCGTGGGCGGCCACGTGCGCCAGTACCAGGTGGAGGTCGACCCCGAGCGGCTGCGGGCCTACGGCATCCCGCTGGGGGCCGTCCGCAAGGCGGTGCAGCGGAGCAACATGGACGTGGGCGGGCGCCTGCTCGAGATGGGCGAGACCGAGTTCATGGTCCGCGGCAAGGGGTACATCGCCGGCCTCGAAGACCTCGAGGGCATCCCCGTGGGGGTGGACGCGGGCGGGCACGTGCCGATCCTGCTGGGGCAGGTCGCGCGCATCCAGATCGGGCCGGAGATCCGCCGCGGCGTCGTGGACATGAACGGCCGCGGGGAGGTCGTCACCGGCGTCGTCGTCATCCGCTTCGGCGAGAACGCCCTGGCGGTCGCGGAGCGCGTGCGGGAGCGCATCGAGGAGCTGAAGGGGGGGCTGCCCGAGGGCGTCGAGGTCCACGTCTCCTACGACCGGAGCGACCTGATCCGGCGCGCGGTGGACACCCTGCGCGTCACCCTGCTCGAGGAGCTGACGATCGTCGCCCTCATCTGCCTGCTCTTCCTGTTCCACCTCCGCAGCGCGCTCGTCACCGTCATCGCCCTGCCCCTGGGGGTCCTGGTGTCGTTCCTGTGCATGCGCGCGCTCGGCGTCAACGCGAACATCATGAGCCTGGGAGGGGTCGCGATCGCCATCGGCGAGCTCGTCGACAGCGCGATCGTGATGATCGAGAACCTCCACAAACACAAGGAGCGGTACCCGGACAAGACGCACCTCGAGCACGTCGTCGACTCCACCCGGGAGGTGGGGCCCGCGCTGTTCTCGTCGCTGCTCGTGGTGACGATCTCGTTCCTGCCGGTGTTCGCCCTCGAGGCCCAGGAGGGGCGGCTGTTCAAGCCCCTGGCCCTCACGAAGACGTTCGCCATGGCGGGCGGCGCGCTGCTGTCGGTCACCGTCCTGCCCGTCCTCCTGTACTGGTTCGTGCGCGGCGCGACGCTCCCCGAGGCCCGCAACCCCGTGACCCGAGCGCTGATGGCCGTGTACCGCCCGGTGATCCGCGGGGTGCTGCGCGCGCCGCGGGTCGTGGTCGCCCTCGCCGTCCTCGCCACCGTCCCCGCGCTGTGGCCGCTGGGGCAGCTGGGGTCGGAGTTCATGCCCCCGCTGAACGAGGGGGACCTGCTCTACATGCCGACGACGCCGCCCGGCATCTCGATCACCAAGGCCCGCGAGCTGCTCCAGCAGACGGACAAGATCATCGCGCGGCACCCGCAGGTGAGGCACGTCCTGGGCAAGGCCGGGCGCGCGGGGACCGCCACCGATCCGGCGCCCCTGTCCATGCTGGAGACGACCATCCTCCTCACCGACGCCGAGACCTGGCCGGAGGGCAAGACGATCGAGGACGTCGTGCAGGAGCTCGACGCCATGGTCCAGTTCCCGGGCCTCACCAACGCCTGGACGATGCCGATCAAGACGCGCCTGGACATGCTCGCGACGGGCATCAAGACCCCCGTGGGGGTGAAGGTGCTGGGCGACGACCTGGAGGTCCTCTCCGACGTCGGGGGACGCATCGAGGCGGTCCTGGCCGGGCTGCCCGAGACGCTGAGCGTGTACAGCGAGCGCGTCGTGGGCGGGAACTTCATCGACGTGGACATCCGCCGCGCCGCCGCGGCGCGGTACGGGCTGACGGTCGGGGACGTGCAGGACGTGGTGAAGACCGCCCTCGGCGGCATGAACGTCACCTGGACCGTCGAGGGGCTCGAGCGGTACCCCGTCAACATCCGGTTCCCCCGGGAGCTGCGCGACGACCTCGACAAGCTCGGCGCGGTGGCCGTCCCCACGCCCATGGGGCACACCGTCCCGCTGCGCGCCGTGGCGAACATCTCCGTGCAGAAGGGCCCGCCCGCGGTCAAGAGCGAGAACGCCCGGCGCACGGCCTGGATCTTCGTGGACCTCAAGACGAGCGACGTCGGCGGGTACGTGGCGGCGGCCAAGGAGGCCGTGCGGGCGCGCGTGGAGCTGCCCCCGGGCGTCTCGATCGTGTGGTCCGGCCAGTACGAATACATGCAGCGCGCGAACGAGCGGCTCGCGATCGCCGTGCCGCTGACCCTCGCGCTCATCTTCATCCTGCTCTTCGGGCACTTCGGCAACGCCGCCGAGACGACGATCGTCCTGGGCACGCTCCCGTTCGCGCTGGTCGGCGGGGTGTGGCTGCTGTGGGCGATGGACTTCAACCTGAGCGTCGCGGTGGGCGTGGGGTTCATCGCCCTGGCCGGGCTCGCGGCGGAGACCGGGGTGGTGATGCTCGTCTACCTCGACGAAGCTTGGGGCCGCTGGAAGCGCGAGGGGCGACTGCGCACCCTGGAGGACCTGAGGGCCGTGACGATGGAGGGCGCCGTCGATCGAGTCCGCCCGAAGGTCATGACGGTGGTGACGAGCGTGATCGCGCTCCTGCCGGTGATGCTGGGGGCGGGGACGGGCGCTCGCGTCATGAAGCGCATCGCCGCGCCCCTGGTCGGAGGACTCGTGACCTCGACGATCCTGACGCTCGTCGTCGTGCCCGCGGCGTGGTTCCTGTGGCGACGCGCGCAGCTCCTGCGGGGAGGCGCGGAGTGACCGGCCGCGGCTCGATGTCCGTGGCGCTCGTCGCCGCCGGGGTGGTCGCCGTGACGGTCCTGCACTACAGCACGGGGCACGGCGACCCGGCCGCCGCCCACCACCTGTACCGGCGCCTCTTCTACTTCCCGATCCTCGCGGCCGCGTGGCTGTGGGGCAGGCAGGGCGGGCTCGTGGTGTCGGCGACCGTCGTCGCGGCGTACCTGCCCCACGCCTTCGGGCTGCTCGGCGCCCACGCGGACCCCGCCTCGACCATCGACAAGGTCGCCGACATCCTGCTCTACGTGGGGATCGGGGGACTGGTCGGCTGGTTCGTCGATCGGGAGCGCGGGGCGGCGACTCGCCTGCGGGAGCTGGTGACGGACCGCGAGGCCACGATCGCCGAGCGCGACGCCGCCCTCGACGACCTCCGGGCGGCGCAGGACTCGCTCGTGCAGTCCGAGCACCAGGCGGCGATGGGGTTCCTGACGGCGGGCCTCGCCCACGAGATCCGCAACCCGCTCGGGGGGATCCGCGGCTGCGCCGAGCTGCTCGCCGACGGCGCCCGGGACGAGGCGCGCGACCGGCGCCTCGCCGAGCTGCTGGTGCGCGAGACCGAGCGCCTCGACGGGGTCCTCACCCGCTTTCTGCGCTTCGCCCGCCGCGAGTCCGGCGAGGCCGTCCCCGCCGACGTGTCCGCGCTGGTGGACGACGTCGTCGAGCTCGTGGCGTCGGAGGCGGAGCGCAGCGGGGTCGAGGTGAGCCACCTGCGCTGCGCCGCGCTGCCGGTCGTGAAGCTGGACCAGGGGGCCGTGCGGCAGGTCCTCCTGAACCTCGTCGTGAACGCGCTGCAGGTCCAGGCCGAGGGGGGCACCGTGCGCATCGTGTCGGGGATTCACGAGGCCGCCGGCGAGATGTTCGTGCGCGTGGAGGACGCGGGCCCCGGCGTTCCGGAGGACCAGCGGGCGGCGGTCTTCCACCCGTACCACTCGACGCGCCCGGGGGGCACCGGCCTCGGCCTCGCCGTGAGCAGGCAGGTGATGACGGAGCACGGCGGGACGATTCACGTGGGGGACGCGAGCCTCGGCGGCGCGGCCTTCGAGCTGCGGCTGCCCGTGGGCGAGGGGGATACGACATGACCGAGGCGCCGGTGCGCGTGCTGCTCGTGGACGACGACGAGTCCCTCCTCGAGGTCACGACGATGCAGCTGCAGGGGGCAGGGTACGTCGTGGTCGCGTGCGCGGGGGGCGCCGAGGCGGTCGCCGCCTACGAGGCCGAGCCCGCCGACGTCGTGGTGACCGACCTCAAGATGCCGGACGTCGACGGCATGCAGGTGCTCGCCTCCATCCTGAGGTTCGACCCCGACGCGCCCGTGATCGTCTCCACCGCGTACGGGTCGGTCGCCACCGCGGTGGCGGCGATGCAGGGGGGCGCGTACGACTACGTGACGAAGCCGGTGGCGCGGGACGCGCTGGTGCTGAAGGTGCGCCGGGCGGCCGAGCACCGCCGGGTCCTGCGGGAGAACCGCACGCTGCGGTCCCGGGTGGAGGCCGGGAAGCGGCCGATGCTGGTCGTCTCCGCCGCGATGCAGGAGCTCATGGCCCGGGTGGATCGGGTCGCGGGGGCCGACCTGCCGGTGCTTCTCACGGGCGAGAGCGGGACCGGCAAGGAGCTGGTCGCGCGCGAGCTCCACCGCCTCTCGGGGCGCGCCGCCGGGCCGTTCGTGGCCGTCAACTGCGCCGCCATCCCCGCCGAGCTGCTCGAAGCGGAGCTGTTCGGCCACGTCCGCGGGGCGTTCACGGGCGCGGCCCGGGCGCGCGAGGGCCGGTTCCGGGCAGCCCACGGCGGGACCCTCCTCCTCGACGAGATCGGCGACCTCCCCCGGGACCTGCAGCCGAAGCTGCTGCGCGTCCTGCAGGAGCGCGTCGTGGAGCCCCTGGGCGCCGAGCGCTCGGTGCCGGTGGACGTCCGCATCGTCGCCTCGACGCACCGCGATCTACCGTCGCTCGTGCGCGACGGACGGTTCCGCGAGGACCTGTACTACCGCCTCGCCGTCCTGCCCCTGTCGGTCCCCCCGCTGCGGGACCGACGGGCCGAGATCGTGCCGCTCTTCGAGCTCTTCCTGTCGGCCCAGGCGCGGGCATCCGGGCGGACGCTCGAGCTGTCGGCGGAGGCCCGAGACGACCTGCGGGCGAGGGCCTGGCCGGGCAACGTGCGCGAGCTCGAGAACGTCGCGCGGCGGGTGGCCCTGCTCGCCCCGGGCCCCGTGGTCGGGCCCTCGGACCTCCCCGCGGCGTCCGCGTCCCCCCGCCCGCGCGAACCGAACGGCGCGCGCGTCCTCACCGTCCGCCTCGACGCGGATCCCTGGGACCTGGAGCTGCCCGCCGGCGGGCTCCCGCTGCCCGCGCTGGAGCGTCGCCTCGTGGAAGAGGCCCTGCGCGCCCACGGCGGCAACAAGAGCGCGGCCGCCCGCTACCTGGGCATCCCCCGCCACGTCCTGCTGTATCGCCTCGAGAAGTACGGGATCGATCCCGCTTCGCTCCGCTCCTGAGCCCCGGAGACCGACCATGAAGACCTTCGCCCCGACCGCCCTCCTCCTCCTCGCCGCCTGCGGCTCGGACCCCGCGCCCGCCGTGGCCCCGCCCGCCGCCGAGAGCGCGGCCGAGGCGGAGGCCTCGCCCGCCGCCGAGACCCCCGCGGACGCGTACTACTGCCCCATGCATCCGGAGGTGACGTCCGCCACCGAGGGCCGCTGCGCGAAGTGCAACATGTTCCTGGTGAAGCCCGGTGACGAGGCGTCCCACGACGGACACGACCATGGGCACTGAGGGTCACTGCTGCCACGAGGAGCACGCGGCGGCCCCGGCCGCCCCCGTCGCGGTCCCCACCCCGGCTCCGGCGGGGCGACCCGGGCGGTACACGTGCCCCATGCACCCCGACGTCGCCGCGGACGGGCCCGGCCCCTGCCCGAAGTGCGGGATGGCCCTCGAGCCCATGGCTCCCACCGGCGAAGAGGACACCTCCGAGCTCGACGACATGACCCGGCGCTTCCGGGTCTCGGCCGCGCTCACCGTCCCGCTGCTCGTGGTCGCGATGGGCGACATGCTGCCCGGCGCGCCGATCTCCCGGGTGCTCGGCTCCTCGTCCCTGCGCCCGTGGATCGAGCTCGCGTTGGCCACGCCCGTGATCGTGTGGGGCGGCCGGCCGTTCTTCGAGCGGGCCTGGGCGTCGGTCGGGAACCGCTCCCCGAACATGTTCACGCTGATCGGGCTGGGCACCGGGGTCGCGTACCTCTACAGCGTGGTCGCGTTGCTCGCCCCGGGGCTGTTCCCGGCGTCCTTCCGAGGGCACGGCGGCGACGTCGCGGTGTACTTCGAGTCCGGCGCGGTGATCGTGACGCTCGTCCTGCTCGGCCAGGTGATGGAGCTGCGGGCGCGCAGCCGTACGAGCGCCGCCATCCGCATGCTCCTGGACCTGTCCCCCAAGACCGCGCGCCGGCTCGCCGACGACGGGACCGAGGCCGACGTCCCGCTGGAGCACGTCGTCCCGGGCGATCGCCTCCGCGTGCGCCCCGGGGAGGCCGTGCCGGTGGACGGCGAGGTCGTCGAGGGCAGCTCGTCGGTGGACGAGTCGATGGTCACCGGCGAGCCGATGCCCGCGGCGAAGGGGCCCGGCGACTCCGTCATCGGCGCGACCGTGAACGGGACCGGCGGCCTGGTCGTCCGGGCCACGAACGTCGGCGCGGACACCCTCCTCTCCCGCATCGTGCACATGGTCTCCGAGGCGCAGCGCAGCCGGGCGCCGATCCAGCGGCTCGCCGACGTCGTGGCCGCCTGGTTCGTGCCCGCGGTGGTCCTGTCCGCCGTCGCGACGTTCGTCGTGTGGGGGGTCTGGGGGCCGGACCCGGCCATGGCGTACGCGCTCATCAACTCCGTCGCCGTCCTCATCATCGCCTGCCCCTGCGCGCTGGGGCTCGCCACGCCCATGTCGATCATGGTCGCCACCGGCCGGGGCGCGGGCGCCGGGGTCCTGTTCAAGGACGCCGAGGCCATCGAGGTGCTGCGGAGCGTGGACGTGCTCGTCGTGGACAAGACGGGCACCCTCACCGAGGGGCGGCCGACGCTCACGGCGGTGCGGGCCACGGGCATCGCCGAGGACGAGCTGCTGCGGTCGGCCGCGGCCCTCGAGCGCGGGTCCGAGCACCCGCTGGCCGAAGCGATCGTGCGGGGCGCGGAGGATCGGGGCGTCGGCGTCGCCGAAGCGACGGACTTCGCCTCGGTCACGGGGAAGGGCGTGCGGGGCACCGTCGAGGGGCGCGACGTCGCCCTGGGGAACCGCGCGATGATGGACGACGCGGGCGTGGACCTCGGCGAGCTCGAGGCGGTCGCCGACGCGCTGCGGGCCGAGGCGAGGACGGCGATGTTCGTCGCCGTCGACGGCGTCGCCGCGGGTGTCCTCGGGGTCTCCGATCCCATCAAGGAGACGACCCCCGAGGCGCTGCGGGCGCTCCGCGACGCGGGCCTGCGCGTGGTCATGCTCACGGGCGACAGCCGCCGCACCGCCGAGGCCGTCGCCGCGCGGCTGGACCTCGACGAGGTGATCGCGGACGTCCTGCCCGAGGACAAGGTCGCGGTGGTCGAGCGCATGCAGGCGGAGGGTTCGGTGGTGGCGATGGCGGGGGACGGCATCAACGACGCGCCCGCCCTCGCGCGGGCCGACGTGGGCATCGCGATGGGGACGGGCACCGACGTCGCCATGGAGTCCGCGGGCGTCACGCTCGTGAAGGGCGACCTGAGGGGCATCGTGCGCGCCCGTCGCCTGAGCCGCGCGACGATGGCGAACATCCGCCAGAACCTGTTCTTCGCCTTCGCCTACAACGCCCTCGGGGTGCCCGTCGCGGCGGGGGTCCTCTACCCGGTCTTCGGCGTCCTGCTCAGCCCCATGTTCGCGGCCGCCGCCATGAGCTTCAGCTCGGTGAGCGTGATCTTCAACGCGCTGCGTCTGCGGTCCGTGTCTCTCTGAGCCGGGCCTCGAAGTCGGCGTCGCCGCGGAGACGGGGCGGATCCGGGCGTACC
The DNA here is from genome assembly GCA_964512225.1 of uncultured Rickettsiales bacterium. Lineage (GTDB taxonomy): Bacteria > Myxococcota_A > UBA796 > UBA9615 > UBA9615 > CAZEKB01. The sequence goes on along the minus strand of CAZEKB010000070.1, from coordinate 21,960 downwards.
CGGTCGCGTCGACGGCCAGGAGCACGCGCTCGGCCCTGCCCCGATCACCCCGGGGGCGGCGCGGCGGGGTGTGGAAGACTGGAAGCATGATCGCCTCTCGCCGCTGGTGGGTCGCTTGGGCTGCGCTCGCGGCGTGGGGCTGTCCGAGCGCGGAGCCGCCGCCCGCCGACCCCACGCCGGGCGTCCTGGAGCATCGCTTCACCTTCGCCGTCCTCGCCGACACCCACATCACCGCGGGCACGCCGGACCACGTCGATCGCCTCGCGCGCACCGTCGAGTGGCTGAACGACGAGGCCGACGCGCGTCGGATCGAGCTGGTGGTCCTCCTGGGAGACATCGGGTGGTCGGGCGGCCTGCCGCTCGCGCGCGACGAGATGGACGAGCTGGACTTGCACTGGGCGCCGGTGTCGGGCGACAACCTCGTGCACGCGGGCGGGGCCGCGGACTTCGGGGAGGTGTTCGCCGACCAGCTCGCCGCGCTCGAAGGCGCGATGGACGACTGGCAGGCCGCCGAAGTCCCGGTCCACGATCCCGACGCGGGCGTGGATCGGTGGCTGAACAACTTCGCGTTCACGCACGCCGGCGTGCGGTTCGTCACCCTGGACTGGGCGTCGCGGTCCGACGACGCGCTCGAGGGGGAGGGGGCCGACCTCTACGACTTCGAAGGCGGCTCGCTGCCGTTCCTGGCCGCCGAGCTGGACGCGCTCCCGCAGGGCCCCGACGAAGACGTGGTGATCCTGTCCCACAACCCGATGCACCGGAGCCCGGGGGCGTTCACGCTCGCGGAGATGGAGTTCATCCAGGCGCTGACCCTGCCCCGGGCGAACCGGGTCGCGGGGGCCTACGGCGGCCACTACCACGTCAACGCCGACGAGCCGAACGACGACGGCGGCTACCACGTGTGGGTCACGGACGCGCTGTACGACGACACCCGCACGGTGCGCCTCGTGCAGGTCTGGGGCGACGGCGCGACGTTCCAGTATCGGCAGGAGCTGGTCGACCTCGGCGAGTGATCCCGGCGCGAGCCGTCACCACACCCCGGGCAGCACTCGGTAGGGGACTCGACGCGTGTACTCCTGCCAGGCCTCGCCGTACTTGGCGGCGCACTTCTTCTCGTCGCGGCGGGCCCGGTCCATGAGCAGGATGAAGAGGAAGACCCAGTAGAACCACGGCAGGAAGTGGGTGAAGCCCGCGGGCAGGGTCCAGGCGGCGGCGAGGAGCAGCTCGGGCACGTAGTGGGCGTGGCGCGCGACGCCCCACCAGCCGCTGGCGAGCAGGATGGTCTCGCGCTCCTCGCCCTCGTCGGTCGTCCAGCGGGCGGGGATCAGGACCGGGGGCTTGCCCCACACCGTCGTCTCGCCCCCGGTGGCCCGGACGCGCTGCCGCTGGGCGTCGGCCTGGTAGTTCGCCCCGATCGACGCGAGGCCCAACGCGACGATCGCCACCGCCGCGGGCACCGGCAGGTCGATGGGGTGGTCGACGAGCCACAGCGCGGGCAGGCAGTAGACCGCCGGGACCCACACGAGCACGCCCCAGCAGATGTAGAAGCCGAAGCGGTCGTGCTGGATGTCCATCGACGCGAAGTAGCCGTCCTCCCACCAGAAGAACTTCAGGAGGTAGGCGACCAGGACCACCACGCTCGCGACCATCGAGGTCGACACCGCGCCGTACCGCTCCGCCTGGGCGAACGCCGCGAGCACGAACACCGCGCTCCACCCCATCATCGACACGCGGCAGTTGATGAGCTGCTTGAGGTTGATCCCCAGCAGGCGCGGGTGCAGCTCGACGCCCTGGAAGAAGTCGAACGCGAACCGGCCCGTGACGACGGCGTCGGGCGACGACGGGTAGCGGCGGCCCTTCCAGTACAGGAACGCGCAGAACCCGAAGGCGAAGAGCAACAGCGTGACGAGGATCTCGCCGTAGCGGGCGTAGAGCGGCTCGGCGCGCACCACGCCGCCGGCGAACAGGCCGAACAGCGCCGCGTGGGTCACGACCCAGGCGAGCACGCCGTTGAGCCGGTACTCCGGGCGCGCCCCCTTGGGCGTCACCGGGCCGGGGGCGACGCGACCCGGCAGCAGCTGCAGGAGCAGCAGCTGGACGGCCGTCCACCCCCCCACGACGCCGACCGCGAACCAGGACGGTCGCGGGAGCTCGGCGAGCCACGCCGCCGGGCCCGCCTTCCCGAGCGCCGTCAGGGACCCGCCGTGGTGCTCGACCGCGAGCTGGAAGAGGACGGAGAGGACGGGCGTGACCGACATCAGCGCGACCGGGCCGACCCAGGCCCGCAGCGCGGGGATGTCGACGGGTGTGACCGGGGGCGGCTCCGGCCGGGGCTCGCCCCGAGGCAGTCCGGTCAGGGCGGCGGCGAGGGAGGTGTCGACGGTGCTCGAGGCCATGTCGGATGCTACCGACGCGGGCTTCGGGCGGCGTGCCCCCGGCGGCGAGAAGTGCGAGACTCGTCGGCCGAGGCAGGACGTTCGATGCAGTCACGACCCCGGATCCCCCTGAGCGAGGCCATGGGCCTGCGTCCCTGGGGCTTGCGCTGGCGCCAGGCGCTCGTCGCCCTGCGCGGCGAGCAGGACGTGCCCGCGAGCAGCTTCGGGCTGTCCAGCCTGCGCCTGCTGCGCCCGAGCCTCGCCGTGCCCCTGTGGCGGGGCAAGGACGCCGTGCCCCGCAAGGTCGTCGTCACGAACCTCTTCAACCACACCCAGACGCCGGTGGACGCGGGCTGGTCGGTGCGGAAGACCCAGGTCGAGGACTTCCGGGGCGGCGACCTCACGTACGACAGCCACAACGGCACGGACTTCGCGATCCCCCTGGGCACGACCGTGCGGACCGCGGCGGCGGGCCGGGTGGCGCGGGTGGTCTCCGAGTTCAACCGCGGGGGCCTGAAGGTCTTCATCGACCACGGCGCGGGGCTGATGACCTGCTGCGCCCACCTCGCCCGAAGCCTGGTCGACGAAGGCGACGTCCTGGAGCGCGGGCAGGCGATCGCGCTGTCCGGCTACAGCGGCCTCGACGGGTTCGCGACGTTCCCGTTCGGGGTCCCCCACATCCACTTCAACACCTGGCTGAACGGGGAGCCGATCGACCCCTTCGCGAGGACGGGCGAGGTGTCGATGTGGCGCGCAGGGGAGCTCCCGTCGCCCCCGGACGACTCGCCCTCCGAGCCCTTCGTCCCCAGCGCCTACGACGCCGCGGCCGTGGACGCGTCCATCGAAGCCTGCCCGACGGAGCGGGTGCGGTCGGACCTCGCGGCGCTCGACGATCTCGCCGTCCGGGCCGCCCGCTGCATCGTGGCGCGCAACTACTACCCGACGCGCTTCCCGGTGCGCCCCAACCCCTACGCCGACGAGCACCCCCGGAGCCCGCGGCTGGACCTGCCGTTCGGGCCCGACGACTTCGACGGGGTCGTCTTCGTCGACGACCTGTAGCCCCCGCCGGGGCCCGCGCCCCCCCGGCCCTCCGGCTCGCCGGGCGTACTAGGATGGCGCCCATGGGATCCCGACCCAGCCGACGCGGCTTCCTGTCCTCGAGCGCCGCCTTCCTCGGCGCCGGCGTGCTCGGCTGCGGAGGCGGCCTGTCCGAGCCCAAGGCGGACCCCCGACGGGGCTCCGTGCTCGTCATCGGCGCGGGCATGGCGGGGCTGGCCGCGGCGCGACGGCTGCGGGAGCACGGCTACCTGGTCGACGTCCTCGAGGCGCGCCACCGGACCGGGGGGCGGATCCGCACCGACCGCACGCTCGGGGTGCCCGTGGACCTGGGGGCGTCGTGGATCCACGGCACCCTCGGCAACCCGATCACGAAGCTGTGCCGCAGCCTCGGCATCGACCACGAGGCCACGGACTACGACCAAGTGCAGCTGTTCGACCACGACGGCAAGCGCTTGCCCGAGGCCGACTTCGAGCGGCTGCAGGGCGCGTGGGACGAGCTGATGCTCGGCGTCGCCGCGCTCGACTTCGTCGCCGACGAGGACCTCTCCGTGGACGCCGCGATCCGGCGCGTGCTGGCGGGAGAGGAGCTCACCCCGCTGGAGCAGCGGTTCCTGGACTGGCGCGCGGGCACCACCGCGGTCGCGGCCGCGGAGGACCTCGCGAAGATCTCGCTGATGGCGGGCGACGACGAGGGCCTGCTCGGCGGCGACCGCCTGTTCCCGGGCGGCTACGACCACGTCGTGGCGGGCGTCGCGAAGGGCACGCGCGTCCACCTGGGGCAGTGGGTGCGCAGCGTGAAGGCCGACGCGGGCGGCGTGGTCGTGGCCACCGACGGCCGGGAGTGGCGCGCCGACGCGGCGGTGGTCACCTTGCCCCTCGGAGTGCTGAACAAGGGCTCCGTGGCCTTCGACCCCGGGCTGCCGAAGGCCAAGATCGAGGCCGCGCGCTCCCTGCGCATGGGCGTCCTCAACAAGGTCGCGCTGCGCTTCGACCAGGCGTTCTGGCCGTCCGATCCCCACTTCTTCGGCCACATGGCGAAGCGGCGTGGCGAGTTCCCCGTGTTCCTCAACCACGGACTGCACTCCCGCGCGCCGGTCCTGGTCTCCTTCACCGGCGGGACGTTCGCGCGCGAGCTCGAGAAGGGGCCGGACCACCGCGCCGTGGACGCGATCATGACGATCCTCAAGGGCATGTTCGGCAGCTCCATCCCCGCCCCGACCGGGAGCGTGATGTCCCGCTGGCAGTGGAACGCCGTCACCCACGGCTCCTACAGCGTGATCCCCCCCGGCGGCAGCGCCGAGGCCTTCGACATCCTCGCCGAGCCGGTGGGAGACCGGCTGTTCTTCGCGGGCGAAGCGACCCACCGCAGCTACCCCGGCACCGTGCACGGCGCCTACCTGTCCGGTCTTCGGGAGGCCGACCGCATCGCCGAGCGGGTCCGCGGCGCGGCCTCTGCGGAGGGGGATCCTCCCGTCGGCGGTGTCTCCCACCCCCACTCGCAGGGCTTCCCCACCACCGGGCCGCTGGCCGGGTGCGGCGTCTGCCACGACCGCTGACCCGGTCGACCCGGGCCCCCTCCGTCAGTGGCTGTGGCCGTGGTCCCCGCCGCCGTGGTCGTGTCCGTCGGCCCCGTGCTCGTGGCCGTGGTCGGCGGGCGCGGGCTCCGGGACGTCGCCCCAGACGGCGCGGCCGCTCTCGGTCCGGCCGTCGAGCGTGACGCTCACGACGGCGACGTAGCCCGGGGCGCCCGCGGCCTTCGCGGGGCCCGACCAGGCGTCTCCGGCGGGCGCCAGCGTCACCCGCTGCTCGTCCTCGCCGGTCCCCGTCAGCACCACCTTCGCGTCGCCGACGGGCGGGACGGGGCCGTCGGGGCCCCTCACGACGAGCTTCAGCGTCTCGCCGCTCGGCTCCAGCGTCGCCTTCCAGGCGCCCAGGGTCAGGGCGACCGGCTCGCTCGGCCCGCGGGCCGGCGCCGCCTCCGCGGACGTCGCCACGGCGGCGGACGGGTCGGCGGCGGGCGCGTGGCCGTGGTGGTGGTCCGCGCCCGGCGCGTGGTCGTGCCCGTGCTCGTCGGCGCAGCCGACCGAGACCAGGGCGAGGGAGGCGATCAGGGCGCAGGCGCGGGCGAAGCTCATGGGGACTCCGGGGTGGTCGTCGGCCCACCGTAGCGGATGTAGAGGACCGGCAGGACCACCAGCACGAGGACCGTCGAGCTGAGCAGCCCGCCGAGGATGATCGACGCCATCGGGGCCTGAATCTCGTTGCCGGGCTCGCCCGCCGCGAGCGCGATGGGGATCAGCGCGACCGCCGTGCCGAGGGCCGTCATCAACACCGGCACGAGCCGCTCCTCCGAGCCTCGGCGGACCGCCCCCGGCAGGTCCTCGTCCTCGTGCTCCATCAGGTGCTGGTAGTGGGTGACCAGCAGGATCCCGTTGCGCGTCGCGATGCCGAAGAGCGTGATGAACCCCACCAGCGACGCGATCGACAGCACGCCCCCGCTCCCCAGCGCCACGGCGACCCCGCCCATGAGCGCGAGCGGGAGCACGACCATCACCAGCGAGGCGTCCCGCGCGGACTTCAGGACGGCCCACAGCAGCCCGAACATCGCCAGGATCGCGATGAGCGACAGGCCCGTGATCGTCCGGGTCGCCTTCTCCTGACTCTCGGCCTGTCCCCCGATCGCCACGTGCATCCCCGGGGGCAGATCCAGGCCCGCGAGGGCCGCCCGGATGTCCGTGACGATGCTCGCGATGTCCCGGCCCTCGACGTTGGCCATGACCACGATCCGCCGCGTCGCGTCCTCCCGCTGGATGAGGTTGGGGCCCAGGGTGCGCTCCACGCGCGCCACCTGATCGAGCGCCGTGAAGCGCTCCCCGTCCGCGTCGATCGGGGCCCCCTTCAGGGCCTCCACGTCGGCCCGGAACCGGTCCGGATAGCGCACGACCACGTCGTAGGACCGCCCCTGCTCGCGCCACTGCCCCGCGGGGTGCCCGAGCACGGCCGTCTCCACCCACTCCGCCACCTCGCCCGGCGACAGCCCCAGAACGGACAAGGGGCCGTAGCGGGGCCGGACCACGAGCTGCGGGACCTCGGTCTGTTGCTCGATCGACAGGTCGACCAGGCCCTCGACCCCGGCGACGGCTCCCCGGACCGCGGCCGCGGCTCGCCGCAGCTCGCCGAGATCCTCGCCGAAGACCTTGAGGGCGAGCGACGTCTTCACCCCGGACAGCATGTGTTCGATGCGGTGCCCGATCGGCTGACCGACGCCGACCACGAGCCCCGGCACCACCGAGGCCTCCCGCAGGGCGGCGGCCGCCGTCGCCCGATCGAACGACTCGTCCACCGTCACCTCGAGCTCGCTGAACTGGACGTCCTGCGCGTGCTCGTCGCGCTCCGCCCGGCCCGTGCGACGGACGACCGCCTCGACCAGATCCAGGGCGACCAGGCGCTCCTCGAGCCGGTGGACCATCGCGTCGGACTCGGACAGCGGCGTGCCCGGGGCGGTCGCCGCCGAGATCGTGAAGGCGCCCTCGTTGAACGCGGGCAGGAAGCTCCGCCCGAAGGAGACCAGCAGGACGAGCGCCGCGATCGTGCCCACGATCGACGCGCCGAGCACGATCCCCGGGCGCCGCATCGCGGAGCGCAGGGCGGGGCGATACGCGGCCTTGACCGCGCGGACGACCGCCGAGTCCGCCTTCCGGACCGGGGGCGCGACGTCCTGGAGCAGGATGCTGCACAGGGCGGGCGTCACCGTCACCGCGACCACCAGGGAGGCCACCAGGGCGGCGACGTAGGCCGTGCCGAGGGGCTCGAGGAGCCGCCCCTCCAGCCCGCTGAAGAAGAACAGGGGCAGGAAGACGACGACGATGATCGCGGTCGCGTACACGATGGAGGCGCGGATCTCGGCCGAGGCCCGGAACACCGTGTCGCGGATCGGTCCCCGCTCCGGGGCGGGCCGGGCCGCGCGCAGCCGCAGTCGCCGGTAGACGTTCTCCACGTCGATGATCGCGTCGTCCACCAGCGCGCCGATCGCGATCGCGAGCCCCCCGAGGGTCATCGTATTGAACCCGATGCCGAGCGCGGCCAGCACCATCACGCCCGCGAGCAGGGAGAGCGGCAGGGCGAGCAGCGAGATCAGCGTCGTGCGCCAGTCGGCGAGGAAGAGCGACAGCAGGATGACGACCAGCACCGCGCTCTCGAGGAGGTGGGAGCGCACGTTCCCGATCGCCGTCTCGATGAACCGCGCCTGGCGGAACCCCGCCCGGTGGAGGGTCATCCCCGGGGGGGCCCGACGCTCCACGTCGTCCAGGGCGCCGTCGATCGCGACCGTGAGCTCGAGCGTATTGGCCGTCGGCTGCTTCTGCACCGCGAGCACCACCCCGGGGCGCCCGTCGATGGCGGCGGTGCCCCGGGAGAGGGCGGGGCCGATCTCCACGTCGGCGACCTGGCCCAGGAGGATCGGTACGCCCGCGCGCCGGCCGACGACCACGCGCTCCAGGTCCTCGAGGCTGTGGGCGCGGCCGATGCCGCGGACCAGGTACTCGCCGTAGCCGCTGGTGAGGAAGCCGCCCGCGGCGTTCTCGTTCGCTCCCTCCAGCGCCCGCACCACCTGCTGGTGGCCGATGCGGGTCCGCTCCATCGCGCCGGGGTCCAGGACCACCTGGATCTGCTTGAGGTCGCCGCCGATCGGGGTGATCTGGGCCACGCCGGGCACGGCCAGCAGGCGACGGCGGAGCTCCCACTCGGCGAAGTCCCGCACGTCCATGGGATCCACGCCCTCCTCTCCGGTGACACCCAGGAAGAGGATCTCGCCCATGATCGACGACATCGGCGCGAGCACCGGCGGCGGGAGGTCCGGCGGCAGCCCCGAGCTCGCGACCTGCAGGCGCTCCGTAACGACCTGCCGCGCGCGGTACGGGTCGGTGTCCCACTCGAACTCCGCCCACACGACGGAGATGCCGATGCCGGAAGACGACCGCAGCCGTCGGAGCCCGGGGGCGCCGTTGAGGGCGGTCTCGAGGGGGACCGTGACCAGGATCTCCACCTCGTCGGGGGCCATGCCGTGGGCCTCGGTCAGCACGGTGACGGTCGGGGCGTTGACGTCGGGGAGGACGTCGACGGGCAGGTGCGCGGCCGTCCAGCTGCCCCAGCCGAGCAGCAGGGCCGCCGACCCCACGACGATGAGGCGGTTGTCGAGCGACCAGGCGATCAGCGCGTTCCACATCGACGTCGCCTCAGTGCCGGTGGGACTCGAGGGCACCGGACAGCGACGCCACGTGCACGTCGAACCCGCCCTCGGCGACGACCATCTCGCCCGCCGATACGCCGTCGAGGACGGCGACGTGCGTGCCGTCGGACCGCCCCAGCGTCACGCGGCGCCGGGTGAACGACTCGCCGCCGACCTGCACGAAGACCACCTGCCGGCCGCCGATCTCCACGACCGCCCGGGCCGGGATCGCCAGCGACGGGGCCGGGGCCCCCACGCATATCAGCAGCTCGATCACGTCGCCGGGGACGATGCCCGCGCCCTCCACGAGCACGGAGACGGGCGCGGAGAGCGTCGTCGGGTCGAATACGAGGCGCTCGGTGAGCAGCCTGCCCCCGTGGGCGAGCAGATCCCGAGGCCCGAGCCAGTCGCCCCGGTCCCCGGCCAACGACGCGACGGGCGTCAGCGTGGTGTGCCCGCGTTCGTGCACCCGACCCTCCAGGAGCACCGCGTCGGACGTGGAGACCGTCACCAGCGGCGCCCCCGCGTCGACGGCCCGGCCGTGCTCTCCGCCGACGTCGACGATCCAGCCCGCCGCGGGCGCGCGCACGGCGACGGCCCGGGCGCTCCCGGAGGTCAGGGCGGAGGCGCGGCTCTCGGCGGACTCGACCTGCGCGTCCGCCCGCTCCACCGCCGCCCGCGCCTCGGCGAGCCGACGCCCCGGGAGCAGCTCCCGGGCGGCGAGGTCTTCGACCCGCTCCAGCTCGGTGCGGGCGAGGTCCCGGTCGATGCGCGCCGTGGCGAGGTCGGCCTGGAGTCGCGTCCAGTGCTCGGCCGCGCCCGCGGGCAGCAGGGTGGCGAGGCGCTCGCCCTTCTCGACCCCGCGACCGACCACCGGGAGGTCGTCCGTCCAGACCAGGAGCCCGCTCGTCGGCGCCGCCACCAGCGCGCTCGACCCCGGCGCGGGCCGGGCCACCGCCGTCGCCCGCACGACGGGGGCCAGGGGCCGCTCGCCCGCCCGCGCGACCCGGAACGGGATCTGCCACTGGGCTTCCTTGAGGAACGTGATCTCGCCCTCGGCCTCCCCCTCGTGGGCGACCGGCTCCGTCGCTCCGACCTGCACCGCGCCCGCGTCCCACTCGGCCCGGGCGTCGCCGTCGGCGTACGTGACGACCAGGCGGTAGGTCCCGGGCTTGCCGGGGGCGGGGGCCTCGGCGGCGAAGATCCCCGGCTCGGCGACGGCCTCGTCCGTGTGGGACTCCACCGCGAACCCGTCCTGCTCGAACCGCAGCGTCAGGCTCCCCGTGGTCGCGGCGCGGTTGTCGGCGAGCCGGGTCACGTGGGCGTGGTAGTCGAACGCGGTCCCGGCGACGGGGGCGGTGAGCTCGACGAAGAGCTCGTGGTCGTCGGACCAGCGGGTCACGGCGATCGATCCGTCGTCTTCGGCGTGCCCTTGGTCGGCGTGCCCGGCGTGTCCGTGTCCGTGTCCGCCGTGTCCGTGGTCGTCGCGGGCGTGATCCCCGGGGCAGGCCGCCGCGGGGAGGACGAGGAGGAGCAGGAGCGGGGCGCGCGGCGTCATCGGAGGGCCTCCTCGAACGCGGACTGGACGGCCGGGTCGTGGAAGCGGCCGACGGCACAGGCGAGGTCGAGGCGCGCGGCGCGGGCGAGCCGCCGGACCCCGAGCTCCGACAGCCGCGCCTCCTCGACGTCTCGAGCGGTCTGGAGCAGCTCGTCGATCGACGCCTCGCCGCCGGCGTAGCGGTCCCGGGCGGCGGTCCAGACGACGCCGGGGTCGACCCCGAGCGGGCCGACCTCCGCGGCCACCGCCGCCCGGCGCCACGCGGCTTCGATCTCGGCCGCGACCTCCCGCTCTCGGCGGAGCAGCTCCGCGTCGGCCACGCTCACCTCGGCGCCCGCGGCCGCCACGTCGTGCCGAGCGCGGTCGACCACCGGCAGCTCGAGGGCGACGCCGACCTCGAACCCGGGCCTCGGGGCGCCGCCTTCGGGGGGCGTGTCGAACCGCGCCGCTCCGGACAGCGTCAGGTCCGGCGCCGCGGTCCGCCGGGCCGCGACCTGACCCCGCTCGGCGGCGTCGCGAGCCTTCCGGAGGGCGACCAGATCGGGGTGCTCCCGACCCGTCGCCAGCAGCGCGGGGAGGTCCGCCGGGGTGGGCAGGGTCTGCAGCTCGAGCCCGTCCACGCCCCCGCCGACGCGGCCCTCGATCGACGCCCGCGTTGCCTGCTCCTCGGCGGCCGCTTCGGCGACGGCGAGGCGATGGGACGCCGCCGCGAGCACCGCGCGGTCGCGGTCGTAGCCGGAGGCCTCGCCGAGGCGCGCGAGCTCCGACAAGGCCGAAGCGAGCTCCTCGAGCCGCCCCTGGGCCCGGGCGCGCACCGCTCGCTCCTGCCGGGCCGCCCCCAGCCGCCCCGCGTCGCGACGGAGCGAGCACACGGCGTCCAGGAGCGCCCCGCTTCGGCTCGCGCGCACGGCGCCTTCCCGGGCGTCGGCCGAGGCCCGGCGGGGGACGGCGGTCATCCCGAGGTCGAGGGTCAGCGACGCGCCCACCGAGTCCGTTCGCTCCCCGCCCGCTCCGGGGACCTCCTCGTGGCGATACTCCAGCCGGGGGTTGGGGACGTCGACCTCCGCGGTCCCGGCCGCCCGGGCCCGAGCCCGCCACGCGTCCAGCTCCGCCTCCACCGCCGGGCCCGCGAGGTACCGGGCGACGAGATCGGCCTCCGTGACCCGGTCGCCGGCCTCGGCGCCGCCGGCGAGGACGAGGAGGAGCGTCGTACTACAGATTGTCGTAGCGAGGGGGCGAAGGGGCCCGCTGCGGGGCCGTGGGCGACGCATGCGGGGTCCTAGAAGGAGAGGTTGAGGATGTGCTCGAGCTGGTGGTGGACCCAGGGGGTCGCGGAGACCACGGCGAGGGTCGAGAGCAGCAGGAGGGCGGCGTCGCGCCGGTCGACGTCGGGGCGGTCGTCGGTCCGCAGGGGCGCGGGCGCGAGCAGCCGCTGGACGCGGCGCTCGAGGAAGCCGCCGGTCCAGCCCACGGCGAGTCGGGGCGCGGCGGGTCGCCCGAGGCGCGCGCAGCGAAGCAGGGCCTGCGCCACCACCACGGGATCGCCGACCGCGGCCGCGGCTCGAGCGTCGGCGGAGACCTCGGCCCGCTGCAGCCACGCGCGGGCCAGGCGCTCGCCCGCTCCGCGGGGCCCGATCGACCCGAGCGCGCGGAGGAGGAAGAGGACGGCGGGGTCGCGACGGGCGATGTGCGCCTCCTCGTGCGCCACCACGGCGTCGCGCTCCGCGGGCGTGAGCGCCGCCCAGAACCGGCGGTCCACCACGAGAGACGGGCGTCGCCACCCGACGAGCAGCGCGGTGGGCCAGGGGAGGTCGATCCGGGTCGGCGTCGCGCCCTCTCCGGATCCGCGGGGCTCGGAGAGGAGGCGTCGCCACGCCGTCACCCGCCCGGGGAGCAGGAGCACGAGGGCGACGCCGGCGGCGGGGAGGAACCCCACGGCGCTCACGGGGTGCACGAGACACAGGTGGGACCAGCCCGGGCCGCTCACGGCGCAGTGACAGCCGAACAGCTGGCCGGTGTGCGGATCCCCGGGCAGGAGCCCGGCGGCGACGAACGCTGCGCCGAGCAGCCACGGCAGCGCGGCGACGCCGACCGCGGTGCGCGCGAGCCCCACCGATCGCTCGGCGGCCCGCGCCCAGGCCGGGTACAGCACGGCCGCGCTCGTCCAGGCCACGCCGAGACCCAGCGCGGCCAGGACCGCGAGGAACGCCAGCGTGCTCACTCGCGCTCCCTGCGGGCGCGGATCAGCGCCTCGAGGCGATCGAGGGCCCGAGGGTCCACGGCCTCGACCTGGTCCAGGAAGGCGACCAGGAGCGGCTCGCCGGCGACCTGCGCCTGCTGAACGAGGCGCGACATCTCGCCCGCCAGGGCGGCCTCCCGGCTTCGGGCGGCCCGGTATCGCCAGGCGCCGCCGTCCTTGTGGCGCAGCACGCGGCCCTTGGCGTGGAGGCGGTCCAGCACCGTCGCGATCGTGGTGTAGGCGAGCGTTCGGTCGAGGCCCGCGAGGACGTCGCGCACGGACCAGTCGCCCCCGCCCCAGAGGAGGTCGAGGACGCGTCGTTCGAGCTCGGGGGGGCGGGCCATTTCTAACTACTACATAGCGTCGTAAGCCGATGTCAAGGAGGGTGACGTCCGTCATGCGACGGCGGCGGGACCGGGGGCAGGTTCTGCCAATCGGGGCGTCTCCCTCGCCTCGCAACGAGGTGCGTCATGTCGAGAACCCTCACGCTGCTCGCCGTCGCCGCGCTTCTGACGGCGGGCTGTCCATCCGAAGAACTCGAAGACGACGACGGCTCCGTCGCGCTCGCGTGCGAAGAACGGCCCCGCTGCGAGACGGCGTACTGCGAGCAGGTCCTCATCCCCGAAGGAGAGTTCATCCGGGGCACGGACGACCCGCCCCCCGACGACTCCTACTGGCCCAGCGGCGACGCCCGACCGGCGCACCCCGTCCACCTCGACGCCTTCTGCATCGACAAGTACGAGGTCTCGCTCGAGCGCTACGAGGAGTGCGTGGACCACGGCGCCTGCTCGCCCGACGGCCTCGAGCACGACGAGCGAGACGTCGTCACGACGGTCAACCACTACCCCGACTACTGCTGGCCGGACCGGGGGCAGTGCGTCGAGTACGCGGTGAACGCCAAGACGCGCTGGCAGGCCGAGGCCTACTGCTCCTGGGTGGGTGGCCGCCTCTGCACCGAGGCCGAGTGGGAGCGGGCGGCGAACGGCCCCGGCGGCCAGAGCCGACCGCACCCGTGGGGCGACGCCGCGCCCACCGCCGACCTCGTGAACATCCCGTCGGTCGGGTCCGGGTACGTCGACCCCGTCGACTGGCACGAGGAGGGGCAGTCCGTGGAGGGCGTGCTCAACCTCGCGGGCAACGTCTACGAGTGGGTCGAGGACGAGTACGACCTGTACGAGCCGGACCCCTCGGGCGAGCCCCTGCACAACCCCGTGAACCGCCCCGACTCGGCCAACGACGACATGATCGGCCGCGGCTCCTGCTTCTTCACGGAGCCGCACGAGACGGTCAACCAGAGATCGTTGTTCCCGATGGACTTCGACTGGGGGTGAATCGGGATTCGGTGCTGCGGCGCAGCGCTCCCCCGGTAACTCCGCTCTGCCACCCCGCGTCCCGCGACGCCGGAGGAGTCCTCCATGCACCCCGACTGGCGTCGCATCTGCGACGAGTTCATGCAGGCCACGTCGTACAGCCCCGCCGAGATGGACGAGGGCTGGAAGGACCGCCGCTACGACCGCGAGAACCGACCCGAGACCTACCTGACGTACCCGGGCGCCGTGGCTCGCGTGGAGCTCGGTGAGCCGGTCTTCCCGGACCGGGCCCCGCTGTGGACCGCGCTGCGCGACCGCCGCAGCAAGCGCAACTTCCTCCCCGACCCCCTGACGCTCAACGAGCTGAACCTGCTCCTGTGGGGGACGCAGGGGATCACGGCCGACATGGGCGACTATCAGCTCCGCACCGCGCCGTCCGCGGGGGCGCTGTACCCCATCGAGACCTACCTGGTGGTCAACCGGGTCGAGGGCTTGGCGCCGGGGCTGTACCACCTGGACGTGCGCGGGTGGGCGCTCGAGTGTCTGCGCGAGGCCGACCTCCGCGACGCGGGCTGTCGCGCGCTCCTGGACCAGGAGATGACGCGCGCGTCGGGTGTGAACTTCTTGTGGACCGCCGTGATCGAGCGCTGTCGCCGCAAGTACTACGAGCGGGCGTACCGCTACATCTGGTGGGACGCCGGGCACCTGTCCGCCAACCTGAGCCTCGTCGCGACGTCTCTGGGCCTCGGCGTGTGCGTCATGGGCGCCTGGTACGACGACCTCGTGCACGAGCTGTGCGGCATCGACGGCCGAGAGCACGTGTCCGCGCTCACCGCCACCGTGGGGCGCATCCGCGGCGCCGACTGGCTCGAAGACCGGCGGGCTCCGCCCAAGGAGTGACCCCGGCGGGCGGTCAGCGCGCCTCGATCTGGGTGCAGCGGTAGTCGTACGTGATGGCCGTGTCGTGCGAGCGCGGCCCCTGCGCGCGGACGGCGAGCGTGGTCTCGAGGAAGTCGCCCGCGTACACCCGCACCGGGTCCCGCAGCGGGAAGAAGGCTTGCCGCCAGTGGGTCGGCGCGTCCCCGGGGCCGGTCCGGATCGTGATGTCGTCGGCGAGATCCGCCTCGAACCACCCCGCCAGCCCGTGCACCGCGCCGCGACGCTCCAGGGGGAAGACCAGCCGCCGGTGGAGATCGGGGGACTCGAGGGTGGCCAGATCGAGATCCGCGTAGACCTGCGGGGCCGCCACGAGCTGCTCTTCGGCGACCTCCCGCACGGACATGCGGCCCAGGACGGCGTCCGCGGCGGGGGCGTAGTCGACGCCCGCCACGTCCAACCAGAAGCCGAGCCGCTCCCAGCTCTCGGGGTCTTCGCACGGCGCCAGGAACACCCGCAGGCGCCGCGGGATCATGGCCCCGCCGGGCTTCAGGAGGCGCCGACGCGCGTCGATGGTGAACGGCAGCGTGTTCTCTTCGACACCGAAGCTCCCGAGCGTCTCGGACAGCAGCACGTCCACCGGCGGGACCTCCACGTCCAGCGAGTTGGCCGCCAGGAACTCCACCCGGTCGTCGAGCCCGTTGTGCCGAGCCACGCGGCGGGCGAGCTCGATCGCGTCGCTCTGCTCCACGGCGTAGACCCTCGACGCCCCGGCCTTCAGCGCGAGGAACCCGAGGATCCCGAGCCCCGCGCCCAGGTCCAGGACGGTGTCTCCGGGGCGAACCACCGCGGCGATGGCCGCCGCGTAGGCGTCCATGCGGACCGCGTCCGAGAGCATGTCCCGGTAGTCCTCGTACACCGTCAGCTGCTTGCGGAACCGATCGCCCGACACGGCGTCGAGATACCACGATCGCGCCGAGTCACAGCCGGGACACGATCCCGGCCGGGGTCGTCATGGCGCTTGCGTCCGGCGCTCGGGCCGGCAGAACATCGGCGATGCGTGGATTCGTCGTTCTGGTCGCGGTCCTGGGCCTCGTCGCCTGCGAGGAGGTGGAGGAGACCCACCCCTGCGCCGAGGCCCCCGCGGTCGAGGCGGGCGCGGCCCTGCGAGCGTCGGTGGAGGGCTGCGGGACGCTCGACCTGCCCGACGTGGACCTGCGTGGCGCCGCCGCTTCCGTGCGCTTCGTGGTGAACGACACCCGCGGCGTCTCCGTCCGGCCCATCCTCACCGCCACCGAGGACACGATCGTCACCGGCCTCGTCCTGCGGGGCACGGTCGACGTCCCCGGCGACGCCCCCCTGCGCCTGTGGCGTCACGGCTACCAGTCCTGGTCCTTCTCGGGGGTGGTGGACCTCGAGCCGATCACCCTGGACGAGCGCGGGCTCCCGGAGGTCGGCGGCGACGGCGACAGCGAGTCCTTCCTGCACGACACGCCCTTCACGTCCTGGTGGACCGCCCTCGTGGGCCGGAGCGGCGCGGGGTCGATCCTGATCGGCGCCGAGACCGCCCAGGTCGTGAAGTTTCACGCGGCCGTGGACGCGGACGAGATCCAGCTGATCTGGGGCACGCGCGGCGAGTCGATCCCGCTGGCGGCGGGGGAGGAGCTCACGCTGGACGAGATCCGGCTCGTCTTCGAGGCCTCGCCCTTCGAAGCCCACCGGAGCTACGCGCGGGAGGTCGCCGCCGCGAACGCGCCCGCGTGGCTGCCGGACGCGCCCGCGACGGGGTGGTCGACCTGGTACGTCTTCTACGAGGACGTCGACGAGGAGGACGTCCGCCGCAACCTCGACTTCCTCGCCGCGCGCCGCGAGGCGGGCGCGCCGACCGTGGACGTCATCCAGGTGGACGACGGCTGGCAGCGGGTGTGGGGGGACTGGCGCGCGGGCGACGACTTCCCCTCGGGCATGGCCGCGCTGGCTGCGGACATCACCGCCGCGGGGTTCCGCCCGGGCCTGTGGATGGCCCCGCTGTACGTCGATCGCTCCACCGACACCTGGCAGCAGAACCCCGACTGGTGGGTCCGCGACGACGACGGCACCCAGAGGTCGTTCAACAACTTCGGGACCGGCGACTACGCGATCCTGGACGTCACCCACCCGGACGCGGCCGGGTGGCTCGCCGCGCAGATCCGGGACCGGGTGGCCGAGGGGTGGCCGTACCTCAAGCTCGACTTCCTCTACGCGGGCGCGGAGGAGGGCGTGCGCGCCGTGCCGATGACGGGCATGCAGGCTTACCGGCGGGCGATGGCGATCATCGTCGACGCCGCCGGGCCGGACACCGAGCTGCTCGCCTCGGGCGCGCCGGTCCTGCCCACGGTCGGCTGGTTCCACGCGTTCCGTACGGGCGCCGACATCGCCTTCGGACACGACCCGGATCCGCGCCGCGAGTTCCTGCGGTGGCAGACCCGCTGCACCGCCGCCCGCTCGTGGATGAACGGCGTGTGGTGGTGGAACGACGCCGACGCCATCCTGCTCCGCGAGCCCTACACGGCGGCGGAGGCGTGGGGCGCGGCGGTGTCGAACGCCGTCAGCGGCGGCGCCTGGCTGCTGGGAGACGACCTCCCCGAGGTCCCGGACGACGGGCGCCTCGACGCGGCCCTGGACCCCGCCGTGCTCGCCACCCTCGGGCTGGTGGGTGAGCCGATCGACCCGCTGTCGTACCCGTCGGGCTACGAGACCGGGCCCGTCCTGGAGCCCGCGACGCAGGACGACCAGGTCCCCCTCGAGTGGCGCCTCGGCGACCACACGGCCCTGCTCAACCTGAGCGACGTCTACGTCGACGTGGACGTCCCCGAGGGCGACGTGCTGGGGCCGATCGGGGCGGCGGGCGTCGTCCGCATGGCCCCCGGGGACGGCATCCTGGTGCGGGTGCCCTAAGCTCGTGAACGTGAGGCTCCTGCTCGCCGCCATCGTCCTCGTCGCCTGCTCGTCGCCCCCGAAGCCGGCCCCCGAGGCGCCGGACGTCGAGGCGGTCTCCGACGACCCCGCAGCGGCGAGGGAACAGCTCGTCCGGCGCTGGATCGAGAACCCGACCGACGGTCGCCGGCCGGTGACCGATCCGGCGGTGCTCGCCGCCATGCGGGCCGTGGAGCGTCACCGGTTCGTGCCCGAGGAGGCCCGGGACCTGGCCTACCGAGATCACCCGCTCCTCATCGGCGAGGGGCAGACGATCTCCCAGCCGTACATCGTGGCCCTGATGACCGAGCTGGTGGCCCCGAAGCCCGGCCACGTCGTGCTCGAGGTGGGGACCGGATCGGGCTACCAGGCCGCCGTCCTCGCGCAGATCGTGAAGCACGTCCACACGATCGAGATCGTGAACCTGCTCGCGGAGCGCGCCCGGCGGGACCTCGCGGCGGCGGGGGTCGACAACGTGACCGTCTACGCCGGGGACGGGTACCTCGGCCGCCCCGAGCACGCGCCCTTCGACGGCATCGTCGTGACCGCGGCCCCGGACCACGTCCCGCAGCCGCTGGTGGACCAGCTCAAGCCCGGCGGCCGTCTCGTGATCCCGGTCGGCCCCCAGACCTGGGAGGGTCAGGACCTCGTGGTGCTCACCAAGCAGGAGGACGGGACCGTCGAGCGCACGTCCGTCCTGCCCGTCCGGTTCGTGCCCCTCACGGGCGACGAGGCCCGGAGGAACTCGCCGTCTCGCCGTTGAACCTCGCCACGCTCCGGTCCGGCCTGCTCCCCGCGGACGATCCGCCCCCGGGGCCCAAGGTCGTGCGCCGAGCCGCGGTGGCCGTGATCCTGCGGGCGACCGACGACGGCCCCGAGGTCGCCCTCATGCGGAGGACCGAGCGCCCGGGGGACCGATGGTCCGGGGACGTCTGCTTCCCCGGCGGCTTCCGGGATCCGGGGGACGCCGACGCGATCGCCGCCGCGGTGCGGGAGACCCGGGAGGAGATCGGCATCGACCTGAGCGGCGCCCCGGTGCTCGGTCGCCTGCCCACGCGGCCGGGCCGGCCGTGGTCGCGCTGGGTGGAGTTCGACGTGGTGCCCGTCGTCTTCGCCTACTCCGGCGACCCCGCGCTCACGATCGAGGCGGGGGAGGTGGCCTCGGCGCGCTGGGTGCCCGTCGCCGCCCTCCGGGACCCCGGCTCCGCCGAGCGCTTCTGGTGGGCCATGCCCCTGGGCCGTCGCGTCCGGTTCCGTCTCCCCGTCCGGCTGCAGCGCGTCCACGCGGGGGACTACGACGTGTGGGGCCTCACGCTCGACGTGCTCGGCACCCTCTGGCCCGCCCTCGACGGCGACGCCGACGCCGACGGATAGGCCTCAGCCCTCGATCGAGGCGAAGAACTCGGCCGCCCGCGCGCCGGGACGCTCCATGAGCGGGCGCAGGTAGCCGCCGACGTCGTCGATCGTCGTCAGGCCCGCCTGGACGGCGAGGCGCAGGGAGTAGCCCGCCCCGATGTCGGCCAGGGTGAAGCGGTCCGCCACGAGGAAGCCCGAAGCGGGGAGGTTCCGCAGCAGCACGGGCCACTTCGACTCGACGGTGTACCGGGTGGTCGTCACGTAGGCGGCGTCGATCCACTCGCGGCTCGCGAGGAGGTGCTCCACGAGGCGGCTCTCGAACGTCTCCGCGAACAGGGCGGTCCACTGCAGGTAGGCGCTGCGCTCGGGCTCGCCGGGGGCCACCACCAGGCCGGAGTCCGGGAACTGCTCGGCGATCCACGTGCACGTCGCCGTCGACTCGATGAGCGTCTCGCCGCGCCAGCGGGCCGCGGGCACCATCATGTAGGGGTTCAGGTCCGTGTACGGGGCCCGGTGGTGGGTGCCGGGCTCGACCCGTCGCTCGTCCACGGGGATGCCGAGCTCGTGGCACATCCAGCGGACCTTGCCGCTCCGATCGTTCACCCCGAACCCGTAGAGCTCCAGCGTCTCGGTCATGTTTCCTCCGCGGCGGAGGCTACCCGAGCGTCAGCCCCCGCAGGGTCCCTCCACCGGGTACCGGACGTAGACCGTCGCCGCGCCGTCGGGCAGCGCCGCCGGGTCGACCTCCACGAGGTTCGCGTCCGCCGAGTAGGTGAAGGCGTCCGTCGTCTCCCCGTCGATCTCCACCTCGATCCGCTCCGCGTCCAGGGGGACGCGGCTCAGGGGGAACTCCGTCTGCGTCCCCGTGCTCGCGCCGCCGACCGCCTCCATCGCGGCCCGGTAGTCGCACCCGCAGATGCTCTGGAAGACGCCCGGGAACGCCTCCTGCACGTCGATGTACGCGTCGCCCGCCATCGCGTCGGTGGGCATGCCCCCGCACTGCCCGAAGCAGCCGTCGCCCCGGTCGCCGACGATCGCCGAGACCCCGATCATCGCGGGGTCCGACTTCAGCCCGCGCAGGAAGTCGATGTAGTGGGCCGAGCCCCGGGACGACTGCTCGGGCTCGTCCGACAGGACGATCACCGACAGGAAGGCGTCGTCCCGATAGAAGCCGGCGTTGTCTTCGCTCCGCACCGGCTCGGACAGCGCGAGCTCCATCGCGGCGAGGCCGGACTCGTCGCCCATGTCGTCCTCGCCGACGGCCACCGCCTCGGCCAGGCGCGACTCGGCGTCCGGGGTGTCGGACGTGAGGTACGCGGGCGAGCCCTGCAGGCGGCCGCGGTGGTCGTCGGCGACGATGTCGGTGGTGATGACGCCCATGTGGAAGTCGAGCTCGAGCTCCCGGAACCACTGGAAGAAGCCCGCGACGTTCTCGGCCACGTCCGCCTGCTTGGGGCTCATCGAGCCCGAGTTGTCGATGATGAACAGCACGTCGACCAGGCTGCCCGTCGTGGCGAAGTCGTCGGTGCGGATGTGCTCGTCGTTGTCGCCTTCGCCCGCCAGGGGCACCTCCACCTCGGGCCTCTTCGGATCGTTGGACGCCACGGCCAGCGAGCCCCGGCGCGGCCCCTCGTCGCCCGCCGTGAATACGACGGAGAAGGTCCGGTTCTCCGACTGCTCGAGGTCGAAGGTCACCACCTGCTCCGG
The DNA here is from genome assembly GCA_964512225.1 of uncultured Rickettsiales bacterium. GTDB lineage: Bacteria > Myxococcota_A > UBA796 > UBA9615 > UBA9615 > CAZEKB01. The sequence continues at coordinate 1,298 of CAZEKB010000070.1, read as the reverse complement.
GTCGAAGTCGCCCGCGTCCTCGCCGCCGACGGTCGGGACCTCGACCTCCAGCGTGCCGGAGCCGACGTTGGTCACGCGGACGAGCCGGTCGGTGTCGCACCCCACCCCCACGGCGTCGAAGGCCAGCGACCCGGGCTCGACGAGGATCCGGGGGTCGCCCTGCCCCCCGCCGTCGGGGTCCGGCACCGGCCGCAGACCGGTCTCGTTGCACCCCGCGAGCAGGGTCGGGAGGGACAGGGCGAGGAGGACGGCGCTCGTTCGCATGGGGGGCCTTTCCGGTGAGCACGGTGTGCGCGGACGCAGCACGGGCGCCCGGTTCGGAAGGGGAACGAACGACCGCCCGGTTTCGGGGCGCCTTTCTCTCCGCGGGGCTCAGCGCGCGCCGATGGCGAGCACGTCGGCGAGCACTCCGCTCGCGGTGACCTCTCCGCCCGCCCCCGGCCCCTGGACGACGAGCGGGTGCTCGGCGTACCGGCGGGTGGAGGACGCCACGAGCGCCTGGGGGCCGGCGAGCCCCGCCGCGGGGTGCGACGACGGGACCTCCACCGGGCCGATCTGCAGGGGCCTGCGGGCCGCCGGATCGACTACCGCCAGGTAACGCAGCAGGGTATTCGGCGTGCGCGGGGCGAGCAGCCCGGGGGCCGCGAGCGCGGCGACGAACTCCTCCGGGTCGTCGATCTCGAGCAGGGCGGCCGGCACGAGAGGGACGATGTCGACGTCCGCCATGTCCAGCCGCATCCCCAGCTCACGGGCGAGGATCAGCGCCTTGCGCGCCACGTCCGTCCCCGACAGGTCCTCCTGGGGTCGCGGCTCCGTGTACCCGCGGGCCATCGCCTCCCGCACCGCCTCGTCCAGGGGCGCCCCGCGATTGAGTTGGTCGCAGACGAACCCGAGCGAGCCCGAGAGCGAGCCCTCGATCCGGTGCACGGCGTCGCCCGTGGCGACGATGTCCTGCAGCGTGCGTACGACGGGCAAGGCGGCGCCGACCGTGGTCTCGTAGCGGAACGCCCGTCCGGCGCGTCGAGCCGCGGCCGGCAGCCGATCCCGGACCGGTCGAGGTCGTAGTCGGCGATCAGCTCCGCCCGGCGCCGCGAGATCTCCCGCAGCAGCGCCCCGCCGACCGTCCCCGCGCCCAGGACGAACAGGTTCAGGACCCGCGACGGGACGTCCCCGGCGCCGTGGACGAGAGTCCCCGGCGCGTCGGGGTCCAGCGCGCTCCGAATCCGGAGCGGGATCGCCGGCTCCACGAGGGGGTCGACGCACCGGGGGTGAAGCACCCGCGCCCCCGCGCGCGCCAG
>CAZEKB010000069.1:0-35927 GCA_964512225.1 uncultured Rickettsiales bacterium | reverse complement strand
CTCGGTCGTCGCGATGTCGGCGTGACCCAGCATGGCCTGGATCGATCGGAGGTCCGCGCCGCCCTCGAGCAGGTGCGTGGCGAAGCTGTGGCGGAGCGTGTGCGGGGACAGCGGCGTCGTGATGCCCGCCTCCAGGGCGTACCGACGCAGGTTCTTCCACACCGCCTGGCGCGTCAGCGGCTTCCCCGTGCGCCCCGGGAACAGGTGAGGCGACGGCCGACCCCGGAGGACCTCGGGCCGCCCCCGCTCGAGCCACGCCGCGACCGCCGTCATCGCCGCCTGCCCCACCGGCACGACCCGCTCCTTGTCCCCCTTGCCCCGCACCAGCAGCAGCGGAGGCGAGCGACGCAGGGCGTTGAGCGGCACCGTCACCAGTTCGGTCACCCGCAGGCCGCTGCTGTAGACGAGCTCCAGCATCGCCGTGTCCCGCAGCCCCCGGGGAGTGGTCGTCCCGGGGGCGGCGAGGAGGCGGTCCACCTCGTCTCGTCGCAGCACCCCGGGGAGCTTCCGCGGGATCTTGGGGGTGCGCAGGCGCGCGGCGGGGTCGTCTTCGCGGACGCGGTCCCGCACCAGGAAGCGGGTGAACCCGCGTACCGCGCTGAGGTGCCGGGCGATCGAGCGCGCGCCGAGGCCGGCCCGGGACAGCTCCAGCAGGAAGTCCTCGACGAGCCGCCGGTCGATCGCTCGGGGGTCCTCCACCCCGCGCGCCTCGCAGAAGGCGGCGAGCTTCGCGAGGTCGCGGCCGTAGGAAGAGACCGTGTTGGGCGCGAGCCCCCGCTCGACCACGAGCAGGTCGAGGTACATGCCCACGTAGCCGTCGACCTCGCTCATCCCCGGCCGCGCCGCGCTTCGGGCAGGAACTTGGCTCGCAGGGTCGCGGCGAGGCGGGCGCAGGCAGCGGCGTCGAGCCGCTCGCCCGCCCCGTCGACGACGTAGAAGGTGTCGGACGCCAGGTCCATCCGCGTCGCGATCTTCGCGACCCGCACGTCGAGCCCGGACGCCGACAGCTCCTGGGTCAGGTCCCACACGAGGCCCGGACGGTCCTGCACGACCACCTCGACCACCGTGGCGGCGTCGCTCAGGTCGTTGCGGACGAGGACGCGCTGGTGCTCGACCGCGCCCGCGGTCGCGGGGGGCGCCGCCGAGCGCAGGGCCCTCCGGACGAGGTCGGCGAGGTCCGCTTCGCCCCGCTCCACGCGGCCCAGGGCGCGCTCGACGCGGGCCAGCCTCGACGGCTCCACGGGCCGCCCGGCCCCGTCGACGACCCGGAAGGTGTCCACGGCCGTCCCGTCGGCCCGGGTGTGCGTCTCCGCCCCGACGATCGACAGACCCGCGGCGGTCAAGCCCCCGGAGAGCAGAGCCAGCAGGCCGCGACGGTCCCGGGCGGCGAACGTCCACTCCGAGGCGGCGCCGGAGCGGGGCGAGCGGGCGTGAGCGGGGAAGCTCTCTCCCGCCTCGAGCCGATCGAGCAGGACCGCGTGAGTGACCAATGTCGCGGCGGGCGTGGCCTCGAGGTAGAGCGGGCGATCCGCCGCGGCCCCGTCGACGAGGCGGGCCAGCACCTCGGGCGCCCGCCGACGCCCGACTTCGGCCGCGAGCAGCGCCTCGACCCGGGCCAGGACCTCCGCCCGACGCTCCGGCGCGGGGCCGGCTTCGTCGGGATCGATGACCGCCAGGGCCGTGCGGTACGCGTCGTCGAGCAGGTCCCGCCGCCAGCTCGTGAACCCCGCGAGGTTCGTGGCGCGCGAGTCGGCCCAGGTGAGGGCCATCAGGTCGTCGAGGTGCGCCCGGTCCCCGATCACCGCCCGCAGCGACGCGTGGGTCCCCGGGTCCTGCAGGTCGCGGTGGTAGGCGGTGTCCGAGAGCACGAGGTGGTACCGCACGAGCCACTGGGTCCGGGCGATGCTCGCCTCGTCGTACCCGAGACGGCCGAGGATGCGCGGCACCATCTCGGCGCCCACGCGGCTGTGGGCCGCCCCGTGGCTCTTCGCGATGTCGTGCAGCAGCCCCGCGAGGAGCAGCGGGCCCCGGGTCGTCGCCCCCGCGAACGCGCCCGCCGCCGACGGCGACTCGACCTTCGCGGGCTCGCCCCCCAGGCGCTCGAGCTCGCGCACCGCGTACAGGCAGTGCACGTCGACGGTGTAGAGGTGGGCGCGGTTGTGTTGCGCCTGGCAGAAGGTGGCGCCGAACTCGGGGATGTACCGGCCGAGGAAGCCGGTGCGGTGCATCGCCGCGAGCACGCGGAAGACGTCCGGCCCCTCCAGGAGATCGCGGAACGCCTCGCCCACCGCCGGGTCCTTGCGGAAGCGGGCAGTGACCCGGCGCTTGCTGAGGTCGCGGACCTGCTCCATGAGGTCGTGGTGCAGGCGCCCTCCGTCCGCCTGCATGAACCGAAACAGGGGGAGCAGGAGGCCCGCGTCGTCGCGCAGCGCCGCCGGGTCGAGGGCCTCGATCGTGCCGCCGCGGTCCACGAACGCGCCCTCGGGGGAGACGCGCTCTCCGTCCACCCGTCGGGCGACCGGCGCGGACGGGCCCAGGACCAGCGTGGTGCGGTTCGGGAAGCCCCCCGGGGGCTCGTCCCAGTGGAGCCCGAGGGCCCGCGTCACGTACAGGCCGCACCAATGCGCCATGGCGTAGGCGTGACGGTAGTAGGCGCCCATGAACCGCTCGACGCCGCGCAGACCCCGGCGCTTCTGGAAACCCAGGGCCCGGGCCACGGGCTCCTGCGCCTCGAACCGGAGCCGATCGCGGGCCTTCCCCGACAGCGAGTGGAGCTGGATGCGGACGCGCAGCAGGAACTCGTAGGCCTCGATGAGCCCGCGGTAGTGATCCGGCTCCACGAACGAGCTGAGCAGGAGGTCGTAGTCGCCGCGCAGCCCGAAGCGCAGCCGCGTGATCCAGCCCAACCAGTGGAAGTCCCGCAGCCCCCCCTTCCCCTCCTTGACGTGGGGCTCCAACAGGAAGATCGACTCCCCGTATTTCGCGAAGCGCTCGTAGTTGAGGGCGTGCACCTGGTCCAGGACCGACTCGCGGTACCGGTCGATCGCCTCCCGCGCCGCCTCCAGCAGGCGGTTGTACAGCCACCGCGATCCGGCGATGTAGCGCAGATCGAGCAGGCACATCTGCAGGGTGAGGTCGCCCTCGGCGGCCTCGACGATCTGCCCGACCGTCCCCTCTCGCCGACCGACCCGGAGGTGGTCGTTCCACAGCGGATACAGCAGCTTGTTCGACAGGGCGGCGAGCGAGGCGTCCGACGGTTCTTCGGTGATCAGCAGGAGGTCGACGTCCGACCACGGGCACAGGGCGCGGCGGGCGTAGCCCCCGGTGGCGACGAGGCAGAAACCCTTGGTCGCCCACACCGGGTCGACCAGCGCGTCGTGGACCGCCCGCGCGTGCAGCGCGCGCAGGGTGTTGTCCACGGCCGCGCTGTACAGCTGCGTGATGCGGCTGCCGGAGACGTCGGGGCCGTGCTGGAACTGGTCGATGCGCGCCCGCGCCCGGGACAGGAACGTGTCCGGATCGCCGAACATGCCCCCGGGGGCGTGGGGCGCGAGGCCCGGCGGGAAGTCGCCGCCGTTCATCGTCGGGCCCGCCCCGACTCGACGCCCCGCTCGGCGCGCTGCGCCCGCGTCGTGAAGTCCTGCACGCCCCGCACGACGGCCTGGGCGAGCAGCTCCTGGTATCCGCGGGTGCGCACCCGGCGCTCCTCGCTCGCGTGGGTGAGGTACCCCACCTCCACGAGTACCGCGGGGATCTCGGTGTCCACGAGCACCCAGAACGGCGCCGTGCGGGCCCCCCGATCCCGGACCGTCTTGCGGCCGTAGAAGCCGTTGAGGGTGCGCACGACCTCGTGTTGCAGCGTCTCCGCCAGCCGCCGGGACGACGTCGCTCGCGCGCCCATCGCGAGGTCCGCCACGAGCGCGTCCTCGCTGTCCCGCTCGGGGGTCTCGCCCGTGAGGGTGTGGGCCAGGTTCTCCCGCGCCGCGAGCCGCCCCGCTGCTTCGTCGGAGGCCAGGTCCATCGAGTAGACCTCCACGCCCTGGGCCGACGCCGACGGCGCGCTGTTGGCGTGGATCGATACGAACACCCCGGCCCCGGACGCGTTCGCCAGCTCCGTGCGTCGATCGAGCGTGAGGGTCGTATCGTCGGTGCGCGTCTCCACGACGGTGAAGCCCGCCTCCCGCAGCGCCCGGGCGCACGCCTTCGCGAAGGCGAGCACGACATCCTTCTCCAGCACCCCCGACACGCCCGCCGCGCCGTCGTCCTCGCCGCCGTGGCCCGCGTCCACCACGACCGTGCGCCAGCTCCGCTCCAGGGGCGACGACGCGTCCTCCGGCGGAGGATCCGGGGCGGGGGCGAGCTCCGGGGTGGGCGCGGGCGCGGGCGGGGGCGACGCACACCCGGCGAGCAGCAGGGCGATCGCGAGCGGGCGGAGGGTCACAGTCGCTCCGCCTTGGCGCGGAGGTCGGCGAGCAGGTTGAGGGCCTCGAGCGGCGTGAGCTGGTCGACGTCGAGCCGCAGGAGCTCGTCCTTGAGGACGCTGGTGCGATCCGCGAACAGGCTCAGCTGGCCCGGGGCGGGCCCGTCCGCGCCCCGTCCCCGCGCGAGCTTGGGGCGACCGATCTCGTCCGCCGCGTCCGTCTCGAGGTTGGCCAGCACCTGCCGCGCCCGCTCCAGCACGGCCTCGGGCAGCCCCGCCAGCTTCGCCACCTGGATGCCGTAGGACCGGGACGCGCCCCCGTCGCGCAGTCGACGCAGGAAGATCACGCGCTCGCCCAGCTCGGAGACCGCGATGTTCACGTTGCGCACCTGCGGCCGGGTCGACGCGAGCTCGCTGAGCTCGTGGTAGTGGGTGGCGAACATCGTCCGACAGCCCAGCGTATCGGCGATGTACTCGGCGACCGCCCACGCGATCGCGAGCCCGTCGAAGGTCGACGTACCCCGGCCGATCTCGTCGAGGATGCACAGGCTGCGGCCGGTCGCGTGGTGAAGGATCGCCGCCGTCTCCGCCATCTCGACCATGAACGTCGACTGACCCCGCGCGATGTTGTCCGACGCCCCGACCCGCGTGAAGATCCGGTCCACGACCCCGATCCGCGCCTCGGTCGCGGGCACGAAGCACCCGGCCTGCGCGAGCAGCACGACGAGCGCGGCCTGCCGCATGACCGTGGACTTTCCGGCCATGTTCGGGCCGCTCACGATCAGGAGCTGGTTCTCCGTGGCGTCCAGGAGGATGTCGTTGGGGACGAACCGCTCCTCGAGGCGCATCTGCTCGAGCACGGGGTGGCGGCTGCCGCGCAGGTCGAGGACGTCGCCGTCGTCCACCACGGGCCGGACGTAGTCGTGGCGCACCGCGAGCTCCGCGAACGCCGCCAGCGCGTCGATGGCCGCCAGCCTCTCGGCGAGCTCGCCCAGCATCGCCGCCTGCCCCGCCACGCGGTCGCGCAGCTGGACGAAGAGCTCCATCTCGAGCGTCCCGCGGCGCTCCTGCGCGCCCAGCACCTTCGCCTCGAACTCCTTGAGCTCCGGCGTGTAGTACCGCTCCGCGTTCGCGAGCGTCTGCTTGCGGATGTAGTTGTCGGGGACGGCCGCGAGGTTGGCCTTCGTCACCTCGATGTACCAGCCGAACACGCGGTTGTAGCGGACCTTCAGGGACGCGATCCCGGTGCGTCGGCGCTCGTCCGCCTCGAGGCGCGCGAGGGCTCCCTTGCCCTCCTTGCCCAGGTCCATCAGCTCGTCGAGCTCGGCGTGGTAGCCCCGGCGGATCAGGCCGCCGTCCGACAGGGAGAGCGGCGGGTCGTCGGCGAGGGTCGCCGCGATGTCCGCCTGGAGCTCGGCCGCGTCCGGCAGGGGGGAAAACGGGGCGAGGCCGCGGGCGTCGTCGCGGTCGAGCAGGACGTCGACGGCCGGGGCCTGCTCGAGGCTGCGGCGCAGGGCGATCAGGTCCCGGGCGTGAGCCCGGCCGGATTGCACCTTGCCGTTGAGCCGCTCGATGTCGTGGACCAGCTCGAGGCGCCGGCGCAGGGCCGAGCGCAGCTCCTCGTTGCGCGCGAGCAGGTCCACCGCCTCGAGCCGCGCGTCGATCGCCTCCGGATCGAGCAGCGGAGCCCCGATCCAGCGGCGGATGCGGCGGCTCCCCATCCCCGTCACGGCGCGATCCAGGAGGCCTACGAGGCTCCCCTTGCGGCGGCCGTCCACCATCGTCCGGAACAGCTCGAGGTTCCGGCGGGTGGCCTCGTCCAGCACCATGAACCCGTCGAGCCGATACGGGCGCAGCCGACGCACGTGGCCGAGCGTGTCGACCCGGGAGGCGCGCAGGTAGTACAGGATCGCGCCCGCCGCGGTGACGCCCGGCCCCGCCTCCAGGCCGAAGCCGCGGAGGTCGTGGACCTCGAACATCTCGCACAGGTCCGCGACGGCGGTGTCCCGCGAGAAGGCGTGGTCCGGCACCTCGGCGAGGCGCACGTCGCCCGCCCGGAGCGTCGCGACGCGCGGATCCTCCAGGAGCTCGTCGGAGACCACGATCTCGGCCGCATCGAGCCGGTCCAGCTCCGCCGCGAGGGCCGCCTCGTCGTCCAGCTCCGTGCAGGCGAACTCCCCGGTGGAGACGTCCATGTAGGCGACGCCCACGACGCCCGCCGCGGCGAAGTGCACGGCCACGAGGTGGTTGGCGGCTCGGGCGTCCAGCTCGTCCGGCTCGAGCACCAGGCCCGGGGTCACGATCTCCGTGATCGCCCGACGCACGAGGCCCCGCGCCTGCTTCGGGTCCTCCACCTGGTCGGCGAGCGCCACCTTGAAGCCGCGCTGCACGAGCTTGCGGACGTGCCCGCGCACCGATCGGTGGGGGACGCCCGCCATGGGGATGGGGTGCTTGCCGAGCTTGTCCCGGGCCGTGAGCGTGAGGTCCAGGACCTTCGAGGCCGTGACCGCGTCCTCGAAGAAGACCTCGAAGAAGTCGCCCATGCGGAAGAGCAGCACCGAGTCGGGCACTTGCTCCTTCAACTCGACGTACTGCTTGAACATCGGCGTGAGCCGACGCCCGTCGAGGAGGTCCGTGTACGTCAGGGCCCGCCCGGGAACCGCCTCTGCGGACTGCGCGCCGGGCTCCATGGCCCGGAGGGTATCTCGGGGCCGGGACCCTGTACACTCCACGTGTGCTCACCGCCGGCTCTGTCCTCGTTTACCGCGGCAAGGCGGTCCCCCTCCCCACCGTGCACGCCCTGGCGGCCGAGGTCTTCGGGGGGCACCTGCGTCCCGACGCGTCGCTGCTCGTCTCGGCGTCCGCGCCGGTGCGGGTCGACCGCCAAGCCAAGAGCGCCTCGGACCCCCTCGCCGGGACCGTCCGCGTCCTCCACTTCGCCACCCCCGACGACTGCGACGAGCTCTACACGGACCTCTCCCGGATCGTCCTGAGGAGCCGCTACGGCTTCCCCGAGGACGTCCTCGACGACGCCCTGGAGCAGTTCGAGGGCCTCGGGCTCGACCCCCTCGCGCTCCGCCTGTCGGAGGTCACCGGCCCGATCGCGGCGCTCTACCTCCAGGAGGGCCAGGCGCCCCTCGGCGGGTACTCGGTGTTCGGCGGGGGTCGAAGGCTCTGGTCCGCGGCGTTCCGTCCCGACCGCAGCTACGCCACCTGGGACGGGCGCGAGCTGCTGGTGTCCGAGATGGGCCCCGGCGATCCCGCGCCTCCCGAGGGCGACCACACCGACTTCCCGGCCCACGGGCTCCAGCTGCTGTTCGGCAAGCCGCTCGCCCTCACCTACGCCGAGCGGTTCGCGCTCCTGCCGTCCCTGGAGAAGGCCAGCCGCCCCCCCACGGAGGCGGCCGCGGCGATGCACCTGGTGCAGGACGGGCGCTTCCTTCCCCCCGGCAAGGAGGCGGCGCCGGAGGATCTCGAGCGCTTCTCGCGGTCCTTCTCGGGCTGAGCCCTACTCGAAGGCCCAGGCCGTGTCGGCCTCGACCAGTCGGATCGGGAGCCGGGCGGTGCTCAGGGGCCAGGCCTCGACCGCCGCGGAGAAGTAGGTCGGCTCGCCGCCGTAGTGGCCGATCAGGTACACGCTCGGCCCGATGGCGCGCTCGGTGGCGATGAGCCGCACGACGGCCCCGTCGTCCACCGCCCACAGGACGCGCCAGTCGGGGTCGATCGTGCCCCACGCCAGCTCCGGCGCGGCCTGGAGCAACCCCGCCAGGGCCTGCACGAGGAAGTTGGACATGGCCACGACGTCCGAGACGTCCGGCCCCTCTCCGGCGAAGAAGACGCGGTAGGCGAGCTCGTACCGAGGCGTGGCGGGCGCGTCGTCCGCCCCCGGCTTCACGCCCACGGCGATGCGACTCCACACCTCCATGGGCCAGTCGGGCCACCGCTCGGCCATGACGCTGAGCACGCTCGCCCACGTCTGCTCGAGGGTGGGGTTGAGGTGCGGGTGCGCCTCCACGAGCTCGTCGAGGTCGTAGGTGATGGCGAGGGCGATGGGTCCGCCGCGGAGGGGCAACAGCATCAGGCGTCCGGGGCGCGCTCGAGGCGGACTGCGTAGAAGGAGTCGGCGTCGTGGCGGTGGGGGTACATGCGCAGGGCGTAGCCGTCGAGGGCGTCGTCGGGCAGACCGGGGAGGTGGGGGCGACCGTCCACGACCCGGAAACCATGCGACCGCGCCACGTCGCCGGCAAGGAAGGCGTTGACCGCCTTGTGCGTCTCCACCGGCGCGAACGTGCACACGGCGTAGACGAGCGCGCCGCCCGGCTTCACCGCGGGGGCGAGGGCTTCGAGCAGCTTCCCCTGGCGCGCGGCGAACCCGGGGAGGTCGCGCGCCACCCGAGCCCACCGGATGTCGGGGTGCCGGCGGATGACCCCGAGCCCGCTGCACGGGGCGTCGAGCAGGACGGCGTCGTAGGGCTCGTCTCCGGGGCGGGTCCCGAACCGGTCGCGGATCCAGTGGCGCTCGTGGAGACGGATCCGGTCGAAGCCGAGGCGTCGGCGCGACACCTCCATGTCCGCGAGCCGACCCGCGTCCCGGTCGACCGCGTCGATCGTGCCCGTGGGACCGACCGCGTCGGCCAGCAGGAAGCTCTTGCCGCCGGGGGCCGCGCACGCATCGAGGATCCGCATGCCGGGGCCCGCCCCCACGAGGAGCCCGGCCGCCTGGGCGGCCTCGTCCTGCACCCACAGCTCGCCGTCGTCCCACCCGGGCAGGGACGCCGGCCCCCCGGACGGTCGCTCGAGCAGGCGACGGCTGCCGGGCACCACGCCGGGCACGCCGATCTCCGACGCCGCGCTGCCGGCCTTGGCCCGGAGAACCAGCGGGGGCTCGCGGTTCGCCGCTTCGGCCCACGCCGCGGCGTGGCGACGACCCACCCGGCCCGCCATGAGGTCGAGGATCCACCGCGGGTGCGACGTCGCCGTCTGCGCCCAGCCCAGCGGGTCCTTGTTCCGCTTCGGGAACTCCGCGGGCGGGGGGTCTTCGGCGAGGCGACGCAGGGTGGCGTTGACGAACCCCACCGACCGCCTCGCGCCCAGGAGCCGCGCGATCTCCGCGGCTTGGTCCACCGCGGCGCGGTCCGGCACCGAGCTCATGAGCAGGATCTCGCAGGCTCCCACCAGCAGGGCCGTGCGGGCTCCGGGCTCCTGGGCCCCGAAGGGCTTGCGCAGCAGGGGCCCCAGGCGGTTGAGCAGCAGGGAGCGGTTGCGGAGAATCGTATACGCGAGGCTCCACGCCCGGCCGGCGTCGCGGGCAGGCACGTCGGCCAGCCGGGAGCGAAGCTGCTGATCGAGCCGGGCCGGGCGCCGCTCGTGGCCGTGGAGCACCTCGGCCACCGCGCGGCGTTCGGGCGTGAGTCGACTCACGGCGCGGCCGCCTCGGGCTCGTTCGCGGGCGCGGCCTCGGACGGTTCGACCCCCGCGGGCAGGGGCGGCAGGTCCCAGGTGAACGTCCCCTCCGCCTCGGCGCGGGCGCGGGCGATCTGACGGGTGAAGCGGTCGGCATCCGGCCCGGGGCGGACCCGGGCGCCCCCGAGCAGGAAGGTCGGCGTGCCCCGAACGCCCAGACGCTCGGCTTCGTCGGCGTCCGCGTCCACACGATCGCGGACCCGCTCCGAGCGGAAGTCGTCGCGATACCGCTGCAGGTCGAGGCCGATCGCCTCGGCCTGAGCCTCGTAGTGGACGGGCCCCGCGGCGGGCACCGGGTCCTCGCCGTCCACGCCGTCGCCGATCGACTTGCCGAGGGCGAACAGCGCGTCGTGCATCTCCCAGAACTTCCCCTGCTCGGCGGCGGCCTCGGCGGCGAGCGCGGCGGGCACCGCGGACGGGTGCATGCGCAGCGGAAGGTGCTTGTAGACGAACGAGACGTCGTCTCGATCGCGGACGAGCGCGGCGATCTTCTCGTGGACGCGGACGCAGTACGGGCACTGGAAGTCCGAGTACTCCACGAGCACGACCGGCGCGTCCGGGCTGCCTCGCCGGGGGCGGCCCTCGACGTCCGGGCTCACCCGACGCTCCACCCGGAGCACCGCCACCGCCTCATCGAGGTCGTCGAAGCTGAGCAGGGCGGCCCGGGCGAGCGGCACCTGGTCCGCGGCCGCGTCGCACCGCGCGCCCTCCCGGTCGACGAGGGACCGGGCGAGGCTGAGCCCCCGTCGCGCGAACCGCTCGCACGGCGTGGGGGCGAGGTTGAGCAGCCGCGCCAGGGCGTCGCGCTCCTCGTCGCTCAGGCCGGGCACCGCCGCGAACGCGCCCGCTCCCTGCAGCCGCGCGGTCGGGATGGCCTCGTCGCGCACGGGCACGGGAGCGCGTTTGCCCGCCTGCACCTCGCCGTACCGCTTCCCCACGGCGAACCCCTCTCGAGACCCCGCGCGATCCCCGAAGAACCACCCCGCGCCGAAACCGGCGCCGGCGCAGACGAGGCAGGCCAGGACCGCGGACGCGATCGCTCGATGACTCACGGGTACGGGGGGTCAGATGAGGTCGTCGAAGTCGGACGACGCGGCCACCGGAGGGGGTGACGAGAGGACGGGCGCCGGGGACACCGCGGCGGGGCTCGGCGAGGAGCTCGCCTCCTTCGCGGTGCGACGATTGTAGTCGAGCTCCTCCTGCAGGGCAGCGACCTGACGACGGAGGTTGCGCAGTCGGCGCGACGAGCTCGCGAGCCTCACGCCGAACCCCGCGCCCGCCGCCACGAACCCCACGAGGAACGTGATCGCGAGCAGGATCGGCAGCGAGATCGCCTCCGCCAGCGCCCAGGCGCCCACGAGGGGGACCTTGAACAACAGGTTGACCTGCGTCTCGGCGTTCACGGCGTAGTTCACCCAGCCGAGACCGAGGACAACGAGAAGGAGGACCAACGCGACGATGCGACCGGGGGTCATGAGCTCTCTCCAAATCCAGGCGCAGTCTACGCGACCCGCTCAGGACTCGTTCACGCGCTCCTTGAGCTCCTTGCCCACCTTGAAGAAGGGCACGCGCTTCTCGTCGATGTCGACGACGTCGCCGGTGCGCGGGTTGCGCGCCGTTCGCGCCCCCCGGAGGCGGACGTGGAACGACCCGAAGCCGCGAATCTCGATGCGGTCGCCGTCCACGAGCGCTTCGCGCATGCACCCGAAGATGGTGTTGACCACCATCTCGGCGTGGCGGCGGGTGAGGTCGGGAGACCGCTCGGAGACGGCCTGCACGAGTTCACTCTTGGTCACGGTTGCTCCGCCGGACAAGGGGCTCCGCCGCGCCGGGCGACACCCGGCGCAGGGAGGGATTCTTCAGGGGGGATCGCCTACTCGGCGGCGGTGTCGTCGGCGGGCTCGGCGGCGGGGGGCTCGTCGGCCGCGGGCGCATCGGCCTCGGCGGGCCCCTCGGCAGCGGGCTCCTCGGCGGCGGGCTCTTCGGCAGCGGGCTCTTCGGCAGCGGGCTCTTCGGCGGCGGGCTCGGCCCCGGCGTCCTCGTCCGAGGCGGGCGCCGCGGGGGCGGCCTCCTGGGCGGGGGCGTCTTCGCCGTCCGTCTTCTTGATGCCCAGGGCGCCGAGCAGCTCGGCCCCCTTGATGTCGGCGAGCGTCGCCTGGCTGCTGGGCTGCTGCGGGGAGACCTTCGCCTCACCGTCGGTGATCTCGGCGAGCCCGATCTTCTGCTCGTGCGGGTCGATCGAGATGACCTCGACCTTGACCGTGGTGCCCGGCAGGTAGGCCTCGGACGTGATGTCGTTGCCCAGCTCGGAGATGTGGATGAGGCCCTCGATGCCCTCCTCGAGCTCGACGAAGACGCCGAAGTCGGCCACGTGGACGACCTTGCCCTCGACGACCTGGCTGAGGAAGTACTTGCCGGTGACGGTGCGCCACGGGTCCTCGGAGAGCTGCTTGATGCCGAGGCTGAAGCGCTCGTTGATCTTGTCGATCTTGAGCACCATCGCCCGGACGTCGTCGCCCTTCTTGTAGCGCTCGCTCGGGTGGCGGATGCGCTGGCTCCAGGACAGGTCGCTGATGTGAACCAGGGCGTCGATCCCGTCGTCCACGCCGACGAAGATGCCGAAGTCGGTGACGTTGCGGACCTTGCCCTCGAGCACTGTGCCGACCGGGTACTTGTTCTCGACGACGTCCCAGGGGTTCGCGTCGAGCTGCTTCATGCCGAGGCTGATGCGCTTCGCGTCCAGGTCCACGTCCAGCACGACGGTCTCGACCTCCTGGCCGAGCTCGACGAGCTTCTGCGGGTGCTTGACGCGCTTGTTCCACGTCATCTCGGAGATGTGCACGAGGCCCTCGATGCCCTCTTCGAGCTCGACGAACGCGCCGTAGTCCGGGATGGAGACGACCTTGCCGCGGATGACCGACCCGATCGGGTAGCGCTCCTCGACGTGCGACCACGGGTCCTCGCGCAGCTGCTTGTAGCCGAGGCTGACGCGCTGGGTGTCGGGGTCCCACTTGAGGATGCGGACCTGCACCTCGTCGCCCACGCCGAACATCTCGGTGGGGTGCGTGATGCGGCCCCAGGACATGTCCGTGATGTGGAGGAGGCCGTCGATGCCGCCGAGGTCGATGAACGCGCCGTAGTCGGTGATGTTCTTGACGGTGCCGTCGATGATGGCGCCGACCTTGATCTTCTTGAGGGTCTCGCCCCGACGCTCGGCCCGCTCCTCCTCGAGGAGGACGCGGCGGCTCAGGACGATGTTCCCGCGACGCTTGTTGAACTTGATGATCTTGAAGGACGCGACGGCGCCGATGAGGCGCTCGAGGTTCTTCACGGGGCGCAGGTCGACCTGGGAGCCGGGCAGGAACGCCTTGACGCCGATGTCGACGCTCAGGCCGCCCTTCACGCGAGCGATGATCGTGCCCTCGACGACCTCGTCCTTGTCCACGGCCTCCTGGATGGCGTCCCACGCCTTCATCAGGTCGGCCTTCTCCTTGGAGAGGACCAGCATGCCGTCGTCGCCCTCGAGGCTCTCGAGGTAGACCTCGACGTCGTCGCCGACGGCGATCGTGGTCACACCCTCCTTGTCGCGGAACTCGCGCAGGGGGATCGTGCCCTCCGACTTGTACGCGATGTCGACGACCACGTGGTCGCCCGCCATGCGGATGACGCGACCCGTCACCACGGACCCCTCCTTGATGGGGGTGTCGCTGATGATGGCTTCGAAGAGCGCGTTGAACTCGGCGGCGTCCATCGCCGAAGCGGACGCGGCGGAGCCGGAGAGGATGGACTGAGAGGTTTCGGTCGACATGTAGGAGTTGGACTTCTTCGTTACGAGTACCCGGCGAGCCGGGGGCTGAGGGGCCGTGTTCGAGCGACTGCGCCTATCGCAGAGCCCTTTGGGCCGAGGCCCGCGGGTTATATAGAGGGCCCCCCGGGATGTCAAAAGGGAAAACCGGGTTGAATCGAGAACTTGCGTCTTTTTTCGACCCCGTCGGGACGGGCCGGCGGCGCGCTCAGTCGACGGGGAGGCCGAGCCTCGCCGCCACGAGGCGGAGGATCGTGGTCCGCACACGCTCGACACCGAGCTGACTCGAGTCGAGGACGACCGCGTCTTCGGCGGGCCGGAGGGGGGCGATGGCGCGGGTCGTGTCCTGAAGGTCTCGAGCCTGGATCTCGGCGATCACCGCCTCGAGGTCCGCGTCCTGCCCGCGCTCGATCATCTGCTTGAAGCGGCGCCCGCCCCGGACCCGCGCGGACGCCGTGAGGAACACCTTCAGGTCGGCGTCGGGGGCGACGACGGTCCCGATGTCGCGGCCCTCCATCACGACGCCGCCCGCGCGCGCCATGGAGCGCTGGACCTCCACGAGGGCGGTCCGCACCGACCCGACCTTGCTCACCGTCGAGGCGTCCATGCCCGCGTTCGGGGCCCGAACCGCGGCGGTCAGGTCCCGCCCGTCGACCTCGGTGCCGAGCTCCTCGCCCCGCCACGGGAACCCGAAGCGCAGGCCGCTCGCGAGCTCGCCGAGGGCGACCTCGTCGTCCAGGGGGATGCCGCCTTCGCGCGCGAGGACCCCCACGGCGCGGTACATCGCCCCGGTGTCGACGTACGTGTAGTCGAGCTCCCGCGAGACCTGCTTCGCGATGGTGGACTTCCCTGCGCCCGCCGGACCGTCGATCGCGATCACGATGCGGCGCTCCGCGGCGGAGTTCACGGCGACGTCAGCTCACGTCGGCGAGCACGCCGAGGCCACGGAACCGCTCGTAGCGGTCGTCTCGGAGCTCCGTGGGCGACAGGCCGTCGAGCTCCGCGAGGCGCTCGGCGATCGCGTCGGCGACGGTGGCCATGGTCGTGGTCGGGTCCCGGTGCGCGCCCCCGAGCGGCTCGGCCACGATCGCGTCCGCCGCGCCCAGCCGCAGGCAGTCGTCCGCGGTGATGCGCAGCGCTTCGGCGGCGCGCGGGGCCTCGGCGGCGTCGCGCCAAAGGATCGACGCGCACCCCTCGGGCGAGATCACCGAGTAGATCGCGTTCTCGAGCATGAGGACCCGGTTCGCGACGCCGATGGCGAGGGCTCCGCCCGAGCCGCCCTCGCCGATGACGATCGCGAGGATGGGGACCTTCAGGCGCGACATCACGAGGATGTTCTTGGCGATGGCCTCGGCCTGCCCCCGCTCCTCGGCGCCGATGCCGGGGTACGCGCCCGGGGTGTCGATGAAGCACAGGATCGGCCGGTTGAACCGCTCCGCGAGGCTCATGAGCCGCAGCGCCTTGCGGTAGCCCTCGGGGCGGGGCATGCCGAAGTTGCGGTGGATGTTGTCCTTGGTCCCGCGACCCTTCTGGTGGCCGACGACCAT
Source organism: uncultured Rickettsiales bacterium (assembly GCA_964512225.1). Classification (GTDB taxonomy): domain Bacteria; phylum Myxococcota_A; class UBA796; order UBA9615; family UBA9615; genus CAZEKB01. Next base: position 20,692 of record CAZEKB010000069.1, on the reverse strand, counting down.
CACCCGGCGGCCCCGGAAGCGGGCGAACCCGCCCACGATGGCGGGGTCGTCCATGAAGTTGCGGTCCCCGTGCAGCTCCTGGAACTCCTCGAACTCGGCGTCGAGGTAGTCGAGCGTGTAGGGGCGGTCGGGGTGGCGGGAGATCTGGGCCCGCTGGTACGGCCCGAGGTCCGCGAACACCTGGCTGCGGAGCTGCGCGGCCTTCGCCTCCAGGTCCGCGATCTGGTCGGACACGTCGATCGTGCCCTGCTGGGCCAGGCCGCGCAGACCCTCGATCGTCTCCTCCAGGTCGAGGATCGGACGCTCGAAGTCGAGGACGAATCGCGCCACGGTGCGGTCTCCCCTGTCAGCGGCCCGGGGGCCTCAGGAACGGTTCGATCTCGGCGACGAAGCGGTCGGCGAAATCGCCGGACGGGTCGACCCATCGGACCGAGGGCTCGCGATTGAACCACGTGGTCTGACGCTTGGCAAACCGCATGGTGGCCGTCTCGATCCTCGCCTCCAGGGCCTCCCGGGAGAGGTCGCCGCGGAGGTGTTCCGCGATGTCCCGATAGCCGAGCGCGCGCATGGCCGGAGCGTCCTCGGGCACGCCCTCGGCGAGCAGGCGGCGGACCTCGTCGATCCACCCGTCGGCGAACATCCCCGCCAGGCGCTCGCGCACCCGGGCCCGCAGCTCCTCCCGATCCCTCCGCAGCGCGTACAGCCGGAATCGGAACGGCGACGGCCGAAACCCGTGGGACGCCTGCAGGTCCGACAGGCGGCGCCCCGTGAGTCGGTGCACCTCGAGGGCCCGCTCCACGCGCACGAGGTCGTGGGGGTGCAGGCGCTCGGCGGCGGCCGGGTCGACCTCCGCGAGGCGGGCGTGCATCCACCCCGGCGACGCGCCCTCCGCGGCCCGCAGCTCCGCGCGCAGGGCCGGGTCGGCCGGAGCCTCGGGCGCGAGGCCGTGCAGCATGGCCCGCAGGTAGAGCCCGGTGCCCCCGACCGCGAGGAGCGGCGCGCCGCGCGCGGCGGCGTCGGCGACGGCCGCGCGGGCGTGGTCGAGGTAGCGGCCCGCCGAGCAGTACTCGCGGGGGTCCACGAAGTCGAGGCCGTGGTGTCGGACCTCGGCCCGCTCCTCGGGGGTCGCCTTCGCGGTCCCCACGTCGAAGCCTCGATACACCTGCATCGAGTCGACGGAGAGGATCTCGGCGCCCAGCGCGCGGGCGACGTGCATCGCCAGACCGGACTTCCCGGACGCGGTCGTCCCGGCGATGCAGACGACCGCCGGGCGCGCGTCCTCCGTCACCGGGTCCGCCCGAGGCGGTCGTCGATCTCCCGCCGGGTCCACCGCGCCGCGATCGGCCTCCCCCCCGGCCGAACGTGCGCGAAGTCCACGCGATCGAGCCTTCCGAACAGCTCCGCCAGCTCCTCCGGGAACAGCCGCGCCCCCCCCTCGGTGCAGTGCCCGGCGAGCACGGAGGCGAGATCCGACCGCAGCTCCTCGCCCGAGCGCTTGAGCGGTCGACCCCGGAGCGTCGCGGCGAGCTCGGAGACGACGCCGTGGGCCCTCCGCGGGTCCACGCCCGCGGGCAGCGCGTGGACCGACAGCGTCCCCTCGCCGAACGACGAGACCTCCACCCCCACGTCGGCGAGCAGCGGCTCGAACGCCACGAGCACGTCGACCTGCTCCCGGGCGAGCTCGATGAGGGCGGGGACGAGCATCTGCTGGGACCGCGGCGGGGCCTCCGGCAGCCGGCCGCAGAGCGACTCGTAGAGGACGCGCTCCTGGGCCGCGGCGGGGTCGATCACGATCAGGTCGCGGCCGTCGTCGCAGAGCAGCAGCCCGTCGAACTCCCCGAGGACCTGGAGGGTCGAGAAGGTGGGGTGATCGCTCCCGTCGGCCCGGGGAGTCGGGGCCGCCGCGGGGCGCGGGACCGGCGCCGAGGGTCGCGACGACGCGCGGCCGGAGCCGGGCACGGGCGACGACGGTCGGGTCACCGGGCGACCCGGACCCGCGGACGCGGGGGTCGTGGTGGGGCGGGGCGGCGCGCGGCCCATGAGGCGGGCCCTCTGCGCGCCCCAGAAGGTGGGGGCGCTCGTCTCCGGCAGGGGCATGGCCGCCTGGATCGGAGCGGGAGAGCCGCGCCCGGCGGCGCCGATGATCACGTCGACGTCGCCCATCCGGGGGCCCCGCCCGAGCTCCTCGAGGCGGTCGAGGAGGCGGCTGCTCAAGAATCGATAGAGCCGCCGCGAGTCCCGGAACCGGACCTCGGTCTTCGCCGGGTGCACGTTCACGTCCACGCGGTCCGCAGGCACGTCCACGAACAGGACGACGACGGGGTAGCGGCCGCGCGGCAGGTACGGCTTGAACGAGCTCAGGACCGCCGCGATCAGCGTCCGGTCTCGCACGTAGCGACCGTTGACGAAGAGGTGGACGCCCGCGTTGCTCGAGCGGTGCAGGGTGTAGTCGGAGACCAGGCCCTCCGCGCGCAGGTCCCCGGCCTCCGCGACGAACGGATGGAGAGAGTCCGCCACGGCCCGGCCGAGGAGCGTGGCGACCCGGCCCGCGAGGTCGTCGGACGGCGGCGCGTCCACGATCGTGCGACCGTCCGACACGAGCTGGAACCCGACGTGCGGGTGCGCCATGGCGAGCCGCGTCACCGCCTGCGTCACGTGGGTCATCTCGGTCCGCGGCGTCTTGAGGAACTTGAGCCGGACGGGCGTGTTGAAGAACAGGCGGCGCACCCGAATGTCGGTGCCTCCGGGGTTGGGGGCGTCCTCGATGCGCTTGACCTCGCCCCCGTCCACGAGCACCCGCGTCCCCGCGGCTTCCCCTCGGCGACCGGTCTCCATCTCGAACCGGCTCACCTCGGCGATCGACGGGAGGGCCTCGCCCCGGAAGCCGAGCGTACGGATGGCGAAGAGGTCGTCGTCGGTCCGGATCTTCGAGGTCGCGTGGCGGCGCAGGGCGAGCACGGCGTCCGACCGGCTCATGCCCACCCCGTCGTCGACCACGCGCACGAGCGAGCGTCCCCCGGCCTCGAGCTCCACGCGGATCCGAGAGGCGTGCGCGTCGATGCTGTTCTCGACCAGCTCCTTGACCGCCGAGGCGGGCCGCTCGAGCACCTCGCCCGCGGCGATCTTGTTGATCAGCGACTCGGAGAGGACCTCGATTGTGGGCTCGCCGCTCACTCGGCGTCCCCGGGGGCGCGGCGCGCGAGGACCTCCAGGGCCCAGTCGAAGCCGACGGCCTCCGAGCGCTCGGGCAGGCCCTCCTCCAGCAGAGCGCGCGTGATGCGCTTGCCGAGCTCGACGCCGGGCTGGTCGAACGGGTCCACGCCCCGGAGCAGCCCGGCGAACGCCGTCGCCGCCTCCAGAAATACGACGAGCTCGCCCACGGACGGGGCGTCCACGCGGGGGAGCCGCAGGTCGATCGCGGGGCGACCCGCCGTGATCAGGGCCGCCGCCGTGCCGAGCCGCTCGGCGTCCAGGAGCCGCCGGAAGGTGACGTCGGCGAGCGCGGGCACCACCGCGTCTTCGGGCTCCGGCAGGGGCAGCGGGCCCAGGTCGGTGCCCGGATCGTCCACGCCCACGAAGGTGACGATCCGACCCGGAGGACCCTCCTGCCACATCTGCAGCTGGGAATGCTGGTCCGTGGGCCCGCGGTGGGCGGCCGGGGTCCAGCCGTAGGGCTCGGCGCCGTCGCGGGGCTTGCCCAGGGACTCGGCCCACAGCTGCTGGAACCACTCGCCGAACCCGCGGAGCCGCTCGCAGTAGGGGTAGAAGACGGTGACGTCGGCGTCGGGCCACCAGTGGTCGTGCACCGCCGCGAAGCGCCAGGCGGGGTTGCCGGCGAGGGTCCGGGTGGCGCACGCGGCCGCCATCCGGCGCGCGCCGGCGAGCAGGCCGTCGACGTCCAGCCCGAGGAACGCCGCGGGCAGGATCCCCACGGCCGTCAGGACGCTGAACCGCCCCCCCACGTCGGGCGGCACCGACAGCGCCGTGAGCCCCCACGCGTCGGCCAGCGGGCGGAGCAGCCCGCGCCGGGGATCGGTGACGAAGACGAGGCGGTCGCGCCAGTCCGGGGCCGCGCGGAGCCACGGGAGCACCAGGCGGAACAGCGCCGCCGTCTCGATCGTGCCTCCGGACTTGCTGATCACGGCCACGGCCGCCCGGCTCGGGTCCACGCCGTCGAGGGTCGCGCGGACGAACGCCGGATCGATCGTGTCCAGGACGGCGAGGCGGGGTCGACCCACCCCGGCGCCCGCGAGGGCCGACTCCAGGGCGCGGGCTCCCAACGCCGATCCCCCGATCCCGAGGACGAGCAGGACGTCGGCGCGGCCCCGCAGGCGTCGGCCCGCCTCGGCGGCCGCTCCCAGCTCCCAGGCGTCGGCGTCGAGCGTCAAGAACCCGGCCGTGCCCGCCGCCTGGCGGGCCAGCAGCGCGTCCAGCGCCCGCTCCAGGGCCGGGACCTGGGCGGGGAGCGACGAACGCTCGGCGTGGCGGGTGTCGAGCCGAAGGGTGGGCGAGGATTGCGTCATGGCGGGCGGATTGTAGGCGCGTCGCCGTAGAATGGGGTCGTGCGCGGAGGACAGGAACGGATGCGAACCCTGCGGCTGCTGCTCTCGACGTCGTTGCTCTGCCTCGCCGCCGCCGGGCCGGCGCAGGCGCAGGAGGCCGAATACCGCGCTTTCACGTTGTCCGACGGGCGGACGCTCCTGGGCGTCGTGCTCGAGAGCGGGGCCGAGGGGATGACCCTGCGCGTCCCCCAGGGCATCGCGACCGTGCCGTACGCGCTGCTCGCGGACATCGGGGTCTCCGACGAGGCCTCGATCTCGTCCCAGCCGCCGCTCTCGATCGCCGTCGCGCCGGTGCAGGCGGGGGACCTGGACGCCCGGAGCGTCGCCGCGCGGATCGACGGCTGGCTCGCCGACGCCGTGGGGCTGGTCCCGCACTCGACGGCCGTGGGACCGGCGGCCTGGGAAGAGAGCCTGGGGGGGAGCGGCTTCGAGCTGCTGGGCTGCGCGGGGAAGGTCGAGTGCCTCGCTCCCCTCGCCGCGAAGGCGGGCCGCCAGCGGCTGATCGTGCCGAGCCTCGCGCTCGCCGACGGGGTCGCGACGATCACCCTCGTCGGCTACGTCGCTTCGTCCAGCGCCCCGATCGGGACGGGCACCGCCGCGGGCGGGGCGGAGGCGTCGGACCACGCCGGAGCAGCCCTCGGCGCCGCCTTCACGGCGCTCGCCTATGCGCCCGAGATCGACGTCGCGGCCGTCGCGGCGGACGCCTTCGCCCCGCCGGAGCCCGAGCCGGAGCCCGAGCCGGAGCCCGAACCCGCCGTGGCCGTCGCGGAGCCGGAGCCCGAGGCCGTCGCGGAGCCGGAGCCCGAGGCCGTCGCGGAGCCGGAGCCCGAGCCCGAAGCGGCCGAGCCCGAGGCCGTCGCGGAGCCGGAGCCCGAGCCCGAAGCGGCCGAGCCCGAGGCCGTCGCGGAGCCGACGAGCCGGACGCCCCCCGCCTCGGCCGCCGAGCCCGACGAGCTCGCCCGCACGATCGCGCTGGGGTTCGTCCCCGTGCCGGGCCTCAACGGCGCCGTGAACGAGGACCTCCCGGCGTTCCTCGCGGCGCTGGTGGGCGGGATCGGGTCGGCGTGGGCCGCGATCTACCTGGTCGGGACCAAGGCGCGCACGCCCGAGACGTTCGTCGGCCCGGCCCTCGGATCGGCCTACGGCCTCGTGGTGGGGTGGAACGAGCTCGCCGGGCTCATCGGCCTCTCCGTCCGTCGTCGCGCAGAGCAGGGCACGCCCGCCGCCGCCCGGCTGCCCCCGCCCCCGGGGCTCACGCTGGCGCCCCTCGCCGGTCCCGACGGGCGACGCGGAGCGGCGGTCTTGGTGATCGGCAGGTTCTGAGCGCCGACGCGGCGGGCTACTGGAGCTGGAAGACCTTCGTCTTCGTCTCGCCCGCCTGGATCTGCACGTTGTGCGAGATGCTCTGGGGGGGCTTGCCCTCGGCCTGGAACTTGAACTCGTGCACGCCGGGGCTCACGGACACGCTGATCGGCGTGCGCCCCTTGGCCACGCCGTCCAGGTAGAGCATCGCGCTCGTGGGCGTGGTCACCACGTTGAGGGTGCCCACGACGGCGGCGACCGGGGCGTTCGCCTCCAGCACGACGTCCACGGTCACGACCTTCGTCGTCTGGAGCTTCACGGAGCGGCTCGCGGGCTGGTGCCCGTCCGCCTCGACCCGGACCGTGTGGTCGCCGAGGGGCAGCTCCACACGAACCGGGGCCGCGCCGTAGGACTTGCCGTCCACGCTGACGCGCGCTCCCGTGGGGGTCGTCGAGACGGCGATCGTGCCGTTGCTCGCCACCGGCGCGCCCCAGGGATTCGCCGCCGTGCCGCCGCCCAGGACGGGGGCGGGCGTGGGCGCGGGGGTCGGCGAGGGCGTGGGCTGCGGCGTGGGCGCGGGGGTCGGCGTCGGCCGCGGCGTGGGCTCGGGCCGGGGCGTGGGCTGGACGACGAAGGGCGGCTCGGAGACCCGGGGGGTCGGGTCGGGCCGGGGACGGGGCGTCGCCTCCACGGGCGCGGGAGCGGGCGTGGCTTCGACGGGCGCCGGCGTCGCGGCCTCGGAGCCGGCGTCGGCGAGGGCCTCGGAGTCGGTGGGGGTCTCGCCCTCGGCCACTCCGTCTCCCTCCCCGGGCGACGCCTCGGCGTCCTCGGGGGTCGCCTCCACGGGCGGCGCGACCGCGGTCGATGTGGGCGCGGGGGCGGTGGTCGTGGTCGCGGCGGGCGGAGGAGCGGCCGTGGTGGGCTCTTCCGTGGCGTCGCCGCCCGGGTTGATCAGCATCCACCCGATGAAGCCGACCAGGAGCAGGCAGGCGATCCCGATGAGGATCGCCATCTTCCCGTGGCCCGAGTCCGCCTCCTCCGCGATCCGCCCGGTGCGCGCCGGGGCGGTGGGAGCGCGCTTCGGGGTGGGCTTCCTGGCGGCCGACAGGACCGGCTCGGAGACCGGCTTCTTCTTCTTCTGCTCGACCGCCTTCTTCGGCGCCGCCGCCTTCTCCGTGGGGCCCTCGGACAGCGGCTCCGCGGCGGCCTCCGCGGCCTTGCTCTCGTCCGCGGCGGCCTTCTTCGCCGCGGCCTTGGCGGCTTCGGCGGCCGGGGCCCGGCCCTGGACCGTGACCTCGTCGTCCGGGTCGTCGTCGTCGGGGAGGTCGAGGCCCGACGCGGCGGGCAGATCGTGGTGCGACGCCTCGGCGTCGGGCGCGTCGTACAGATCGCCGCCGAAGGGATCGGCCACGCCCGGCTCGGGGGCCATCTCCGGGGGATCGCCGGGAGCCGGGGCGTCGCTCGGGCCCAGGTCGGCGGCCTTCGGGAGGTCCGAGTCGTCGATCGCGGGCAGGTTGCTGAGGCTGATGGCGTCCGGCGGCTCGAGCTCGTCCTGCAGACCATCGAACGTGGTCTCCGCGGCTTCCTCGATCCCGGCGGCGGCGTCCGCCTCGTCGAGGGGAGCGCCGTCCTTGAAGCAGAAGTCCACCGCGCCTTCGTAGGTGGACTGGCAGATGGGACAGACCTTCATGGGTCAGGGGCTCCTGATGCCGGATCGTGGCACATGCGCGGACGCGCGCGACCGGAGGTCATTAACAAGCGGGAGGGCCCCGACGCAAGCCCGGCTTCGTGCTGCGGGGGTGGGGATCATCAGACGATCAGGAGCGGCAGCACGAACAGCGCCTGCGCGACCAGGAGCACGACGGCCGTGTACCCGATGAGCGCCCCCGCCGACACCCGGCAGATCCCCAGCAGGGGCAGGGCCCAGAAGGGCTGGACCATGTTGGTCCACTGATCTCCGTAGGACAGCGCCATCAGCACCCGCGCGGGCTCGGCCCCGGCCTGCAGGGCCGCCTCCATCACGACCGGCCCCTGCACGGCCCACTGTCCCCCGCCGCTGGGCACGAACAGGTTCACGAGGCCTCCCAGGTAGAAGGTGGCGACCGACAGCGCGCCGGGCCCCAGACCCACCAGCATGTCGGCGGCGGCTTCGATGAGGCCCGAGCCCGCCATGATCCCCATGATCCCGGCGTAGAGGGGGAACTGCAGGATGATCCCGGAGCAGCCGCGGACGGCTCGGTCGACGGCCTTCACGTACGCCTTGGCGGAGCCGTGCAGGACCAGCCCCGCGGTGAGCATCGCGAGGTTCACGACGTTGGGATCGAGGCGAGCCAGCCCCCCGTCCAGGAAGAACCGGACGAGCCAGGCCGTCCCGAGCAGGACGGGCACGGCGACGACGAGCGGCGAACGGTCGAGCGTGCCCGCGAAGCCCGGACGAGGCTCCTCGTCGGGTTCGTCGGGGTCGTCGATCTCGGCCGGCGCCTCCACGAACGACGCTTCGTCCTTGGGCACCAGGGCGGCGAGCACCATCGGGACGACCACCAGGCAGGCGATGGTCACGACGAGGTTGAGCGTGGAGCCGACCGTGGCCCCGATCGGGAGGACGCCGACCTGGGCCGCCAGCTCTTCCCCCAGGATCTTGGTCATGCCCGCCTCGGTGGTGGACATGAGCGGCGCGCTGCCGGAGAAGCCCCCGTGCCAGACGAGGAGGCCGCAGTAGCCCGCCGCGCACACGAGCGGGTAGTGCAGGGGACGCCCGTCGCGGCGGGCGATCCGGCCGACCTCGCGGGCGAGCAGCGCGCCCCCGATCAGCCCCAGCCCCCAGTTGACGTAGGCGAGCGTCATCGCCACGACGGATACGAGCATGACGGCCGCGGCGGTATCCGCGGGGAGGCGAGCGAGGCGCTCGATGACGCGGCGCACGGCCTTCGTCTGCGCGAGGGCGTGGCCCGTCACGAGGATCAGGCACATCTGCATGCCGAAGGCGAGGAGGTTCCACAGCCCCTTGCCCTTGCCGCTGCCGTCGATCCACACGTCCACGACCGCCATCGGCTCCCAGTCCAGCCGCGGCAGCGCGAGCGCGCCGGCCAGGAACGTCAGTGCCACGGCGAGGACGAACGGGTCGGGCACCCAGCGGCGAGCGATGGCGTTCAGGACGACGCCGAGGCGGGCGATCATGCGGACCTCCGAGGTACGAAGCGGCGGCGAGCGTAACAGTCCCGACCACCCACCCCTCGGTGCCCGACTCCGGCCGGGTCCGGGCTGGTAGAGTTCGCGACCGTCCGGCCCTCCCCGGGCCTTCCGCGGAGCCGCCCATGCTCGACACGTCCGCCCGAATCGCAGCCCTCGCAGGCGCCGTCGCCCTGACCATCGCGGTCCCCCCCGCGTCCGCCGATCCGATCGTCGAGGCGATCTCCGCGGACATCACCGAAGCGGGCCTCGAGTTCGTGATCGACGAAGTGGTCACGTTCCTGCCGCCGGACCTCGTGATCGGGTCGATCCCGGGCCAGACCATCATCGACTCGGCGCCGGTCTGCACCTCGACCGTGTACATGCACAACCTCGTCGTCCACACGCTCTTCGAGAGCATCGAGGCGGACGCGACCACCGAGAACCTCACCCTACGGGTGAACGTCTGGGTCTGGGTCAACGACGAAGCCCACCAGGCGGACGTCGACATCATCAGCGGAGAGTTCCTCTGCGACGGGTTCGACTACGCCTGCGACCTGTACACCGACCCCGCCCTGATCAACCTCGGCATCCCCCTGACGCTCACCGTCGGCCTCAACGACGCGGGCGAGGACGCGCTGATCCTCGACGCCGGGGAGCTGAGCCACAACATCCAGGACGCCCTCGCCAACGAGATCCACCTCACCGGGTGCCCGATCGGCGAGATCAACGAGTTCCTCTCGGACTACCTCTCCTTCAACATCTTCGACCTCGTCATCGGCGCCCTCATCGGCGACATCGAGTCCCAGATCACGGACGCGATCGCCGATCTCGAGACCACCGTCGCGGAGGAGTCCACGGCCCTGTGGCTCGCGGACTCCGTGGACCTGCTCGACTCCACGCTCGAGTACGCGGTCGAGCCCAGCGCCGTCCACCACGAAGACGAGGGCGTGCGCCTGGTGATGCAGGGCGAGCTGCTGGCCGAAGACGGACGCTGCGTCGAGCCCTTCCTCGATGCGTTCCCGGGGCCCGACGCGTCGGGTTCCGCCCTCCCCGGGATGGAGGCCACGATCCCCGGCAGCGTCGACGAGTACCACGCCGCCCTGCTGCTCTCGGGCGACTTCGGCAACCAGGCGCTGTACGAGGTGTGGCGCAGCGGAGCCATGTGCTTCCTCGTGGACGAGATCCCGACGCTCGGGCTCACCACGGAGCTGCTGCCCCTGCTCCTCGGCGCGGCCGGCAATACCAAGGAGGACCTCGCGATCCAGGCCCGCCTCGCCGCGCTCTTCCCCCTGGGCGAGGCGCCGATGCTCATCCGCACGCTGCCCGCGGCGCCCCCCTCCATCTCCTTCGACGGCCCCAACGACATCAACATCGACGCGCCCGAGCTCGGGCTCGAGTTCTACGCCTGGATGCAGGACCGGTTCGCGCGCCTGGCGATGGTCACGATCGACGTCGGCGCCGGCCTCGACGTGGAGATCGACTCCCTCGGATCGCTGGCGCTGGCCGTGGACCTCGATCTCGACAACATGAACCCGCGGGTCACCTACAACGAGATCGCGCCCGACCTGAACGACCGCCTCGAGAACAACTTCCCCAACTTCCTGTCGTTCGCGATCGACAACTTCGCGGGCTCGCTGCTCGAAGGCATCACCTTCGCCATGCCCACGTTCGGCGGCTCGGGCGACGACGACGACTCCGCTCCCGGGGACGACGACGACTCGGGCCTCGGGGACGACGACGACTCCGCCCCCGTCGAGCTCGGCCTCGGCGTCGTCTCGCTGGACTTCATGGCCCAGGGCGACCTGCTCGACTGGCTCGCCGGCTACGCGCTGCTCGGGCGCACCACCGGGGGCGTGAACTCCGGCGGCTGCGACAGCTGCGGGGACGGCGGCGGCTGCACCGACTGCGCGGGCGAGGGCGGTGCCTGCGGAGGGTGCGAGGACTCCGGCTGCAGCGACGTCGAGGGCTGCCTGCAGGAGTCGGGCTGCAGCGGCGAGGCGTCCCAGCAGCCCGACGAGGTCGGCTGCACGGCGTGCGGGTTCACCGCGGTCCGGACGTTGCGAGGCAAGTGGCGGGTCACGATCGACGAGACCGGCGCCACGGTCGTGCGTCGTCGCGTCGTGGTCCGGGCGCACCCCAGCCAGGCGCTGTGGGTCCTGCCGCTGATCGTATTCGCCGGTCGGCGCCGCCGCTCGGCCCGCGAGACCTAGCCGGCTCAGGTCCCGCTTAGAGCCCGGCCCAGCCTTCGATCGACGCGAGGACGCTCGCCGAGTCCCCCTTCGGGTCCGACGTGCCGCCCTGGACTCCGGGGCCGTGGGCGACGATCGCGCCGCCGCGCGGATCCACGATCACGAACACCGTCTCCGCGGGGGGCAGGACCGCCGCGAGGCCGTCGATGACGCGCCCGACGGCGGCGCCCAGGTCGGCGCGGCTGCCCGCGGCGAGGTTGAGGTAGATGAAGTACGGGCCGGGATCGCCGCGCTCCTTGGCGGCGGCGGCGTTGGCGAGCGCGACGTCCAGGACGTTGGCCACCTGCACCGTCCACTCGTCCTCGCCGAGGCGAGCGGCGAGGCCCTCGAGCTCCGCCTGGAGCGCGTCGCTGCGGGCCGTCCAGGTGAGCCGGGCGCCGGACGACGCGAGGTCGTCCACCCGGGGCGTGGCCGTGCCCGCAGGCTCCGCGCGGGCGACGCGGGGATCGAAGCGGACGATCACGAGGTGACTCGGCTCCCCTCCCCCGCTCACCAGCGCGGCGACGACGATGATGATCGCGACCAGCGCGACGATGGGCAGGGCGGCGTGGTTCTTCACGACCTCAGGGTACCTCCGTCGGGCCGCGGGCACGACGGGGGGGGCGCGGTTCCACGGGGGCGGGCCACCGCGGACCGGGACCCGCGAGAGCGGCGGGCCCCAGCGGATCGCCGGAGCCGGGGTCGAAGAGGAGGACCCGCGACTCGGGCCGACCGAACTCCTGGGGCGCGCGCGTCCACACCGCGGCCGCCCACACGGTGCGCCCCGACGGCGTCCAGGGCGTGGCCGCCGTGATCGCCCGCCCCACCAACGGGGTCCGAATCCGCCACTGCAGGCCGCGCTCCTCGGCCGCGACGACCTCGCGCACCTCCCCGCCCCGGTGCACCACGAAGTCCTCGAAGACGGCGACGGCCGCGGGGGTCCCGGCGACGACGAGCGCTCCCCCGCCCGCGAGCTCCACCACGGGCGGAGGCAGCCGAACGACCGTCTCCTCCTCCTCGCCGAGCACCGAGCGGTAGGTCCGCTGCACCTCCATCGGGCGGCCGATCGGGCGGCCGTCGGACACCCACTGTTCGGGGGACGCGAGCCCCTTCGTCGGTCCGTACTCCACGACTCGACCGTCCTGCCGCAGACCGAACATGCGGGCGGGCGCGTGGGGCAGGGTGAACGGGTCGAAGATCCCCACCCGCGGGGGGTACTCCGGTCCGCCCTCCACGGGCTGCCAGCGGCCGGACTCGTCGATGGCGAGGCGGGACACGGTCCCCCAGTAGGGCCGGTCGCCCCCCGCGCGCTGCCCGAGCACCATCGGGCCGTCGGGTCCGCGCCACGCCCGCAGCCACCCGGCCCAGGGCTTGCCCCGGCGGATCCGGACGCCGTCCACGGCCTCCACGATCTCGCCCCGCACGCTCCCGGCGTCCAGCACGACGACCCACTCGTGCACGCCGTCCGCGTCCAGATCGAGGGTCTCGAACCGGAGGATCCGGCTGAACGGAGCCGCGCTCCAGATCGTCTCGGCGGCGCCGTCCGGGGCCACGCGGACCACCTCGCGGCCGGTGGCGACCCAGAGCTCCTCGGGCCCGTCGGGCGCGCTCCGGCCCACGGCCACGCCCGCGACGGCGCAGTCGCACGTCCACAGGGCGTCGACGGCGAGGGCGTCCCGGCGGGCCTGCTCGAGGTTCGCGCACCCCGCCGTCGCGACGAGGGCGGCGACGAGCAGGGCCCTCATCGGGCCGCCTCCAGGGCGTCGAGGACGTCGCGGACGTGGGCCACCGACCGCTCGAAGTCGACCCGGGGGACGGTCGCCACCAGCGAGAAGCCGTGCCCCGACACCACGAAGTGCCAGCCGAGCTCGACCTCGCGGTCGTCCGGGCCCGCGGGCCGGGAGTGCACCCAGGGCGGGGCGTCGGCGATGTCGGCGACGTGGCCGTAGGGGCCCTCGGAGAGCCACCCGACGCGGTCCGCGGCGATGCCCTCGAGCGACTCCGGCGCCCCGTCCCAGCGACGCAGCACGAAGTCGATGCCGTCGTCCCGGCGGGCTTCCAGCAGGGCGCTCCCCCGGCCGGGGCGGCTGAGCCATCCCTCGGGGAGGGTCACGCGGAGCCCCGCCTCTTCGTCGGTCCAGCTCCGCTCGTCGCCGAAGGGACGAACCTCGGGCGCGGCCCCCGAGGACTGCTCCTCGGCGTCGTCGCCGGAGGTGGTGGTCTCGGCGGTCCGGGAGGCGGGGCAGCCCCCGAGCAGGAGCAGGCCGAGGAGGACGACGCGGTCAGACGTCGGCATCGAGGAGCGTCCGCACGGCCGCGTAGGGGTTGGTGGTCCCGGCGTCGAGGGAGGCCCCGAGGGCGGCGTGAGCCCCCCCCTCCGCGAGGGCCTGCTCCGCCCGCCGGTGCGCGGCCTCGGCCCGCTCCTGGGAGACGATGCGCGCGACGAGCGCTCGCGGCGGGAGCCGACGACGCGTCGTCGGTCGGTCGGGGGCCGTCCGGTCCTCGATGGCGGCGAACAGGTCGTCGAGGCCGGCCCCCGTGCGCGCGGAGACCTCGAACACGGGCACGTGGGGCTCGCCGGACGCCGCCCGCTCCTCCCCCAGGAACCGCAGGTCGCGCACGAGGATGTCCGCGCCCGGCCGGTCCGCCTTGTTCACGGCGAACACGTCGGCCCCCTCGAGCAGCCCCGCCTTCAGGGTCTGGACGACGTCCCCGGCTTCGGGCACGAGGAGGACCAGCACCAGGTCGGCGAGGCCCACGATCTCGAGCTCGGTCTGACCCACGCCCACCGTCTCCACGAGCACCCGCGGGAAGCCCGCCGCGGCGCACAGGACGGCCGCCTCGAGGGTCGTGCGCGTGAGGCCGCCGTGGTGGCCTCGCGTCCCGAGCGAGCGGATGAACACGCCGGGGTCCGCGGCGTGGGACTGCATGCGCACGCGGTCGCCGAGGATGGCGCCGCCGGTGAACGGGGACGACGGGTCCACCGCGAGCACGGCCACCCGGTCGCCCGCGGCTCGCCAGCGGCGGATCGCGCGGTCGACGAACGTGGACTTGCCCGCCCCCGGGGGGCCCGTCACGCCGACGATGCGGGCCGAGGCGCGGCTCGACCAGAGGCGCTCCATCAGCTCGAGCACGTTCGCGTCGCGATCCTCGACCCGCGTGATGAGCCGGGAGAGGGCCCGGACGTCGCCCGTCAGGAGGCGATCGACCAGCGGGGAAGACGTGCTCACGGGGCAGGGTTGTAGCAGAGACGACCGGCGTCCCTCGGCCCCGTCGCCCCCCCCGCCCTCTGGTAGAACCCGCCGCGTGATCGAGCCCGACGACGACGCCCCCGAGGCCACCGCGCCGCCCCTCCCGACCTGGGTGCGCAACGCCCTCGTCGGGGGGGTCGCCGCGCTCCTCGTGCTCGCCGCCGTCCTCGCCCTGGGCATGTCGACGCTGCGGCAGGGGCGCCTCCTCGAGGCCGCCGAGGTCGTGGCCGCGGAGCGCACCGAAGAGGCCCGCCGACGCCTCGGCCGAGCCGGGGAGGCGCGCGCGACCCTCGACGCCCGCCGCGAGGAGGCCGGGGAGCTCGCCGACCTCCTCCTGGGGCCCGACGACGACGGCCCCGTGCGGGGGACGATCGAGTTCATGGTCGACGCCGCGGGCCTCGAGATGGTCGACCTGCGGCTGGGCACCGTGCGGCGCGGCGAGATCCTCGGGACTGTCGCGGGCACCCTCACCGTGCGCGGCTCCCGGCAGGACGTCCCGCCGCTGCTCGACGCCTTCTACGGTCAGCAGCGCGTGGTGCGGCTGACCTCCCTGGAGCTGCGCGACGACGACACGGGCGACCTGCACGCCGCCGTGAGGTGGGACTACGCCGCCCCGGTCGCGGTTCGCCCGCCGCGGGAGGCGGTCCACGACCTCGCGCCCCCCCGGGTGGCGGCCCGGGGCAGCCTCCTCGCCGTCGACGCCCTCAACCGCGGCGCCTGGGAGCGACTCGACGCCGCCGCGGGCGAGCTGCGCAGCCTCGGGCCCGCCCTCCGGGAGCTCGCCGAGATCGACGCCGAGATCGACCTCCTGGACCGCCGCAGGCGGGCCCTGGCGCGGTGGCAGGCGGCGTCGATGTCCGAGGCCCGCAGCGTCCAGCGGAAGCTCCCGGCCGCGTTCCGCATGCTCGACGTCAGCGCGATCGGTCGCGCCGTGCTCCGGCCCGGCCCCGGGGGCGCCCTGCTGGTGGACGAAGGCGGCTGAGCCCGGCTAGGGCGCGAGCCGCGCGCGCAGCTCCTGGAGCCCGCCCGGCATGGTCCGCGCGGTCGCGGCGCGGCCGGACCGGGAGGCGAGCGCGAGGCCCCACAGGTCCCGTCCCACGGTCCCGTCCTCGCCGACGTCGAACTTGCCCTGCGCGAGCCCGAGCACGCTCGGGTCGCCCCCCTCGGGCCAGCGCAGGTACACGACCACGTCCTCTCCCGCGGTGAACCGCGGCATCCCGAAGACGACCGTCCCCACGTCGGGCAGGCGGCCCCCGGGCTGGTCGACGACGACGACGTCCGGGGCCATGCCCTTCCAGCTCTCGGCGACCTGCAACACGATCTCGCTGCGCACCGCCCCCGCGAGGTACGGGTTCACCTCCGCGACGGTCCCCCGCACCACCACGTCCGCCCGAGCCCCGAGCGCGTCGACGTCGAGGGCTTCGACCACCGAGCCCGTCGTCGGTCCCGGGGTCAGCAGGAGCGCGCCGCCGAGCAGCAGGGCCGCCGAGCCTGCCCGTCGGTGTCGGCCGCCGACGATCCCGAGGACCAGGAGGACGCCGAGGACGACGGCGAGCCCTCGACCCGGGGCGGGACCGAGGCTGGAGCACCCGGGTCCCACGTCGCCGATGCACGGCGGATCCGAGCAGGGATAGAGCGTCGCGAGGCCCTCGCGATCGTCGTCCGTGAGCGTGCGCAGCGACACGTCGCCCCGGTCGTAGCTCGCGTTCATCGTCGCGTCGCCGTCTTCGCTGTGGTCGAGGCCCAGGTAGTGACCGACCTCGTGGACGGCGATGCTCAGGAAGTCGACGTCGACCGCGTCGTCGCCCACGGTGAACGCCCAGTCCTCCGCGTTGAACCCGATGTCCGCGTCGATGATCACGCCCCCCTCGGCGTAGGTGATCGACGTGAGGGCGATGACCTCGGGGGCTCGCGGCGCCCAGCCCTCCTCGAGGAAGAACAGCACCGACTCGCGGTCGATCCTCTCGTTCTCGAGATCCTGGTACCGGGCCTCCCCCATGAAGATGCCGCCCTCTTCGAAGGACACGTCCGCGCGGGGGACCTGGGCCCACACGTCGAACGCGAGGCGCACGTGGGTCTCGAAGTCCCAGAAGCCGATGTCGAGGGCGCCGTCGTGCTGCAGGCGGAAGGGGATCGGGTCCCCGTCCGTGTCCCAGTGGAGGATCGGGCAGCCCGGCTGGGTGTGGCCGCAGGTGTCCGCGAGGACGAAGGCCTGCGCGTCCCCGGCCGCGGAGAGACAGGCGGCCGCGAGCGCGGCGCCGAGGACGGTGCTCAGACCCTTCATTGACGCTCCGGACGCGGCGCGGTACAAGGCGCCGCTTCCGGTTCAGTCTACTGCTTTCGCGCCCGGCCATGCGTCCGACGGCCCGGCCCGGTGGTCCCATGCACGCTCCCCGCCTCCGCTTCGCCCCGAGCCCGTCGGGCTACCTCCACATCGGCGGTGCCCGCACGGCCCTGTTCTGCTGGCTCCTCGCCCGCAAGCACGACGGTCGGTTCCTGCTCCGCATCGAGGACAGCAACGCCGACAAGTCGTCGCTGGACTCCGTGCAGGCGATCCTCGACGGGCTCCGGTGGCTCGGCATCGACTGGGACGAAGGCCCCGAGGTGGGCGGGCCGTACGCCCCGTACTTCCAGAGCGAGCGCCGGGCGCTGTACCGGCAGTACGTCGACCAGCTCATGGCGAGCGGCGGCGCCTACAAGTGCACGTGCTCCCCCGACGAGCTGGCCGCGAAGCGCGAAGCCGCCAAGGCGGCGGGCAAGCCGCCGGGGTACGACCGCACCTGCCGGGACAAGACCGACTCCGACCACGGCGCGGACCTGCCCTACGTGATCCGCCTCAAGACGCCGCTGGACGGAGAGACGGTCGTCGACGACATGATCCGCGGCCGCGTGGTGTTCCGGAACTCGGAGTTCAGCGACCCCGTGATCGTGCGCACCAACGGCGACCCCCTCTACAACTTCGTGGTGGTCGTGGACGACGTCCTCATGAAGATCTCCCACGTCTTCCGCGGCGACGACCACCTCGCGAACACGCCGAAGCAGATCCACATCTACGAGGCCCTGGGGTTCACCCCCCCGCGGTTCGCCCACATGCCGCTGATCCTCGGGTCCGACAAGAAGCGCCTGAGCAAGCGTCACGGCGCCACCAACGTCATGGCCTACGACGACGACGGCTACCTCCCCGAGGCGATGGTCAACTTCCTGGCCCGCATCGGCTGGGCCCACGGGGACATGGAGGTCTTCACCCGCGACGAGCTCCTCGAGGCCTTCTCGGTGGCGGGCATCGGCAAGTCGGCGGGGGTGTGGAACGCCGAGAAGCTCGTGTGGCTCAACGGCACCTGGATCACGAACATGGCGTCGGACGAGCTCGCGCGTCGGATCGCCCCCCGGCTGGCGGCGGCGGGGCTCCCCGCGCAGCCGGACGGGGCCCTCACGGCGCGGCGGATCGACACGCTCAAGGAGCGCGCGAAGACGCTCCAGGACCTGGTGGTCGACGGCCGCTTCTACTGGGCGGACGCCGACGACGTGGTCTTCAACGAGAAGGCGAAGAAGAAGTTCCTCAAGGGCGCGACGCGACCCCAGCTCGAGGCGGCGCTGGCCGCGCTCACGGCCCTGGACGCGTGGACCGAGGAGAGCATCGAGGGGGCCCTCGCCGGGGTCGCCGAAGGCCTCGAGCTGAAGCTCGGCAAGGTGGCCCAGCCGCTGCGCGTGGCCGTCACCGGCACGAAGGTCTCCCCGGGCATCCACGAGACCCTGCAGGCGCTGGGTCGGGACAAGACCCTCACCCGGGTCGCCGCCGCGGTGGGGATCGCCCGGGCCGCCGAGGAGGCCGCGCCGTGACCAAGCCCCGCTGGCGCATCGGCGTGGAGGACATCCCCGACGCGGGCATCGCCCTCGAGGTGGACTCCCGCGACACCACCTTGCTGGCGCTGCTGGCCGAGGCCGCCGAGGGCCGCGCGGGCGCCTTGGCGGGCTTCGTCTCGCTGCAGGTCGAGCCGTGGCCGAAGCGCGTGGACATCACGGGCACCCTCAGCGGCAGGATCCCCCTCGTCTGCGCGCGCTGCCTCGAGGGCTACGTGCAGGACGTCGACCGCGAGTTCAGCCAGATCCTGGCGCGCGGCGCGGCGGACGACGACGAAGAGATCGAGCTCCGGCGCAGCGACCTCGACCGCTCCGAGCTGGTCGGCGACACGCTCGATCTGCAGGAGATCGTGCGCGAGGAGCTGATGCTCTCGCTCCCCACCAAGCCGCTCTGCCGGACCGAGTGCAAGGGCATCTGCCCCGGCTGCGGAGCCGAGCTCAACGACGCCGAGTGCACGTGCGCCCCCGTCGTCGACGAGCGCTGGGCGGCCCTGGCGGCCCTCAAGGCCCGCCTGAACAAGGGCTGAGCGGAGAGCAGGATCGGGCGGATCGGGCGCGAGAACATGTCGCCCCGAGACGCTGGAGGGTTGACAGCCTTCGGGCCTTTCCCATAATGGCGCGGCCCTGCGTCAGGGCGAGATTCCCGGGCGCTCTACCGGACCCCGACGATGGGGTGCCGGCCCCCGGATGGAGCAGACGATGGCGGTCCCGAAGCGAAAGACCAGTAAGACCCGACGCAACAAGCGCCGGACCCACGACGCCCTGAAGTTCAACGTCGCCCTCGTGCACTGCGAGGACTGCGGCGCCTGGAAGGAGCGTCATCGCGTGTGCATGGCCTGCGGGATGTACCGCGGCCGCACCGTCTTCGAGATCCAGGAAGTCTGACCCCACCGCTGCATGCGCGTCGCGCTCGACGCCATGGGCGGGGACGACGCCCCCCGCACCACCGTCCAGGGAGCTCTCGCGGCCGCCGCCGCGGGCGTGGACGTTCTGCTGGTCGGTGACGAGGCCGTCCTCGACGAAGAGATCAAGACGCGCGGGGGGGTGATCCCGAACCTGCACGTGCGCCACGCGGCCGAAGTCGTCGAGATGGACGACGCGCCCGGGGCCGCCTTCCGCAGCAAGAAGGACAGCTCGCTGCGCGTCGCGTTCGAGCTCGTCCGCAACGGGCAGGCCGACGCGGTCGTCACGATGGGCAACTCCGGCGCCGCGCTCGCCGCCGGGATGTTCGCCTGCCGGCGGCTCGAGGGCGTGCTCAGGCCCGCGATCACCGCGCTCGTCCCCGCGCGCGATCGCACCGTGGTGCTGCTGGACGTGGGCGCCAACACCGAGTGCAAACCCGAGCACCTCCTGCAGTTCGGCGTGATGGGCGCGGCCCTCGCGGGCGCGGCCTTCGGCACGGCCCGCCCGACCGTCGCGGTCCTCTCCAACGGGGAGGAGGCGGACAAGGGGACCGACCTCACCCGCGCGGCCGCGCGCCTGCTCACGGAGCGAGCCGACATCGAGTTCGGCGGCTACGTCGAGCCCGGGGACCTGCTCGAGGGCGCGGCGGACGTCGTCGTCACCGACGGCTGGACCGGGAACATGGTGCTCAAGACCGCCGAGGGCGTCCTGGGCCACACCCTGGGGCTGCTGCGGGAAGCCGCCGCGGACGGCATCGCCGCTCAGGCGGGCGCGGTCCTCATGCGTCGGTCGCTCCGGCGGACGCTCGGGCGACTCAAGGCGGGCGAGGCGGGCGGCGGCCTCCTGCTCGGTATCGACGGGAGCGCCGTGATCGGCCACGGCAGCGCCGACGCCCCGGCGGTGACCGCAGCCGTCCAGTTCGCCGATCGCCTGGCCCGGGCCGACTTGCCCCAGCGGATCCGGGAGGCCTTGCGCGGGTCGATGAGCGCCCCGATCGGGGTTGCGGCGACTGCACGGGGGAAGTAGAATTCTCCGACTTAGCCCAAGGCGGGCAAATGCTCAACAAATTCAGCCACTTAGGCCTCATTCGGAGGCGATGGCGAAACGTTGATGGACCCAGGAGTTCCCAGTGTCGGACGTCGAATCGCGAGTCCGCGACATCATCTCCGAGCAGCTTCAGATCGACGCTGCCGGGATGGATCTCAAGGCTTCCTTCATCGATGACCTCGGGGCGGACAGCCTCGACATCGTCGAGCTGGTGATGGCCATGGAAGAGGCCTTCCAGATGGACATCCCGGACGAGGACGCCGAGAAGATCGCAACGGTGGGAGACGCCGTCTCCTACATCAAGAACGCCACCCCCTAGGAGTCCGTTGGGCATTGATCCAGCAGGCTCGACGTTCCCCTGCCGGGG
>CAZEKB010000068.1:0-36273 GCA_964512225.1 uncultured Rickettsiales bacterium | reverse complement strand
GATCGAGGGTGAACGAGTGTCCAACGCACCTCGAACTTCTGACTCGACCGACTAGCGGAGGCCTGCTCCCAGCCGAGCGGCGGCGCGGGTGGCCATGGCCATGATCGTGACCTGCGGGTTCACGCCCAGCGACGAGGGGACCGAGCTGCCGTCCACGACGTACAGGTTCTCGGTGCCCCAGACCCGGTGATCGGGATCCACCACCCCGTCGTCGGCCCGCGCGCTCATGCGACAGGTGCCCAGGGGGTGGAACGCCGCGAGCCGCAGCTGCGCGGGCCGCCGGATCCGTCGAGAGAGGGCCCGAGCTTCGTCGAGGGTGCGGACGAGCGGCACGCCGCCCATGCCCGTGAGGACCTCCTCGGCCCCGCCGCGCAGCAGCAGCTCGGCCAGCACCGCCGAGCCGCGGGCCACGAGATCGACCACGTCCGGCGTCACCGAGTAGGAGACGATCGGCGCCCCCCCGGGGCCGCGGCGGACCGCCCCGACGCCGGGGTCGCGGACCATGAACCCGTACTGCCCGACGTACGCGGCGGCGTCCATCCAGCGCGTGAGCTCGGCCCCGTCCGCGGGTATCAGCCCGCCCACCATCTGGGGCGGCACGTAGAAGCCCTCGAACCGCACCCGGGGGTCGACGAGGCCGGTCACGCCGTAGCTCTGCGGGATCGCGTTCCACGGGTCCAGCCGCTGGGGGGTGCGTACGAACATGCCCACGGCCGGGTGGATCGACAGGTTCCGACCGAGGTGCGGGGACCGGAGGCCGTTGCTGCCGAGCAGGAGCGGCGAGCGCAGCGTGCCGCAGGCGACGACCACCGCCTTCGCCCGGATCCGCAGCCGGCGGGGCTCGCCCGTGGCGGTCTGGGACCGCGCCTCGACCGACACCACGCGACGGCCCCGGCGGTGGAGTCGGCTCACCGGCATGCCCGTGAACAGCGTCGCCCCGGCGCGCAGGGCGCGGGGGACGTAGGACACGTTGGTCGATCGCTTCGCGTCGGTCGGACAGCCGACCGGGCACACGCCCTGGCCGTCGCAGCCCGGGGCGTTGCGGGGCAGCGGGTGATGCTCGGCGCCGAGATCGTCGGCTCCGGACGCCACCACGTCGGCGATCCGGCCGAGGTAGCGACGGTCCGCGGGCTCCACGCCCAACTCGTCCTCGACGCGCCGGAAGAAGCGGTCGAACCCCTGGGGGTCGAACTCGGCGGGCAGCCCCCGCTCCCGCCACTCGGCGAAGACGCCCTCGGGGGTGCGGAAGCAGGTCCCGCTGTTGATCGCGGTGGACCCGCCCACGAGGCGCCCGGTGGGGATCGGGATGACGGTGTTCCCCACGGAGAAGGTCATCCCCGCGTCGTTGTAGAAACGCTGCAGCCGCTCGTGAGGCGAGCCCGCGAAGTGCTTGCGCCCCCGGTAGAGGCCCGCTTCGAGGACGGCCACGCCCAGGCCCTGCTCGGCCAGCTCCGCGGCCATGACGCCGCCGCCCGCGCCGGTCCCGACCACCACGACGTCGGCCTCGAGCTCGGTCACCGGCTCCAGGTCCTCGGGGACGAGGACGTTCGCCATCCAGCGCGGCTCGGGCTCGCGCACCGGGTTGTCGTACGTCGGAGCCCCCACCCCGGCGAGGTACTCGGGCCGGTTGAAGTGGGCCGTCTTGAGGGGCATGCCGAGCAGGAGGCGGAGGCCCGTGGCGGGCGCCCCGGACCGATCGACGAAGCGGAGGACGGCGGCCCGGCGGGCGACGGGCAGCGCGGAGAAGCGCCGCCCCGTGCGGAGTCGAGCGGCCAGGTCGAGCGCGCCGAGGGCGAGCCGGTAGCCCGCCTGAACGTGGGACGGGAAGCCCGCGAGCACGTCGAGCGCGCCCGCGATGGTGTCGTCGTCCACGGGCGGGACGACGTCTCCGGGGACGAGCACGAGCTCGGCGTACGCCCGCAGCGTCGCCCGACGCCGGTCGTCCAGGGGGGGCAGGTTCCGCAGGCCGGGCAGCGGGCGATCGAGGTCCATCCGGCGCTGCGAGCTGCCGGGGCGCCACGACGCGGCCAGGGCGGGCAGCTCGTTGAGGTCGAAGTGGACGACACCCGTCGCCATCGTCTCGTCGCCCCGCCGCAGCTCGGACCGCAGCGCGGTGGCAGTGGCCAGGGGGCGCGTCCACTCGAGGTCCTTCCGGCCCTCGAACGACCAGGGGGCGCCCGCCTCGTCCGTGAACGAGAACGCGTAGTCCATGCCCGACGGAGTCAGGCGAAACCGCCCCTCGATCCCGGCGTCCCGCGCCCAGGGCTCGACCGTCACCACGCCGCTGAGGCGGGCCTCGCCTCGGCGGAGGAAGCGGCGCGTCGCGTGGGCCTCGATCGCCACCGAGAACTCGAGCAGGTGGAGGGTGCCTTCGGGGCTGCGCATCGTGCCGCGCATCGTCTCGTCGAAGGTGAGGCCCATCACACCACCTCGGGCCAGCGGGGGTCGGGCTCGTGGCGCAGGAACTCGAGGGCTCCGCCGTGGGGGCTGTGGCACTCGAACCCGTCGCCGACCTTCGGGTTCACGCGCAGGCGGACCTCGGCGAGCTTGCTGTTGAGGCAGAGGCGCAGGGCGCCGTCGGGGTTGCCGTAGCCGAGACACGCGATCTCCGGCGCCTCGGCGGCCATGGACAGGAGCGCGTCGCCGTCGGCCCCGCGGATCCTCAGGGTCCAGTCCAGGTCCCCCACGGCCGGGCGCTGCCGCCACAGGTCCACGATGCGGTCGAAGCGGTACTCGCGGTCGCCGCGGCGGATCACCATCCCCGAGAGCCACGGCGTGAGGCGGCCGGCCATGCGGAGGCGGGCGCTGACCCCTTCGACGAGCGCGTGCGGGCGACCGTCGGCGTCGAGGAAGAGGGCGTGGCCCCAGGCGTAGTGCTCGGCGTGGGCGGGGCCCCAGTTGTGCCCGCGCATGCCCGGCCAGGACGCGATGTCCCAGGCTTCGCCGTCGACGGTCAGCGTCCCCTCGAACATCGCCGCGGCGCAGGGCGTGATCGACTTGTTCCTGGGCAGCGGCCCGTCGAGCAGCTTCACGGACGGGAAGAGGCACAACGGCTCGCCCAGGGGCCCGTCCACCGGGACGTAGGACAGGTCCCAGGAGACCTCATGGTTCTGGTCCCGCAGGGAGCCGGACAGTCGGTCTTCGTCGAAGGCGCAGCCCGCGAGCCGGTGCGCGAGCGGGGCGGCGAAGGCGGCCTCGTCGAGGGGGACCGTCGACCGCAGGCCGAACGCGGCCCCGGGCTCGAAGACCGTGCACCACGCGTCGGCGGTGCGGGATCCGTCGGCGGCGATGAGGACCGTGGCCTTGAGCCACAGCGCGCGCCGCGCCGACGGGTGGTTGGCGCGCCAGAACCAGCTCTCGACGTGGCCGCCGCGGGCGTCGGGGAATCGGGGTCGATCGAACTGCATCACGTCCTCGGCGCGTGGGTGAACATGGCGACGGCCGACGAGCCCATGCGGACGAGGGCCCGGGCTCGCGCCGCCGGGGTGCGGGCCGCGACGACGTCGACGAACCGCCGGATCACGTCGCGCTGGCGCGACTCGTAGGGGTACCACCACGGCTTCTTGGGCTCGATGCCGGGCACCCGCGCCGACTCGATCACCTGGCACCAGGTCCCTTCGAGCAGCCCCTCGTCGCCCTTGCTGCGACCGAAGCCCGACTTGCCGACGCCCCCCCAGGGCAGCTCCCCGTGGCCGTACAGCGTGGCCCCGACGTCGTTGACGGACACGGCGCCCGTGCGCAGCCGACGGGCGAGCGCCCGGGCCGCCTCGGCGTCGCGCCCGAAGACCGAAGCCGTGATCCCGAAGCCCACGCCGTCGTGCAGCGCGACGGCCTCGTCGTCGTCCGCGAACGGGACGAGCGCGACCAGGGGCCCGAACGTCTCGTCGGTCCAGGCGAGGGAGTCCTCCGTGCCCGGGCCGCTGACGAGGGTCGGACGCAGGCGATCGCCGTCGATGCCGTCGCCGTCCACGCTCAGCCCGCGCTCCCGCGCGTCGTCCACGTGCGCTCGGTACACCGCGACCTGACGGTCGAGTGTGGGCCGCCCCTGGTCCGTGCGCGGCTCGATCCGCAGGAGCTTGTGGAGCAGCCGCAGGCGGAAGTCGTCGGCCACGGCGCGGTGCACCAGGATCCGCTCCACGGACGCACAGACCTGCCCCGTGTTGCACGTCGCGCCCCACGCCGCCGCCGCCGCCGCGAGCTCGAGGTCGGCGTCCTCCCGGACGATCAGGGCGTCGACCCCGCCCAGCTCGAGGGACACCGGGACGGGGTGCTGGGCGGCCGCGGCCATCACGGCGCGGCCCGTCTGCAGCGAGCCCGTGAAGAAGATCTTGTCGGGCCCGGCGTCCACGAGGGCCGCCCCCACGGCGCCGTCGCCGTGCACGATCGTGAGGAGGTCGTCGGGCAGATCGGGGAACAGCTCGCCGATCACGTCGGCGCACCGGGGAGTGATCTCGCTCGGCTTGAGCACCACGGCGTTGCCCGCCACGAGGGCGCTCGCCACCTGAGCCAGGGGGATCGCCAGGGGGAAGTTCCACGGGGAGACGACCAGGACCACCCCGTGCGCGCGACGGCGCAAGACGGCGGACCGGACCGGCATCCACGGCAGGGGCACCGGGCGGTCGGCGAGGACTTCGGCGGCGCGATCTTCGAGCGTGCGGAGGTGCTGGATCGACGGCAGGAGGTCGTGGCCCAGGGCCTCGACTTCGGGCTTGCCGTTCTCGTCGACGATCACCGCCGCCACGGCGTCCACCCGGGCGGCCAGGCGGTCGGACGCTCGACCCACGATCCGGGCGCGCTCGGCCGGCGGCCGCGCCTCCCAGAGGCGGGCGGCGTCCCGGGCGCGGGCGTACAGGGCGGCGTGCACCCGCTGGGGGGGCGGGACCGGGGTCATCGGTCCGCTCCCGGGAGGACCGACCGGGCGTAGTCCTCCATCGCCGTCGACGCGGCCGTGGGGTCCCGGCCCTCGATCGCGGCCACCGCGCGTCGGTGCGGCTCCAGGTCGAAGTCGGGCGACGCGTAGAGCATCTCGAAGAGGCTTCGGTTGTGGTCGTACACCTGGCGCATCGCGTTGGCGAGCAGGGCGAGCACCGAGTTGCCCGTCAGCCGGACCTGGATCTCGAAGAAGTCCCAGTCGGCTTCGCCCCGCGCCGCGGGGGTGCGGGCGCTCACGAGCCGGTCCAGGCAGTCGCGGAGCTCGGCGACCCGAGCGTCGTCCCGTCGCTCCGCCGCCCGCGACGCCGTCCACCCCAGCAGCGCCACCCGGAGCTCCAGCAGGTCGGTCAGCATCTTCGGGTCGAGCGCTCCGCCCGGCGCGAGCAGCCAGGGGAGGAGCTGGAGCCCGGCCCCGGCGAGGAAGTCGCGCACGCGGGTCCCGCCGCCCTGCCGCACCTCGACGAGCCCCCACGCCTCGAGGCGGTGGATCGCCTCGCGCACGGAGCTCCGGTTGATCTTGAACTCGGACGCGAGGTCGCGCTCGGACGGGAGCGTATCGCCCACGCCGAACGAGCCGCCGAGGATGGCGTCGCGCAGCGTGCCGGCCACTTGTTCGGCGACCTTGAGGCGCTTGACGGGGGGAAACAAGGACATCGTTACTCCGCTGGTCGGGTGGTCCGACCAGTGAGTAGCAAGTTCTCTCAGCCGAGCGCAAGCACAAAAGGTCCGGTGGTCCGACCAGTTGTGTCGCGTGACCCACCCGATCGCTCGACGCGCGTCGATCTCAGCGGCTGTACTGCAGGACGAGGAGGCGATCTTCGGACGTGAGCTTGCGCGCCCGCTCCTCCCCTCGGGGGTTCAGGATCACGCGGTCGCCGTCGACCAGGTAGCCGACGGGGACCATCGGGTTGTCCCCCGTCCGGTTCTCGGCCGCCCGCGCGACGACCGTCCCGAAGTGGGCGTCGCCGTCGACGAACTCCTCGGGCACCTCGATCACGTACGCCTCGCAGCTGTCGTCCGAGTGCCTCAACAGGTCCCGGAAGCACGACACGATCGCCGGATTGAACACGGCCTGGGCGAAGACGCGGTACAGCATCTCCGTGCCGCACACGGCCTCGTCGGCCCCGGCCGCCCGGATGTTGGCCACCTCGCGCGGATCGATCACTTCGACGGAGATCGTCGGACGTCGGCCCGGCGGGAGGCCCTCGAGCAGCTGCCTCAGGCGCAGGACCAGCAGCAGCGTGGCGTTGTCCGGGTGGTCCAGCCGTCGATCGGCGAGGACGAGCAGGGTGGACGCCTTGCGCAGGTCCACCCGGGCGAGCGCACCGTCGGCGAGCGGCGACATGGGGATCACCGAGACACCCTCGAAGGCCCGCGAGTTCTCGAAGACCACCGGCCGGTTCGTCACGGCGACGACGGACGTCTCCATCCCGGCGGCGCGGATGCGCTCGAGCACGACCGGGGTGTCGTCGTTCCAGTTCAGCACGACGACGTGGTCCTGCAGGCCCTGGCCGAGGGCCCGGGCCCGCGAGTCCGTCTCGGCGAGGACCTCCGGCACCACGGGCAGGCGCGTCGCCGTGCGGGACGCCTCCTCGTCGAGGATGTCGAGGGCCATGTCGTCCGGGAGCGACGGCTCGTCCCAGGCGAGGGCCAGCAGGCGCGCGTGAGGCTCCAGCTTCGGGATGAACTCGTCCTCCTCGCGCGGGTTGAGCAGCAGGCTGCCCGTCGGGCCGTCGGGGAGGACCCCGATCACGAGAACCGGGTTGTTCGCGTCGTGGGCGAGGCTCCCCGCGTAGACGCCCTCCACGATCGTGCCGAACGTCATGTGCCCGCGCCGCCCCGCGGCGGGGACGGGGACCGAGTAGAGCTCCACCGACTCGGCGCAGAAGCGGAGCAGCTCTTCGTAGAACCGACTGACGCGGGGGCTGACCACCGTCTCCGCGAGGAGGTCCAGCTCGAAGGGGCCGTCCCGCCCCACGCCCTCGATCCCGAATCGGCCCAGGTCCCTGCCCGCGGCGGGGTCGAGCACCTCCGCGAGGATCTGGATGGGCCCCTGCGTTCGCTCCGCGGCGTGGGCCTCCTCGATGGAGCGAATCGCGAGGCAGGTGGTCGCCGTGGCGGCGTCGCTGCGGAGGCTCGCGGGATCGGACCGCAGCACGATCGCGGCCGACGCCCGCCCGACCTCCGCCTTCTCCAGAGGCAGCCTCAGCGACGGCCGACCGGAGATGCTCCACACGTCCGGGTAGAGCTCGGTGAGGTCGCCGAGATCGTCCTCGCTGACGATCACCACGGGGCGCCGTCGCGAGCCCTCGGCCAGCGACTCGCCGACCCGCAGCTCGCGGAGGATGACCTCGGCCTCGGGGGTCCAGTTGCAGATGACCAGATGGTCGTCGAGTTCCATATCCACCCCTCGATTCAGGTAGCGCTTCATCATCGTCTCGACCGCGCCCAGGAACAGGTTCGACACCACCAGCACGAGCCCGGCGTAGGCGCCGGTCTGGACGCTGGCGGCGAGGATCTGACCGCCGGAGGTGACGGGGAAGATGTCGGCCTCGTAGCCCACCGTCACGAGCACGAACATCCACCGCAGCAGGGCGCCCATGCCCATCCGCCACATCTCGGACGCGTCCTCGCCCGCCAGCATCGGGCCGAGCTCGAGGTACTTGATGGCCATGCACGAGGCGATGGTCCAGGTGAGCAGCGCGAGCAGCAGCGCGACGAGACCCGCGACCCGGCGCTCCCGGCCCGGGCGCCACTCCCGGTCCGCCGCCATCCGCCGGTAGGTGCCGCGCCGCCACAGCCAGAGGTGCAGCCCGAGGATCAGCGTGAGCACGCCCAGCGCGAAGATGAGCGTGCTGTAGGGGCGCGGGCCGAGCTTGAGGCGGATGAGGGCGGGGTGCTCGGGGAGATCGAGGTCGTAGAAGGCCCTCGCCAGCTCCGGGGAGGCCCCGGGGCGGGTGACGTCGGGCGAGCCCGCGAAGCGGCCCATGACGACCTCGAGCAGGGCCGTCGCGATCGTCGCGTCGAGGCCCTCCGTGGCCACGAGGATGGCGTCGACGGCGAGGGTGGGTTCGCCCTGGGCTCGGCCCACGCGGTACGCGGGGTCGGCCAGGACCGCCCGCTGCAGCCGCGCGCTCCCGAGCGGGACGATCTTCAGCCCGGCCTCGTCCAGCGCTTCGACCGACCAGGGGTGCCCCGCGTTCACCCGGAAGATCCCGCGGGGACGGTCGGCGTCGAGCTCGGCGGCCCACTGAAGCCCGGGGAGATCGCCCGCGCCGAGCGACCGCAGCTCCAGGGGCGCGAAGCCGGACCAGCTCTGATCCAGCAGGGTCAGCGTGAAGGCGGAGCCGGTGGTGGAGGCGCCCACGTCGAAGACCGCGAGGTCGCCGAACTCGGTCGTGTCCCGCGGACCCGCGACCCAGACCTGCTCCTCGAAGGCGTTCGCCAGGGCCTTCAGGGAGACGCCCGAGGAGGTCTGCGCCGCGCCGGCGGCGGCGAACGCGAGCACGTCGCGCTGCACCAGGGCGATCCCCGCGCCCGCGTCCCTCAGCTTGAGGAGGTTGTCCTGGGAGCCCTCGGTGGGTACGAACTCGAAGCGCGCCACCTCCTCGGGGATGTCGCGCACGAGGTCCTGCAGCCACCGGTCGTAGGCGCTGCCGTCGTGGGCCGCAAACACCTGCACGACGGGGCCGGCCGCGACCGCGGGGCGGGCCATGCAGAGCGCGATCGCCGCCACACACAGGCCGACGACGCGCCCGGCCCCCCGGCGAGACGTACCCAAAGCTCTCCTCCTTGTCGGAGTCTACTCGGCCGGCGGCGTGTCTCGCACCCGGGCGGCGAGGTCGCCCCCGATCAGGCCCCCGATCCGGCGGTGACCCTCGGGCGTGAGGCGGAACGGATCCTCCTCGCTCCACCACTGGGCGCGCGCCTGCTCGCGCAGCTTCCCGACGAGCCCGATCCAGGGCCCGGGCCGCGCCCCCGTCGTGGGCGCGATGTCGACGGGGCCGTCCCGCACCCGCGCCGTCTGCTCCACGAATACGAGGGGCACGCCCTTCTCGGTGGCCGCGCGCTTCGCGTCGTCCAGCTGCTCGAGGAACCCGCGGGGCGACGTGCGGGCCCCGCCCGTCGAGCGGAGGTAGAAGCCCCCGCCGTCGTACACGGAGCTCGCCGCGAGCCGGGCCACGCGCCCCTTCGCCCCCGGATCCGCGAGGGCGTCGCCGGGAGCCCCGTCCTCCCAGCCGAGCGAGGCGACGACGAAGTGGGGGTACGGCTCGGCGAGGGACCGCAGGTAGGCGGCGAGCTCGGCGGCGGTGCCCGCGGAGTCGACGGTCAGCTCGACGTGCCGGCCGGCTTCTTTCTTGAGGACGTTCTTGGCGACCGTGGGCCACCCGGGGCGTCCGTCGGCCCGCAGCAGCTGGGCGTCGCCGAGGACGAGGAGGCGGATCGGCCCGTCGTAGGGCCCGGGGAGCTCTACGTCGCCCCGCTGGGCGGCGGGCCCGAAGAACCAGAACAGGATCCCGGCGAGGACGAAGAGCACCCCGATCCTGGCGCTGGGGCGCGGGGCCATCGGGCCCTAGACGGCCTTGAGCACGAGCGCGGCGTTGACGCCCTCACGCGTCGTCGTCGAGACGAGGACCACGCGGCAATCGAGCTCGCGCGCGGCGCCGTCGCGGGGGCCCGCGTACGCGTCGAGCGGGTTGTCGCGGTTGAGCGCGCCCGGCACCTTCCCTTCGGCCATGACCCGCAGCGCGAGCGCCGCCCCGATGGGACCGACGGCCGCCTCGGTGGAGCCGATGTGGGCGGTGAGCGACAGCACGGGGACGTCCCCCGAGCGGGGCCCGAGGACCTCGGCCAGGGCCGCCGCCTCGAGGCCGTCGATGTCGGTGGAGCCCTCGCCCAGGGCGACCACGAGATCCACGTCGCCCGCCTCCAGGCCCGCCCGCTCGAGCGCCTTCCGCATCGCCCGCACCGGGCCGCCGGGCGTGGCCGGGATGGCTCGGTCCGCGCCCGGGGCGGCGAACCAGTCGGCCCAGCCCGCGAGCTCGGCGAGCGCGGTGGCGCCGCGCGCGTTCGCGGACTCTTCGGTCTCGAGCACGAGCACGCCCGCGCCCTCGCCGGGGACGATCCCGGTGGCTCCCCGGTCGAACGGCCGACCGGCGGTGGCGGGGGCGGCGTCCTTCGCCGACGCGAGCTTGCGCGTGGCGCGGACCATCATCATCTGCGCGTGCACCGAGGAGCCGGTCCCGCCCGCGTACATGACGTCCGCGAGCCCGTCCTGCATGACCTCGTAGGCCCGCCCGATCGCCTGGAGCCCGGCCGACGCCGTACCCAGGAAGGTATTGCACGGGCCCTGGCACTTGCCCTGGATGCCGCCGTGGGCCGTGGGCATGTTGTTCATGAGCTTGAGGAACTCGAAGCTCGTGAACTTGCGGATCGCCTTGCCCACCTGC
Source organism: uncultured Rickettsiales bacterium (assembly GCA_964512225.1). Lineage (GTDB taxonomy): Bacteria > Myxococcota_A > UBA796 > UBA9615 > UBA9615 > CAZEKB01. Next base: position 25,891 of record CAZEKB010000068.1, on the reverse strand, counting down.
GCGTCGTCGATCTCGCTCCCGCCGTCGTCCGTGCGACGGCTGACGGCGTGGGCGAACCGCACGTACTTGTCGAACTTGTCGGAGTTCGTGTAGCTGGCGACGTAGTAGCCGCGCCGCAGCGACTCGGCGTCCTGCTCCCACGTGGTCCCGGCGTCCTGGATCGCGGTGCCGAGGGCCAGCGTGCTGAGGAACGTATACCGGGTCATGGTGCCCGGGCGCATGTCGCGGCTGTTGGGGAGCCCGCGGATCGCCTTGTTGCGCTCCACGACGACGGCGCCGTACCCGGGGGCGAGCGCCTCTCGGGCGTCCTCCAGGGGCGCGACCTTGGTCTCCCCCGCGAGCATGCCCTGGTAGAGCGCGTCGACGCCCAACCCGAAGGGCGTGACCGCCCCGGCGCCGGTGATCAGGATCTTCTGCGTACCCATCGGATCAGGCCTCGTACCGCTTGTAGACGACGGACACGTTCATGCCGCCGAAGCCGAAGGAGTTCTTGAGGATGACGTCGACCTTCTGCTCCCGGGCCTCGTTCGGCACGTAGTCGAGATCGCAGTTGGGGTCGGGGGTCTCGTAGTTGATGGTCGGGGGGATGACCCCGTGGCGGATCGTCTGCACCGCGAGCGCGCCCTCGAGGGCCCCGGCGGCGTGGATCAGGTGGCCGAAGTTCCCCTTGTTGGAGACGACGGGCGTCTTGTAGGCGTGGTCGCCGAGGGCCTTCTTGATCGCGATCGTCTCGGCCTTGTCGTTGTACGGCGTGGACGTGCCGTGGGCGTTGACGTGGTCCACGTCCTCGGGCGTCAGGCCCGCCGACTCGATCGCGCGCGTCATGCACAGCGCCATCCCCACGCCCTCGGGCTGCGGGTCGGTCAGGCGGTAGGCGTCGCAGGAGTACCCCCAGCCCGCGAGCTCGGCCAGAATCGTGGCGCCGCGCGCCTTCGCGTGCTCCTCGGACTCGAGGATGAGGACGGCCGCCCCCTCCCCCATGACGAAGCCGTCGCGACCGGCGTCGAAGGGGCGGGACGCGTGGGCGGGATCGTCGTTGCGGGTCGACAGCGCCTGCAGCATCGCGAAGCCGGGCACGAGCACCCGGGTCACCGGGGTGCAGATGCCGCCCGCGAGGACCACGTCGGCCTCCCCGCGCCGGATCAGGGCGCCGCCGTCGGCGATGGCGTGAGATCCGGACGCGCACGCCGAGGCGGTGTTGAGCACGTGGGCCGCGCCCAACAGGACCGCGCAGGCGGGGGCCGCGGTGTCGAGGTGGAAGTCGTCCAGACCCTGGGCTTCGGGCTGCTCCGGGGCGTACTCGTAGAAGGACTTGAGGTCCGCCTTGTAGGGGTCCTCGTCGCCGTGGAGACGCAGCGCGATCGGGCCGAGGAAGTCGATGTTCGCGGGGCCGACGCCCGTGGACAGGACGACGGACCGGCGGTCCTGGGCGTCGCCCTCGGCGGCGGTGAGCCCGGCGTACGCGATGGCGCGCTCGGCGGCGCCGACCGTGAACTTCAGCGCCTCGTTGTGAGCCGTGTAGGGCCCCACCTGCTCGCTGCACTCGACCGCGTAGCGGACCTCCGAGCCGATCTGGCAGCTCAGCGTCGAGGCGTCGAACTTGGTGATCTTCCCGCACTCGGATTCGCCCGCGACGATCCGCTTGAAGACGTTGTCGATGTCGTCGCCGTGCGGCACGACGACGCCCATGCCCGTCACCACGACTTTGGGCGTGCTCATGCTTCCTCCGGAGATCCGCGGCCCGCTTCGGGGCGCTTCAGAAGTGCAAAGAAGTGCTCGTCGCCTTCACCGAAGGCGTGCACGAGGGCCAGCGGGCGGCCGTTCCAGCCCGCGGGCTCGAGGCGGGCGATCGCCGCGCCGAGCGCGACTCCACCCCAGGCCCCGTGGAACTCCCCCAGGGCCTCCTTGTCGGCCACGACGTCCGCCCCGGGCACCGCCTCGAAGACGGCGGCGCAGCGCTCGTCGGTGAACGGAGTCGCCAGGGATACGAGCCCGACGTCCGCGGGATCGGCGCCGAGCCGATCGAGCGCGGCGACGACCGCCGATACCAGGTCCCCCCGCCGTCGCGCGGTGCCCAGCAGCTCGGCGAGCGGCCGACCGCCGCGCTGCGCGACGCTCGTATCGGTCTCCACGAGCACCACGCCCGCGCCCTCGGAGAGGGGCGTGCCCTGGCGCGTCGCGTCCGGGCGTCGCAGCAGCAGGTGCAGGTCCACGAACCGCTCGACGCCCCCCACGAGCACGCCTCGCGCGCGCCCGGAGCGCAGGACGCCCTCGGCCGACCACAGCGCCTCGAGCGCCGCGCCGTCGCCGGAGACGAACGTCGCGTTGGGGCCCTTGATGCGCCACGCCACCGCGATCCAGCCCGCGGGCGCGTTGTCGACGGTCCCCTTGAAGACCAGCGGCGACGCGCCGTGGACCTTGTCCGCTCGAACCTCGAACCGGTCGAACTTCTGGTTCTCTTCCATGCACCCGTAGGAGGTGCCGAGCATCACCCCGAACTCGGTCAGGGCGGGGTCGCCCTTGGCCACGCCCGCGTCCTCGAGGGCCTGGAAGGCCGCGAGGAACCCGTAGCGGGAGTAGGTGTCGAGCTGGCCCCAGCGCTTGTAGCACTCGGACGCCTTCTTCGACTTGATGCGGCCGACGCGCCCCACCGCCACGGTCGTGCCGGGGCGAGGCTCCTCTTCGACGAAGGCAGGGCCCTCCTCGTCGAGCGCGGATCGCAACGCGTCGAGCCCGAGGCCCGCCGGCGCGACGGTGCCCGCGCCGCTGATGAACAGCCTCACGCCGACCCCCAGCGACGCACGACGAGCGCCGAGTTGTTGCCGCCGAACGCGGAGTTGGTGCTCAGGAGGACGTCCAGCCCGGGGGTGCTGCGGCCCGCGCCGGGTACGAAGTCCCAGGGGAGGTCCCGCAGCGGCTCGGCGTGGGCGGCCGTGGGGGGGAGCAGGTCGTTCTCGATCGCGAGCACGCACGCCACGGCGTCCAGCGCGCCGGCCGCCCCGAGGGTGTGGCCGAAGATCGCCTTGACCCCGCTGATGGGGGGCATCCGACCGGCCTCGGCGCGCTCGGAGAACAGGCGCTCGAAGGCGACGCTCTCCATGCCGTCGTTGAACACGGTCCCCGTGCCGTGGGCCGATACGTAGTCGATGTCGCCCGGACCCACGCCGGCGTCCACGAACGCCTGGCGGATCGCCCGCTCGAGGCCGCCGCCCTTCGGGTCCGGGGCGGTCATGTGGAAGGCGTCGGCGGCGAAGCCCCCGCCCGCGAGCTCGGCGAGGATCGTCGCGCCCCGCGCCTCGGCGGAGGCGGCGGTCTCGAGGGCGAGGAGGACGGCGCCCTCCCCCAGCACCGTGCCGTCGCGACGCTCGTCGAACGGGCGCAGGGGGCCGGTGGCCATGGCGCCGATGCAGTGGAAGCCGGTGAAGACGAACTGGGTGAACGACTCGAAGCCCCCCGCCACGACGCGCGTCGCCTCGCCCCGCCTCAGCAGGTCGATCGCGTGGATGAGGGCGACGGACGAGGAGACGCACACCATCCCCACCGTGGACCGAGGGCCCGTCGCCCCGATCTGCTCGGCGAGCAGGGTGGTGCCGGCGCCGGGTCGGTACTCCGCGAACGCGCGGGGGTGCTCGGCGGCTTCGGCGACGTCCGCGTCCGGGCACGGACGATGGAGGTAGTCGCGGTGGATCGGCTTGGCGTTCTCGATGCCGCCCTGGCAGGTCCCCAGTACGACGGCGGTCTCGGGGCCGCGCTGGGCGTCTCCCCAGCCCGCGTCGGCGATCACCTCGTCGCCCGCGATGCGCAGCAGCTGCAGGGCGCGATCCTCGCCCGCGACGCGCGGGAGGTGGCGGGCCTCGCCCGCGAGCTGGCCGCCGTAGGGGCCGCCGTCGAAGAGCTCGATCGGGCCGAGGGCGGAGGCCCCCTCCTTCAGCGCTCGGAGGACGGACGCGCGATCCGGACCGGCCGCCGAGACGGCACCGATCCCGGTGACGACCACGCGAGGGCGCGGGTCCTGGACGCCGGCCATCGCCGGGTCAGCCTTCGACCCGGACGCCGACGGCGGCGTGGATCCCGTCGATGGAGAAGGACGAGGCCACGGCGGTCGTGCCGGGGCCCGTCGCGGCCGTGCGGCCGAGGGCGGCGGCGAGCGATGCGCAGCCCGGGGCGGCGTCGACCGCGGTGCGGGACGGGCGGAGGTCGCCTCGGGCCGCGAGCAGCGCGGCGATGAGCTGCGTGGGCCCGTGGGCGGGCCCGGAGAAACCCACGGCCGGCGACACGGCCACCGCCGCGGCGTCCGAGAGGCCGTCTGCGAAGGCGAGGTCGTAGGCGGCGGCCTCCAGGCGATCGAGCTCGGTCTGACCGAGCGCGGTGGGGCCGAGCCAGCCGGCGCCGTCGGGGGCGGCGAGGCTCAGGGTCTCGGCGCGAACGTCGACCTCGTCGGGCTCCCCGGGGGCGAGGACGCGCTGCGCCGCTCCCGTGATCTCCGCCAGGATCGCCGCCCCCCGAGCTTCGGCGTGCTCGCGGGCCTCGAGGACCACGACGGCCCCGGCCTCACCCGGCAGCGTGCCCGCGGCGCCCGCGGCGAAGGGGGTGGGGACCGCTTCGGATGCGCGCGCGTCGGCGTAGAGACCGCGGTGGTTCTGCCACGCGAGGTGGACCTCCTGGAACGGGCAGAACGCCCCGCCCGCGACCATCACGTTCGCCTGGCCGCTGCGGATGGTCCCGATGGCCTGGACGATGGCCTGCATCCCCGAGCTGTCGCTGCCGAGCATCGTGCACGCCGGGCCCTGGTAGGCCAACTGGATGCTCAGGTGCGAGCTGGGCATGTTGGGCAGGGCGCGCAGGAAGTCGAACCCCGACGCCATCTTCATGGCCTCGGCAAGCCGCGCGTCGTCCAGCACCCAGCCCGTGTCCGCGCCGTCGGGGCGACGGGCGAGGATGCGCGCGGCCTTGACCTGCTTCGTGAAGGGGGGGGGGACGATGAACGAGCCGAGGAAGCAGCCCCGGTCGAGGTGCTTCTCGAGGTCGTCCGGGTTCCGGGAGACCATGTCGACGGGCAGGCCCGCCGACGACGCCGCGTCCGAGGCGGCGATGCAGCCGAGCGTGGTCTGCCGCGTCATCGTGGACAGGCGCAGGATGCGCGTATTGATCCACTCCTTGAACCGCTTGCGCGGCAGATCGAGCACGGCGCCGCGCCCGGGTGCGACCTTCCCGAGCAGCCCCTCGAGGGGGCCGAACGAGGACCCGCCCGCCGCGAGCCCCTCCACGAGGGCCTCACGTCCGACGCCCAGCGGGGTGGCGAGGCCGACCCCGGTGACGACGACGCTGCGGGTCGAGTCCGTCACGTCCCGATCGGCTCAGGCGTCCGAGCGAGCGGCCACGTAGTCGACGAGGGCGCCGACGGTGAACAGCTCGAGGACCGACGCCTGCAGGTCGTCCGCGTTGAAGGGGTCGACGCCCTTGACGGCGGCCCGGTCGAACTTCATGTGGAAGTCGTTGGTGAGCTTGTCCAGCGCCCCGTTCACGTCGTCCGTGGTGCTGTTCTCGCCGATGGACCCCATCAGCGCGCCCAGGTCGTCCGTGGGGAACGGGAAGCCGAAGTCCTCCTCCATGCGGAAGGAGATCTCCAGGAAGTCGATGCTCTCGAGACCGAGGTCGTTGAAGAGCGTGGCACCCTCGGTGCACTCCTCCTCGTCGACGCCGCGGGTGTCCACGATGATCTCGGTCAGCTTCTCCAGGATTTCGGCGCGATCAGCCATCTCTTCTGCTCCAAGTGAGGCGACCTCTTCGGCCGCCGCCCCCTTCGGGGTGTGTGTGTTCGACTCTGCGGCCGCGGTCAGGCGGCGTCCCCCCGATAGCGACGGAGGACGACCCCGGCGTTCTGGCCGCCGAACCCGAAGGCGTTCACGAGGACGCCGTCGATGTCCAGGGCTCGGGGAGCGCCCGGGGTGTAGTCCAGATCGCACTCGGGATCCGGGGTTTCGTAGTTCGCGGTGGGGTGCACCTGCTGCTCGACGATCGACTTGACCGCGACGACCGAGCCGACGGCCCCCGCCCCGTGCACCAGGTGGCCGATCATCGACTTCGTGCCGCTCAGCGCGACCCGCCCCGCCTGCGCGCCGAGGACCTGCTTGATCGCGGCCGTCTCGGCCTTGTCGTTGGCCGCCGTGCTCGTGCCGTGGGCGTTCACGTAGTCGATCGCCGAGGGCTCCACGCCCGCGTCCTCGAGCGCGCGCTGCATGCTCAGCGCCATGCCTTCGCCCGAGGGGTGGGGCGCGGTCAGCGAGTAGGCGTCGCCCGAGTAGCCGATGCCCGCGAGCTCGGCGAGGATCGTCGCGCCCCGGGCCTTCGCCACGTCCTCACGCTCGAGCACGAGGGCGGCGGCCCCTTCGCCCATGACGAAGCCGTCGCGGTCCGCGTCGAACGGACGCGACGCGCGGGCGGGCTCGTCGTTGCGGGTGGAGAGCGCCGTGAGGTTGCAGAAGCCGCCCATCATCTCGCGCGTGATCAGGGTATCGACGCCCACCGCGAGGGCGATGTCCGCCTCGCCGCGCCGGAGCAGCCCGAGGGCGTCGCCGATGGCCTGGGAGCCGCCCGCGCACGCGGTCGACACCGTGAAGGCCTGCCGAGCACCCAGGAGATGAGCCACCGCCTGCATGAGCACGACCTGGGAGTACCGGTCCATGCGCTCGGTGAGGGCCGGGTCGTCGAACTGGGCGGCGAGGGTCTCGGCGTCGATGGCCTCGAAGGTGCGCTCACCCGACGCGGTGATGCGATCCGCCGCGGCGGCGAGGAACTCCAGCATCAGGTCGTCGAAGCCGCCCGCGGCGACCACGGCGCGACGGCTCGGGGGCACGTCGCAATCGGCGACCTGCGCCTGCTCCATCGCTTCGAGCACGGCCGAGACGGCGTAGCTGAGCGGCCGCCCGCCGATGGGGTAGGGGCCGATGGCGTCCGGCACGTCGGGCATCTCGGGGACTTCGGCGGCGATGTGACTCGCCATGCCGGTCGGGTCCCACAGCGTCACGCGGCCGACGCGGCTCTCGCCTCGCAGCAAGGTCTGCCAGCACGCGTCCACCGAAGTGCCCGCGGCCGTGACCATGCCGATGCCCGTGACGACGACGCGGGTCACGAGAGGCCGGCCTCCTCTTGGTGCGCGCCTTCGCCGCCGACGGCCTTCTTCGGGGCCTTCTTGCCCCAGTCCGTCTCCACGCAGAAGCGGAAGAGGACTTCGAAGTAGTCGACCACGGCGATGACCGGGTCCGTGCCGGTGCCCTCGAGGTCCGCGACGACGTTGCTCGTATCGAACAGCGGCGACCGCGAGAAGTAGGGCATGTACACGAGGCCCTGCTTGATGAGCTCGCGCTGGGCGGGGGTGGCGTTCTTGTCGATGGCGGGCCGGTAGATCTTGTCGAACTTCTCGGGGTCGACGATCTTCGGGTACGGCTGGCCGAACCACTTCGACGCGTGCTCCGCGAGGTCGCGGATGTGGCAGACCTTCTCGGGGCCCGCGGTCAGGTGGTAGTCGCGACCGATCGTCGAGTCGCCCTTGAGCGACAGGTTCACGAGGCAGTCCGCCACGTAGTTGATCGGCACCACGTCCACCGGGGTGTCCTCGAAGCCGATCATCATGTTCCACCAGCCCCGCGCGTATACGCGGAGCGGCCAGTACAGGACGTTGAAGTTGCTCGTTTCGCCGGTGCGCGAGTCGCCCACGACCGTGGACGGGCGGTAGATGGCGACGGGGAAGCCCTGCGAGCGCCAGCCGCGGACGAGGCCCTCGGCTTCGAATTTGCTCTGCTCGTAGAAGTTCGCCCAGCCGAGGCCGTGCGTGGAGAGCTCGTTCTCGGAGACGACGTCCGTGCGCGACCCGGAGACGTACGCCGTGGAGACGTAGTCGAGGCGCTGGAAGTGACCCGCGCGATGGATCTCTTCGCAGAGCTCCAGGACCTTGCGGGTGCCCTCCAGGTTGAACTGCCGGGACTCCTCGAGGCCCATGCCGAAGTCCACCGACGCCGCGCAGTGCACGACATGGTCGACCTTCTCCACAAGCATCGCGCGGTCCTCGGCGGAGATGTCGAGGCCGGGCTTGAGCAGGTTGCCGTGGAAGAAGGTGAGTCGGGCCCGGACCTCTTCCTTCCGGTCGGCGAAGTGCGCGTCGAGGATCTTCTCCGCGCGGACCGCCAGGTGATCGGCGTCCCGCGAGCGGATCATCAAGAAGAAGTGATGGTCGGGCGCACGGTCGATGTACCGCAGCAGCGCCTCTCCGCCCACGAACCCGGTGGCCCCGGTCAGCAGCAAGCCCGTCATCGGTACTCCTTCACGCGCGCGTCACTCCGTGATCCCGAAGGATCAGGCGCGGCGGCGCTTGGCCCTCTCGGCCTCGTCGGCCGCGCGCTCTTCGTCGTTGAGCCAGTCGTTGAAGTTTTCGCCCATGGATACCCCACCGTCCGCGCGGATGACCTGACCGACGATCCAATCGGCGTCCGGCGTACAGAGGAACGAGACGATGCCCGCGACGTCCTTGGGGTAGCCGATCCGGCTCAGGGGCGACTTCGTCTCGGCGTACCGGTGCACCGCGTTGGGGTGCTTGAACCAGTCGAGCGCGCGCGTGACGACCGGCCCGGCGGACACGGCGTTGCACTTGATCCCGATGGGCGCGAGCTCGTAGGCGAGGTAGCGACAGAGCGCCTCCATCGCGGCCTTGCTCACGCCGATGCAGGCGTACTCCGAGAAGGTCATGTCCGCGCCGATGGAGGACATGCCGATGATGTGGCCCCCGGACTTCTCGAGCAGCGGGGCGAGCTTCTGGGACAGCAGGAGCAGGGCGGCGACGTTGATGTCCATGGCCGCGCGCCAGGAGTACATGCCCATGCGCAGGATCGAGCCCATGGTCCCGAAGGCGGCGTTGTGGACGAGGATGTCCAGGCGCCCGACGTCCTTCGTCACGCTCTTGCACAGGCCCTTGATGGCTTTGTCGTCGCGCATGTCGGCCTGGAAGATCCACACCCGGCGACCGAGCGCGCGGATCTCTTCCGCCGTGGCCTCCGCGGTGGCCGTGTCGCTCTTGTAGTTGAGGATGAGATCGGCGCCGTCTTCGGCGAGCCGCAGGGCGATCGCTTTGCCGATCCCTCGCGTCCCGCCCGTGACCAGGGCGACCTTGCCTTCGTGCCGCATGAAATGGGGTCCTTCGCTGCCCGGGCCCGGCCCGGGTGGCGCCGGACTCTACGGAAGCCTCCAGAGGCGGTCAAGGAGCTTTGCGTCCGGTATTCTCCCCGCTCTTTTCGAGGACCTCCCATGCCGATGAACCGCCGCCGTCTCCCCCTCCTCGCCGCCCTGCTGGCAGCGTCCGCCCTGGCCTTCGCGGGCTGCGAAGCCAATGCGCTGCACGAGGCCCGCATGACGGACACGCCGGAGGCCTACGAGGCGTTCCTGCAGAAGTACCCGGATCACGACGAGGCCGAGTGGATGCGCGACCGCATGGAGGAGCTGCGGTTCATCAAGGCGAAGGACGCGGGGACGAGCGCGGCCCTCAAGGCGTACATCGACAGCCACCCCGAGGGGGCGCACGTCGAGGACGCGCGCAAGCTCGCCGACGAGACGGCCTTCAAGGAGGCCGAGGCCGAGGCGACGGCGGCGTCGTACCAGTACTACCTGGACGCGTACCCCGAGGGGAAGTTCCTGGAGAGGGCCCGCTACGAGTACGAGGAGAAGGTCTACCTGGACAACATCGGCCTCGAGAACGTGCGGGTCGAGAAGGTGAACCTCGCCAACGATCCCGAGGGGCCGCTCAACGGCTGGGGCATCTTCGCGGACGTGAAGAACAACGGACCCCGCAACGTCGTGGAGGTCGAGCTCGTGGTGCACTACCTCAACGCCAAGGGGGAGAGCATCGACACGGACAAGTGGTGGGCGGTGGCCAAGGGGCTCCTCGGCATGCCCACGCCGCCCTACATCGTCCCTCCCCTGCCCCCCGAGGACGTGCGCGAGTTCCGCTGGACCACGGGCGATACGAAGGAGCACTGGGACGAGAAGGTCCGGCTCGAGATCACGAACCTGCGGTTCGAAGACGACCTGCCGGGCAGCGTCAACCGCTGACAGAGCGTCCACGCGATCACCGCGGGGCGAAACGAGCCGTATCGGCGACTCGTGAGCGTGCGAGGTCGCCCCGGAGCACCCGGGCGCTCAACCGAGCCGGCTCTACCGACCGCGGGGCTTCAGATCGACCTGGGGGAGGCCTCGTCCGGGGACGCCGGGGGTGTAGACGTGCACCTCGATCCCGGCCTCTCCGGGGCCGACCCAGGCGAGGCGACCGTCCTCGTGCACGGCGACGGCGACCTTGCCGCTGCCCTTGCCGGGCCCCGCGGGCCCCTTCGTATCGTCGATCTCCGGCGGCATCGCCCGCTCCAGGACGCGCCCCGCGAGGTCCACGCGGACGAGGTGCTTCTGCCGCGCGTCGGCGGCGCCCGTCTCGGCGAGGAGCCAGGGCAGGCCCGCCCCGTCGACCCCGACGACGAACACCTTCTCCGCCTTCGGGATCGACCCCAGGAGCACCCGCCGCGGGGCCCCGTCGTCACCGGTTGCGAACAGCATGGGCCCCGCGTTCGTGGTGCCCGCTCGCAGGCGACGCCCGCCCGGGATCGCGAAGCCGCGCACCGCCGGGTGCAGGCCGTCGCCGATGGGGCGCTGGGCGGCGTCGAGGACCGTCCGGCCTCCGTCGGGACCGAGATCCAGCGATCCGAGCGGGCGCGCGGAGTCGAGCGCCTCGAACCCCGGCTCGGCGGCGCCCCCTCCGTCCGGAACGGTCAGCGACTGCAGGCCCTTGCGGGCGGCGTCGAGCCCGGTGATCGACACCGCGTCTCCGTCGCGTACGGCGACGATCGATACGACCCGTCCGTCCCGGTGGAGCAGCTCGCGCTCCCCCACGACCCCGTCCGGGCCCACGCGGTGGACTCGCTTGCCGTCGGGGGTCACCACCCACAGCGCGTCGCCGCCGCGCTCGAACGCGACGGCCGCGGGCACCCCGTGCTCGGGCACCGAGGCGACGCGCGCCCACCCGGTCGCGGGCGCGGGCGTCGGTGCCGGCGTCGCGGCCATGGGCGGGGGCGCATCGACGGACGGTTCGGAGCCGCAGGTGCACCCCGCCGCGACGGTCAGGGCGACGAGCGCGAGGGTCCGGACCGTCGCCTTCACTCGATGGCGTCCAGGCGGGCGGCCAGCTCGGTGCGGACGCCGCCGAAGCTCTCGAGCTCCGTCCCCGTCAGAGTCCGACGCGTGACGCCGTGCACCTCGAGCGGGTCCTGGACGCGGCCGCTGCCGTCGACGATCTCGTAGTGCAGGTGGGGGGCGAAGGACCGGCCGGTGTTGCCGCTCTCGCCGATCACCTGACCCTTGATGACGCGCGCCCCGGGCTGGACCCCGCCCGCCACCTCGCTCAGGTGGAGGAACCGGACCAGGCGCCCTCCCGAGATCGCGATCTCGACGCTGTTGCCGTTGTACTTCCAGTTCCAGTTCACCCGGCGCACCGACCCGTCGAACGGCGCCGAGACCGGCGTGCCCACCGGCGCCTTGAAGTCCATCCCCGAGTGCTTCCGCCCGTCGCCGATGAGGGACGTGATCTGCTCGTACTCCTCCACCGGCGACGCCTCGAGGCGAGCGGGGACCTCCCCGCCGTCGGCGTCGAACCACGACCCGTGCGTCCACCCGTCCGGGCGGTGGAGGTACGCCTCGAAGGTCTTCTTGAACTTCGCGCTCTTGTACCGCAGCGCGTCGATGTGGATCTCCGCCTCGCGCTCGGGGTCCACCCGGTACTGCACCTCCACCACGTCGCCGCGCCGGGGGTCCTTGCTCACGTCCAGGTTCCAGGTGAGGAGGCGGCCCGCGGTGAGCGCCACCCGGTCCCCTTCGCCCTTGCCGATCGCCTTGACGAACGCGTTGGCGACGGGCCCGTCGATCACTACCCGCACGGCCTTCGCGCCGTCGGGATCGGCGGAGTCGTCGTCGTCGGCCGCGGGGTCGGCCGCGGGGGTGGCCTCCACCGGGGGCTCCGCGGCGGCCGAGGCGTCGGCGGGGGCCTCTCCGGAGGCGACGGCCTTCACCGCGTCCGTCAGCGCGCCGCCCCCTTCGGGCGGAGCCGACGAGTCGCGCGTGACGATCAGGTAGACGTTCAGGAGGAGCGAGAGGACCAGCAGGATCAGGACGACGGGGGGGCGTCGTCGAGCACCGCCGATCCGGATTTCGCGCGAGCGGGAGAACCGGTTGGACATCGCGGCGTGTCTAGCACCCCGGTCGCACGATCGCCTCCCTCCCGGCGCCGATTGGCCCGGGACGACGGGAGCCCGCGGGGGATCGCTCGGCCATGAAGCGGGCCGCCAGCGCCCAGGCGGGGCGGGACCGCGGATCCGTCACCAGCGTCATGTGCCCCGGATCGAAGGTCAGCCCCTCGTCGCCGCGGCCGAGCACCCGGCACACGACCTCGCCCCCGAAGTGCCCCACCCAGGCGCGCGCCGCGGCGGGGGCGGCGAGGTACCGGTCCGCGGCGCCGAGCAGAGCGAGCACGGGGGTGCGCACCGAGGCGAGCGACGCGAGGTAGTCGACGCCGTCGCGGGATCGCCAACCGCTCCGCCAGAACCGATGCAGGTCGCGGCCGTACTCGCCGGACTCGTCCACGGGCCCGATCCGCAGCAACCGGCCCGGGATCCGCCCCAGGCCCCGGGCGAGGACCCCGAACAGCGTCGAGCCCGTCGCCTTGCGCAGGCGCATCCACCGGGACGGCTCCAGGGCGGCCACCCAGGTATTGACGGACAGCAGCACGTGGCCGTCGGGCGGGTCGGCGTAGGCCCCGGTGCCCGCCGCGGCGGCGCTGACGTGGCCGGTGAGCGAGTTGCCGACGACCCAGCACGCCCCCGCGACCGACCCCCGCGCCGCCGCGACCAACGCGGGGAGGTCGAACCGGACGAGATCGTCGTACGACCACACCCCTCCCTGCGCGACCGTCGGTCCCGACAGCCCGCGACCGCGCAGGTCCGGGACCCACACCTCCCAGCCCTCACCCGCGAGGAACGAGGCGAGCCCCGCACCGGGGGGACGGTCGACGCTGCGGCCGTCCACCAGCATCGCGTGCCCGAGCACGATCGACCCGCGGGGGTCCTCCACCCGGTGCACGCGCACCCCGAGGGACCAGCCGTCGGCGGTCTCCACCCGAACGATCTCGGGCGCGCCGGACTCCGGGGAGGTCAGGGCGCGGTGGCGCGGGCGGCCGCGGTGTCGAGGGGGTGGAAGTAGATCGCCTGGTACGTCCCGATCGTGCGGAAGCCCATCCGCTCGTAGAGCGCGAGGGCGGGCTCGTTCGACGCGCTCACGAACAGGATCACGGCCGCGTGGTTCCGCAGGAGTCGGCGGCAGAGGGCGAGCATGCCCTGCGTCGCGAGGCCCCGGCCGCGATGGGACGGCGGCGTGAAGACGCCCTCCACGAGGGCCGCCTCGGGCGTGCTCGTGGACACCGCCGCCCGGAACAGGATCTCGGCGTTCTCCGTCCACAGGAACTCGCGACCGGCGCGCACCTTGCGCTCGACGTTGCGGCGGAACGCGAGGGCGTTGTCCTCGGCCGGGTCGACGCCCAGCTCCTCGAGCGTCATCGCCCGACAGGCGACGATCAAGGGCTCGATGTCCCGCTCCAGGGCCCGGCGCAGCGGACCCGACGGCACGAGGTCTCCGTCCCGATCCCGGACCGGCCGGCGCGTCAGGTCCGTGGCCCGGAGCTCCATCAGGGGGAGATCCTCCCGGTAGAGGCGGACGCGCAGCTCCGACGGGCACAGCGGCCGGAACGCCTGGAAGAACACGCGGACCATCTCGGCCGGGCCCAGCACCTCCGTCACCGGAGCGCCGGGCAGCTCGGAGGCAGCGTGCGCCGCGAACGCCTCGATCGCGACGGGGACGGTCGAGGCCAGCAGGAGCGTGGGGGAGTGGAGGAAGACGCCGACCAGCCGAGAACCCGCGAACGCGCCGTAGAGGACCCCGCAGCCCGGCGGCAGGACCGTCCCGAGCCGGAGGACGAGGCCGCGCAGGTAGACGTCGCGCTCGGGGTTCGCGAACAGGAAACGCCGCGCGCGCTCCTCGTCCCCGTGGCCCAGCCGCCGCAGTACGACCTCCGTCATCGCGCGAGTGTAGCCGTCAGTCGTAGCCGCGCTGCTCGCGCCACGCCGCCTTCGTCACCCCCGCGCACGCGTCGCCTCCCCGCACGCGACCCTTGGCCGGGACGGGCACCGTCCCCCGCTCCAGGAAGCCCAGGATCCAGCGGTTCACTTCGGCCGAGCACGACGACGTGAAGTGGTCCGGGCGATCCCAACCGCGCCAGATCACGAAGTCCGACGCGGGCCCCGGCAGCCACGCCGACTCCGCCATGACGGCGTTGTCGTGCCCCGCGGGTCGGCCGTCGCCGTCGCCGTCGTACAGGGGCACCAGGAAGAAGGGCGCCCCCGTCGCCACGCCGATGGACAGGTACCGCGTGGGGACGTGCTCGGGCTTGCGCGGGCCGAGCTCCCGGAGGAGCTCCGAGCCGGGCTTGAGATCGCAGACGATGTCCCGCCAGGCCGGATCCCGGTAGCCCGCGCAGGCGATGGTGGCGATGCCGGTGCGGGCGCCGCGGTGAGGGGGGCTGAGCATGGCGAGCGACCCGACGCGCTCGGGCAGGCCGACGTCGCCGTGGTCCGCGGCCCGCTCGAGCAGGACGCGCATGAGGAGCCCGCCCAGGGAGTGGGTGACCACGTCGAAGGGCGCGTCCGCCTCGAACCCCGCCGCCACGAGCCCGTCGCGGATCGCCGGGAGGATGACGTCCACGGCCGTCTCCTTGGTGCGTGCGCCCTCCGTCCGGGGCCGCCAGTGCAGGAGGATCGGGACGCGGCCCGCGTCGCGCAGCAGTCGCTCGGTCCCCCGCCAGATGTCGGGGTGGCTGTCGAACCCGTGGATCAGGACGACCGGGCGCGCGCTCGCCGCGTCGGACGAGGCCCCGGCGGGCGGGACGGTCGGCCCCGCGAAGCCAGCGAGCAGGGCCAGCGCGGCGAGCACTCCGAGGACGGGCCTCCGACCCCCGATTCCGGTGCGGTAGGGTTCCCGCGCCGTGACCGAATCGCCCCCCGCACGCCGCTCCCTCGGCGCGAAGATCCGCCTGTACACGGTGCTGTTCGTGCTCGGGGGCGTGGTCACGAACATCATCTTCTTCCACATCACGGCGCCCCGCGAGCCGGACGTCGAGTTGCCGACCCCCGGCGAGATCGTCCTGGAGGGCGAGACGGCGACGATGTCCCAGTCGCGGCTCGAGCGCCGGGACGGGTACTGGTTCTTCGCGCACAGGGGCGACGCCCTGACGATGGGGGTCGAGCACGCCGCTCTCGGCGGGTTCATGACCCAGCGGATCGAGCGGCAGATGATGGAGGACATGGATCGCCGCGTGCCGTGGCCGGTGCGCATGATCCTCCCCGGCGTCCTCATGTGGGAGTACCGGCACATGGCGGACTACATCTCCGACCCGCGGCTCGAGGAGATGTGGGGGTTCGCGAACACGTACGCGGATCCCCAGCCGTTCCCCCTGAACTCCTACCGTCGCGGGCTCTACTACCACGCGCTGCACGACATCACCCAGGAGCTGATCGGCAACCCGTGGGTCGATCCGGGCATCGCGGGCGCGTGCACCGGGTTCGCGGCCTCGGGCTCGGCCACCACCGACGGCCACCTCATCGTGGGCCGCAACTTCGACTTCGAGGTCCTGCCGATCTTCGACCGGGAGAAGGTCGTCCACCTCTACGCGCGCCGGGGGACGATCCCGATGCTGTCGGTGTCGTGGATGGCCATGTTCGGCGTGCTCACCGGGATCAACGCCGAGGGCATCTGGCTGTCGATCAACTCGGCCCGCTCCGAAGGCAAGAACCGCCGCGGGCCCCCCATCGCGATCCTGGGCCGGGAGATCCTGGAGCGGTCGACGTCGATCGATGACGTGCGGAAGATCCTCGCCGAGACCGACCCGATGGTCTCGGACATCTACCTCGTCGGAGACGGCAAGACCGGGGAGGTCGTCGCGTTCGAGCGGGGCCAGACGCGCATGGGAGAGCGGCTCCCGGTGGCGGATCGCATGGCCGTCTCGAACCACCTCCGGGGCGCCACCTTCGCGGGCGACGAAGGCGACGCGGCGATGCGGCAGTGGACCACCACGTTGGCCCGGGGGCTGCGCATGCAGGAGCTCGTGGACGAGCAGCCGCTGTCGGTGGAGCGGGGCGTGGAGATCCTCCGCGACCGGAGCGGGCCCCGCGGGCGTCCCCTGCCCCCCGGCAACCGCAACGCGATCGACGCGCTCATCGCCTCGCACTCCGTCGTCGCGGACGCGACCGACCGGGTGATCTGGGTGTCGACGTCGCCCCACACCCAGGGCGCGTATCGGGCCATCGACCTGTTCGAGGAGCTGGAGAAGGCCGGCATCGACCCCGCCCCGTGGCGCCCCGAGGTCGACCCCGAGCGCGAGCCCCCTCGCGACGTCCCCGAGGGTGATCTGCTCGCCGACGACGGCGCGGGCTGGAAGCGCTTCGAGCGGTACCGCGGCTTCCTGGCCGACGCCGAGGCCTACCTGGAGGTCGACCGCCCCGATCTCGCCCTGGGCCAGGCGAGGCGGGCGTCCGCGCTGGAGCCCCTGTCGGCCGACGCGATGTACTGGCAGGGGGCCGCTCACCGCGACGCCGGCCGCACCGAGCAGGCGCGCGCCGCCTTCACCGCTTACCTGGAGCGGTACCCGTCGTTCGGCCCGATGTACGGCCGCGTCGTGCAGTGGCTGGAAGCCAACGGCGGCGTCCCCGTGGTCGCCCGACCCGACGTCCCACCCGGGAGATAGTCCCGGGGAGGAGCCGCCCCGGGGAGCCGCGCTACTTGCCGCGCGGGTCCTGGTTCTCGGCCTTGAAGCTGCAGCGGTAGATCGCGACGCCCTTGCCGCCCCGGAACCGGGTGCGCTCGTCCACGATCTGCGCCGTGATCCCCACGATGCGGGAGAAGCCGAAGAGCAGCGTGTAGAAGGTCGAGTCCGTGAGGCCCATGGCGTTGAGGAGGGTGCCGGACACCGCGTCGACGTTCGGGTAGGGGTTCGAGATCTTCGGGTTCTCGCTCAGCACCTTCGGCACGACCGAGCGCATCGTGCGCGCGACGCGGAAGAGCGGGTCGTTCCCGGCGACCTCCTCGCCGACCTCGTACTGGATCGTCGCGCGCGGGTCCTCGGCCCGGAGCACGGCGTGGCCGAAGCCGTAGATCAGCTGCTTGTTCGCCATGCGATCGCGGATGATCTGCTCGACGGCCGCGGGATCGTCCGTGCCGACCTCCTTGACGAACTCGAGGCACGCCTGGTTGGCCCGACCGTGCCGCGGCCCGTACAGGCCCGCCATCGCCGCCGCCATCGACGCGTAGATGTCCGCGAGCCCGGAGGCGACCGCCTTGCCCGAGAAGGTGGAGAGGTTGCCGCCGCCGTGGTCCATGTGCAGCACGTAGAAGGTGCGCATGAGCTTCGTGAGGGCCGCCTCGTCCGCCCCGGGGACGCCGAGCATGTGGACGAAGTTCTCGACCAGGCCCAGCTCGGGGCGGCTCGGGATCGGGTCGCCCCACCCGCTGCGCACCCGGTAGATGGCGGCGATGACCTCCGCGCTGCGGGCGACGAGGTTCAGCGCGTCCTCGCCGAAGTCGTCCGTCTTGCCGGTCATGCCCAGGAACGAGAGGCCCGCGATGAGCCACTCCATGGGGTGACCCTCGCGCGGGAGCGACTGGATCAGCTCGATGACGCGGGGATCGACGGTGGAGCGCGCGGCGAGGTCCGCCTTGAACGCGGCCAGCTGCTCGTCCGTGGGGAGGTTCTTGTTGTGCAGCAGGTAGACGATCGCCTCGGGCTCGTCGTAGGCCAGCTGCTTGATGGGATAGCCGACGTAGCTCACCCCCTCCTGCGGACTCACGGCCGAGGTACGGCAGGTCCCCACGGGGAAGCCGCGCAGCCCGGTGTTCAGGTGGCCGCGGGTGATGGTGAAGAGGGCTTCGTTGGCGTCGGACATTCCCGGGTTCCTCGGGTCGCAAATACGGGTCGGTGGCTTCATTCGGCGGTGCCGAAAGGGTGGGGATGGTACGTCCGGCCTACAGACCGCGCAAGCGCGATGACCCCCTGGTGCGTACTCTTTTTCGCACCCCCGACGCGCCCCCGTCCCTCCCTGCTATGACCGGGCCGTGAGCGCCCCCTCCGCGATCCCCGCGCCCGCCGAGCGTCGCCCCTGCGTGCTCGTCCCGACGTACAACAACCACGCGACCGTGGCCGACGTCGTGAGGCGCGCGGCGGCGCTCGACCTTGCCGTGCTCGTGGTCGACGACGGCTCCACCGACGGCACCGGCGACCGGGCCCGGGAGGCGGGCGCGGAGGTCATCGTGCACCCGATCAACCGGGGCAAGGGCCGGGCCCTGCTCACCGGCTGGGCGGCCGCGGCGGAGCGGGGCTGGTCCCACGCCGTCACCGTCGACGCCGACGCCCAGCACCCCCCCGAGGAGATCCCCGCCCTGCTCGAGGCGATGCGCGCCGAACCCGACGCGCTCGTCGTCGGCTGCCGGGACATGCACTCCGAGAACGTCCCGCGCTCGTCCCGCGTGGGGCGCGCCGTCTCGGACTTCATGCTGTGGGCCGCGGCCTCCCACGAGCTCGAGGGCGAGCGACCGGACAGCCAGTGCGGCTTCCGCGTCTATCCCCTGCAGCACGTGCTCGCGCTCGGCATGACCGGCCGACGCTACGAGTTCGAGATGGAGATCCTGGTGCGCGCGGCCTGGCAGGGGGTGCCCCTCCGGGCGCGGCCGATCCGCGTGCACTACCCCGAGCCGGACGAGCGGGTCAGCCACTTCCACAAGTGGCGCGACAACGCCCGCATCGTGGGGATCTACACGCGGCTGATGTTGATCCGCCTCTTCTGGCCGCTGACCCGGCCGCGGCGGCGCTTGCTGCCCCGGTAGACGTCCTCGGTGCCTCGCCACTCGGTGAGGCAGTCGCCGATCGCCTCGCGACAGGCCGCCGACAGCTCCGCGGGCGTGGCCTCGGGCAGGCCGTCGAGCTCGATCGGCTTGCACACTCTGACCCGCACGACCGCGAACGGCGTGTCGCCGGTGTACGTCCAGCTCCCCTTGGGCAGCAGGGGGTGCGTGCCGTCGATGGCGACCGGGAGGACGGAGACGCTCTCCTCGACGGCGACGCGGAAGGCGCCCGCCTTGAAGGGCCCCAGGCGGCCGTCCGGCGAGCGCGTGCCCTCGGGGAACATCCCCACCGAGACGTTCTTGCGCAGCCACTCCCCGCACGCTTCGAGGATCCCGGCGGCGCTGAAGGGGTTCTTCAGGTCCGCGGCGATGTAGCCCGTGATGCGCATGTACGCGGCGAGCATGGGGACCTTGAAGAACCGCACGCCGGAGACCCACTTGAAGTCGCCGCGCAGCGCCATGAGGACGAGCACGTCGAGCATCGACTGGTGGTTCGAGCAGATGAGGTACGGGCCGCCCTCGCGCAGGCGCTCGATGCCCTCGATCTCCAGCCGCCAGAACGGGTTCAGCGCCCACACCATCCAGCCCCAGAAGAAGGTGCCGATGCGGTGGGGGATCTGACGCTCGGGGTCCAGCCAACGGGGGATCAGCAGCGCGGCGGGCATGCCGAAGACGAACGACGCGAACGCGCAGTTCAGAACGACGTGCCAGATGTACACGGTGACGAGGAACCGTCGGACGTGGAACAACAGGGCCTCCCGGTGGCGCTCGCCTGCGCCTGCGCCCGGCCCCCACCGAGCGAGGCGACTATGTCAGAGACGGGGCGAGTCCACGCGCCCCCGTGCGCTAAGGTCCGTATCGCCCGTGAACCGTCGCCTCTCGATGCTGCCCTTGCTGCTCCTCCTCGCCGGCTGCGCGGAGGACATGGACGGTAGCCTCATCCACTTCGTCGCGGGCTTCGAGGCGCACGAGGCTCGGCCCGGCTTCACCGCGGCGCGCACGGTCGTCCTCCGCAACGACTCGGGGTCGGTCTACGAGCTCACGGCCCTCGCGATCGAGGCCGACGATCCCGACGCTCGCCCCGGCCTCTTCCGGGCGGAGCTCGCCGACCCCGACCTCGCCTTCCCGATCCGGATCGAGCCGCTGGACGGCGTCGAAGTGCGGGTGTTCTTCTCGCCCGCGACGCTCGGGGAGGAGACCGCGACCCTCCAGGCCGTGACCTACCTCACGGACTTCCGCGTGGGCGGCGGCGGGTGCTCCACCGGCGAGGGACGCGCGGCGCCCGAGGACACGCTCCGCACGGTGTGGGGCGGCGTCGCCGCCGCGGGCACCGCCGACGCTCCGTTCGAGGACTGCACCGACGGCGTGGACAACGACGCGGACGGCACGATCGACTGCGAGGACGTCGACTGCCGCGGGGACGGGGAGTGCGTGCCCACGAAGGGCTGCAGCCCCACCGGCGACCTGGGCTGCGACACCGCCGTCACGTCGAGCACCCGCGGCCGCGAGAACACGTTCGAGCAGTACTGCGGCATCGCCGCGGACGCCTTCACGGCGCCCGAGGAGGTCTGGAGCTGGATCCCCGCGGAGACCGGCCCCGCGACCGTCCGGCTCGAGGCCGCCGGGTGGAACGCCGACCTCTTCCTCCTCGAGGGCACCTTCGAGCCCGACGGCACGTTGCGGTGCGACGCGGAGGCGTGCGTGGCTCGGAGCACGAGCGACGGGCCGTCGGAGCGCATCGACTTCACCGGCGAGGCCGGGCGAGGCTACTTCTTCGTGGTCGACGGCGAGGCCGGCGAGGGGGGCGACTACAGCCTGTCGGTGGGCTGCGGCTTCGACGAAGAGACCGACTGCTCCGACGGCCTGGACGACGACGGCGACGGGCTCGTGGACTGCGACGACGCGGACTGCGCCCTCGCCCCCGAGTGCCTGCCGAGCGGCACGTGCGAGCCCGGCGGGACGCTCTCCTGCGGCGACGAGATCACGGGGATCAACGCGGGCGGGGGCACGACCCGGGACATCGACCGCTGGTGCGGCGACCCGGCCGCGGGCCACGACGGCACGGAGGTGGCGTGGCGCTTCGTCAGCGACGAGACGACGAACGTGACCCTCACCCTCTCGGAGCTCGCCGG
Organism: uncultured Rickettsiales bacterium; assembly: GCA_964512225.1. Lineage (GTDB taxonomy): Bacteria > Myxococcota_A > UBA796 > UBA9615 > UBA9615 > CAZEKB01. Next base: position 4,733 of record CAZEKB010000068.1, on the reverse strand, counting down.
CGACCTCGACGTGATCGGGATGCTCGAGAACCCGGCCGGGGGCGGCACCTGCGACCCGTCGCTGTGCATCTTCGACGAAGAGTGGGTCCGGGGCACGGGGGACGAGACGATCCGCTTCGACGCCTTCCAGGGCAGCCCCTACGTGATCGCCGTCGACGGGTGGGACGGGGCGACGTCGTCCTTCCGCCTGTCGATCACCTGCGAGTAAGCTCGGGCGGGAGGCCGCCGATGCTGAAGAAGCTCAAGGAGAAGGCAGAAGCGCGACGGGAAGCGGACATGCAGGCCCTCGCCGGGCTCAAGGAGCGCGCCCGGAAGATGGTGTCCCCGGAGATGGCGGGGCTCGTGGCCGCCGCGATCGCCCAGCGCGCGGCGGATCAGGGCCTGGTGTGCGACCTCACGATCGAGCTCGGGATGGCCACGCCGGTCGCCGAAGCGACGATCGCCACGTCGCTGGCGCCGGGGAGCCTCACCCCGGAGATGGCCGCGGAGCTCCAGGCCCGCAAGCCGCCGCCGCCGCCCGGCCTCGAACCGATCGTCGCCAAGCTCGAGGGGGCGGCCGAGACCCTCCTCGGGGACCTCGGCGAGCGGCTCGCCGCGATGAAGGAGGGGCTCGCCTTCTTCAGCGAGGTCGAGGTCTCGGCCTCCATCCAGATCGACGCCCAGGTCTTCAGCGTCTGGATGACGATCACGGCGTCTCAGTCCGCGGAGTAGGCGCTCTCCGAGGCGGCCGGGTCGTAGACGAGCTCCGGGGCCCCGGCGGGCTCGGCCGTGCGCCGCGCTTCGGCGTCCGCGTCGTGCATGTAGTCGAGGTTGGGGGCCCCGTAGTCCCGCCGACCGTGGTCCGACGCGCGCCCCACGGAGCCCTTCCCGAAGCGCCCCCGCAGCCCGTCCAGGGCCTGCTCCAGCTTCCTGCGCTTCGCGGCCCCCCCGAACAGATCGAGCTGCTGCGGGGCGCCCTCCTCCACGAGCTCGTACGCCGCGAGCCCCACGAGGCGGAAGGGCTCGTCGTAGGGGAACTCGTCCAGGAGCGGCAGCGCGGCCTCGTAGAGCCTCGCGGCCACGTCCGTCGCGTCCGGGAGGAGGTGCTGACGAGTCATGAGCTGGAACGACGACGTCTTCAGCTTGACCCGGATCCCCCCCGCCCGGAGGTTCCGCCGACGCAGGCGCCGGCCGATGCCGTCGGCCGAGCGGCGGAGGTGCTCGGCGATCTCCCGGCGGTCGATGATGTCCTCGGCGAGGGTGCGCTCGCTCCCGACGCTCCGGGCGGAGCGACGCCCCTCGACCCGACGCGGATCGCGCGCGCGCGCCAGCCGATGCAGGTGCGGCCCCAGGCTCCCGAGCCGACGCTCCAGCACGCGCGGCTCCTCGGCCGCGAGGCTCCCGATCGTCGTGTACCCCGCCTCCAGCAGGCGCGCCTCCGTCACCGGCCCCACGCCCCACAGCTTGCTGACGGGCAGCGGCGCGAGGAATGCCTGGGCGCGGTCCTGCGGCACCACGGTGAGGCCGTCGGGCTTGCGGAAGGCCGAGGCGACCTTGGCGACGTACTTCGTCCCGGAGATCCCCACGGAGATCGTGAGCCCCCCGGTCGCCTCGCGCACCGCGTCCTTGATGCGGCGCCCCATGGCCCCGGGAGTGCCGAACAGCGCCTCGGTGCCCGTCATCTCCACGAACGCCTCGTCGAGGGAGATCGCCTCGACGTCCGGGGAGAAGTCCGCGAACACGTCCATGACCTGGCGGGAGGCCTCCGTGTAGCGCTCGAAGCGGGGCGGGACGACGATCGCCCGGGGGCACTTGCGGCGCGCGCGGGCCATGGGCATGGCCGAGCCGACCCCCCAGGGCCGCGCCTCGTAGGACGCCGTCAGGACGACCCCGCGGCCCGTCGGCGGACCCACCAGGATCGGCTTGCCGCGCAACTCCGGACGGTCGAGCTGCTCCACGGACGCGTAGAAGGCGTCCATGTCCGCGTGCACCACGACGCGGGGCCAGCGCTCCATGAATCGAATCTACACGCTGGACGTTTGTTCAGTACCGGAGATCGCGGTCTCCACGAGACGTCGCAGTGAATCGAAGGGCGCCGCTCCCTCGGCCACGCGGGCCCAGGCCCGCTCGGCGGCGCGTCCCTCCGCCGCGGTGGGGGCGGGGACGCGCAGGGCGCGGATCTCCCCGAAGGACAGGTTGGGCGTGCCCACGCCGTTGAACGTTCGCCGGATCTGCGCCCAGCCGGCGGGGCTGCGCAGGAACCCGAGGACCCAGGCCGACGAGATCCCGGCCAGCGCCACCCGGTCCGTGAAGCAGTCCACGACGGCGGGCAGATCGGCCCCGTCGAACCGCGTCAGGCGGTTGCGTCCGAGGGTCCCGACCCCGGACCGCGGCAGGGCAAGATCCCCGGGGGCGAGGCGGCGACGGGGCCCGTCCCAGGGGGACTCGGCGACGATGACGGGGCACGCCGCGAGGTCGACGCCGCGCTCGGCGACCGCCCGCTGCGTCACGTAGTAGGCGGCGGGCTCGCCCGACCGCGCCGGGGCCGGGGCCGCGCCGGTCTTGATCGCGCCGTAGGCCAGCTCCGCGATGAAGTCGCCGAGGGGGCGGAGGGGGCGGTCGATGTCGGCGAGCGCGGCCTCCCACGACGGGTCGTGGTACCGCGGATCCCAGCGGCCGGCGGCGAGGAGCGCGGCCACCGGCACGGTCCGGCGCGCCTCGCCGTCCCCGAGGACGACGGGGGGATCGGCCGCCGCCGCGGCGCGCGAGTCCAGCACGTCGGGTCGACGGACCCCCAGGACGAAGGCGGTCCGGGCGCGCGTGCCCTCGGCGGAGAACGTGCCCGGCGGGAGCGCGTCGACGGCGACGAGCCGGACCCTCCGGAGCAGCCAGGCGCGGGGGCCGGCGTCGCGACGATTGGCCAGGAACGACGCGGGCAGCACCAGGCCGAGGACGCCCCCGGGGCGGGTCGACGCGACGAAGCGGTCGACGAACAGGGTCGCCACGGGGTAGCGCGGCGGCACCGGCCGCCGAGGACGCAGCGCCCCGTCGGGATCCGCGCGGTGGATCGTGATCCGATCGCCCAGGGCGGCCAGCGCCGCGGGGGGGCGGTCGCGCACTCCCCGGCCCCCGAACGGTGGGTTGCCGACCACGGCGTCGTACGTGCCCGGGACGTGGAGGCCGTCGCCGACGTCGATCACGGCGCCCGGAGGCCCCGCGGCGACCGACGCGTCGGCGTCCCGCCCCCGGAGGTCTCCGACCCGCCCCCAGCCCACGACGGCGGCCGCCGCGAGGAACGCCCCGTCGCCGCAGGCCGGATCGAGGACCGCGCCCCGCGGGACGGCCTCCCCCGCCGCGACCAGATCGCGGGTCGCGCGCCGGAGCAGCGACTCGGCCACCTCGTCGGGAGTGAAGAACTGGCCCCGCGCCTTGCGACGGCTGCGGGGCGCTCGCGCGCGCTCGGCCACGGCGCAGCCTACTCCCCTCCCCCGCGGCGTTACACTCCGCGCGGATGCGTCCCCCCGTCTCGCTCCTCGACTCCGATCGACCGAACCCGCCGGGCGAGGACTGGATCCCCCGCGGCGACGCGGTCGACCGGACCCTCGAGGACCTCGCCGCCCGGGGCGCGGCCGTCCTCCAGGGCCCGCCCGGGAGCGGCACGTCCGCGCTCGCGGCGGCGGTCGCGGCCCGGTGGGAGGGGGCGGTCGCCTGGAAGCGCGCGGGCCTCTTCGGGGACCTCGCGGACCTGGCCCGGCCGCTGTGGGGCGACGACCCCCCGGCGGCGCTGCAGCAGGCGCCGGTCGAAGCCGCCGTGGACGCCGTCCTGGGGCGCCTCCGGGCGGGTCGACTCCTGTGGGTGCTGGACGACTTCGACGACGCGCTGGAGCCCCCGCCCGGCCCGGCGAGCCCCCGCGACCCCGACGTCGGGGTCCTCCTCGCGGCCCTGGAGGCGGGGGCGCTCGCGGCGTCGGGCGCGGCGGTGCTCGTCGTGACGCGCCGGAGCCCCCGGGGGCTCTCCGCGCCCCCGCGCCCGGTGCCGCCGCTGCCCGCCGAGGCCGCCGCCCGGGTGGCGGGCCGTCCCGTCGCGGGGCTCGCGACCGCCTGGTGCCGACGGCCCGGGGCGCTCGCGCTGCTGCCCGCGCTGCCCCCGGACGCGCAGCTGCCCGACGACGCCGCCGCCCCCTTCGACGATCTGCTCGAGGCCCTCGCGGATCGCCTCGACGACGCGACGGCGACGGTGCTGCTGACCGCGGCCATGGCCGTGCACCCGGTGGACCTCGTGGCGCTGCACTCCGCGACCGGGCTCCCGCGGGAAGACGTCGCCCTCGCCGTCGCGACCCTCACGGAGATGCGCCTGCTGGTGCGCCGGGGCCACGGGCGCTGGTGCCCGCGCCACATCGCCGAGGCGGCGCGGACGGTCCTTCCCGACCGGCTCCCCGCGGTGCTGGCGAACCCCACCCTCGCTCGCCTCGCCGCCTTCTACGTGCGACAGGGGAGCGGGACGGGGCGCGGCTGGAGGTCCGCCGACCCGGCGATCACCGCGCGCTTCGGGGGGCGGCTGGCGGCCCGCGCGGGGTACCCCGTCATGGCGGTGACGACCGCGCTCTACGCGGGCCACGTCGCCGTCATGGAGCGATTCGGGGCCCTGCGCAGCCTCCGGGACGACCTGGGGGCGTCCCACCCCCCCCGCACCCCCCCCCCCGCCCCCCCGCCCCCAGCCCCCCCCCCCCCCCCCCCCCCCCCCCCCCCCGCGC
>CAZEKB010000067.1:0-36277 GCA_964512225.1 uncultured Rickettsiales bacterium | reverse complement strand
ACCACTGCGAAACCGGGGGGAACGAGGCGTTCACCCCGACTTCGCAGACGATGACCACTGCGAAACCGGGGGGAACGAGGCGTTCACCCCGACTTCGCAGACGACAACCACTGCGAAACCGGGGGGAACGAGGCGTTCACCCCGACTTCGCAGACGATGACCACTGCGAAACCGTCAGCCGGTCTGCGGGAGCACCCCGAGCGCGACCAGCTCGGCTCGCAGCGCGGGCGGGCCTTCGAACTTGACGGCGCGCATGCCCACGGACGCCGCGCCCTTGCAGTTGCGGCCGCGGTCGTCCACGAACAGGCACGCGGACGGCTCCAGGCCGAGCGTCCGCGCGGCCCCCAGGAACGCCTCGGGGTCGGGCTTCCGGACCCCGGTGTGGTGCGAAACGAACGTCCACGGGAGATACCGGGTGAGCCCCAGGGCGTCTTCGATCATCCCGAACCACACCGGGTAGTTCGAGAGCGTGTGCATCTCCACCCCGGCCGCCTTGAGCTCGGCGAGCAGGTCCTCGATGCCGTCCACCCAGCGGTACTCGCGGCGGAACATCCCCTTGAGGTCCTCGAGGCTCTTCGCGGTCCGGTCCGCGAAGCACCGGTCGAAGAAGGTCTGCTCGTCGATCTCGTTCCGCTCGAACCGGGGCCAGTCCTCGGGATCCCGGCCCGCGAGGAGCGCGTGCAGGTCCATCCCGAAGAACGCCGGGAGCTTCCAGAACGGGTCCTGGACCAGCGTGTCCATCACGTCGAGGAGCAGGACGCGGGGGGCGTCGGTCACGGGGCCTCACCGTAGGGCCCGAGCGCGTCGAAGGACCATGTCCCCTGGCGCGTGGGGACCGTGAGAGCGGCCCGGAGCCGACGCAGGTAGGCGCGGCGGGGGATCTCGATCGCGCCGAACCGCTCGAGGTGTTCGGTGTAGACCTGCGAGTCGATCAGGTCGAACCCCCAGCGCGCGAGCTGGCGAACGAGCGCGACGAACGCGACCTTCGACGCGTCCGGGCTGCGCGCGAACATCGACTCGCCGAAGAAGACCGAGCCCAGGGACACCCCGTACAGCCCGCCCACGAGGTCGCCGTCCTCCCAGGCCTCGACCGAGTGGGCGTACCCGCGCTCGTAGAGCTCGACGTAGCCGCCCAGCATCTCCCGGGTGATCCACGTCCCGTCCTGCCCCGGCCGCGGGGCCTTCGAGCACGCCGCGATCACGGCCTCGAACGCGGTGTCCATCGTCACCCGGTAGGGCCTGCGGTTCAGGCGGTTCCGGAGGGTGCGTCCGACGTGCAGATCGTGCGGCTCGAGCACGAACCGGGGATCCGGCGAGTGCCACAGGATCGGCTGCCCCTCGGAGTACCAGGGGAAGATCCCCACCGCGTACGCGCGCAGCAGTCGGTGGGGTGCGAGGTCGCCGCCGACGGCGATCACCCCGGACGGATGCGCCAGCTCCGGGTCCGGGAAGAGGGGGCGCTCGTCCAGGCGGAAGACAGGCAACGCCGGGGCTATCCGACGATGCGGAGCCGGTCGCGGCCCGCGCGGTCGGGGAGCTCGCCGGGGCCGAGGCCGAGGTCGCTCCACAGGTCGCGGTCGAGCAGGTGCGTCGGCCGCACGTGGGTGAGCGCCGCGAACATGGACTCCTTCGCCTTGGGGCGCTGGGCCTCGATGTCGGCGAGGAGCTGCTTGACCCACTGCCGCTGCATGCCGGTCTGGGACCCGCACAGGTTGCAGGGCAGGATCGGGAAGGCCTTCTCGTCGGCGTAGGCCGCGAGGTCCTGCTCCCAGCAGTAGATCAGGGGCCGGATGACGGTGTTGCGGCCGTCGTCGGAGCGCAGCCACGGCGGCATCGCCTTGAGCTGCCCCGTGAAGAGCTGGTTCAGCATCGACGTCTCGATCACGTCGTCGGCGTGGTGGCCCAGGGCGATCTTCGTGCAGCCGAGCGCGACGGCGGCCTTGTAGAGGATCCCCCGGCGCAGCCGGCTGCACAGCGAGCAGTAGGTCTTCCCGGCGGGGATCCGGTCCACGACGATCGAGTACGTGTCCTGACGGGCCACGACGTACTCGCCGCCCCGCGCCTGCAGCCACGCCTCGAGGGGCGCGCCGTCGTACCCCGGCTGCCCCTGGTCGAGGTGCCACGGGAGCAGCTCGAAGCTCACCGGGGCGCGCTTGCGGATGCGGTCCAGGATCGCCAGCAGCCCGTAGCTGTCCTTGCCCCCGGACATCGCCACGAGGATGCGGTCCCCGTCTTCGATCATGTTGAAGTCGACGATCGCCTTGCCCACGCGGCTCTGCAGCCTGCGCTCGACCCTGCTGCTGTCCTGCCGTCGACCCATGGCGGCGGAAGATACCCGCCCGGTTCAGGATTTGGGGATCGGTCTGGGCTTCGTGAGGGCGTCCACGTCGGCGACGAGGCCGAGGCGGTGGAGGATCTCGAGCACCATGTGGTGCGTGAGGCCCCACAGCGGGATGCCGTCGCCGTCGACGTCGATCGCGGGGAAGCGGAACGGCACGCCCACGCGCTGAGCGTCGTACCAGAGGCGCCGATCGGGGTCGACGAGCCGGGACAGGGGGACCCAGAACGCGCGGTGGACCTCGCCGGGGTTGGGGATCAGCACCCGGTCCGTCCGATCCTCGAGGAGGAACGCGTGCGGGTGGATCGACATGGGGTGGATCTTCGCCCGCGCCCGGGCCTGCAGCGCGTCGAGGGGACCGAGGAGGCGGCCGCCATCGAGCACGTCGATGCCCACCTCCTCCCGCGTCTCGCGGCGGGCGGTCTGCACCAGGTCGTCGTCGACGTCCTCCTCGTGCCCGCCGGGGAACCCGACCTGCCGGGACCAGGGGTCCTGTCGCTGGGCCGCGCGCCGCACGAAGAGGAGCTCGGTGTCCTCGCCCGCGGGGCGGAAGACGGCCGACACCGCCGCGCGCCGCCAGGTGGCGCCGCCGGTGTCCAGAGTCCGCGCGGGGCTCGCCACGAGGCGGTCGGCGACGAGATCGAAGGGGACATTCACGGAGGAAACCTAGCCCCCGGTCAACGAATTGCGAGCGTGAGGCACGACAGATATCGCCCCTGGGGGAAACCCGGCAGCACGGGGTGGTCCGCGCCCGCGCCCCCCCGACGCAGCTCGCAGGCCACCTCGCGTCCCCCCGCGGCGAGGCCCGCCCGGGCGTCCTCCAGCAGGTCGTCCGCGGTGAGCCGGGCCGTGCAGGACGCCGTCACCAGCAGCCCCTCCTTGGCGATCAGGGGCGCGATCTGCTCGTGGAGGCGGCGGTAGGCGGCGCGGGCCTTCGGCACGTCGGCCTTGCGCCGGGACAGCGCCGGCGGATCGCACACCACGACGTCGAACGGGCCGTGGTCCGTCACCTCCCGGCCGAAGCCGCGGAAGAGGTCGGTCGCCACGAACGCGTGGGCGGCGGGGTCGAGATCGTTGAGCTCGAACTGGGCGCGGCAGTCGTCGAGGATCGAGGAGCTGCGGTCCGCCGAGACGACGCGAGCCGCCCCCCCCAGCGCCGCAGCGACCGAGAACCCGCCCGTGAAGCTGAAGAGGTTGAGGACGCGATCCCCGGTGCGGACGAGGCGCTGGACCTCCGTGCGTAGGGGCCGCTGGTCCAGGAAGAAGCCGGTCTTCTGTCCGTGGCCGGGCCGGACGCGGTACCGGCGGCCCTCCTCGCGGATCACGAGCCACTCGGGGCGGTCCTCGGGCCCGAACAGGGTGACGGGCTCGTCGTCCCGACGCTTGAGGACGCCGCACCGGATGCCCGCGCCACCCTCGGAGCGGAGCGCCTCGACCACCACGCCGCGGTGCCGCCGCCAGAGGTCGCCGTCGGGCCGCATCACCACCACCGGGCCGTACCGGTCGACCACCAGCCCGGGGAGCCCGTCGCCTTCGCCGTGCAGCAGGCGGAACCCCGTGGTGTCGGCGGGCAGGACCCGCTCCCGCAGCCTCCGGGCGGCGGCGACGCGACGGAAGATCAGCTTGCGGAGGTCCGGATCTCGGGGGTCCCGCGAGAACACGCGGACGGCCGGGCCGCCCGCCTTCACCACGTCCGGGCCGTCGGCCAGGCCCCGACCGAGGGGGGCCGAGGCGCTGTCCAGCACGTCGACTTCGTCCCCGGCGGCGAGCCGCAAACCCGCGGCGGCGACCACGTCGCCGTAGATCCAGGGGTGGCCCGCGCGGACGGCCCGGGCGGTGCGCTTGTCCAGGGTCAGCCGCGGGCGGCGGCGATCACTCATCGTCGTCGGGATCGGTGGGCGTCGCGTCCTCGCCCCACTCCCCCGGGGCCTTGGTGTGCGGGCCCCCACCGGCGAGCCGCGTCACGATCCGCTGGTAGATGATCTCCACCGGCGGCAGGAGGACCACGCAGGCGATCGCGAAGCGCAGCCCGCCCCCGGAGGACGCGTGGAACGCGGTGCCCGGACGCAGGCCGTCGAGGCCGCTCAACGCCAGGTCCGCGACCGACGCAGTGAGGGCCACCGGGATCAGCCACAGGAGCAGCGCAGCGCCGGCCACGCGCCGGCCGAGCAGCACCCCCGCGACGGGGATGGCCAGCAGGCCGAAGGCCAGGAGGGCGACGTGCACGGGGAGCGACAACAACATCAGGGATCGAGGGGGGCGGAGAGGGAGAGGGCGCGCCGACCGTCGTCGTAGGCGAGCGCGGGCGCGGGCCGGAGCGGGGTCGACGGGAGGAAGCCGCGGGACGCGAACAGGCGACGCGCCGCGTGGTTGTCGGCCGCGACCTCGAGGTGAAGCCGGCCCGCGCCCCAGGGGGTGGCCTCGCGGCGCGCGAGGGCGAGCGCAGCGTCGAGCAGACGCCCCCCCAGGCCCTGCTCGCGGACCCCGGCGTCGACCCCGATCGCGAGGAGGTGGGCGCGAGCGCTCCCGACGCTGCCCACCAGAGCGACCACCGCGAAGCCGAGGCAGCGGCCGTCCGCCGTCACCGCCACGAGGGTCTGCATCGCCGGGTTCTCCGTCCACGCCCGGAGCGAGGGCCGGTAGTCGCCGAAGCCGGAGAACGCCTCGACCCCCAGGGCCACGACGGCCCGACGCTCGGAGACGCGCAGGGGGCGGATGGTGATCATCGGGTCACTTCGCGTTCGCGATCGCCTGCCGCGCGCGCTGCTCCGCGGCCCGGGCCTGGGCCTCGAACCCAGCGCCCAGCGCCGAGTAGATGCGCTGCGCTTCGGCGAACGCGTCGAGGGCCTCGGAAGCGCGGTCGAGGTTCTCGAGGGCCTCGCCCCGCAGCAGCTGGGCCTGGGCCGCCTGCTCCTTGAGTCGCCGCTTCGACGCCAACGTGAGCGCCGCCACGGCGGCCCGGAACGCGGTCTCCCAGTCGTCCCGGCGCCCCGCCAGCCGCCCGCGTCGGATCGCGACGTCCACCTCCTTGGCGGGCCTGCGCGCGCGCCCCCACAGCACGGCCTGTCGGTCGAGCGAAGCCGACGCCCCGTCCCAGTCCTCCGACCGCCAGGCGAGCTCGCCGAGCACGGCCTCCGCCTCCGCCTCGACCGCGCCCAGGCCGGAGCCTCGCGCCAGCCCGACGGCGGCCTCGGCGGCCTCGCGTCCGTCCCGCATCGCTTCGCCCCGCTCGGCGCCGCGCACGGGCATGGCCTCGAGGTGGAAGCGGGCCGCGAGCAGCCTCGCCTCGGCCTCGCGATCCGGCGCGGCGTGGCGGTGGGCCTTCTCCGCCGCGAGCCCGAGGGCCTGCCGCGCCTTGTCCCGGGATCCGGCCTCGCGGAAGACGACGCCCACGAGGATGCGGACGTCGAGGGCCGCGGGGCGGGGATCGTCGAGGTCGGGGGCCCGCTCCATCGCCAGCCGCAGCTCGCGGACCGCCCGGTCGGGGGCCCCCGCCTTGGCCATGGCGACAGCGCGCCGCGCGAACGCCCGGGCCGCCTGAAGATCGTCGCCCGCGGCGTCGTAGGCCTTGGCGGCGTCGCCGTGCACGCGCGCCGCCCCCACGAAGTCCCCCTCCTCCTCGAGGATGCAGCCCTGGGCGAAGCGGGCCGTGCCCACGACGTCCTGGGCGTCGAGCGCGTCGGCTTCCTCCGCCAGCGCCTCGAACCGCGCCTGCGCGGGCCCGGTCCGACCTCCGCGCCACGTCGCCAGCGCGAGCTCGTAGAGGGCCGGGAGGCCCTCCCCCGCGTCCACCGCCGCCTCGGCGTGCCGCAGGGCGGTCGCGGGGTCGTCCCGCAGGCGAGCGGCCTGCGCGCGGACGAGCGGAGCGGCCGCCGCGGGCCCGGCGGCGGCGAGCAACCCCTCCGCCGCTTCGGCTTCCCCGCGGGCGAGCGCGTCGGCCGCCGCGGCGCGGGAGAAGCTCGCGGCGTCGCGCCCGCCCCCCGCCGCGGCGAGCCGGGCGAGCAGCCGCCCGCGGGTGGGGTCGTCGGCGGCGAGGACCTCGGCGACCGCGTCCCGGAGGGCCCGGGCGTCGGCGCGACGGACCACGCCGGGGGACGGGCGCCGCTTGCGCAGGCGGACGGATCCCCCGGGCAGCGCCGCGGCCTTGGCCTCGAGCAGCCCCTGCAGATCCTCCCAGCCGCCCCGGGGGGAGCGGCCGCGGTAGCTCGCCAGGGCGGAGGACCCCACCGCGTCGGCGGGCACCGCCACGGGGGCGGCGCTGAGGATCGCGAGGAGCTCCAGGGAGGTGCCCTTGCTCGGCAGCGAGGGGCCGTCGTCGTCGGGCGCGGCGTCGGGGCTTCCGGACGCAGCGTCCGACGACTTCGACGGCTTCCCCTCCGGCTCGGCGTCGCCCCCGGGCACCTCGACCAGCGCCGCCACGGGGACGCGAGCGTCGGCGGCGACCTCCCGCAGCTGCTCCACGAGCGCGCCCGCCGCCCCGGAGCTCCGTCCGGCGAAGGCGATCGCCCAGCCCGCGGCCGAGCCGCCGAGCAGCAGGGCACGGAGCGCACGGGCGGAGGCCTCGTCGAGCGCCTCGGACCGGCGAACGTGCACGATGCGAGAGCCGAGATCGCCCGCCGACCGGAGGACGCGCGCGCGCGCCTCGGCCTCCGAGCGCAGGTCCGCCTCGAAGTCGGGGTCGTCCACCGAGCCGACGCGGCCCGCGCGCACGCGGTCCAGGGCGTCGAGCGCGCCGTCGCCGTCGCCCACCGCGTCCCGGCGGAAGCCCTCGTCGCCCGGGCCGTCGCCGCCCAGGAACTCGGCCGCCATCGCGCGCGCGACTCCTCCGGGCGTCAGCCCCGCCGTGGCCGCGTCGATCTCCACGACCTCCACGTCCCGCTCCTCCGCCGCCGACCGGAGGGTCGACCAGGCGGCGCGGCTTCGGGGGGGCAGGACGTAGACGACGCCCCGTTCGGCCAGGACGTCGAGGGGATCGAGGAGGGCGGCGGGGGTCGGTGACGTCGACATGCCCGCGCATCATGAACCAAACGGCGCGGTGCGGGGAGGGAGGGCTGCTCACCGGCGCCGGCGGCTTGATCCGCCCGCCCGCTTTCGGCAGCATGCACGGGTTCACGGCCCCGCCGTGGGCCGTCGCGCGCCCGAAACGACCGACGCGCGCGCCGTCGTCGCTGCCGGCACCCCGGGCGACGCACTCGGATTTCGACGAAGCGCCTGGAGATGATGGGGATGAGCATGACCTTCGATGGAAAGCGTCTCGTGAGCATGGCCGCCTTGGCCGGTGCTCTCATCGGCTTCGGCTGCGGCGGCGGGGGAACCGACGCGCCCACGGGCGACGCGCCCCCCGCCGAGGCCCCGGCCGACGGCGGCGGAGAGGCGGCCCCGGAGGCGGCGGCGAAGATCGACTTCGAGGCGGCGAAGTCCCGGGGCAAGACGGCCATGTTCGTCCCCGCCCCCACCGAGTTCCAGGCGGCGCTGAAGGCCACCGGGGCGAACATCGACCTCACGAAGCTGGCCACGGGGACCACCCGGGCCATCGACGGCAAGTCCAAGCAGATCATCGCGCTCGAGACCGGCGTCCGGGTCGCGGACCTGCTCCTCACCGCCCAGACCGGCGAGAAGGAGGCGATCTCCGGCCGCATCGCGGCGGCGAGAGAGGGCCTCGCGGGCCTCGGCGGCGACGCCGCGGTGCTCGCCCGGATCGACCAAGTGAAGGCCGACTTCGAGTCGGACGTCCTGCCCGCCGACAAGCTCGGCGCCCAGCTCGACATCCTCGCGCGCGACATCCAGGCGGACCTGGACAAGAACGTGGGCAAGGACATCGCCACCCTCGTCCAGGCGGGCGGCTGGGTCCAGGGGGTCAACCTCCTCAGCGGCGCCCTCGCGGGCAAGGAAAACGCGGACGCCGCGGCCCTGCTCCACCAGCCCTCGGTGCTCGAGCACTTCCTGTCGTTCCTCAAGGACAGCGCCCCCGCGAAGGCCGGGGACGAGAGCGTCGGGGCCGTCATCGCCGAGATGGAGAAGATGGGCGCGCTCGCGGGCAAGGACGCCCTCACCGCCGAAGACATCACCGCGCTCAACGGTCACACCCAGGCCATCCTGGCGAAGTTCTAAGGGGCTGCTGTCATGAAGACCTCGATTCTCTCCGCCCTCTTCGCCGGCTCCGCCGCGATGCTCTTCTTCGGCCTCCAGAGCCCGGTCCCCGCCCAGGCCGACGCCGCCGGCGTCTCCAAGTGCCTCGACGAGATGGTCGCGGGCGCCGCCGCCCAGGGCCGCCGCCTCCGCGCGACGGACTCGGACTCGACCCCCGCCAAGGAGGCCGTCGACTACCGGCTCACGCTCTACAAGGGCATGACCTACGTCCTGCTCGGCTGCGCCGACGACGGCGTGGACCTCGACCTCCGCCTCTACGACAGCGAGGGCAACCTCGTGGACAAGGACGGCGCCGAGGACAACAAGCCCTTCGTCTTCGTGGAGCCCGCGTCCACGGGCGAGTACGTCATGCAGGTGCTCGTCTACAAGACGGACAAGCCCGAGAACGACTTCGCGGTCGGCATCACGTACCAGTACTGACCCTTGGGCTGGGGCGACTCGCAGGAGTGCCCGTCCTGCGGGGCCCAGTTCGGACTGGGCCTCGAGCGCTGCCCTTCGTGCAACGCCCTCGCTCCGCCCCCCGACGACGACTTCGAGTACGAAGCCGGTGACGACGTCCTCGCCACCGGCGCGTGGCGGACGTTCGGCAGCGGCCTCGACGCGGACATCGTGGTCGCGTCCGGCAAGCTCGCGGCGCGCGGCGTCCGCGTCCGTCGCAGCGGCGACAAGGTCGAGCTCGAGCGCCTGAACCCGGGCGTCGTCGTCACGGTCGACGGCGAGCAGGTCAAGGGCAACGTCACCGTCTCGCTCGACTCCGTGGTGGTCACCATCGACGGGGTCCTGCTCACCGACGAGATGCTCCCGCAGGACACGCTCGCCGCGGATCAGCTGCCCGAGGCGTTCGCGCCCATCCTCATCGGCCGCGCCCCCGACTGCGGCCTCGTGATCGACAACCCGGCCGTGTCCGCGCACCACGCGCGCCTCACCCGCGAGCAGGGGGGCGTCCTCATCGAGGACCTGGACTCCGCCAACGGCACGTTCGTGGACGACCGCCGCATCAAGCGGATGCGCCTGGGGTGGCGGCAGGTGTTCGAGCTGAGCACCGTGCGGCTCACTCCCCTCGAGGTGGTTCGCCGCGTGCATGCGGCGGGCGCGCCCCCGGGCGACAAGACCTCCGTCGTGGGGCTCCTCCAGGAGAACACCGAGCGCCGGGGCCGGGGCGCGACGGCGGAGTCGAAGGGGCCCGCGCGGCTCGGACTGGATGAAGGCGGGAGCCGCCCCATCCTCGATCTCAAGCAGGGCCAGACCCTGCTGATCGGCCGGGACCCGTCCGCCGACATCGTGCTCGACACCCCCAACATCTCGCGGCTCCACGCGCGGCTGGAGCGGGTGCGTCGAGGCATCCGCGTGGAGGACCTGGGCTCCACGAACGGGACCTGGGTCAACGGCGAGCGGCTCGCGAAGCCGACGATCCTCAAGCCGGGGGACGACCTCCGCCTCGGCCCCCACCGCATCGAGCTCACGAAGGACCTCAAGGTCGTGGGCGCGCCCGTCGGTCAGGGAGGCGTGCGGGGCGTCCGCGTCGACGCCGCCGGCGTCACGCGCGAGGTGGGCAAGGGCAAGACCCGCAAGATCGTGGTGGACGACGTGTCCTTCTCGATCCTCCCCGGCGAGATGGTCGCGATCATGGGGCCCTCGGGGGCGGGCAAGACGTCCGTGCTCACCGCGCTGGCGGGCTACACCGCCCCCACGTCCGGCGCCGTGTTCCTCGACGGCCTCAGCCTCTTCGGCCAGTACGACATCTTCCGGTCGGCGATCGGCTACGTCCCCCAGGACGACGTGATGCACCGCACGCTCACGGTCCAGGAGGTCCTCTACTACCACGCGAAGGTCAACTACCCGGACGAGCTCCGCGACGAGGAGATCCGTCGACGCATCGACACCGTCCTGCGGCGCCTCGACCTCGACGGCGTGCGGGACTCGATCGTGGGCGACGACGTGAGGCGGGGCCTGTCCGGCGGCCAGCGCAAGCGCCTCAACGTGGCGATGGAGCTGCTCTCCGAGCCGTCCCTGCTCCTGCTGGACGAGCCGACGTCCGGGCTCGACGCCCGCTCCGCGATGCAGCTGATCCGGCAGTGCCGAGGCCTCGCCAACTCGGGCCGGACCGTCGTCATGACGATCCACCAGCCCCGGCGCGAGGCGTTCCACCTCTTCGACAAGCTGCTCCTGCTCAGCAAGGGCGGCAAGGTCGCGTACTTCGGCCCGGGGCGCCAGGCCAAGCGGTACTTCCAGGCCCGGTCCGAGGTCCCGCCGTCCACCGCCCAGAACCCCGCGGACTACGTGATCGACGTCCTCGACCCGATCGAGCCGTCCCAGGGCAAGCCCCCGGATACGTGGCGGGATGCCTACCGGGACTCCCCCGAGTACCGCCGATTCGTGAGCCGCCGCCTCAAGAAGGAGGAGAAGAAGTACGCGAAGAAGGCCGCCCGGAAGCGGGGCCGAAGGCAGGCCCCGGCCATCGGGCAGTTCTTCCACCTGAGCCGTCGCTACGCCCTGCTGAAGTGGCGCGACCGCACGGCCCTCGCGGTCCAGCTCCTGCAGGCGCCCGTCATCGGGGTCCTCGCGCTGCTGATCTTCCGCAACGCGCCGTTCGAGCCGATGACCTTCCAGGACAAGGTCTCCCCCGCCCTCTTCGTGGTCGTCTCGGCCGCGATCTGGTTCGGGTGCAGCAACGTCGCCCGGGAGATCGTGGGGGAGCGAGCGGTGTTCCGACGCGAGCGCATGGGCTCGCTGCGTCCGGGCCCCTACCTCGCCAGCAAGATGGTGATCCAGGGCACCCTGATCGCGATCCAGATGGGGATCCTCCTGGCCCTGCTCGCGCCGTTCGTGCCGTTTCAGGGGCCGCGTCTGCAGCTCGTGGCGGTGCCGCTCGTGGCCGGGTGGTCGGCGATGGCGATGGGCTTGTTCATCTCCACCGCGGCGCGCACGGAGCTGGCCGCGATCCAGTACGTCCCGCTCGTCGTGCTGCCCCAGATCATCCTGTCGGGGATCCTCGTCCCGGTCGCGGGCCCGAACGCCACGAACCTGGCGGCCTGGCTGAGCAAGCCGATGCTGCTGCGGTGGGCCTACGGGGCCTACCTGCAGGTCGAGATCTTCAATACCCGCGGACCCGAGAAGGGGCTCATGAAGTACTTCTCGGCGGTGGCCGACCGCCTGGGCTTCGCGGGCGACTCGCTGATCATGGACATCAACATCATGATCGCGATCGGCGCGGCGATGACGCTCGGGTCGTGGCTGATCCTCCGGCGGCGCGACCGCGGCTGACTCAGGCCTCGGCGACCTCGCCCACCGCTTCGCCCTCACCGAACGAACGCAGCGCCTGCAGCCACGACTCGGCCAGGTTCAGGACCTGCATCCGCGTGCCGATCAGCTCCTGGAAGAAGGGCATCCCGCCCGCGGCCTCGTAGGTGAGCGTGAAGCGGAGCCGGGTCCCGCCCCGGGGGCGACGGAAGAGGCGCCACTCCCACTCGATGTCCGTCATCCCCTCGGTGTACGGATCGTCGCCGCCGCAGGGGCGGTAGACGAGCGACTTGTCGCGCCGCAGCTCGGTGATCTCCGCCTCGACGCGCGGGGTGCGCTGGTTGTGCTGGTGGACGAAGAAGAGCTTGCTGCCCACCCCCGGCTCACCGGCGCTCAGCCGCCCCGCCTCCTGGACCCCCACCATCCAGCGGGGCCAGGACGCCACGTCGAGCAGCTGCTCGAAGACGACGTCGGGGGCGAGATCGATGTCCAGCTCACGGTTCAAGACGGTCATGCCGTGAGAATGTGCGGACCGCGCGGCCTTGTCCAGACCGCAGCCGGCCGGGCAAGGTCGGGGCGTGCTCGTGGTCCTCGCCATCGTCGACAGCCTGCGCGCCGACGCCGTGGGGTTCGGCGGAGGGCCGGTCACGACGCCGACCCTCGACGGCCTCGCGGCGGACGGGACCGTGTGCGACTCGGCGTACGCCTCGGCGGCCTGGACGGTGCCCTCGCTCATGGCGATCGCCACCGGGACCTTCCCGCACCGGGTCGGAGTCGGGCGCTGGCGACACTCCTTCCCGCGGGGGCGCGCCACCCTGCAGTCGGCCTTCGCGGCAGCGGGGTTCGAGGTCCGGACCGTCGTGCACAACCGCCGCTGGTCGTTCGCGAACACGGGGGCCCGGGGCGAGGTGGTGAACAGCCAGGACCCGGACGCCGTGCGCGAGGCCTTCCGCGTGCCCCCCGGGGCCGACCGGTTGGTCCTGCTGCACCACTGGTGGACGCACCTGCCGTACGTCGACGCGGCCCTGCCGCGCAAGGCGTGGAAGGCGGCCTGCGACGCCGCGCTGAGGGAGCTGGGGGAGGATCCGTCGTCGGCGCCGCGCTACCGGGCCGCCTACCACCGCACCGTCGAGTACTTCGACCGCGAGCTGCTGCCGTCGTACCTGGAGGCGGCGGGGGGCGGGGACGTGCTCCTGGCGGTGACCGGCGACCACGGCGAGAACTGGGGGACGTCGGTGCCCCCGGGGCGCACGGTCGGGCACATGTACGACCTCCACGGGCGGTGGCTCACCGACGAGACCCTGCACGTCCCCCTCCTGTTCTGGAGCAGCGACGCCCGGGTGCCCGCGGCGCGGCTGTCCGGCTTCGCGCGCGGCGTGGACGTCGCGCCCACCCTCGCGGCCCTCGCGGGGGTGCCCTGGCCCGGCCCGGCCCCCTCGACGGAGGGGCCGACGCACGTCGATCGCGACGCTCCCGATCGGCTCGACGGCGAGGATCTCTCCGGCTGGTTCGGGGGCTCGTCGAGCGTGCCCGACGCCCTCACCGTCACCACCAGCAACGCCGTCAAGCCGCCGAAGTACCCCGTGGACGGGCCGGCGATGTGGCGGCGCTACAGCCTGCGCACGGCCGAGAAGCGGTGGGTGTACGACGGCGTGGACGGCACCCGCGAGGTGTCCGACGCGGGCGGCCTCGCCCGCAGCCTGGGGCTCGCCCGGTGGACCGAGCGCGCGGTGTGGACCCGCCTCGCCGCCGAGAGGAGCGAAGCGGTGGGGTCCGAGACCCTCCCGAAGTCGTGCTTCCCGAAGTTCACCGACGACGAAGCCGACGAGACGATCGACGCGGGCCCGGAGGACGCGCTCGCGGACGACGAAGCGGCCGCGCTCGACGAGCAGATGCGGCTCCTGGGCTACATGGACTGAGGCCCGGCTCCCGGAGGCGCGCCCCCGCGGCGAGGGGGGCTACAGCTCTTCGCGCGTGAGCAGGAAGTAGTTGTCCGTCCGCTTGCCGCTCTTGACGGCGTTGCCGATGGTCACGTGCTCGCTCACCTTGCGCATCACGTCGACCATGTTCCCGTAGACGAAGTACGACAGGCCCGACGTGTTCGGCTTGAGGGGCGGGCCGCCCTCGAGGCGGCGACCGGGGATGCGGTAGTAGTCGATGTCGACCTCGCCGTCCTTGTCGCCCTTGCGGGTGATGAACCAGCCGGGCCCCACGACGGTCTTCACGAACTCGCCCGACTCGTTGAAGCCCCAGGCCTCCCGGGCGTCGTCCACGGGCCGGGCGAAGTGCTTCTCGAAGTCGGAGAAGAGCGGGAGGCTGTTCTTGCCGAAGTGCTTCACGAAGGTCTTGTTGGCGACGGTCTTGGGCACGAAGTGCTCGACGTCCAGGGGCATCCAGCCGTCGGCCGCGTCGAAGAGGTCGCGCTGCAGCCGCAGGCCGACGGTGCGCATCTCCTTGACCCGCTCGGCGTGGCTCAGCGAATCGAGGTGGGCGCGCACGGCGTCCAAGTCGATGGGCTTGGTGGCGAGCAGTAGATTCAGCTTGTTCACGCGGACCTCCGGGCGGATCGAGACCGGTTTGTAGCCACGGCCGCAGCGGCGATCAAGCGACGGATGGTTCGAGGACGAATTCGGCCACCTCGGGGCGGCAGAACGTGCGGACCTTCAGCTCCAGCGTGCCGAGCCCGCGGTTGACGTACATCCGCGTCGCGCCCTGCTCGTACCAGCCCATCTGGAAGCCGTGGTCGCTCGGCACGATCAGCGCGCCCCAGCCGGGGATGCGGACCTGCCCGCCGTGGGTGTGACCGGCGAGCGCGACGTCGATCCCGCCCTCGGAGGCGGGGAACAGCAGATCCGGCGAGTGCATCAGCAGGACCGTCGGCTCGTCGCTCGCCACCCCCGCCAGGGCGGCGTCGAGATCGTCGTTGCCGGTCCAGTGATCGTCGATCCCCACGAGCCGCAGCCCGTCCAGGACCGTCGACGCGTTCCGCAGGTGATGCACGCCCGCGGCCTCGAGCTCGCGGCTCATGAGCGCGCCGTCGCACCAGTAGTCGTGGTTCCCGAGGATCGCGAACGTGCCGTGGCGGGGCTCGAGCCGACCGAGCTCCGTGGCGACGCGCCGGGCCCAGTCGCGATCCGCCGTGAGGAAGTCGCCGGTGAGCGCCACGACGTCGGGCGGGTCGGCGTTGATCTCGTCCACCACCCCCCGCACGAACTCCATGGGCACGACGGGCGAGGCGTGGATGTCCGTGATGTGCACGACGCGAAACCCCGCCATCGCCGCGGGCAGCCGAGGCACGGGCACGCGGTGCAGCGTCCAGTCCACCCAGCGGGGCTCGATCGTGGTGCCGTAGACGGCCCCGGCGAGGCCGGTGCCGAGCACGGCGGCGGGGGCGGAGGCGGCGGCGCGGACGAGGAAGCGGCGCCGGGTCAGGGAGCGTTCGGTCATCTCCCTCGAATCACATATCGGACGCGTACTCTTCCACCAGCCGCTTCATGTGCTTGGCGGCGGGGCCGTCGAAGGTCGTACGGGCCTTGCTCTGCATCTTGCGCAGCAGCACCTTGCGGCGGTTCGCGTCCGCTTCGGGGAGGGCCTCCTCGATCGCCGTCACGATGTCTCGCAGCATGCGGTCCTTGCGCGTATCCAGCGCGCGCTCGAGGAAGTCCGGATTCGGGGGGAACCGCCCCCGCTTCTCGAAGTAGGCGTCCAACGCGGTCTGCAGGTCCGCCCGGTCGGTCGCGTTCTCCACGGCCTTGGTGAGCTTGGCGAGCTCCTCGCCCCCGAAGAGCTCCGACATCGCCGTCTTCTGCTCCTTCTGAGCCTGGGCCTTCGCGTAGCGATCCCGGGGACGGTCCTTGCCTTGGCGCCACTCTTTGGATTGGTCCGTGTGGTTGCTGGAGTCGCGGCGGCGATCCTTCTCGCGCCACGACAGCTTCTCCCGGTCGCTGTCGTCTCGACCGTGGCGCTTTTCCTTCCGGCTCTTGTCGAAGAGAGCCTCGAGGTCCCGAAATCGCTTGTCGACCATGGCCTGGATCGTAGCAGCGATCAGAGCGCCCAGAGCGGGTACAAAGCGACCGTGAGGTCGGCCACGAACCAGTCGGCGCAGGTGTCGTAGGCGTCGTCGGTCACCTCGAAGCCCGCGTGCACGAACCGGTGGTCCCCTTCCTGGGCCGCCACCGTCGCCCCGTAGCCCAGAGGGAAGGCGTCGAGCGACTCGTCGAGGGTGGTGTCCACGGTGAGGTCGTGCCGACTCCACTCGCCGCAGTCCTCGACCCGGCTGCAGATCGCGCCTCCGTCGCTCAGGGTGACCTCGCCCGGCAGCTCGATCGACTCGAGCCCGCCCGACTCGGCGACGGCCGCGACGATCCCCTCGGGACCGTAGAGGTGGGCGAACCCGGCGTCGGGGGAGAAGCCGCCGAAGCGGAAGTGGTAGCGGACGGTCACCTCGTCGTCGACCGCCCCGAAGAGCTCCGGATCGGCGTCGGGGAGGACGAAGGCGAGCTCCCAGGCGTCGGCGTCGCCGTCGCGGATCGACAGGACGACGGTGTCCGCGCCCGCGAGGTCGACGTCGGACCCGGGGTGCGTCCCCCCCGTGAAGCACGCCCCGACGGTGCCCGCTTCGATGGACGTGATCGTGCCTTCGACCTCTTGGACGGGTTGCTCCTGGTTCATCCAGAAGCCCTCGTCCCAGCCGCCCTCGGGCTGGAAGCAGGCGGCCACGACGGGCGCGTCCGCCACGTCCGGGCACGGAGCGGTCGTGGGACAGGCGGCGAGGGCGAGGGCGGGCACGAGAGCGAGTCGGCGCATGGTCGGAGACCTCCGGGGGTTGGGTCGGCCCGAGGAGCACGAGCCGTGCCGGCAGCATCGGGCAGGCCCCGACGAGGGGGGGAGTCGAGAGGACCAGAACCCGGCGACGTCCCCCATCGGGCGCCGAAATACCTTGAAGAAAAGCCCCTCTGGGCGTAGTGTGGCCTTACGCGGAGATCCAGCGATGTCGGGTACGAGGTCCAAACGGCCTCCGTGTAGAAAAAGGTGTATCGAATGACCGACCTTCTCCTCACCGTCGAGCAGAAAATCGAGCTCGCGGCGAAGGCTTCGGCTCTCGAGGTGGATGACCTCGGAGCCTTCTGCGACGAACAAGGCCAGCCCATGCAGGACATCACCCGCTGGTCGACGGCCTACGAGACCGGCGGCGAGCTGGGCGTGCAGGCCATGGTGGTCGTGTGGAACCCGGGGCTCCGGCGCCAGCGCGAGTACGCAGAGACGATCAAGTCGGCCACCAAGGTCTTCCGACCCCGCCGCTTCCGCATCCGCCCGGACGACAACCGCTTCAACGTCGAAGAGATCAAGCCGCTGACGCGGCAGTCGGTCGTGCACACGCCCGTGTTCCAGCTCCGCCTCATCGAGGAGGGCGATACGCAGCACTGGTTCCTGTACTGGCGCCGCGCCTCGGGCAGCTGGTGGCCGTACGCGGGCCAGCACCGCTTCGGCACCCTCCAGGAGGCCATCGACGAGGTCGAGCGCGATCCCCACCGCTGCTTCCGGCTGCAGCCCCGCCCCTAGACGAGCGCCCCCGCGGTCGGCCGCCGGCAGGGTGCTGAAGAACGCCTCCCCTCGAACCTGGAGGGCTCGCCCCGCCGCGGCTCCGCTCGCTGCGCTCCCTCCCTGACGCCGCGCGGCGCGACCCTCCAGGCGGGTCGGCTCTTCTCAGTGGGTTCCGAGACCGATCCGGGTTTGCGGCAATAACTCGGGCGTTTCACCGAACCGGGCCGGTTCTTGCCGCCTTTGCGGCAATAACTCGGGCGTTTCACCGAACCGGGCCGGTTCTTGCCGGGTCGCCCCCCTACAGGTTCGTCCCGCACCACTCCACGATGCTGTCCTTGTTCTGGGCGGACTCCCACAGGATCTCCACGCCGTGGGCGGTGCCCGCGATCTGGACGAGGTCCTTGGGGTCCGCGGTGGCGTCGTGGAGCGTCGCCGCGTCGGTCGCGGAGGGATCGTCCCCGTCGGCCGCCATCCAGCGGATCGTGGCGAGGTTCACGCCTTCGACCACTCCCGTCTCGCCCGCGGCGGAGTCGTCGTCGTCGCCCGCGGCGGAGTCGTCGTCGTCGTCGTCACCCACCGGGATGCCGCCCGGGAAGCCGGCCTGCAGGGCGTTGAACTGCTCGACGTTCGGGCTCACGGCCACGCCGCACTGGGCGAGCCCGTGGGCGACGGCCGCCGCGGCGAGGTTGCCCGACGTCCCCAGGCCGATGACGCCCATGCGGTTCACGTCCACGGCCTCCCCCTCGTCCGCCCGATCCACCAGGAACTGCAGCCACGCCTGCACGTCCACGGGGTACCCCTCGGGGTCGGTGGCCAGGTCCTCCACGGTGCCCGCGACGTCCGAGTCGCCGTGGCTGCGCAGGTCCGGCACGAGCAGGTTGAAGCCGGCGTCGTACAGGGTGTCGAAGATCTCGTCGAAGTCGTGCTTGTCCCGGCCCGCCCCCGGCTGGTGGAGGAGCAGCAGGGCGGGCTGCACGGTCTCGGCGTTCTGCCGCAGCCACTTCGCCCACAGCTCCTGCTGGTCCGACGTGGTGTGCACCGCGTCGACGCCGCGGACGCGGGACTCGCTGTTGTTGCAGGCCGACGCGGGGACGACCAGGGCCGCGACGGCGGCGACCGAAACGAGACGAACGAGGGACTTCATGAGCAACCTCCGCGCCGAGTGTAGTGGAAGGCCCGGCGACCGCCAGGGTGTGCGTCGTGCACGACCCGCATGGGCCCTACCTCATCGAGGCGGTCGTTGTTAGGGTCCGCGCCATGACGATCCGACGCGCGCTCCCGGCCATCATCCTGCTCACGATCCCCCTCGTCGGGTGCCCCACCACGACCGACGACGACGTCACGACGGACGACGACGACTCCACCGCCGCGGACGACGACGACTCCGCGGGCGACGACGACGACGCGGGCGACGACGACGACGGCGCGGGCGCGTGCGACGCGACCTTCCCCTTCACGCTGCAGACCACGGGCGACCAGGCGCTGACGCTGCCCTTCACCCAGGTCCTGTGCGAGGACCAGAACAACGACATCTTCCAGTGGCGCTACGAGACCGACGACGACTGGGTGTTCATCGTGCGGGCCGGCCCCCTGGGCGACGAGCCGGGCACGTACGACCTCCAGAACGGGAGCATCGGCTCGATGGTCGTGACCCTCGCCAAGGAGGGGGGCGGGCCGGACGGCATCACCTACAACTGGCTGTCGTCCAACCCCGCGCACTCGGACCGCACCGCCACGATCGATCTTCAGGTGTGGGAGGGCTCGGGCGGCCCCAACGGGTGCGGCATGCTCACCACCGACCCGCTCGGCACCTTCGACGGTCGCATGGTCACGCTCAGCCCCCAGCCGATCCCGCTCTCCTGCGACTGAGCGCGGGCCCGCGCGTCAGCCCAGCCCGCCCGCGGCGCGAGCCGCCTCCTGGACCCCGCGCGCCAGCACGGAGCGCAGGCGACCGTCTTCGAGCGCAAGGAGCGCCGAGATGGTGCAGCCCGCGGGGGTGGTCACGTCGTCCTTCAGGGAGGCGGGGTGGCGGCCCGTCTGCAGGACCATCCCCGCGGCGCCGCGCACCGTCTGGGCGGCCATCTCCACGGCGGTCTTGCGGGGAAGCCCGATCATCACGCCGCCCTCGGACAGGGCCTCGATGATCACGTAGACGAACGCGGGCCCGGAGCCCGACAGGCCGGTCACCGCGTCCATGTGCTCCTCGTCCACTCGCGTCACCCGGCCCAGCGGCGCGAACACCTGCTCCGCGATGCCGAGGTCGTCGCGCGTGGCGTGGTTGCCGCGGCAGACGGCGATCATCCCCTCGCCGATCAGGCAGGGCGTGTTGGGCATGCATCGGACCACGCGGACCCGCGTCCCCGCGGCGGCCTCGATGGTCTCGGTGCGGACCCCGGCGGCGATGGAGACGACGAGGGGATCGTCGGTGAGCGCCCCCCCGACGGCGAGCTCCTCGACCACGGCCGCGACCCCGCTCGGCTTGGTGCAGATGAGGATGAGGTCGGCGTCGCGGGCGGCGGCGACGTTGTCCGTCGTCACCGCCAGCCCCACCTCCTCGGCCACCCCGTCGACCTCCCAGTCGTGCTTGACGGTCCCGCGGATCCGGGTCGCGTCCGCGACTCCCGCGTCCATCATTCGGCGCGCGATCGCGCGACCCATGGTGCCCACCCCGATGATCGCGACGTTGCGGATCTCGCTCATGTCTCTTCTCCGTCGACGGGACCCGGGACCCCCCGAGCCACCAGCGCATTGAACGTGCCCCCGACGATCAACGCCAGCGACCCGAGGTACATCCACGCCATCACGACCGCGACGGACCCGAGGGAACCGTACGTCACGTTGAACCGGATGAATCGCCCCGCCAGCGTCGTGAACGCCCACGTGGCCGCCACCCAGCCGAGCACGGCCAACACCGCCCCCACGGACCACGGCCGCCACACCGGGCGTCGGTCGGGGAGCAGGAAGTACAGCTGCTGCACCCCGAACGACGACAGCACCAGCAGGATCGGCCACCGGACGACGACGATCAGCACCGCCGTCTTCACGGGCAGCAGCCCCTTCTCCACCACCCGGCCGACCAGGTCGTCGCCGAAGGACAGGGCGACGATCCCCAGGACGACGCACAGCAGAACGAAGAGCGTGAGCACCATCGACCGCATCCGGCGGGTGATCTCCGAGCGCAGCTTGGGCACGCGGTGGGCTCGGTTCAGCGCGCGCGACAGCGAGACCAGGCCCCGGGACGCCGAGAACAGGGTGATGGCCGCGGACCCGGTGATGAGCCCGCCCCGGGGCCGCGCCAGGAGCGACGTCACGTGGTCGTCGAGCAGCTTGAAGACCTCGTCGGGCAGGATCGGTCGGGCGGCCTCGAACGCCTTGTCCACCGGCGCCTCCATCGGGAGGTAGGGCAGGAGCGAGACGAGGAAGAGGACCGCCGGGAAGAGGCTGAAGAGCAGGAAGAAGGTCATGCCCGCCGCCGACTCGGTGGCCGCGTCCTCGCGCAGCTGGCGGGGCATGTCCAGCGCGGCCCGCCACTGCACGTGCAGCCACTCCCGGAAGTCGGCGGGCAGCTCGCCCAGCTCGCGGGGCAGCCAGGGAGACTCCACTACTTCTCCAACAGACCGGCCCGGAGCACCTCGAGCGCGCCCCGGTAGCGGTGGGTGCGAACGTTCTCCTCCGCGGGGGGAGCGGGGGCGAGGGCAGCGTCCACGACCGCCACCGCTTCCTCGATCCGCCCGAGGTCGGCCAGGATCCGGGCCTTGCGGGTGGCCGCGCGCAGCGCGTTGTCGCCGTGGCCGTGCAGCAGCGCGAGGTCGGCGGCGACCAGCGCCTCCTCCGCCGAGCGGTGGTCCAGCAGGAACCGGGCGTGACGGTAGTGCCAGGTGAAGACGTCGGGGAAGGTGGCGACGAGCCGCCGCAGGTAGTCCTCGGCCACGTCGTGCAGGCCGGCCTTGATCAGCACGGTGACGAGGTCGTGGTACCGGCCCTCGTGGGCGCGCAGGAGCTGCATCTGCCCGGCGGTGACGGGCCCGATCGTGGGGCGGAGCGCGATCGTGGTGTCGCCGTCCCCCACCGGGGACTCACCCGCTGCCTGCAGGATCCCGAGGGTCAGGGAGGACGCGGCCACCGCGAACAGCTCCTTCGCTTCGGCCTCGGGAGCCCCGGGCCAGACCCCGAGGTAGTAGGCCGCGTCGGCGAGTCGCCACTGATCGGCGGGGCCGCCCGCGAGCGGCCGAGCCACGTCCGCGCCCGAGCCGTCGGACGTCCAGGCGACCGTCGCGGGCAGCTCCTCCCGCAGGGCGGCGAGCAAGCCGGGGCGCTGCTCGTCGAGGTAGGCGTCGGCGTCCAGGCCCCGGTTCGCCGACTCCAGCGCCCGGCCCGCGGCCCGGGCGGCGAGGACCCGGCGGTCCAGCGGGAGGGGCAGCTCCGCGCCGGCGAGCGCGAGGTCGACGGCCTCGGGGAGGTTCAGCTCCGCGGCCAGCCCGGCGGCCTGCTCCAATACGTCGGGATCCGTCGCCGCCGCGGGGTCGCCGACGGCGTCGCGCAGCACCCCGTACGCGGCCTCGTGGTCGCCCTCGGCCGCGAGGCGCCGGACCAGCGCGAGCGCCGCGTCCCGCTTCTCGGCGTCGCCCGCCGCGTTCAGCCGGGTCCGCAGCTCGGAGGTGGAGACGACGTCCGACCGCGTCTGCAGCCGGGCGGCCATCTCCCCCTCCCCGGGGTACCCCACGATGCGTTCGAGCAGGGCGCCGTCGGGGGCCAGCAGCAGGACGGTGGGGTAGCCCCCGACGCGATAGCGGTCCTTCACCGGGAACGACGCGGGCGCGTCGGCGTCGAGGCGCAGGAGCGTGAACCGGGCCAGCAGATCGTGGTGCCGGGGGGCGCGCAGGAACTCGTCGCGCAGGACGTCGCAGGGGGGGCACCAGACCGCGAAGAAGTCCGCCAGGACCGCGGTGTCGCGGGCCGCGGCGTCGGCGAACGCGGCGTCGACGTCGCCGGGCGTCGCGGCGTCGAACCAGCGGAGGGCGGGGCGGTCGGGCGGCCGGTGGGGGGACTCGGGCGGGGGCTCCTGGGGGCCGAAGGCGTCGGCGGGGCCGCGACCCGGGGCGGCGGTCAAGGTCCCCCGAGCGGCGCCCCCGCGCGGGACCGGCCCGGCGACGTGGAACGGGACGCACAGATCGCCCCCGTCGCTGCAGACGCCTCCGTCGAGCGTCAGCCGCCATCCGTCGGGCGCCTCCCCGGGGAGGATCGGGACGGCCAGCTTCGTCGGCCCCGCCTCGGGCACCCTCGCGTTGCGCTCGATCACGGTGAACATGCCCCCCGCGATCGCGGCGCGGAGGGGCAGGTCGGGGGCGAGGTGGGTGCCCTCCGCGGGCACGACCCGCAGGTTCAGCAGCCGGGGCGTCCTGCACCAGGTCACCGTCGGCAGCGGGACCTCGGGGGCCTCGTCCGCGACCCCCGGCGTCGGGGCCGCGAGCAGGGCGACGAGGGCGGCGACGGCGACGAGGGGGGAGCGGACCGGCATCGGCGGTATCTTACGGGCCGTGATCCGCCGCGCTCTCCTGCTCGCCGCGCTCGTCCTGCTCGCCGCGGCGTGCCGATCGGCCGAGCACGATCGGGCGGACGTGGCGCGGGCGGTCGAGGGGGGCGACGAGGCCGCCGCCGAGGTCGTCCTTCGGCGGGCCCTGGACCGTCACCCGAAGGACGTCGCGCTGCTCGTGCAGGCGGCCGAGTTCTACCTTCGGCCCTCGCCCGACGAGTTCTATCGTCCCCGCCTCGCCCTGCACTACGCGATGCGGGCGGACAAGGCCGCCAACTACGGCTCCGACGACGTCGGCCGGACGCTGATGCGGGCGTACCGCGCCGCGGGCGGGGTCCAGGGGACCGAGCTCGGAGAGCGGCTGATCCAGGACGGGCTCGCCGCGGTGAACCACCCCGATCGGGGGTCTCCGAAGCGCCTGCAGCCCGCGGACCGGGACCTGCTCGATCCCACCCTCGCGAACGTGCTCGAGCAGGAGCGTCGGAACCGTCGCCGGGCCGAGGGCGCGACCCCGTGCGGGCCGGGGCTCGTGCACGTGCCCGAGGGGACCTACCCCCCCGCCCGGGGCGGGCCGGACCTGATCGTGGAGGCCTTCTGCGTCGAGCGCCCCCCCGCGACGGGGGTGGGTCAGATCGCGATCGAGGTCGAGCGGCGGGCGACGATCTGCGGCGCCCTCGGCCGTCGGCTCTGCCACGACGCGGAGACGGCCGTCGCGTGCGGCCCGCTGCGCACCGTCGTCGGCCGACACAACGCCTGCGAGGACGACCGAGTGGTCCGCTGCTGCGCGGATCCGGAGCCGCTCTGAGGCGGCCGCGAGGGGCTCGAGCGTCGTCGGCTCTTGCCCCCACTCCTCCGCTTGACTAGATTTCCCGCCGCTCGGGGGGAACCCCTCGCCGTTCCGACGAAATCGACCGAGCCAGGAGATTCCATGTTCCGCGCAAGCCTGCCGATCACTCTCGCCGCCGCCCTCTTCGCCTTCGGGTGCGGCGGCTCCACCGCGTCCTCGGACAGCGCGCCCGCCGACGGTCCGGCCGCCGCCCCCGCTCCCGCCGACGACTCCGGCGTCGTGGCCCGCTCGGGCGATCACACGATCACCAAGAACGAGTTCGACGCCGAGATGCTCGCGATCCCGAAGCGAGCCCGCGAGCGCTACAACACCGAGCGCGGTCGCAAGTCGATCATCGAGCGGATGCTGCTGAACAAGGTCATGCTCGCCGAGGCGAAGGCCAAGGGCATCACGGCCGATCCGCTCGTGCAGATGGCCGCGCAGGCCGCCGCGAACAAGGCGTACGTCGCCGCGTTCACGAACTCGCTGCAGGAGAACTCGGCCACCGACGAGGCCGTCACCGCCTACTACGAGGAGAACCAGCAGCGGTACGCCCGCGAGATGGTCAAGGCCAAGCACATCCTCGTGAAGGAGCTGGCCACGGCCCAGGAGGTCAAGGGCAAGCTCGACACGGGCGCGGAGTTCGCGGTCGTGGCGAAGGAGTACTCGACCGACCCCGGCAGCAAGCGCCGCGGCGGCGACCTCGGCTGGTTCACCAAGGAGCGCATGGTCAAGCCCTTCTCGGAGGCCGCCTTCGCGATGGAGAAGGGCGCGATCAGCGACCCCGTCGAGTCGAAGTTCGGCTTCCACGTCATCCAAGTGGAGGACAAGCGCTCCCAGCAGCCCCTCGAAGAGGTGCGCGCGGGCATCGAGCGCCTGCTCGGCAGCAACTCCGTCAAGGACTACACGGACGGCGTGCGCAAGACACTCGACGTGGAGCTCGTCGGCGAGTTCGCCCCCACCGAGGGCGCGGCCGCCGCGGGCCCCGCCGCCAAGCCCGGCAAGGTCGCTCCCCGGCCCGGGACCGACGCCGAGCCCGCGGGCGACGAGAAGAAGCCCGCCGACGAGTAGGCCGACGAAGAGGGCCTAGGCCGCGCCGGTCTCGGCCCAGCCGTTGGTGATGACCGGGACCCCGTCCTGGTTCACCGTCTCGACCTG
Organism: uncultured Rickettsiales bacterium; assembly: GCA_964512225.1. Taxonomy (GTDB): domain Bacteria; phylum Myxococcota_A; class UBA796; order UBA9615; family UBA9615; genus CAZEKB01. The sequence goes on along the minus strand of CAZEKB010000067.1, from coordinate 11,488 downwards.
GTAGGCGCGGCCGCCGTCGGCCGTCTCACCCGCCTCGAAGATGCGCGTGGTGAGCTCCCAGCCCGGCAGCACCGGCTTGCTGAATCGCACCGCGAAGCGGCGGAGCTTCGTGCTGTCGCCGTCGAGCACCTCGTCCACGAGGCCCTTGGCCGCGAACGCCATCGTGCACAGCCCGTGGAGGATCACCGTGGGGTGCCCGGCCGCCTTGGCCACGGACTCGTCGGTGTGGATCGGGTTGTCGTCGAGGCTCGCGGCGGCGTAGCGCGCGGGCTGGTCCGCCGCCACCGTCATCGTGGACGTCGCGGCGGGGTCGCCGTCCGGCCGACCGTCCCCGGACGGGGGCACGTCGCCGAACACCGTGCCGGGCTCCACGCCGGGCAGCATCTGGCCGCGGACGAACACCGACATGCGGGCCTCGACCACGATGTCGCCGTCGATGAGACCGAGCATGCGCCAGGCCACCACGCAGCCCTTGCTCTTCTGGGCGACCGACTCGAGGACGGCCCGGAGGTTCACGATCTCGCCCGGCTTGAGGGCCCGGTGCCAGGTCATGTCCTGCTCGCCGTGCACGAGGCGCAGCATGTCGAGGTCCAGGTCGGGGTCGCCGACGCACTTGAACATGAGCGGGTGGAACAGCCGCACCGGGTAGATCGGCGGGGCGACGTTCGTGCTCAGGATCGGCGCGTCCGAGAGGCCCTCGACGTAGCGGGGGTTCGCGTCGTTCGTGGCGTGGGCGTAGGCGATCATGTCATCGCCGTTCGCGACCACGAAGTCCGCGGAGTAGCGGCGCCCGATCGCCTCGCGCAGGTCCACCGGCTCCTTCGCGGGGGCGGCCGCAGCGGCCTTCGCCGGAGCATCGCCCCGGGCCGCCGCCGCCTTCGCCGCGGCCTCTTCGTCGAGCACGAAGAAGCTCGCGAACTTCATCATCTCGCTCATGTTGTCGGCGGTGATCTTCCCCGCCATGAACGCCTTCGTGCCGTCGATGGCGCCGTTCATCATCCCGATGACGGTGTCCGCGTCGGTCTTGATGGTGCAGGCGGGCGCGCCCACGAGGCCGGGCTCGACCCGGCACTCGCCGCCGCCGACGCTCATCGTCTGGTCGGTGCCGCCCGAGATCTGGAAGTGGAAGACGGCCGACCAGTCGCCCGCCTTGTCGCCCTGGAAGCCGAAGGGGAGCGCCTGGAACGCGTCGGTGACCGGATCGGAGTCCTCGCTGCCCGCCGCGAGCGCCGCCGCGATCGCCGCGCCGATGGCCTCGAAGTCGAAGGCCGAGCCCATCTTCATCATGTCCGGCAGGTTGTCGGCGACGATCTTCCCGGCCATGAAGGCCTTGGTGGGGTCGACGGTCCCGCTGAACATCCCGACGACCGTCTCCTTATCCGTCTTCACGGTGCAGGTCGGCGTGCCCTGCAGCCCCTCGGCGTGGGTGCAGACACCCTCGGCGATGGTGAGCGTCTGGTCGGTGCCGCCCTGGATCACCCAGTGCAGCGTGGCCGCCCAGCCGCCCGCGGCGTCGGCCTTGAGGCCCGCGGGGATCTGCGCGAAGGCGACCGTGACCTCGTCCGTGTCGTCGCCCGAGGCGGCGGCCGCGGGGGCCTCTTCTCGGGTGATGTCGTCGAAGCGCTCCGCGATCTCGCCGGGCGTCCAGTGGGCGTCGCCGTCCTTGGTCACGCCCTCGGTCATCTTCATCTTGTATTCGAAGATCTGCTGGCCGTGCACGCCGAAGACGCGCCCGGTGACGCCCGCCGCCGCCCCCGATGCGAGGTGGAGGGCCATCACGGAGACCTGCTCGGGGACCATCTCGTCCGGGACCATGTCGATGTCTTCGGTCATGCGCGTCTTGGCCACCGGCGCGATCGCGTTGACCGTCACCTTCGCCTTGCGCAGCTCCATCGCCAGGGTCCGGGTGAAGCCCGCCACGCCCGCCTTCGCGGTGGCGTAGTTCGTCTGCCCGTAGTTGCCGAGCAGCCCCGCGAGCGACGTCGTATTGATGATCGCGCCCCCCGCGTCGCCGTCCTTGGACCGCTGGACCATGTGGCGCGCGACCGGCTGGGTCACGGCGAAGAGCTGCTTCGTATGCACGGTCATGACCGCGTCCCACATGCCCTCGTCCATCTTGACGAGGCTCTTGTCCCGCAGGATCCCGGCGTTGTTCACGAGGACGTCGATGCGACCCCACGCGTCCAGGGCGGTCTTGGCGATCGAGTTGCCCCCGTCCACCGTCGCCACGTTGTCGTAGCTCGGGACGGCCTCGCCGCCCGCCGCCGCGATCTCGGCCACCACCTGGTCCGCCATCGCGGTGCCCTCGCCGCTGCCGTCGCGCGTGCCGCCCAAGTCGTTCACCACGACCTTCGCGCCCTCGGCCGCGAACATCAGCGCGTGCGTGCGCCCCAAACCGCCGCCGGCGCCCGTGACGATGACCACCTTTCCGTCGTACATGCCCATGCTTCGAACTCCTCGCTTCCGACCGCTCGGGCCGGGGCCGGAATCCTACGCCGCTCGGCGTGAGCCGGCATCCTCATGCGCCATGGACGTGAAGATCGCCGCCGCCGTGTTCGTCGTGCTCCTGCTCGGGGCCGCCGTGTTCGTGAGCGCCGGGGACGGCGGGGACGCCGAGCAGGAGGCTCGGATCGCGTCGCTCGAGGCCCGGATCGAGATCCTCCAGGACCGCGTGGAGACGCTCGAGAAGCGCCGGGGACGACGGGGACCGCGAGGGCCGGAGGCGCGCCGGGACCGGCGCGAGCGGGGCGACGAGGGGGGCTGGAGCGAGGGACGCGAGCGGCGCCGGGGCGACGGTCGTCGCGGGGGCGCGCCGGACCTCGCCGCCGCCCTCGACACGGCCGACCCCGAGGTCCGCGAGAAGGTCTCCAACCTCGTGCGCGAGGAGATGGAGGCGGCCTCCGAGCAGCGGTGGGAGGAGCGCCGACGACGCCGCGCCGAGCGGATCGAGCGCGCCCTCGCGGACTTCGCGGCCGCGCAGTCGCTCAGCGCCGCCGACCAGGAGGGCCTGACCGACCTGTGGGCCGACGAGCGGGAGACGATCACCGATCTGTTCCGCAAGGCCCGCGAGGACATGTCCTGGGGCAAGGCGCGCGAGGAGGCCGAGGCCATCCGCGAGCGGACCGACGCCGCGGCGAGGGAGATGCTGAGCGAAGAGAACTACGCGGCCTGGGTCGTGCTCCGAGAAGAAGAGAATCCGCGCCACAGATGACGGACGCGATCCCGCTCGGCCCGTTCGACCTGCACGACCCGATCGGCAAGGGGGGGATGGGCGTCGTCTGGCAGGGGGTGCATCGCGCGTCCAACCTTCCGGTGGCCGTCAAGGCGCTGCGGGGGGATCGAGCCTGGGACCAGCGGCTCCTGGACCTCTTCGCCCTCGAGGTCCGCGCCGTGGCGGGGCTCACGCACCCCGGCATCGTGCTCGTGCTCGACCACGGCGCCATCCCCGCGTCCACCCAGGAGGCGTCCGAGGGGCTCATCCCCGCGGGCAGCCCCTACCTCGCGATGGAGCTCACCACCGGCGGCACCCTGCTGGACTACGCGGGGCGCCTCGCGTGGCCCGAGCTGCTCGACCTGACGCGGGCCCTGCTCGCGGGCCTCGCCCACGCCCACGCGCGCGGCGTGATCCACCGGGACATCAAGCCCGGCAACGTGCTGCTGTCGAGCACGGCGGACCTCCGCCAGGGGCCCCGGCTGACCGACTTCGGCATCGCCCACCTGCCCCCCGCGCCCACCGAGGAGGTGGAGCAGCCCGAGGGCTTCTTCGGCAGCCCCAGCTACATCGCGCCGGAGCAGATCGACCCCGGCCGGGGCCCGATCGGACCGTGGACCGACCTCTACAGCCTCGGCTGCCTCCTGTGGGCGGTGACGACGGGCGCGACGGTCTTCACCGGCGGCGAGGGCATGGAGCTGGCGTCGCGACACCTCACCGACGAGGTGGGCGAGTACCGCCCGCTGCGGCCGGTCAAGCGCGGGTTCGAGCCCTGGCTCCGGGCCCTGCTCACGAAGGCTCCGCACCGGCGCTTCCAGCGGGCGGCGGACGCGGCGTGGTGGCTCGAGCGGGTCGACCCCAAGCGTCCGATCCGGGTGGTGACGGGCGGCGTCGTGACCGGCGGGCCCGCGCCCCCGACGGACCTGAAGCGTCGCCGGGCCCCGGTGCCGTTCGACTGGCGTCGCGACGAGCCCACGCCGCCCCCCCTGCGCCTCGAGGGCGCGGGCCTGGGGCTGTACGGCCTGCGACGCATCCCCATGGTGGGCCGCGAGGCCGTGCGGGATCGCCTGTGGGACGCCCTGCGCGACGTCGACGAGGACGGCTCCATGCGCGTCGTCATCCTGCGGGGCGGCTCGGGCCACGGCAAGACCGCCCTCGCCCAGTGGATCGGGGAGCGAGCCGAGGAGCTCGGAGCCGCGCGACGGGTGCGGGGGGTGCACGGCGCCACCGGCGGACCGGGCACCGGCCTCGGCCCCATGATCGCCCGGCTCCTGCGCAGCCGGGGGCTCACCCCGGCGGCGGTTCGGGCCCGCGCGGAGGAGCGCCTGCGGCACCTCGGAGCCGAGCAGCCGTACCTGTGGGCGGGCCTCGCGCGGCTCGCGAGCGGCGAGGCGGGGTTCGCGACGCCCGGTGAACGGTACGCCGTCGCCGCCGCCTACCTGGGCGCCGAGGCCCGCCAGCGCCCGCTGCTCCTCGAGCTCGACGACGTGCAGTGGGGCGACGACGTCCTGCGCCTGGTCGATCACCTCCTGCGCGTCGACAGCCGCACCCCGATCCCGCTCCTGGTCGTCGCCACGGTGCGCGACGAGGCGCTGGCGCCGAGCACGCCCCCCGCCCTCTTCCTCGATCTGCTCGAGCGCCGCGACAAGGTCGAGTCGCACGACATCGCCCCCCTGAACGCCGAGGAGTCCGCGCGCCTCGTCGAGGAGCTGCTCGGCCTCCACGGCGCGCTCGCGCAGGAGGTCGTGGAGCGCGCGGGCGGCAACCCGATGTTCGCCGTCCAGCTCGTCGGAGACTGGGTCGCCCGGGGGCTCCTCGAGGTGCGGGAGGGCTCCTTCGCCCTCCGCCGCGGGGTCGACGTGCGCGTGCCGGACCACATCCACGAGGTCTGGACCGTCCGCTTCGATCGCGCCCTCGCGTCGTCGGCGGGCACCCCCCGACTCGCCGTGGAGATCGCGGCCGCGCTCGGGGTGGAGGTGGACATCAAGGAGTGGTCGCTCGCGTGCCTCAAGGCCGGCTTCGTCGTGCCCCAGGGCCTCGTCGGCTCCCTCGCGCGCGAAGGTCTGATCGTGCCCGACGCGGGCGGGTTCGCCTTCGCCCACGGCATGGCGCGGGAGAGCCTCGAGCGGTTCGCCCGGGAGGCCAACCGGTGGCCCGGCCACAACTCCGCCGCCGCGGACGCGGTGCTGGCGCGGGGCCTGGAGCGCAACGCCGAGCGCGGGGCGAAGCACCTGATCGAGGCCGGGAGGCTCGACGAGAGCATCGAGCAGCTGGCCGTCGGGGCGGACCACCGCACGGTCGTCGGCGAGTACGACGGGGCCGAGGCGATCCTGAACCTGCGCGAGCGGATCCTCGACCGCGCGGGGGCCCTCCCCACCGACCCGCGCCGCAGCCGCGCGGTCCTCCAGCGGGCTCGGCTCGCGCGCCTCCGGGGGCGCTCCCAGCGGGCCGCGGAGCTGGCCGAAGAGGCGCGCCGCGCCGCCCTGCTCGCGGCGCGTCCGGGCGTCACCGCCGCCGCGCTCCGAGAGCTCGGCATCCACGCCCGGGACCAGCGTCGGCTCGACGAGGCGCGCTCGCTCCTGGAGCAGTCCGTCGCGCTGTACGACGAGCTCGAGGACGGCTTCGGTCTCGCCGAGGCCTGCCGCTCGCTCGGCCTCGTCCTCCGGCTGCAGGGCGACTACCCGGCCAGCCGGGCGACCTTCGAGCGAGCCCTGCGCCTCCACGAGCGCAAGGGCCACCTGCGCGAGGCGTCCCTGAGCCTCTCGGCCCTCGCGGGCACCCACCTCGAGACAGGCGAGCTCGGGGTCGCCGAGGAGCTCCTCCGCCGGGCCCTCGCCCTGATCGAGGGGACGGGTTTCCTGCGCGGGATCCTGCGCGTGTGGCAGGACCTCGCCGCGGTGCTGCTCACCCGCGACAAGCTCGACGAGGCCGCCGACCTCACGGCCCGGGCGCGCGACATCGCCGAGAAGCTGGAGCGCGTCGCGTCCATCGCCGCCCTCGCCAACCAGCAGGGCGAGGTCGCGCGCAAGCAGGGCGACCTCGCCGCGGCCGAGTCCTTCTATCGGTCCGCGCTCGACGCCTACGAGCGGGCGGGCCGCCCCGCGATCCTGCCCCGGGTCAACCTCGCGTTCGTGCTGCGCAGCCAGGACCAGTGGGACGAGGTGCGGCCGACGCTCGAGGTGGCCCGCGCCGCCGCCGACGAGCAGGGCCGACGCGGCCTGATCCGCATCCTCGACGCCTTCCTGCTGCCCTGCTACGCCCGCGACGGCGACTGGGCCGCGTTCGACACCGCCGCCGCCTCGCTCGCGAAGTTCAAGGAGGGCTCCGACCGGGTCGACGAGGACACCGCCGTCTCCCTCGAGCTCGCCTCCGAGTTCGCGGACGCCGCGGGCAGGCCCGCCCGCGCCGACGCCGCGCGCCGGTTCGCGGCCGTGCGGTGGCGCGCCCTGGGCCGCAATACCCGGGCCGACGAGGCGGAGCGGGGCCTGCTCTACAGCGACGACGAAGAGACGACGCTCGTGGGCCGCGCGATCGACTGACTCACGTCCAGGTCACGTACTCCGGCGCGTACTGCATCCACCACTGCTCCGAGTGCTCCCGCGACCAATCGTGGAAGGAACGACAGCACTCCAGCGCGTCGGCCAGCTCCCGAGCGCCCGCCGGGCGGTCCTCCGGGTCCTTCTCCAGGCACCGGAGCACCAGGTCCTCGAGGTCCTTCGGGACGTCCAGCCCCGACCGCTCCGACGGCGGCGCAGGCCGCTGTTCCAGGTGCGCGGTCATGATGAGGTCCGCGTCCGCCGTGTCGAAGATGCGCTCCCCGCACAGCAGCCAGTAGGCGACGCAGCCCACGGCGTAGATGTCGGTGCGAGCGTCGGTGGACGTGGCGTCCTCCACCGCCTCGGGGGCCATCGTCGCGGGCGTGCCCAGGGCCGAACCCGTCATCGTCATCGTGGAGAAGTCGAGGTTGGGCGCGGGCTGCACGCCGGTCGCGCGCACGAGCCCGAAGTCGAGCACCTTGACCACGTCGAAGCTGGTCCCCGCCACGCAGGTGAAGACGTTCGCGGGCTTCACGTCGCGGTGGACGAGGCCCTTGGCGTGGGCCTCCGCGAGGGAGAGACAGACCTGCCGGAGCAGGTGGATCACCCGCCCCGGGTCCTGGGGCCCGAAGCGCTTCACGAGGGCGCCCAGGTCGAACCCGTCGAGCTTCTCCATCACGTAGAAGAACGACCCGTCGGCGCCCAGGCCGTAGTCGTAGAGCTCGACGGTGTGGGGCGACCGCAGCGCCGCCGTCGCCCGCGCCTCCCGCTCGAACCGCGCGCGGATCTCGGGCGCGTGCTCGCCGTCCTCCTCGGCCGGGCGGATGAACTTCACGACCGCGGGCCGGTTCAGGAGCTGATGCTCGGCCGCCCACACCTGCCCCATCGAGCCCTTGCCGAGCGGCTCGACCAGCCGGTAGCTGCCCGCCGTCTTGGCCTCCGCGAGGCGGTCGCTCAGGTCGGCGACCACCACCCGCGCCCCGAAGCCGAGGCCCCCGCACAGCAGGACCAGCATCGTCGAGCCCGCCACGGCCGAGAGGTCGATCGGGTGCCCGAGCGCCCCCAGCAGCCCCGCCGTCCCGGGCACCGCGGCCGTCGTGAAGACCATGGAGACCGCCACGCGAGGCAACCTCGCGGGGGTGGTCACCGGGAAGAGCAGGGTCCACACGCACAGCACGGAGACCCCGAACAGCTCGACGCCGGAGCCGACGTACCGCGGGGCCTCCAGCCACCCCAGCGAGAACGCGATCAGCACCTGGAGCACGAGCGAGAGGTCGAGGCGGACCCGCCGCGGGATCGACGGGCGCCCCAGCACCAGGGCGAAGACGACGCAGAAGACGAGGGCCGCCCCCGCCACGGGGAGGCGCGCGATCTCCAGCCCGGTGCGGGCCATCGGGCGGGTCCCGAGCATGAGCGCCGCCCCGATGAAGACCAGGCCCAGCGGCCCGACGAGCCGACGGACCCGCCCGGCGGCGCGGCGCAGGACGTCGTGCTCGGGGCCCCCGCGCTGGTCGCGCGCGTCCGCCGGCATCCGGGTGAATTCGTCGCGGCGCGGCCCGGAGTCCATCGGCCCCTCAGCGCTCCCGGCGCCGCCGCCCGCAGGCGGAGACCACCAGCAGCAAGACCAGCGCGGGGGACGCCCCGCCCGCCATGTCGGCCCCGCAGTCGTCGCACCGAAGGCCGGACGGGAGCACGATCGGGTCGGTCTCGGTCGCGTCGTCGTCGTCGTCCACGGCGTCGTCGTCGTCCACGGCGTCGTCGTCGTCCACGGCGTCGTCGTCGTCCCCCTCCACGAGGCCGCACTCGAACACGACGGGATCCAGGGCCGCGAGGTCCCACTCCAGGGCGCCCCCGTCGAGGCCGCCGTACGCGCCGATCTCCCCTCCGTCGAGGTTCGCGGGCGAGCCCTCGAGCAGGTTCAGCCGGTAGGACTCGACGTCCTCGAAGAGCGGGTCCGCGGAGAAGTTGCCGGTGCCGAAGCCCTCGAGAGTCGCTTCGTCGATGGGCGCGTCGAAGCCGTAGATGTCGGAGTCCCCGACGGAGAGCCGCGCGCCCTCCAGCTCGCGCAGGAACGTACCGCCGTCCTCGTTGTTGGCCACGATCGAGTGGCTGCCCTCGAGGCCCGCGGACTGCACCACGAAGAGGCCCCCGCCCTCCCCCTCGATCACGCAGTTGCCCCCGATGGAGACGTAGTCGAGGTCCACGGTGAGGGTCCCGTCGCCCTCGGCGTGCAGGATCCCCGAGGCCGTCGCGCGGTTGTGGACCAGGACGCTGTTCGCGAGGCTGAAGGTCCCGCTGCCGAACACCCCCACGGCGGCGCCGTAGTCCGCTCGGTTCTCCACGAACATCGAGCGGGTGATCTTCGCGTGCGAGTCGAACGCCAGGACCCCGCCACCCCAGGTCGGTCCGCCGGGCTCGAACTCGAAGCCCTGCCCGCCCGCGATGACGAACCCCTCCACCGACGCCCCGGGCTGCCGCACCGTGTCGAACGCCATCGCCGCGGAGTCCCCGGGGCTGAAGAGCGTCGTCGCGCCGGACGCGATCAGGTCGACGGGGCGGTGCAGGAAGTAGGCGAGCTCGGTGTACTCGCCGGGGTCGACCCGGATCGTCTGGCCCTGCCACGCGGCGATGAGGGCCGAGGTGATCGTGGGGCAGCGCAGCCCGACGTCGCCCTCGTCGACCGCCCGGCAGTACGTGGTGCGCTTCTCCCCGTCGACCACGAGCTCGGCCGTCGGCTCCGACGGCACGGAGTCCCCGTCCCACCACGCGACGGTGTCCCCGCGGTTGCCCCACCCGTCGGCGGAGCCGTCGCCGAACAAGCCGTACACGCGCGAGCCGTCGATGGCGTGCGTCATCGAGACGAGCGTCGTCACCCCTTCGAGAGCCTCCCCGGTGTCGATCGACAGCCACAGCGGCCCGAGGTACTCGCCGTCCAGGTCGAAGGCCGCGATGCCTCCGGGCCCGGCGAGGAGCACGCGCACGCCCGACGGGTCGGTGATCGCGGCGACCTGCATCGGGTCGGCGATGCCCGTGTGACCGGGGTAGATCTCGCCGATCACCGACTGCGGGATCTCCCAGTCCGAGAGCGCGAGGGGGAAGCCCTCCTCGTCGAAGGCCGTCATGTCGTAGCGCCGGAACCGGGCGGGCCGGTCGTCGCCCCCCGCTCCCTCGGCGATGCCGCCGGTCACGATCCACAGCTCGCCCACGAGGCCCTTCACGTAGACGGTGCTCGCCCGCGTGGTCTCGGGGTGGGCGTCGTCCTCGCCGTAGCCGGCCTCGAGGATGGCGCCGAAGCCGTCCCCGCCGCGTTCGTTCACGTCGGTGTCGGCCCAGGGCTCCTCCGCGAACACGACGGCGCCGGCCGGGGGCGACAGCGGATCGGGCGGAGAGCACGCCTGGTTCCAGTCCGAGCCGGTGAGCGTGTCCCCCTCGCTGAATACGATCCCGACCTCCAGCGGCACGACGGTGACCGAGGCCGGACGCACGACCGGGACCCCGTTGTCGAGGTCGTCGATCCACTCGTCGAAGAGCTCGTACGACCCCACGGCCGACGTCACGTTGGGGGCGCCCGTCACCTCCAGGAGGCGGCCGTGGCAGGCGTCGGCCACGACACTGCGGCCCGACGCGCCGGACGCGTCCACGAAGAAGACGTCCTGCAGGCCGTCGCCGTCGTTCACGTCGAACACCACGGAGTCCCCGCACTGCAGTGTGTTCACCATCACGCGACAGTCCCGCACGCCGGGGCGGTTGTCGTAGATCCGCAGGTCGTACAGGGCGGTCGCGGAGTTTCGGGTGGCGATGACGGACGCTCCGTCGACCGACTCGACGCCCTGGGGGGTCACCGCGGCGGAGGCGATCGCGGGAATCAGCAGCGCCGCCGGGGCGAGAGCAAACCGCATGCCGCCAGTATGCCCGCTCGGGCCGGGTAGCATCCCCGGATGGCCCGGGGCATGACCAGGCAGGGGTACGACGCGATCCAGGCGGAGATCGACGAGCTGTGGCGCAAGACGCGGCCCATGGTCGTGCGCGAGGTGCAAGAGGCGGCGGCGCTCGGCGACCGGAGCGAGAACGCCGCGTACATCTACGGCAAGAAGCGTCTGCGGCGGATCGACAGTCGCCTGCGGTACCTCAAGAACAAGGTCGCGACGGTCGTCCCCGTCGATCTCGCGACGCAGAAGCCGACGCCGCACATCCGATTCGGCGCGGTCGTGGTGGTCGAAGACGAGGACGGCGAGCGCCGGACCTACCGGCTCGTGGACAAGGAAGAGAGCGAGCCGAAGGCCGGGCGGATCAGCGTTCAATCGCCCGTGGGGCGCGCGCTGATGGGCAAGGAGGCGGGGGACGCCGTGGTGGTGCGTCGGCCCAGCGGCCCCATGGAGCTCGAGATCGTCGAGGTCCGGTACGGCGCCGGCCCCCCGTGATCGGCGGACCGGCGACCGGTCGGGTCAGCTCGGGATCGAGATGTCCCAGGTGTGGGCGTGGGTGTCGCTCGACGAGACCTGCACGAAGCACGTGGACCCCAGCGTGGTGAGATCCGCGGCCGTCAGGTCGACGGTGTGGTCGTGGGTGCCGCCCGTGGAGGTGTAGCTCCGATCCTGCGGGTTCGAGATGTCCGCCGCGGGGATCGCGATCGTGTGCCCGTGGTTGTTGGACGGCCCGTTCGCGTCCGCGATCGTGCAGACCACCACGTCGTCGTCGTCCACCGCGTCGTCGTCGTCCACCGCGTCGTCGTCGTCCACCG
>CAZEKB010000066.1:0-37089 GCA_964512225.1 uncultured Rickettsiales bacterium | reverse complement strand
CGCAACGGGGCGAAACGGTTCGTTTCGTCGAGCTCCGGGCCGGCTCAGGCCCGCAACGGGGCGAAACGGTTCGTTTCGTCGAGCTCCGGGCCGGCTCAGGCCCGCAACGGGGCGAAACGGTTCGTTTCGTCGAGCTCCGGGCCGGCTCAGGCCCGCAACGGGGCGAAACGGTTCGTTTCGTCGAGCTCCGGGCCGGCTCAGGCCCGCAACGGGGCGAAACGGTTCGTTTCGTCGAGCTCCGGGCCGGCTCAGGCCCGCAACGGGGCGAAACGGTTCGTTTCGTCGAGCTCCGGGCCGGCTCAGGCCCGCAACGGGGCGAAACGGTTCGTTTCGTCGAGCTCCGGGCCGGCTCAGGCCCGCAGCGGGGCGAAACGGTTCGTTTCGGCGAGCTACGGGCAGAGAGCGGTCGGGAGGAGGACAGAGTCCTCGAGCGGGGCGTCAGCCGGGGGCGGGGGCTTGCAGCTGGCGGTCGGGTCGGTCCAGCGGGTCGGGGCCGGCGAAGAGCCCGGCGGGGTCGTCGAGGACCAGCGCCGACTGGAGCACCTGGTCCATGTGATCGCACGGCGTGATGGCGATCTCGTCGCGGATCTTGGCGGGGATCTCGGGGATGTCCTTGGCGTTCTCCCGGGGGATCAGCACGTGGCGGATCCCGCCTCGGTGGGCCGCCAGCGCCTTCTCCTTCAGCCCGCCGATGGGGCGCACGCGGCCGCGGAGCGTGACCTCGCCCGTCATCGCGACGTCTCGACGCACCGGGATCCGCAGCAGGGCCGACGTGATCGCCGTGCACATCGTCACACCCGCCGACGGCCCGTCCACCGGTCCGATCTCCGGCACGTGGACGTGGATGTCGATCTCCTTGTTGAAGTCCGGCTGGAGCCCGAACACCTGCGAGCGGCTGCGGATGTACGTCAGCGCCGCCTGCGCCGACTCCTGCATCACGTTTCCGAGCTGCCCCGTGAGGATGAGCTTGCCCTTCCCGGGCACCACCGCCGCCTCGACGGGCACCATCTCGCCCCCCACCTGCGTCCACGCCAGCCCGTTCACGAAGCCGATCTCGTCGTCGCCCTCGGCCACCCCGAACCGGAACTTCGGCACCCCCAGCAGCTTGTGCACGCGCTGCGGGGTGATGTCCTCCCGCGTCTCGACCTCCTGCTCCCGGTCCGCCACGACCTTCTTCGCGACCTTCCGGCAGATCGATCCGAGCTCCCGCTCGAGGGTCCGCACGCCCGACTCGCGCGTGTACCGACGCACGATCTCCCGCACGGCCGTGTTGCGGACGCTGCAGTGCTCCTCCGTGATCCCGTGCGCTTCGAGCTGCCGAGGGATCAGGTAGCGCCGCGCGATCGCGAGCTTCTCCATCTCCGTGTACCCCGCCAGGCGGATGATCTCCATCCGGTCCTGGAGCGGGAGCGGGATGCCCTGCAGCGTGTTCGCCGTGGTGACGAAGAAGACGCGGCTGAGGTCGTAGTCGAGGTCCAGGTAGTGGTCGTTGAACTCGGAGTTCTGCTCCGGATCGAGCACCTCGAGGAGCGCCGCGGCGGGATCGCCCCGGAAGTCCGAGGCCATCTTGTCGACCTCGTCCAGGAGGAACACCGGGTTGCTCGACTTGCACTTGCGCAGCCGCTGGATCAGCCGCCCCGGCAAGGCCCCGATGTACGTCCGACGATGACCCCGGATCTCCGCTTCGTCCCGCACCCCGCCCAGCGACAGCCGCACGAAGTTCCGGGACGTCGCCCGCGCGATCGACCGCGCCAGGGAGGTCTTGCCCACGCCCGGCGGGCCCACGAGGCACAGGATCGGCCCCCGCATCTTCTCCACCAGCGCCTGCACCGCCAGGTACTCGAGGATCCGCTCCTTGACCTTGTGGAGGCCGTAGTGGTCCTCGTCGAGGATCCGCGCAGCGTCTTCGATGTTGAGCTTCTCGTCGCTGTACTCGAGCCACGGCAGCGCGAGGATCCAGTCGATGTACGAGCGCACGACCGTCGCCTCGGCGGACATCGGCGACATCATCTGGAGCTTGCGCAGCTCCTTGCGGGCCTTGTCGCGGGCCGCGTCCGGGAGCTTCTTCTCGGCGATCTTCGCCTCGAGCTCCGCGAGCTCGTTCTTGAACTCGTCCTTCTCGCCCAGCTCCCGCTGGATCGCCTGCATCTGCTCGTTGAGGTAGTACTCCCGCTGCGTCTTCTCCATCTGCTTCTTGACGCGCGAGCGGATGCGCTTCTGGACCTGGAGGATCTCGATCTCGCTCTGGATGTGCTTCAGCAGCTGGTCGAGGCGCGTCTTCGCGTCCCACGTCTCGAGCATGTTCTGCTTGTCGGCGAGCTTCAGGTTCAGCTGCGCGGCGAGGATGTCCGCGAGCTTCGCCGGATTGTCGACGCCCGAGATCGTCAGCAGCATCTCCGGGGGGATGCGCTTGTCGAGCTTCACGTAGCTCTCGAACGCGGACTTGATGCTCCGCAGCATCGCCTCGAGGCCCGCGACCTGGGGCGACGTCTCCTGCGTCGCGTCCAGCTCCACCAGGAAGCACTCTTCGCTGGGGACGTACTTGCGGACCGCGGCCCGGCGCTTGCCCTCCACCAGCACCTTCACCGTGCCGTCGGGCAGCCGCAGCAGCTGCATGATCGCCGAGACGGTGCCCACCTCGAAGATGTCGTCCGGGCCGGGCTCGTTCGTCTTCGCCGACCGCTGGGCCGCGAGGAAGATCTCCTTGTCCTCGTTCATCGCCCGCTGCAACGCCGCGATGGACTTCTCCCGACCCACGAAGAGCGGGATGACCATGTACGGGAATACGACGATGTCGCGCAGGGGCAGGAGCGGCAGCACCTTGGCGCCGCTCGCACCCCGAGGCCCGCCTTCTGACTTCTTCCAGATCACGGGTGGATTCTAGCCCCGGTGCGGGCCGGGACCGCCGGTCTAAGCAATTTCGGCTTCGTCCTCGTACACGAGGATGGGCATCTTCTTCTGGACGACCGCCTCTTCGCTGATGATGCACTCCTTGACGTTCGAGACGCTCGGCACCTCGTACATCACGTCCAGCATCAGCTTCTCGAGGATCGCCCGCAGCCCGCGAGCGCCCGACTTGCGGTCCATGGCCTCGCGGGCCACCGCCCTGAGCGCGTCGTCCGTGAACTTGAGCTTCACGTTCTCGAACTCGAACAGCTTGCGGTACTGCTTCACGAGCGCGTTGCGCGGCTCCTGGAGGATCTTGACGAGCGCCTCTTCGTCCAGCTCTTCGAGCGTGGCGACGACCGGGACGCGGCCGATGAACTCGGGGATGAGCCCGAACTTCAGGAGGTCCTCGGCCTCGGCGAACCGGATCGGCGACTCGCCCGGCTTCAGCACGGGGACCTCGGTCTTGCGCGCCTTCGGCTTGACCGCCTTTCCGAACCCCATCGTCTTCTTGCCGACGCGACGCTCGATGATCTTGTCGAGCCCGACGAACGCGCCGCCGCAGATGAACAGGATGTTCGTGGTGTCGATCTGCAGGAAGTCCTGCTGCGGGTGCTTGCGGCCGCCCTTGGGCGGGACGTTCGCGATCGTGCCCTCGATGACCTTGAGCAGCGCCTGCTGCACGCCCTCGCCGCTCACGTCGCGCGTGATCGACGGGTTCTCGGTCTTGCGGCTGATCTTGTCGATCTCGTCGATGTAGATGATGCCATTCTGGCACCGCTCGACGTTGTAGTCCGCCGCCTGGAAGAGCGACAGGATGATGTTCTCGACGTCCTCACCCACGTAGCCCGCTTCGGTGAGCGACGTCGCGTCGGCGATCGTGAACGGGACGTTCAGGATCTTCGCCAGCGTCTGCGCCAGCAGCGTCTTGCCGGTGCCGGTGGGGCCGAGCATGAGGATGTTCGACTTCTGGAGCTCGACGTCGTCGTGCCCCTGCCGCGCCTCGATGCGCTTGTAGTGGTTGTAGACCGCCACGCTGAGGACGCGCTTCGCGTAGTCCTGCCCGATGACGTAGTCGTCGAGGTGCGCCTTGATCTCCTGCGGCTTCGGGATGGAGTCCTTGGAGGTGTAGTAGTCCCCCTGGTCGTACTCCTCCGCGATGATGTCGTTGCACAGCTCGATGCACTCGTCGCAGATGTAGACCGTGGGGCCTGCGATCAGCTTGCGGACCTCCTTCTGCGACTTCCCGCAGAACGAGCAGCAGAGGTTGCTGTTGTCGGTCCCTCGCTTCGCCATGGCGGGCTAGTCCTCCAGCTCCTTCTTGTCCACGACCTGATCGATGATGCCATAGGCCCTCGCCTCCTCCGGGTTCATGAAGTTGTCCCGGTCGGTGTCGCGAGCGACCTCTTCGAGCTCCTTGCCGGTGTGCTTGGCCAGCAGCTCGTTCAGCATCTTCTTGGTGCGGATCAGCTCCTTGGCGCGGATCTCGATGTCGGAGACTTGGCCCCCGACGCCGCCCGCCCAGGGCTGGTGGATCATGATGTTGGAGTGGGGTAGCGCGGACCGCATCCCCGGCTCCCCCGCCGCCAGCAGGAAGGCCCCCATGCTCATCGCGCGACCGGCGCACAGGGTGGCGACCGGGGCGTTGATGTAGTGCATCGTGTCGTAGATCGCGAGGCCCGCGGACACGTCGCCGCCGGGGCTGTTGATGTACAGGTGGATCGGCTTCTCGGGGTCGTCCGACTCGAGGAACAGCAGCTGCCCGATGATCAGGTTCGCGATCTCCGCGGTGACCTCGGTGCCCAGGAACAGGATCCGGTCCAGCAGGAGGCGCGACCAGATGTTGTACGAGCGCTCGCCCCGATGCGTCTGCTCGAAGATGTGGGGTACGGGGACGAGCGCGGACGGGGCGAATCGGTTCATACAGCTCTTCCTCTAGCGAGCGGGTCATGCCTCATCGGTCGGTCAGCCGCCGAGTGGAGGCACGAACGGTGCTTATTGTAGGGCGGCCTCCCGGACGTGCCAGGGGACCTACCTACTCCGCGGCGTCGGCGTCGTGATCGTGGTCGTGGTCGTGGTCGTGGTCGTGGTCGTGATCGTGGCCGTGATCGTGGTCGTGCGCCCCGGCGTGCCCGACCGACTCCACCTCGACGATGTTCGCGCGCTCGAGGATCAGATCCAGGGCCTTCTCCTCGCGCAGGTGCTGCTTGAGGTCGTCCATCCGGTTGTTCTTCTGGAGCAGGCCCTTCACGGCCGCCGGCTGCTGGTTCATCTGCTGGGCGAGCTGCTCGATGCGC
Organism: uncultured Rickettsiales bacterium; assembly: GCA_964512225.1. Lineage (GTDB taxonomy): Bacteria > Myxococcota_A > UBA796 > UBA9615 > UBA9615 > CAZEKB01. The sequence goes on along the minus strand of CAZEKB010000066.1, from coordinate 31,906 downwards.
TCGTCCAGGTCGGCGTCCGTGACCTGCACGGCGTCCCCCGCCTGCGTCGCCACCGACTCGAGGATCAGGGCCCGCCGGACCGAGAACTCGCCGTCCGCGAGGATGCCCGCCTGCTGCTCCTCCTGGAGGTCGTCGATGCTGATCTTCGGCATCCGGCCGCCCCCCTGGCCGCCCATCATGCGGTTGACCTGCTCCTGAAGGATGTTCTGGGCCTCGTTCTTCACGAGCCCGGGCGGCAGCTCGAACTCGTTGATCTCGGCCAGCTTCTTGAGCGCGAACGTGGCGGCGGCCTCCCGCGCGTGGGCGGCGAGGTGCTCCTGCAGCTTGAACTGCAGGTCCGCCTTGAGCAGGGCGAGGCTCTCGTGGCCTTCGTCCTGGGCGAGGTCGTCGTCCAGCTCGGGGAGCTTCTGCGCCTTGATCTCCGTGAGCTTCACGCTGAGTTTGCCGGTGCTGCCGTTCCAGTCCTCGTCGATCGCGCCGTCCGGGACCTCCTCGGCCTTCCAGGACTTCTTGCGGGCCATCGTCATGCCCTCGATCTTCCCGCCGAGCCAGTCCGCCGCGCCGAAGCCCATGGGCTGGTTCACGACGACCATCAGGTCGGTGACCGTCCAGGGCTCGTCCTTGCCTTCGACCTCGTACTCGGCCGTGACCATGGCGATGTCGCCGGTCTGGGCCTTGTACTTCTTGTCGTCGATGGCCTCGACGGTGGAGTTGCGCTGGCGGATCGCGTCCAGCTCCTTCTCGATCTCCTCGTCGGGCACCTCGACGGCGGGCCACTCGACGTCCAGCCCCTCCCAGTCCTTCACCTCGATGCTCGGCTTCACCTCGACGGTCACCGAGAACACGAACTCGGAGCCCCTCTTGAGGGTGCCCGGGTCCACCACCGGCTGGGACACGGGGACGAGCTCCCGCTCCTTGATCGCGGAGTCGAACGCCTCGCTGATCAGCTGGCCGCCGACCTCGCCCTGGATGTGCTTGCCGAACCGCGACTCGAGCACGCGGCGCGGCACCTTGCCCTTGCGGAAGCCCTTCATCCGGACCTCCTTGGCGAGGTTCGAGTACGCCTCCGTCAGCGCGGTGTCGACCTGGTCGGTCGGGAGCGTGAACGTGAGCTTCTTGCTGACGGAGCTGAGGTCTTCGACTTGAACCTGCATCGGTGTTCCTGGTGCGAGAGGGGGGACTCGAACCCCCACGGGTTGCCCCACCGGATCCTAAGTCCGGCGCGTCTACCAATTCCGCCACTCTCGCGTCCGGGAGACCGGCGGCGGTGAAAACGAACGACCCGCCGACAAGAAGGTCCTGCCGGCGGGTCGTCGAAAGTGGTGAGCCCAGAAGGAATCGAACCTTCAACCTGCGGATTAAGAGTCCGATGCTCTGCCAGTTGAGCTATGGGCCCGGAAAACGTCTCCTGATTGGCGCGCCCGGCAGGATTCGAACCTGCGACCAACGGGTTCGAAGCCCGCTACTCTATCCAGCTGAGCCACGGGCGCGCGGGGAGCGGATGCTAGTGACGCCCCGGGGGGCTGTCAACGACATCCGCGGTCGATGAGAATGGGGTGAGAGACGGGACTTGAACCCGCGACATCCGGTGCCACAAACCGGTGCTCTACCGACTGAGCTACTCCCACCATGGTTCCATTGATCGCTCTCGAGGAGATCCTGTCTCGGTAGGCGACATCCTTCGGACGTCGTCCACCGGAGGCCTCGGCCGGAGGGTCTCGCGACGAGCCTCCGAGAGCGAACACTGATTGTAAAAGACCTGGCGCGCCAGGCAGGACTCGAACCTGCTACCTGCGGCTTAGAAGGCCGCTGCTCTATCCCGGTGAGCTACTGGCGCTCACGAGCGTCTGCAGGCGACCGGCTCGGGAATCTCATACACGCACATGCCCGTGTCAAGCAGAGACGCGGCTGGGACGCATGAAGCCTGACGACGGGTCCGGCCGGGCTTCCACCGCGGCGCCGCCGGCGGGCCGAGGTCCACGAACTGGGGGTGAACGCGCCGTTCACCCCGGGATCGCAGACGAAAGATCCACGAACTGGGGGTGAACGCGCCGTTCACCCCGAGATCGCAGACGCGCCGTTCATCTACCGGATCACCACCATCGTGCCCTCGGGCACGTGGTCGTAGAGCGCCGCGATCGTGGCGTTGCGCAGCACCACGCACCCCCAGGAGAGCCCGCGGGGTCCGTCGTAGGCCCAGTCTTCGATCCACCCGTGGAAGCCGATCCCGCCCCCGAGCGGCGTCTTCTGGTTCGTGAGCTCCCGGGCACGCCACTTCGACGCGATCGCGGCCTCCTGCTCCGCCGTGATCAGGCCCTCGCCCCGGCCCCAGGCGGCGTCGTGGGCGTTGGGGTAGTTCACCTTGATCCAGTGACCGCCGTAGTACGGGCCCCATCGTCCCCCGATCTCCCCCCGGGTCCTCTGCACCACGAAGTACATGCCCTTCGGCGTCCTCAGGTCTCCCTGGATGCGCTTGCGTCCTTCGGCCTGACCGAAGCCGACCTCCACGGTCTCGACCACCTCGCCGCCTTCGATGCGCCGCATGCGGTCGGAGTCGTGGTCGACGATCAGGAGGACCTCCTCGTCCTGGGGCACGAACAGCTTCCTCCGCGCCCGGATGAACTCCGAGGGGGCGAGGTACGCCGCCTTCACCTGCTCGACGGTCCAGTCGTGGCTCGACGGCCAGAACGTGGGCGAGAGGCTCGGGTCCGCCCGGATCTCCAGGTGCAGGTGCGCGTAGTAGGTCCCGTCGGGGTCGCGCCCGATCGTCCCGATGGGCCCGCCGCGCTTCACGACGGCCCCGACGTGCACCGATTCGTCGATCTCCAGCAGGTGCCCGTACGCCGAGTGCACCGTGCGCTTCTCGTGGTTCTCGTAGAGGACGTGCTCGACCACGACCACGTTCCCCCACGGCTGCCCGAAGTCCGCTGCGTGCAGCACGCGACCGTGCCCGATCGCGGTCACGGGCTGTCCGAGATCGGTGTTCCCGCCTCCCTTGCCGTTCCAGTCCTCGCCGTTGTGGATGCCGAGGGGGTAGGCGTCGCCCACGCGGGTGTCGACCTTCCAGCCGGTGTGCGTCGTGCCCTGCGGATCGGTGTACGCGCCCTTCGCGTCCGGGCCGCCCACGGGGAAGTCGAACCCGTCGGCGGCGGGGAAGTCGACGGAGTACCAGGACGTGAAGGGATCGACGCGCTGCGTCTCGCTCGCCCCCGCGGGGGCGCAGGCGCAGAGCAGCAGGAGGATCGCGGGCGCGCGCACGACCCATCGGACCACGGACGTCGGGCCGAGTTCCCGAGTTTCGCCCCCCGGCCTCCGGGACGAGCCGGGCCCCCCGGACTATCTTGCGCGGGGAGAACGGCATGGCTCGTTACGGAACGGCAGCGCAGGCGATCGGGGCGATTCGATCCGGACACCGGATCTTCGTCCAGGGAGCGGCGGCGACCCCGCGGGTGCTGCTCGACGCGTTGGTCGACCAGGCACATCGGCTGCGGGGCGTGGAGCTCGTCCACCTCCACACCGAAGGCGAGGCGACGTGGGCCGATCCCGAGTACGCCGAGTCCTTCCGGGTGGCGAACCTGTTCGTGGGCGGCTCGATGCGCTCCCGCCTCGACGGCGAGCGGGTCGACTACCTGCCCTGCTTCCTGTCCGAGATCCCCCAGCTCTTCCGGCGTCGGGTGCGCCCGCTCGACGTCGCGCTGATCCATGTGTCGCCGCCCGACCGCCACGGCTACTGCACGCTCGGCACGTCGGTGGATGTCGCCCTTGCGGCGGTCCAGTCGGCGGCGATCGTCATCGCGCAGGTCAACCCCCGGATGCCCCGCGTGCACGGCGACGGCTTCCTTCACGTCGACGACCTCGACTGGCTCGTGGAGGTGGACGAGCCGCTGCCCGAGCACGCTCCCGCTCCGCTCTCCGACGCCCTTCGGGACATCGGCAAGAACGTCGCCGGGCTGGTGGACGACGGGGCCACGCTGCAGCTGGGCATCGGAGCGGTGCCCGACGCGGTCCTGCTGGCCCTGGCCGGTCACCGCCACCTCGGCGTCCACACCGAGATGTGGTCCGACGGCCTGCTCCCGCTCCTCGAGTCCGGCGTGGTGGACAACAGCATGAAGGCTGTGCACCCGGGCAAGACGGTCTCGGGCTTCGTCATGGGCACGAGGCGGCTGTACGACTTCATCGACGACAACCCCGCGGTCGTGCAGCTGGCCATCGACTACGTGAACGCGGTGCGCGTCATCGCGCGCAACCCCAAGGTCACCGCCATCAACTCCGCCGTGGAGGTGGATCTGACGGGTCAGATCTGCGCGGACTCGATCGGGAGCCGGATCATCAGCGGGGTGGGCGGTCAGATGGACTTCATGCGCGGCGCGCTCATGTGCGAGGACGGCAAGCCGATCATCGCGCTGCCGTCCCGCACGAAGACCGGAGCGTCGCGCATCGTGGCGGCCCTCCGGTCCGGGGCGGGCGTCGTGACCACGCGCGCCCACGTGCACTTCGTGGTGACGGAGTGGGGCGTGGCGGACCTGTTCGGGCAGACCCTCGACGAGCGGGCGCAGCAGCTGATCGGCATCGCCCACCCGGACGATCGGGAGTCCCTCTCCGAGCTCTGGCGTCAGCGGCGCGGCTGAAGGCCGACCTCGCCCACCTCGGTGCGGTACATGCCGTCGCTGAACAGGGACGTCGAGTAGATCGAGCAGGCGTCCCACGCTTCGCCGCGCCCGAAGGCGACGCTCGCGGGCGACCCCACCGCGCCGCTGATCGTCGACGTCTGCCCGTTCGGGCGCACGACGTCGATGCGCCCGGCCACGATCTGGGCCACGTACAGGTCGCCTCCGGACCCCACGGCCACGCCGTCGGGCGTCGTCCCCGGGGGGAACTCCACGACCGTCTCCACACCGCCCGGGGCCCGGTCCGCGACCGCGATCCGGCGGATCGGGGCGGGGTTGGCGTACGTGGTCGCGACCCACAGGACCGACCCGTCCTCGCTGAACGCGGTGCCGTTGGGAGACTCCACGTCGTCCAGCCACACCGAGACGTCGCCGTCGGGGGTGAGCTCGAAGAGCCGGTCGACGTCGGGGTCGCTCACGAGGAGCGTGTCCCAGGGCGTCGTGGTGACGAAGTTCGCGCCCTCGAGGCCCGGCCCGATCCTCTCGACGTCGCCGTCGTCAGGCGCGATCGAGAAGACGCCGTCGAGGTCGTCCCCGTCGCCCGAGTCGGACGACGCCGCGAGCAGCCGCTCTCCTCGCCAGCCGAGGCCGATCACGCCCGGCAGGTCGGCCACGACGCTCCACGCGCCGTCGGGCTGCACCTCCACGATCACGTCGGCGTCGCCGGCGAAGAGGCGCCCGTCGGGGGAGAAGACGACGCCTTCGGTGCCCTGAAAGCCGTCGGCGAGCAGCTCCGAGCGACCCACCGCGGAGCCCTCGCAGGGGTCGTCGACGGGCTCGGGCTCATCCGGGGGGCAGCCCGTCGCGACGAGCAGCACCCCGAGGCACCAACGAGCGCTCACTCCGCGGCCTCGGGGACAGGCTGCAGGCTCACCTCCAGGCGAACCCGCGCGGGCTCCTTCGGGGCCTCGAACCGCAGCCGCGCGATCGACCGAAGCATGCACCCGTCCACCGCCTCGTCGAGGCCCCGGACGACCTCCGCGTGCGCGGTCTTGCCCCCCGCGGGGGCGACCGTGAAGGTCAGCTCGATCGTGCCCTTCAGGTCGGGGTTCACCGGCAGACGGCGCTCGTAGCAGGCGCGCAAGGCGGGCAGCCGGCGCTTCACGACGTCCTCGGCGTTCGTCGTCCCTCCCTCGACCTCGAGGGTCTTCAGCTCGATCTCGCCGACGGGCGAAGGCTCCGGCGTGGGCTCCGTCTCCAGGGTCCCGAGCAGGACCCCGAGCCCGTCGCCGGGCTCCCCGACGTCGGCGCCGAGGGTCCCGATCACGGCCCCCCCGGCCTGAGCTTCGAGCATCGACCACTGCCCCCCCTCCCAGCAGTCGTCGCCGATGGAGTAGGCGATCGTGTCGTCGTCCCAGTCGTGGATCCGCCACGCGCCCTTCACCTCCTTGAGGCGGATCCCCCCCGCCCAGTTGGTGTACGTCTTCTGCCGGGGTCCGACGCAGTGGTCCACGTGGCCCAACAGGAAGCCCTCGTGCACCTCGCCGGTGAAGCGCATGTAGACCTCGACCTTGTCGAACCCGCTCCAGGAGGCGTTGAACTTCGGGCGCGCGGTGCTCGCGTCGGTGAGGGCGTACGCTGCGTCCAGATCGCCCGCCCGCACGGCGGCGTAGAAGGCGTCGATCACGGCGTCGGCTTCGGGGACCTGGGCGGCGGCCGGACCCGCCACGAGCAGCGCGGCGACGAGGAGGAGGCGCTTCACGTCGGCTGCTCCACCCACCACGCGAGGCGGGCGAACCCGAGGTACCCGGCGAGGCCGAGGATCGCGATGCCGTCGGGCGAGTTGGGGGCCGGGGCGAGGTAGCCGAGCACGCCGACGACGACGAGCACGCCGGTGGCGATGTGCCAGCGCCTGCGACGCTCGACGCCCGCGGCCCCCCACAGCGCGGCGGCGAGCAGCAGACCCACCTCCAGCGCCATCGCGGGCCAGCGGTGGTTCCACAGGCCGAGCCCCAGCTTCGCGCCGTCCCCGGCGGCGATCGGGAGGTCGGGGATGTGGACGATCAGGTCCAGGAGGAAGTGGGACGCCACGGCGAGCGCCACCAGCCCGGCCTCTCGGGCCCCTCCCGCGGCCCCCGCCCGGTGCCGGTACCAGGCCGCGCCCGCGAGGGTCGACCAGAACACCGTCGCGACCACGCTGTGGGAGTACGGCAGGTAGACCAGGTCGAGCGGGTTCGACGCCGTGATGCCGGGGACGATCGCCAGCTCTTCGATCCCCAGCAGCACGAAGAGGGAGAAGAGGATGTCGACGAACTCCACGGCGATGAACAGGATCCACAGCGGGATCGCGGGCCCGAGGCGGCGCAGAGCGAGGGCGGGCGCGTAGTGACCGGCGAACACCGACCGAGCCTACCGAGTGTCCCCGTAGAACCCGAAACCGAAACGCCCGACGCCGCCCCACCAGGCTCTTGACGGGGGTGAGGTCCGCGCATATACAAGGAATCACTTGTGAACCGCCGAACCGTCTTCCGCGTGGCGCTGGGGGTGCTCCTCATCGCCGGGCTGGCCTGGGCCGGGTCCCAGCGGGACCTGTTCACCGAGCAGGCCGTGCAGGCTCGGCTCGACGCTCTGGGTCCCTGGGCCCCCCTGGCGTTCGTCGGCCTCTACACCGTCGCGACGCCGCTGTTCCTCCCCGGCTCCGTGCTGACGCTCGCGGGGGGAGCCCTGTTCGGTCCGGTCGCGGGCACGCTGTGGAGCCTGGTCGGCGCGACCCTCGGAGCGACGATCTCCTTCCTGATCGCGCGCTACGTCGCCGGGGACGCCGTGCGGCGCCGGGCCGGTCCCCGCCTCGACACGCTGCTGCGCGGAGTCGAGGAGGAGGGCTGGCGGTTCGTCGCCCTGGTCCGGCTCGTGCCGGTGTTCCCGTTCAACCTGTCGAACTACGCCCTCGGCCTGACGCGGATCGGCCTGGCCCCGTACGTGCTCGCCTCGGGGATCTGCATGCTGCCCGGGGCCGCGGCGTTCGCGTTCGCCGGGCACAGCGGTCGGTCCGCGCTCGGGGGCGAGACGGGTGCCCTGGGGTGGGCGCTGGCCGCGCTCGGTCTGCTCGCCGCGATCGCCCTGCTGCCGGGGCTGGTTCGCCGACGTCGCGGCGCTCAGTCCTCCCCTTCCTCACCCGAGGGGTGATGGCCGGCGTGGTCGTGCTCGGCGGGGTCCTCGGTCCCCCCGGCCTCGCCCTTGCCCGTCTTCTTGCAGCCCTTCTTCCCCCCGTGATGGGCGCCCATGTGCTCCATCTTCAGCCGATGCATCTCGGCCATCTTCGCGCGGCCCTGGTGCCGTTGGGCGACCAGCTCGTCCAGGAGCGCGACCATCGCGTCCATCCGCTTGGGCTTGGGGGCGGCGTGCACGGCAGCCATCAGCTCGGCTGCGCGCTCGTCCATCGCCGCGAGCTCGGCCTTGATCGCCGCCATCTTCCCCTTGCCCATGCTGCACTTGCCGCCCTCGGCGCACTCGGCGCACTTCGCCCCCTTGGCGCACTTCGCGCACTTGGCGGACGCGTCGGCCTCCGGAGCGGCCTCCGACGCGGCTTCAGCGGCCCCTTCTTCGGCCGCCGGTGGGTCGTCCCCCGCGTGGGCCGGAGCGGTCGCTCCCAGCCAAGCCGTGAACGCTGCGAGGGCAATCAGTCTGAACGTGTGCATCATGGGAACCTCCTGGTCGTGGGAAGAGCAAGTGTCTGCGGGATGGGTCTGGAACTCTCTGCGCTGCGGGCCTTCCTCGGGGGCATGAGCGATCGGCCTCACCGGCGCGCGGTCGCCACCTTGATGCGCGCGAGCGCGGAGAGCCCCTCGATATCGGCGTCGCATCGGACGTTCCCCCGGAAGGCGTGGCCGAACCGGCTCACGGAGGCTCCGCCGATGGCCTCCAGCACCGGTCCGGGCAGGCCCTGAGCCCGCGCGGCGGCCACGGCCCTGTCCGGAAGCAGGAAGACCAAGGCGAATGCCTCGGCCGACGAGGCCCCAGCGCCTCTTGGAGCGTCTCGTCTCCCGGTTCGACCGCCGGATCGTCGAAGATGCTCTCCGCCACGGCGCCCTCCACGCGGTTTGCACGTCCGCGAGCGTAGTCGAAGCCGCGGGCCCGCACCATGGCGGTCGCCGGGACTGGAAGAGGCGCCCGCACCCGTCATTCCGTCGGGTCCGCCATCGTCGACCCGCGAAGGCCCGACCGGCGCAGCGTCCGATCGGGCCTTCGAAGTCATGGTCGGCCTTACAGGATGGTTTCAGAACTTCCGCGCGTCCGAAGAGCGGGATCACGGCGGACCCGAGCCGAACTCAGAGCCGTTGACTGCCGTCGGCGGCAACGGGAGGAAACAGACATGTTGCGGAACAGTCTCGTTTCGGAATGGGTCGGTCGCGAAGAGGAGACACGCCGGATCCCGGAGCGGCTACTGTCCTTCCTGACGTCCGTCGAGGGAGTACCCCTCTTCCGGCCGATCGCCATGAGGGCCATCGCGCTGGTCGCACAGCTTGAGGAGAGGCGGACTGCCCACCTCCATCCCGAGTTGGCACTGGTCTGGAGACAGCTCAAGCTCGGGGAAGATGGAGACCGTTGACTCGGCCTCCAGGAAGACAGAGCGGCCACCGACGTAAGTGTCGATGACCGCTGGTCGACGAGGACCTGATCGAGATCGCGCGGCGCGCGCCCGCCGCCACCCTCTGCCTGACCACGGCGCTCGCTCGGCACCGGCTCACGGATGCCATCCCATCCAGAATCGACATCGCCTTGCCGCGGAGCCGTCGCCCGCCCAGCGTCCGGGCGCCTGTCCGCTGGCACCGGTTCGCGGACGGCACCTATGCCCTGGGACGCCGTGAACTCGAGGTGGACGAGGGCGCGACGATCGGCCTGTATGGCCCTGAGCGTTGCATCGTCGACGCGTTCCGACTCCGGCACCTCGAGGGCGAGGAGCCCGCCATCGAGGCGCTCCGCCGCTGGCTCCGTCGGCCCGGTTCCACTCCGGCGGTCCTCCTGGACCTGGCGGCGCACTTCCCCAAGGCCGCCCCGGCTTTGCGCGACGCGCTTCGGATCCTCCTGTGAAGCGGAGGCCCACCCACGCGACGGTCGACGGCGCTCGCTACCTGGCGTTGCGGGCGCTGGCGCGGGACGGCGGACGGCCTACGTCCGAGCTGCTCCAGCTCTATGCCCTGGAGGGGTTCCTCGACCGCATGGCGCGCTCGCCGAGCAGGGAGCGGCTCGTCCTCAAAGGAGGCGTGCTCCTGGCCGCGTTCGACGCCCGTCGCCCGACGCGAGATGTGGGCCTGTTGGCGTTGCGGACCCCGAACGACATGGAGACGGTCCGGCAGCTCGTGGCGGACGTCGCCGCGAGGCCCATCGAGGACGGGTTGGAGTTCGACCTCGCCGCGGTCCGCGCCGAAGTCATGAGGGAGGGCGACTCGTACTCGGGGGTCCGCGTGACGCTGTCGGCCGCGCTCGCCACCGCCCGCATCGTGTTCCACGTGGACGTGAACGTCGGCGACCCGGTCTGGCCCGGCCCGCAACTCGTGGAGATTCCGCGGCTCCTCCCGGCCGAGCCCATCAAGGTCTCGGGCTACCCGCTGTGCATGGTGCTCGCGGAGAAGCTCGTGACCGCGGTCCAGCGCGGCGCCGCGAACACCCGCTGGCGCGACTTCGCGGACATCGTCCTCCTGATCGAGAAGCACCCCACCTCGGGCGACGAGCTGCGGCGCGCGATCGAGGAGGTGGCCAGGTTCCGCGAGGTCGGCCTCCGCCCCCTCGGGGACGTTCTCAGCGGCTTCGCCCAGGACGCGCAGCCGCGGTGGCGGACGTGGCTCGGTCGACACGATCTCGGCGACCGGCTCCCGGAGGCGTTCGAGCCGGTTCTGGACGCCGTGACGAGGTTCGCGGACCCAGCGCTCGAAGACCGTGTGCGAAGGCGGAAGTGGGATCCGGTTGGCGCAGCCTGGAACTCGATGGAGTCGGCCGATGCAGAGACGTGAGCGACGCATTCGCGAGTTCCATCCATCCTGCCAGGTCTCGCCACCTTTGAACCCGAAACGCCCGACCGGCACAGCGTCCGATCGGGCGTTCACGATGATGGTCGGCCTTACAGGATGGTTCTAGAACTCTCGGGCCGGCGTTCCCTGCGGCTTGACTCCGGCGACGGCCGGCCCTACGTTTTCGTAGAAGGAGCCGACGATGCCTCCACGGTCCCAGGTGTCTGCCTACATCTCGCCGGATACTCGCGCCGCCCTCGAGCAGTACGTCGAGGCCCACGGCGTCAAGAAGGGGCACTTGATCGAGATGGCGCTCCTGCACCACCTCCAAGCGCTGCGCGACCTGCCCCAGGACGTCATCATCCCGCCTCGGATCGTGGTCGCGGCCCAGACGGGCGACTGGCTGCTCGACCTCATGGAGAACCCGCCCGAGCCGACCGACGCGCTGCGCGAGTTGTTCGCCGACCGGGGCGAGGACGTTGGCTGAGGTTCGAGTCCTTCGACGTGACGACGACCGGAGCCGGTTCCGTTCTGGGAACGCGGACCTCGATCGGTTCTTCGCACGGTACGCAGGCCAGAACCAGTTTCGTCACCACATCGGTGTGACCTATGTGGCGGTCGAAGGGGCCGACGTCCTGGGCCTTGCGACCGTGGCGGCTTCCCAGGTGGAGATCGCAGATCTGCCCGAGGACGACCGACGACGCTTCCCGCGGTATCCGCTCCCCGTTCTTCGACTCGCCCGGCTCGCTGTCGATCAGCGGGTTCGCGGTCAGGGCATCGGCCGCGTCCTCCTCCGCACCATCTTCGCGCTGGCTTACGAGATGTCCCGCACCGTGGGCTGCGTCGGAGTGGTCGTCGATGCGAAGGCCGGCGCGGTCACGTTCCATGAACGCCTCGGGTTCCGGGCGATGCCCCCGCGGGGGGGCGCGCTCGGCGACCGGCCGGAACCGCTGCCGATGTACCTGCACCTCTCCGCCGTGCCGAAGCCGAACGGCCCGTAGGGCAGACCAGTAGAGGCCGCCCGGATCGCTCCGAGCGGCCTCTTCGATTCGATGGTCGGCCTTACAGGATGATCTTGGAACTTGATGAACGATCGTGCATCTGCGCTCGCGGCGGTCGGTCGGATTGGCCCCGCCTCGTCGGGCATGTACGTTCAAGCATTTCTGACCTTGACCCCTCGCGGAAGAGGACGACGTCTCGATGGCGCTGAGCGTCAACGGCCGGTAGTACTCGAACCAGTAGAACTCCAGGAACTCCGAGGCCCCTGGGGAGAGGGTGTCCGACCACTTGCGACGACCGAGGAGGCATGTGCCGTGTAGCCGGCGAGGTACAGGGCGGGCGCGATGAACGGGTTCGGCGGAATCGAGGGGTGGCGCTCCCGCAAGGGCTGGCGATCGTCAGCGGCGACGGGAGGTGCCTACCCGCAGCGCGATCAGTCTCCGCAGGCGCCGACGGGGCCGCCGGCTTCGTCGTACAGCCCGGTCCAGGTGTCCATCACCGAGTTGGAGCACCCGAACTTCGTGTGGCCGTTTCCGTAGCCGCAGGCGTCGATGATCTGGGCGCAGCCGCAACCGCGGGTGTCGTCGAAGGTGAACGACCGACCGGTCGGGTTGTTGCCGTTGGTGTCGAACGCCCCGTTGCCGTCGACGTCGGCCCAGCGGTTCTTGCCCAGGCCCTTGCTGGGGACCCCGTCGTCCAGGTCGCTCGGCGCGCTGAACGTGCACAGGTCGATCCCGTCGTCCACGCCGTCGCCGTCGCCGTCGGAGTCGCAGGCGTCGCCCGCGCCGTCGCCATCGAAGTCCGGCTGGGCGCCGTTCGCGACCACCGGGCAGTTGTCCAGCACGTCGTCCACGCCGTCGCCGTCGTCGTCGTCGTCGCAGGCGTCGCCGAGGAGGTCGCCGTCGAGGTCCTCCTGGCCGGGGTTGTAGTCGAGGGCGCAGTTGTCCGACCCGTTGAAGACCCCGTCGGCGTCGCAGTCGCCGCCGAGGTCGTCGAGGTCGATGAGCCCGTTGCAATCGTTGTCGATCCCGTCGGAGCACAGCTCGTCCGCACCCGCGTAACGGCTCGGGTCGAGGTCGTCGCAGTCGGATGTCTCGGGGTCGCCGTCTCCGTCGGCGTCGTCGTCGCAGACGTCGCCGACCGTGTCGTCATCGAGGTCCTCCTGGCCGGGGTTGGCGTCGCCGGGGCAGTTGTCGGCGTCGTCGTCCACACCGTCGCCATCGGTGTCCGTCACCGGCGGAATGATGACGTCACCGCCGTCCTCGCCAAACGTGCCGTCGCAGTCGGTGTCGTAGGTGGCGGTGCCCTGAGCGACCTGGCTGAGATGGATGCTGCCGCTGTAGTTGAGCGCGTCCTCGTCTCCGTCCCCGTCGAGGTCGAGGTAGGACGAGGGCACGTGCAGGCTCATGTCTGCCGAGGCGAGCAGCCCCCGCCGCTTCGCGGGCGTCGTGAAGTAGTCGTACTGGCCGCCGTGGCAGGCGGTGGTGAAGTTGCCGGTGCCGTCGTTGACCTCGACGAGCAGATCCGGACCCCACACGCGGAGCAGGTCGGGGTCGCCGTCCAGGTCGATGTCGGTCACGGCGGTGAAGACGGCGAAGTCGTAGTCGATCGTGCGCGTGAAAGAGCCCGAGCCGTCGTTGGTGTAAAGGGCTGCGTACTGGCAGCCCGTGAAGTCCGCCTTCGCGATCACATCGATGTCGCCGTCGCCGTCGAAGTCGCCTACGGCGGTCCAGGCCTCGTTGCATTCGTTCTCGGTCGTGATGGCCGATCCCGACGAGAACCCACCGTTGCCATCGTTGAGCCAGGTTTCGAGAGGAGTCTCTCCGCCGGGAGTGTTGGCGATGATGTCCAGGTCGTCGTCGCCGTCGATGTCCACGAGCGCCGCCGCTCCCGTCCTCGAGCCGGCGAGGACGCTGCCGGCCGTGGTGAACCCGCCGCTGCCGTCGTTGAGCAAGACCAGGGCCGAGTTCGCGCCGCCGAATGAGGGCCGGAAGAGCAGGACGTCCAGGTCGTCGTCGCCGTCCAGATCGCCGACGGCAGGGCTGTGGAAGTAGCCGTTGGTCACGTCCATGGACCACGTCTCGGTGAAGGACGTGCCGTCCCCATCGTTGATCAGTACCTGGCTGCGGGAGTCGGAGCTGAAGTTGCGTTCCGAGCCGGCGTGGAACAGGTCGTCGAGGCCATCGCCGTCGAAGTCGGCGGCGGCGAACTGGCTGGACTTGTAGTTGGTCGTCGTGCCGGTCGCTGCGGGGACGTCGGACAGGTACGAGAAGCTGCCCGTCCCGTCGTTTACATAGACCCTCGGCTGGTATGGGTACGTGAACGTCGGCTCGGCCCCGTTGACGTAGTCCAGGTCCCCGTCTCCGTCGAAGTCGCCGAACGTCGCGAGATCACGGCTCGTCTGGACGTCCTCGCCGGTGTCGTCGTAGACCTGGGCGACCGCCCCCGACGGAGCCAAGAGCAGCACCAGGAGGAACGCCAGCGCCTCCATGCGAACGGCGTTCGTGCATCGTCTCGATGTCGTGCTGTGTGTCCCCATCTCATTCCTCCGGAGTCCGGGGGCAGCAGACCCGCCGGTCGCGCCTCGTCCACCCCGGCCGCCCTATGGGACCCCTCTGGCAGAAGCTACTCGCAGCATCGGTGTGGCGCCCAGGGCACTCAACGGAGTACTGGATCCTCTGAGTTGATAATCGTCATAGCTCAGCTTGGCCCCAGCTTGTCTTGCGCGGAGTCCCAGACAGAAGTCATTAGGATAAGTTTTGTTATCCTGTCGCTGTCATGACCACAACCCCCGAACAGAACTGGCGTTTCTACGGCCGCAACAAGGAGCTGAGGGATGTCCGGGAGGTTCTCGCGACCGGCCGTTGGTTCTTCTGCGCGATCTCTGGGAGGCGCCGCATCGGCAAGACGACCCTGATCCAGCGAGCCGTACGGCAGGTCGACGTCCCGCACTTCTACTTCCAGGTCCCCGACAGCGACGAGCGGGGTGTCGTCGAGACATTCCAGGAGGCCTTGGAGGACTACGAGCTCCCCACAGCTGCGGCCCGCCGATTCAGGACCTTCCTCGACATGGCGACCGCGGTGGAACGGCTGTGCCGAGCCGGAGTGGTCGTCGTCATCGACGAGTTCCAGTACTTCCATCGCGACCGCATGAAGGCCTTTGCCAGTCATCTGCAACGGTGCGTCGACGGTCTCCGCGATACGACCGTCGGGGGTCTGTTCGTCCTAGGCTCCGTCCATACTGAGATGACCGCGATTCTCGATGACCGCAGGTCGCCGCTCTTCAACAGGATCACCCACAGGATCGGCGTCGGCCATCTGGACTTCGAGACGCTATTCGAGATGTTCGAGGCGCACGGCATCACCACGCCAGAGAGGCAGTTGCTGTTGTGGACGCTGTTTGAGGGAGTCCCGAAGTTCTACCGGGACTGCTTCGAGCAAGGCGTCCTTCGTGACGAGGCCAGTCGGGAGGACATTCTCCGATCGCTGTTCTTCGAGGGGCCGAGCCCTCTTCGCGACGAAGCCGCCAGCTGGTTCCTCCGCGAGGTCGGCGGCGGCTACGAGAGCATTCTTCGTCTTGTGGCGAAGCATGGGCCGTGTGCTCTCGGCCAGCTGAGAGCCGAGTACAGTCGCGCCGGCTCGGGGGACGACAAGAAGTTGAGCGCCTACTTGGCGACGCTCATCGACCGCTACGAGATGATCGAGAAGCTCCAGCCGATCTTCGCGCCAAGCGGTTCACGCAAGGCGCGGTACCAGCTCCGAGACAACTTCCTGACCGCGTGGTTGAAGGCGATCGGTCGCAGCGTCAGTGCTGCTCGCGTCCAGCCGGTCGAACAGCCCCTGCGCCGAGCCTCCGAGCGGCTAGCGACGCATGAAGGCCTGATCTTCGAGAGGCTCGTCCGGCTGGGACTCCAGGAGTGTTCGCGCAAGGGCGTCGGCGACTTCCGGCTGACCGAGATCGTACGCGGCTTCTGGAACAAGGCGGACGGTTCCGACATCGAGCTCGACGTCGTCGCCTTGAACGAGGACGATCGCGTGGTTCGCATAGGCTCCTGCAAGAGGAGCAGCGCCGCCCACCCCGCGTCGCTTGAGCGGTTCAACGAGCACATCAGGCGATTCCTGGCGAGCAAGACCGGGCGAAGATTGAGCAGCTGGACTCTCGAGCGCGCCCTCTACGCTCCTTCGTTCGACTCGCCCCTGCGGTCGCGACTCGAGAGCGATGGCTATGTGTGCCGCGACCTCCTGGACCTTCGCGAAGCGTTGCTACCTGCGGGAACGCAGTTGGCGCTCGAGTTCGACCCACATCGCTCGGCTTGACCGGCGCGTATGAGCCGAGCGAGGACCGCGAAGGCCCGACCGGACAAAGCGTCCAGTCGGGCCTTCAGTCGCTGGTCGGCCTTACAGGATGGTTTTGGAGCTTTCGGGCTGAGCCGAGCTCGGCCCGCAGGGGCCGATTCGGACGGATATCTGGTCGCAAATCCGAATAGTGGCTAGAATTCTGACCAATGTCGCGTCGAACGACCATCCAACACCCGTCGGTGCAGCGGCTCCTCCGATCACTCGGCGAGAACATCCGTCTCGCCAGGCTCCGGCGTGGGCTCTCCATGCAGCTGGTCGCGGAGCGATCGGGCATGTCCAGGACTACGCTGCGGGGGATCGAGCGTGGGGACGCCGGTGTCACCCTGGGAGCTTACGCGAACGTGCTCCACAGCCTCGGTCTGCACGAGGATCTCGGCCTCGTCGCGCGGGACGATGAGCTGGGCCGCAAGCTCCAGGACGCCGCGCTACCCACCCGTGCTGGGTCGAGCAAGAAGGCGTCCAGTTGACCGAGCGGCGAGCCATCGAGGTCTGCGCCGACTGGGAGGGACTCGAGGGTCCGAGCGCGATGGGGTGGCTCTACGCGACCCGGTCGAGGGGGAAGGAGATCTTCTCGTTCGAGTACGACGACGACTGGCTCCGGTCCACCCACCGCGCGCAGCTCGACCCGACACTGCAGCTCTACGGAGGACCCCAGTACCCTGCGGCAGGACGGCCGAACTTCGGGGTGTTCCTCGACTCGTGCCCGGACCGGTGGGGCCGCGTGCTGATGCGGCGGCGGGAGGCGCACCTGGCCCGGACCGCCGGGCGAGCAGAGCGTCGCCTCCTGGAGTCGGACTACCTGCTCGGGGTGCACGATGGCCACCGCATGGGCGCGCTCCGCTTCCGGACGGGCGGTCCCTTCCTGGACGACAACGACGAGCTCGCGTCACCGCCGTGGACTTCACTGCGCGATCTGGAGCATGCGAGCCTGCAGATCGAGCGCGAGGACGCTGCCGCCGATGCGGACTACGGGCGCTGGCTCCGTATGCTCATCGCGCCCGGGGGATCGCTCGGAGGCGCGCGTCCGAAGGCGAGCGTGACGGACGACGAGGGCTTCCTGTGGATCGCGAAGTTCCCGAGCCGCGCCGACTCCGAGGACGTGGGCGCCTGGGAGAAGGTCGCTCACGAACTGGCGCACAGAGCGGGTGTCGAGGTGCCGGAGGTGCGACTTCGGAGGTTCGGATCCGACCATCACACCCTGCTCAGTCGCCGGTTCGATCGCACCGCCGGCGGCCGACGCCTTCACTTCGCCTCGGCCTTGACCCTGCTCGAGCGCCGCGACGGTGACGACGCCGAGGCGGGCGCGAGCTATCTGGAACTCGTAGATCTGCTCATCCGGCGGGGTGCGCGGCCCGCGGCCGACCTCGAGCAGCTGTGGCGCCGGATCGCCTTCTTCGTCTGCGTGTCCAACACCGACGACCACCTCCGCAATCACGGCTTCATCCTCACGCGGCGCGGCTGGACCCTCGCCCCCGCCTACGACTTGAACCCCGAGCCGTACGGTGAGGGGCTGAAGCTGAACATCTCCGAATCGGACAACGCCCAGAGCCTCGAACTCGTACGTGAGGTGGCGCCGTTGTTCCGCGTGAAGACGGCGCGCGCCAAGGAGATCCTGGGGGGGGTGGTCGCCGCCGTGTCGACGTGGAGCGAGGTCGCGGCGCGGCGGGAGCTACGTCGCGCTGCCCGGGACCGGATGAGGCGAGCCTTCCGAATCGTGGATGAGGTCCGCTGACGTGAGCGCCGAGCCGCGCGGTCCGAGAGCCCCCGCCCCAGGGGCCAGATAGACTCATCGACCGGAGGATGAGGGAAGATGGACGCCAAGATCCAGAGTGCGCTGATCGGGGCGTCGGTCGCGATTCTCGTGCTTCTGATCCGGGATGTTCTTCTGCCGATCACTCGCCGCCGCCGCGAGGAGAGGACTGCAGCCCGAGAGGCCTACCGCCGCTATGCTGATCCGCTTCTCGGAGCCGCGGTCCCCCTGATGTTCAGGCTCGACGAGATCCTCGCAGTCGGCGTCCATCGACCGGGCGTTGTGGTCGATCGCGTCCGCCCTCGCGGACGGCCCGGCCATCGAGCTGGACCGTCTCGAGGCCGTCTGCAATCTCTGGAAGAACGGCTTCACG
Source organism: uncultured Rickettsiales bacterium (assembly GCA_964512225.1). Classification (GTDB taxonomy): domain Bacteria; phylum Myxococcota_A; class UBA796; order UBA9615; family UBA9615; genus CAZEKB01. The sequence continues at coordinate 13,810 of CAZEKB010000066.1, read as the reverse complement.
GAGAAGTCGGCAAGCCTCCATCATGTCTGGGACCTACCCCGGAGCGAGCAGGAGTCGATGCTGGAGGAGGTGGCAACGCGGCTGGAGACGGCGTACAGCGTCGAGCCCCCTTCGGATGTCCTCTCAGCGACGCACCGCGAGGCTCTGACGGTGCTGGGTACCCGCGAGGAGCCCGACGAACGAAGCGGCCATCGGCGTGACACCGATGACCGCTCCGCTCTCAGTCGATGGTCGGCCTTACAGGATGGTTTTGGAACTCGGGCCGCATCACGGGGGCTCCCACCGGCCGGGCTTGAGGAGTCGTCCTCTACAGCCACATCTCGGCCACCGCTGTGAGACGCGACGACAACGCCGTTCGCATATGAGGCCGTAGACATCGTCACACGGCCTCCCTCGAGCACCTGCAGCCGCCCGGTCGGCAGAGGACGCCGTCGGATAGCAGCAGGTTGAGCTCTCCCAGCTTCGACAGCTCGGCGACAGGTCCCTCCAGGACGCTCACGAGCGACGAGGCCGGCATGGCGGGACCCCCGGTCCAATGCTCGGCGATCCGGCCGAGCAGGTAGCAGAAGGCCCGCTCCGAGTCGGTCTCACCGATGGGCTGGAAGCGCCCCGGATCGAAGCGGGGATGCTCGATGCCGGGCAGCTTGCCGTTGTGGGCGAACACCCAAGACCGGCCACCGAGCTCTCGGTGAAAGGGGTGGGTGTTCGCCGAGGCCCGGCCGAAGCGGGGCGGGTTGGCCTTGCGGATGTGCCCGATGACGATGTCGCTGCGGTACTCGTACTCCGCGATGAACGCCAGACAGCGACTCTCCGACGCGGGCACCGGCTCCTTGAACACCCTCGCAGCCCGCCCCTCGTAGAACGCGATCCCCCAGCCGTCGGCGTGGGGGCCGATCTCGCCGCCGCGCGGACGCAGCAGGGCCAGCGAGTGGTTCACGTCCGTGGGGCGGCGGGCGCTCATGCCCAGGAGCTCGCACATCTCAGAACCAGCTCCAGAGCCAGTGCTTCTCGAACGCGACCTTGCCGGCGTGCCACCGCCGTGCCGGGGGATGCATCGCGACCTGGGGCTTCGGCTCGGCGTAGAAGTCGCCCTTGCCGAACCCGGCCTTCCCGTCGCCGGTCTCGATGAAGCACTCCCCGTGCCCATCGAAGCTCCTGGTCTTGCCCTTGCCGGTGATGGCGTAGGCGACGTTGTTCGCGACCACCTCGGCTTGGCCGTGGGCGAAGACCCCGGCCATCGGCAGTGGCTTGCCCAGGGCCAGCGGAATCCCGGTGACGTCCCCGATGGCGAAGACGCCGGGGTGCCCGGTCCGGAGGGTGTGCCGATCCACGGGGATCCACCCGCTGTCGCCGACCAGGCCCGCCTCCCGGATCACCGCAGGCGCCCGGTGCGGGGGCACGTAGGCGAGCAGATCGAACGAGGCGACCTCGCCGCTGGCGAAGGTCAGGGTCTTCGCGGCCGGATCTACGGACGTCACCTGGCGGTTGGGGAGGTACCCGATGCCCTTGGCCTCGACCATCTCTCGAACCGCCGCCGTGATCTCGGGGCCTGCAACCCCCATCGGGCCGGGCTCCGCGGCGAACAGGTCGATGTCGACGTCGCCTCGAACCTTCCGCTTGCGGCAGTCGTATTCCAGCAGCATCGCCGCTTCGTACGGCGCCGCGGGGCACTTGTAGGCCGGCGCTGCGGTCAGCACGACGAGGCGCCCGGAGCGGAAGCGACGGAGGGACTCGCGGAGCGACTCGGCGCCGTCGAGCGTGTAGAGAGAGTGCCCCGCTTCGGCCAAGCCGGGGACCACGTCGGGAGCGAGTTCCGCGCCCAGGGAGATGATGAGGAAGTCCCCTCGCAGCTCCTCGCCGTCGACCTGGACGGCCGGGGTGGACGGGTCGATGCGCTCGATCTCCCCCCGGACGACCTCGATCCCCCGCTTTTCCAAGCTCGCGAGAGGGCGGGCGATCTTCTTCGCCTTGCGCACCCCCGTCATCAGCCAGAGCAGCGAAGGCTGGAAGAGGTGGTCGCGCTCGCGGTCGATCAGCACGACCCGATGGTGCGCGGGGAGCCTCTTGCGAAGCTCGACGGCGCTCACGAGCCCGCCGACCCCTCCGCCGAGCACGAGGATGGTCTTGTGGTCGGTCATGGTCATATCCCGTCTGCCTCTCTCGTTTCGGGTTTCGAAGCGGAGACGGCCACGAAGGCTGCCCCGAGCGTCGTGATGCGCCTGACCAGCGGCTCCAGGGGGGCCGCGAGGCGGGCCAGCAGAGCGATCGGGGGGTAGTACACGGCTCCCTCGACCCGCTCGACCTCCAGCCCTGCGCTGGCGACCAGGGACCGGAGCTCGCGGGGGCTCCTGAACCGCGCCAGCTTCCAGGCCGGCGCCCGACCCAGCCAGGCGCGCACGCGTCGCGAAGCAGCCCAGGCGCTCCCTGGGGCGAGCTCGGCGAGCACCAGACGACCCGTGGGACGGAGAACGCGGGCCAGCTCGCGGATCACACGCGAGGCGACCTCGTTCTGCAAGAAGCACAGCACGGTCACCGCCAGGACCCGATCGAAGCTGGCACTCTCGTGGGGCAACGCGGCCACGTCGGCTTGTTCGCAGTCCAGTTCGAGGCTGTGTTCGGCGGCACGGCGTCCCGTTGCCTCCAGCATTTCGAGGGAGAAGTCGACCGCCGTCACGCTCCCCCCCCTCGCCGCGGCTGCGACCGCATAGGTGCCGTCGCCGCAGCCGGCGTCCAACACGCTGAGCCCGGCGACCGGACCGGCCAGGTCGAACACGAGGTCCAGCTCGACCGCCTCGGTGATGGCGCCGAGGGTCCGGCCTCGCCACCGCGCGAGGTCCTCGGGCCGGAACGCGGGTGAGGCAGCTCCGACCATCAGAACACCAGGACCCTGTCGGCCTGCGTGGTCCACTCGGTCAGCTCGGCCAGGGTGCTGCGGCGGCAGCCCTCGACCAGCCGGTCCTCGGTCAGACCTCGAGCGTCCATGCACGTGCCGCAGACACCGACCTCGCCACCGCGACGGGTGACCACCCGGAGCATCCGCTCGATGTTGTAGTAGCCGTTGGGCACGGTCTGACCCGAGGCCGCGCAGCTCGCGGCGTCCCCCATGAGGAACAGCCGGACCTCCTCGGCGTCCGACTTGACGAGGGAGCCGGCCAGACGCAGGCCGTTGTAGCTGCGCTCCGTTCCGTAGGGGGGATCGTTGAGGATGAAGAGCGTGCGGCTCATGATGCGGCTTCCTTCGATACGCGGTTGGTGGCGCTCTCGTTCCAGGCCTTCATCCCGCCGGCGAGCACCGTCACGTCGTGCAGGCCCGCGTCGAGCAGCTGCAGGGCGGCTCGGGTGGAGCGTCGATCCGTGAGGCAGACCGTCACGACTCCGCGACCGTCGGCCCTCAGCTCGCGGGCCCGGCCGTCCAGCTGCTCGATCGGGACACACACCGCGCCTGGGACGTGGCCGAGCGGTCCTTCGAACTCATCCATGGACCGAACGTCGAGCACCAGCGGCGCGTCGGCGGCGGCGAGCCGGCTGCGGAGCTCATCGACCGAAGTCATCGTCGGGGACCGCCCCCTGCGGAGCAGTCCCGGGAGCAAGGCGAGGGCCGCCAGCAGGCCGAGGGCGCCGAGGGCCCACCCCAGCGCGTCGGACTCGCCCCCGAGCGCGGCGCGCCCACCGTGCCCCGCGAACGCGAACGCGGCGGCGCCGGGCAGCATGCACACCGCCGAGGTCAGCACGTAGGGCGCAAGCCGGATCCGGGTCAGGCCACCGGGCCAAACACGGCGCCGCCGGCCAGGGTCAGCGCCGATCCGGGCGCGAACATCGGCGTCGCGACCGCATACAGCCCGACGAAGGCCAGAGGCGCCCACGCGCCCATCGTGTCGAGCTGCGTCTGCACAGCCTGCTGCGTGAACAGGTCCCGTCGGGTCGACGCCCAGGCGAGACCGACCAGGAGAAGTACCCCGAGGATGACCCGAAGCAGGACTCGGCGGTTCACGCTGCCTCCGAGGTGCTGGACGTCCCGGCCGCGCCGGAGGGGACCGGCCTGCGGAAGGGGAAGGCCAACATCCAGGGAATCGACTGCACGCCGCCCTCCTGGTGCTCGGGCAGGCCGATGAGCATCGCCTCGTGGCCATCGACCGGCTGGGATCGGTAGGTGCCCATCAGCCGGTCCCACCAGGGCACGTTGAACCCGAAGTTGGAGTTGGTCTCCCCCGACCGGACGGAGTGGTGGACCCGGTGCATGTCGGGGGTCACGACGACGAGCCGGAGCCACCGATCCAGGCCCTTCGGCAGCCGGAGGTTGGCGTGGTTGAACAACGGCAACACGCCGAGCAGCGCCTCGAAGATCAGCACCGCGACCGCTGGCGGGCCGAGGGCGGCCACCAGACCGAGCTTGATCACCATCGAAAGCAGAATCTCCAGGGGGTGGAACCTCGGCCCGGTGGTCACGTCGAAGTCGCGGTCCGCGTGGTGCACGGCATGAAGCCGCCACAGCACCGGCACGGCGTGGAACATCACGTGCTGCAAGTAGATCGCCAAGTCGAGGAGCAGCACGGCGAGCGCGACCTCGACGGCATGCGGCCACCCGAGCACTCCGAAGAGCCCCCAGCCCTGCTCCTCGGCGATCACGGCCGTGCCCACCGCCGCCAGGGGCAGCAACAGCCGGAGCGCCACCGTGTTGACGACGACGAGGCCGAGGTTGGCCGCCTGGCGGCGGATGCGGGGGAGGACGGGGGTCCGGCGGGGGCTCAGACGCTCCAGGAGGGCCAGGAGGACGAGCCCCCCGAGGAAGAGCCCGAGGCGCACCGCGGGCTCGTGGCCCAGCAGCCAGGCTTCGATGGGCCCGTTCATGCCGAGATGACCTCGCCGCCTCGCGCGCGCCAGTCGTTCACTCCGTCGTCGAGGCGGACCGCGTCGAAGCCGTGGCGCCGGAGCAGGTCGACCGCTTCGACGCTCATGACGCAGTAGGGGCCGCGGCAGTAGGCGACGATCTCACGGTCCCGGGGCAGGTCCGCGAGCCGGCCCTCGAGCTCCGACAGGGGTACGGAGAGCGCACCCGGCAGGTGGCCGCTGCCGTACTCGTCCCGTGGCCGGACATCCAGCACGGTGACCTCGCCGCGCTGGACGCGACCGAGGAGCTCGTCCACGCCGACCCGCTCGAGCTGACCGCGCTCCTCCAGGTACTGCCTCGAGATGCTCTCGATCTCGGTCAGGCGATGCTCCGCGAGCCGACGCAGGGCCAGGAAATGCTCCGCGACCTCGCTACCGGCCAGGCGGTAAGTGACGTGCAGTCCGCTCTTGGTCGCCTCGACCAGCCTCGCGGACCGCAAGACCTGGAGGTGCTGCGAGGTGTTGGCGTGGCTCTGGTCGCTACGTCGGGCGAGAAGCTCGACGGTCATCGGCCCCTGGGCCAGGAGGTCGAGCAGCTCGAGTCGGCGTGGACTCGCCATCGCCTTGCTGATGCGGGCCAGCTGCTCGTAGATCGCGGTCTTGAAGGCTCGGTTCGGGGTCATGGGGCCTCTACATGTATTCAATTGTTTTATTGTTCAAGCGCCGCCGGACGCTGTCAAGCAGCTCGGACTGCCGGGTCACGGGACTACGGGTTGGAGCAGGTCGGCGTCACGGGAAGCAGGAGCCGGAACGGATCCCGTCGGAGGAACTCCTGCCAGGTCTCGCCACCTTTGAACCCGAAACGCCCGACCGGCACAGCGTCCGATCGGGCGTTCACGTTGATGGTCGGCCTTACAGGGTGGTTTAGAACTTCTCGTGCTGGACGCTTATCCTCGAGGGCGTGAGCGACCGGTCCAGAAGCGTGGGAGACCCCGACACCATCGAGCGGATGCGCAAGGTTCGTGAGTTCCTCACCCGCACGGATCCGGAGATCCTCGAAGACCTCCCCTCATCGGACGATCCGCGGCTCCTGCATGCGTTGTCGTTGGCTCCACGGGAGCGACTGCGCCAGGCCTGGGCGCTGCACGAATCCCTGAGCCGATACCGCCGCTCGACGTGAGCGACCTCAACGATCTGCTCGATCGCCTCGTCGCCTCGGGAGCAGAGTTCATCCTGGTCGGCGGGGCCGCCGCGGTGTGGCACGGCGCGCCGGTCACGACCCGGGACATCGACATCGTCCACCGGCGCACGGCGGAGAACGTCGACGTCCTCTTGAGGCTGCTGAGGGAGCTGGACGTCTACATCGTGGAGCCCATGAACCGCCCGAGGCGCACCTCTCCTGCCGAACCCCTGACCGGTTCTAGTTCGCGACGACGCCGCCCCCGTCCGCCGCGAGCCCCCGACGCTCCACGAGCTCCTGCAGCCAGGCCCCCACGTCCGGCGCCTCGTAGAACGGCTGCTGGCCGAAAAGGGCCACTAGGTCGCCGCCGATCTCTTCGCCGAGCCGCTCGATCCCGGGGCCGGCCAGCTCGCCCATCCTCGGTCCCTCCTCGCGGAGGTAGACCAGCCGATCGGCCGACAGCGCCCCGGACGTGACGAAGACCGGCGCCTTCTTCCGGCAGCGGCAGGGCGCGCTCTCGCTGACCAGCCCGCAGTTGCCACGCATGTGCTCCAGCAGCTTCGCCCGGGCGCGGGACAGCGTCTTGCGGAAGGCCGTGGGGGACAGGTCCAGGATCTCGCCGCCGGCCACATCCGTGACGCCGAAGCCCACGGCCAGGATGAAGGCGAGCCGCTGCCGGCGCTCCAGGCAGAGCAGGGTGCCCATGACGCAGCTCGTCGCGAGGTCGGCGGCCACGCGGAGCGTCTCGGGATCGCTGGCGGGTGCCTGGTCGGGCACCTGCGTCACGAAGGAGTAGTAGGCGTCCAGCGTCGTGATGTGGGCCTCGTAGCCCCGGGTCTTCATGTTGATGACGTGGTTCGCCACGATCCGGTAGAGCCAGGTGCGGAACGCGCCCCGGTCGGGGTCGTAGCTGGCGAGCCGGGTGAGGACCTTGACGAGGACCTCCTGGGTCACGTCTTCGGCGTCCTGCGGGACCATCACCATCCGCAGCGCGAGGTTGTAGATCCAGGGACGGTGGCGGGCGACCAGGGCCTCGATGGCCTCCTGGCTCCCTTCCAGCGCCCCGGCCAGCAGCTCGCGGTCGGTGGCCTCGGTGGCAGGGTCGGCGGCGAAGGGGTTCGTGTGGACGGCGTGTTCGTTCATGTCTACCTCCGTAGTTGATACCCGCGCGGACGGGGGGTGTGACAGGAGGGGGCGACTTTTTTCTCGCGGAGGGTCGTGGGCCAGCGCCAGGGCCGTCTGCGCTCTCGATGTTCTCGTAAGACTCCCTCGGGTTGCGTCCGGATTGCAGCCACCTACCTGGAGTCGCCCCGTGCTCCACCGCCTCCCCACCCCCTGCGCCCTCGTCGACCGGGCGATCGCCGATCGGAACTGGGGGGTAAGTCCGATAAGCGGCACTATGTCGACTCGGGGGAACGGCCGAGCGGTCCGAGGATGGACTGGCTCCGTCGGTCCAGGGTCTAGATCGACCGAATCGGACAGGTTCGGACGATCGCGCCCAGACGCCAACGCCCAACCGGCGAACCGATCGGGCGTTCACGTTGATGGTCGGCCTTACAGGATGGTCTTGGAACTCTTCGGCAGTTGGAGCAGCCTTCAGGCCTTGCGACGACACCAACGATCGCTATCATTGATATCGGAGGTGCGACGTGAGCCAGCTCATCGTTCGGAACATCGAGAAAGAGGTCGTGCTCGCCCTCAAGCGTCGAGCAGCACGTCGAGGCCGGTCCGCAGAGGCCGAGCACCGCGAGATCTTGCGCGAAGTCCTCGCAGGAGATCTCGATCGTCCATCCTTCAAGGAGTTCCTCCTCTCTATGCCCGAAGTCGGCGAGGACATCGACTTCAGCGGGGAGCGAGATCTCCCACGACCGGTCGACCTATGAGTCTGCTCATCGACACAAACGTGCTGTCCGAACTCCGCAAGAGGAGCCGCGCGCATCCGGCAGTGCGAGCGTGGTTCGACGGCACCGATGAGCGAGAGCTGTTCACCAGCGTCCTCGTACTTGGGGAAGTCCGACGGGGCATCGAGTCAATCAGGCGGCGTGACGCGATCGCAGCCGAGGCGCTCGACCAGTGGCAACGCCGACTCGTGGAGACCTTCGGGGATCGCGTGCTCTCGGTCAACGCTCGGATCGCCGACCGGTGGGGAGCATTGAACGTCCCGGACCCGGTGCCGACCATCGACGGGCTCCTTGCGGCTACGGCGCTGGTCCATGACTTCACCCTGGTCACCCGGAACGTACGAGACGTCGTGCGAACCGGCGTCCGGATCTTGAACCCATTTGGTGACTGACAGAACTTCTGGCCGAGTTCAACCCATCCTGTGAGGTCCCCGCTTCTTTGAACCAAGAAAGGCCCGCCGGGACTGCATCCGCGGCGGACCTCTCAGATTGGTCGGCCTTACAGGATGGTTTTAGAACTCTCGGCCGCGCTCCCGCCCAGCTACCCGCTCGGCTGAAACCATCCTGAAACTTGTAACCATTCCGTTACGCGTTACACTGACGTCATGTCCCGACCCGTGCGTATCCGAGACGAACTCGTCCAGTGGCTTGACCAGGAAGCCGCTCGGCTGGGAGTGGAGACCCCCGCGCTCGTCAACGACGTCCTCGAGAGGTCTCGAGCGGCTGGACTGTATGCAGAGGGACGGCCCGTTGCGATTCCGCCGGGCTGGTCTGGACGGGCGCGGGAGGAACTCGACGCGGCGCCGATCGACGCGCGGATCTTGCTGACGTACGACAACGGCCGCGACCCGTGGCCGTGGCTGGTCGCGGGCAAGAAGAAGGAGGGGACGAGCTCCCAGGTCATCGAAATCGAGATCTATGCAGGAGGGCGCAGGATGGTCGTCCCGCGCGTCCACCTCATCACTTGGCACGTCGTCGAATCAGGGGACTTCCAAAGCGAGATCCTCAAGTACGGCTTCCACTACCAGGTCTATGGCATTCGGCTCCACCCCCTGGTCACGCTCCCCCACCGCCAGCAGCACGGCCTGTGAGCGATGAGAGCATGTCTGTGAGCCGGGGTGACTCCCTCGACAGGCTCGCGCAATCGGTGCTCGACCGCCTCAAGGACGTCCGAGCCACAACGGGTGAAGATCCGAACGACCTCCTGCGGCGGTACGCAATCGAGGGTCTGGCCTGGCGGTTGGCCGCGACTCCTCACGCCGAGGGATTGGTGCTCAAGGGGGCGACCCTCTTCACGGCCTGGACCCACCGGCCCCACCGCGCGACGAAGGACCTCGACCTGCTGGCGTCCGGTTCCGCGGACACGGATCGCGTCGTCGACATCGTCCGAACAGCGTGCCGTGTGGACGCGAGCGAGCGCCGAGATGGTCTCAGGTTCGATGCCGACGGCATGCACGGAGCCCCCATTCGTGAGCGAGCAAAGTACTCCGGAGTCCGGGTCCTGGGGGCGGCGAAGCTGGGCAAGGCGACGATCAAGGTCCAGGTCGATTTCGGCTTCGGTGACGCCCTCGTCGCAAGGCCGCTGCCGGTGACGCTGCCGCCGATCCTCGGCCACCTCCCGGCCATCCTGCCGGGCTACTCCCGTGAAACCGTCATCGCCGAGAAGACGGAGGCGCTGGTCGATCTCGCACTCCACAACTCCCGCGTGAAGGACTACTACGACATCTGGTACCTCTCGGAGAACTTCATCTTCGGGCCCGATCTGGGGACAGCTCTCCGAGCCACGTTCGCGCGCCGAGACACCGACTTCCCCGAGCGGTTCCCGAGTTCGCTCCGCACGAGCTTCGCAGCGGAGCGTGGAGAGCACTGGCCCCGGTTCCTGCAGAGCGTTCCCGAAGCCCATCATCTGCCGCTCTCGGTCATCGTTGAGAGAGTCGCGACCTTCCTCGATCCGCTCTTCGACCCGGCATGGCAAGCCGCGCTTGGTCGTTGGTCGCCGGGTGGCCCCTGGAGTCGATAGAGTCCCCTGACCGACCGAAACGTCGAAGAGGCCACCCGGATCACTCCGAGCGGCCTCTTCAATCGATGGTCGGCCTTACAGGATGGTCTTGGAACTTGATGAACGATCGTGCATCTGCGCTCGGAAGGACTTCTTGGCCCTCGCCGCCGTCACGGGCGTCCGCGAGCGAGCTTCGGTCCGGGTCATCGCCGGTCTCCTGGTGGCGCTGCCGGGCTGGCTGAGTCGGCTGGACGATTTGCCGTTCGACTCGCGGCGGGTCCACAAGCTGCGACGCGCGATCGAGTACCGGGCGGGACGCCTGGCGGGCTGAACCCGCCGATGCTCAACCCGACCGTCAGACAGCGGCGGCGGGCGACGACAACAGCTGGTCTTGGGCGCGACTCCCGCCGACGACGGACACGTCGCGGGCGCCCGGGGACAGGAGGTTGCGGGCATCGTCGGCCTCGCCGGTGATCAGCGCACGCAGGCCTCTCGCGAACGTGGCGACGACCTCGGCCTGGGGGCGGTCGAGGTAGCGCTCGAACTCCGCCTCGAGGTGCCGTGGGAGTCGGCCCCCTCGGCGCGAGCCAGGAACTCCGCCGCATGCCGGCGGACCAGGTACATGGGCGCCGTCCGGGTTCCTCGGACGGCCGAGCTTCCTCCTACCATCCCAAACCCGGTCGGCCCGACGTCACGACACCACGTCGAGGCCGAGCTCCTCCGCCAGGTCCGGCGCCAGCTGGCCGTGGATGAACAGTTCCCGGTCCGCCTCCGGGACCCGGGAATACCTCTCCGGGTTCGGAAAGAGGCTGAGCGCGACCGCGGAGTAGTAGGACCCGTCGGAGTGCTCGGACAGGAAGACGTCCAGCACGACCGCGATGGCCACGGAGGGGTCCTTGTCGAAGAGGCGATCGAGGCGCTGTCCGGTGTTCGCCGTCCAGCGTCCGTCTTCGGCGAGGCGGGGGGCGACCTCCAGGAACTCGCCCCGGTGAACGCTCGCGAGCCAGCCGACCCCACACCGAGGGCCCGGATACCAGCCTCCGATGGTCCGACCGACGCCGTCCCGCAGACACTCGAGGCAGTACGACGCGAACGCTGCCGGCAGCCACTCCGGGACGTAGGTCTGCATCCAGCCTTCGACCCGCTCGCGCACGGCCTCGGCGCACAGGCGACGCTCCCGGAAGGCCTCCACGAGCCGCCGGGCCATCTCGGCCTCACGCTGGCTCTCATCCTGGAGCAGCACATTCGGCGGGAGCCGCTGGAGGAACTCCTCGAGGTTCTCGCCCGGTAGCCACTGCGCCAGGAGGTTCCCTCGGTGCACGCCCGCGACGTCGAACGCGACGTCGTCGAGGACCAGCAGGTGCCCATCCTCGGGAGGGGGGTCCCCAGCGGGGCCGGGCGACTCGGCCACGGCGCGGTCGAGGCGGGCGCCCGCAGCCTCACCGAGACCAGCCGCCAGTTCGGAAGCCATGTGAGCGAGGGCGAGACCGAGCCAGAACCCGAGCACCAGGATGACGACGACGCCTCCGCGGGGCACTGGGGAGTGCTCCCAGAGCAGCGCCCCGCCCGCGAAGAGCGAGAGGAGCAGAACGATCGGGCCGAGGCCGACCCCGACCAGGCCTCCCACGTGCTCGGCGCCGTGGCCCGCGACGAGGTCTGCGCGGCGTCGGTACAGGAACGTCTCGACGAACGCGAAGACCGCGAGGAGCAACAGGAACCCGGGCGCGCCGTCGAACCAGTCCTTTGCGTCGATCCGGCCCGACAGGGCGAGCGCGCTTCCGCCCACGGCCGCGACCAGCGCCGGTCCCCCGACCAGGACGGCACAGACCCCGGCGAGGCGCAGCGGGCCCCGGCGGGCTTTGCCCGGGGTCCGGCCGTCCTCCGGCCCACGGTCCGCGGCCGCGGTCAGCCGCGACCCCATCTCACCGAGCCAGGCGGACGCGAGACCTGCCAGCCCGAGCGCCGCCAGACTGAGCAGCGCGAGGAGAGCCCAGTGCCGCGACGAGACCCCGAACCAGAGGCCCCCGGCGGCGATCAGACCGAACGTCGTCGCCGCCCCCACGGCACCGCCGAACAGGGCGCCCACGACCGCGCCGCCGCCCTGCTGGTGCGGCCAGTGCGGAGTTCGCGTCGCCTGACCGTGGGCCCCGATGCCGGCGAGCAGCGTCATGATGGACCAAACCGCCACCCGCACCCCCCCGCTCTCGCCGGAGGCGCCGCCAGCGTGGAGCATGGCGACGACGGGCAGGGCGGCCCACGAGACCGCGACCGCGACCGCAGCCGCGAACAGCGCGGCGGGGACGCGGGTGACCGCCCTGGCCCTCACGGCGACGGGTCCGGCCACGAAGAGATGAACCCGACGACCTGGTCGCCCGCACGCACGACGGGCACGGGCATCTTGACTGGCAGGTCGGCAAGCCGCAGGACCTCGGCGCGGTTCGCCGGGGCGAGGCGCGGGGCGAACTCGGCGAACGGCGGCAGGCGAACGCAGGCATGGCCCTCGGTCCCGGGGTGTCGCAGAGCGAGCCAGCCCTCGCCCCGGTGGACCCACCGTCTCGCGTGCCAGAGCAGCGGATCCGCCGGCTCGAGCGCCACCGGGTCGCGCCGACACGAGCCGAGATCCCCTCCATGCGAGGCATCCATCCGCTCGAAGAAGTCGAGCAACTGCTCCCCGATCAGGAGCCGCTCGGAGAGGCCGCGGCTGTGCGCGACCGCCCCGAGCGCGGCAAGCAGCGTACGTCCCACGACGGCGAGGCTGGCGTCCTCCGACGCGTCGACGCTCTCGAGCAGCAGCGACGGGACGCGGCGTCCGGCTTCGTCCACCGCCCAGGCCTCGAGAACGACGACGCGCGCCAACGTCCGCTGGCGCAGCTCGTCGAAGACGCCGTAGGCCGTGTGGTGGGGCGACAGGCAGCGCAGCGTGGCCTCGCTGGCGCCGCCGCGGAGGGCGACCGGCACGCGCCGGAACTCGTCTGTCTTGGACAGGGGTCGGCACAACCAGCGCGCTTCGCCGGCCGGGTGCGGATCGTCTGGCCCCTCCGGCGCGAGGTCGAAGCGGGGGTAGTCCTGCGCGGAGAGCGTCGCTGCACCGAACGGAGCGAGAACGAACCACCAGGTCCCGTACGGGAACAGCCGCTCGTAGGGCTGAAGTCGGTCGAAGCGAGCGGTGGCCGGCAACGACCGCCAGAGCTCGTCCAGCCAGACCGCTTCGTCCAACGGGGACGAGGGGTCGAGGTCGGAACGACGGGACCACTGTGCCGCGAGCGCCGACGCGAGCCGGCTTCTCACCAGGAGGGAGTGCGCGAGCTCCAGGTCTTCACCTCCGCGCGCCGCCGCCCTCTGCTCGAGCGCCGACTGCAGCGGCGTCCCGGGCTGACCCGAGTCGACTTCGAACAAGGCGATGCCCGACGGCAAGCCGCGCACGACCCACCCGTCCGGGCAGTCCGTCTCCGGGTGGTACCACGGCAGGTGCTTCGGCTTGGGCGGGTCGTAGTCGTCGGGCCACGCCTCCGAAGCCCACTCGCGCGCGCCACCCCGAGATGGCTGTCGTAGCCTGAGGCGGTCGCGTCGAGTGGGGCGGTTCCGGGCCACACCCCGACCTTCCCAGTCGGTTTGGGAGCACGTCAAGTTGGTTGAGGCCGCCAGCCGGATGGGGCGCAGGCCTCGCGGGGACCACCCACACGCCGACGCCGTCCCTTGCGGGAGGCGCGACGACGGCGGCCAGGGGCTGCGTCCTGGGAGTCCGAACGACCCGACCGTCCGATTCTGTCCGACGACAGAATCGGACAGGTTCGGACGATCGCCGGCCAACAGCAAAGGCCCGACCGGACAAACCGGTCGGGCCTTCATCGATGGTCGGCCTTACAGGATGGTTTTAGAACTTCTTGGCTGGACGCTGGCTCG
>CAZEKB010000065.1:20209-38254 GCA_964512225.1 uncultured Rickettsiales bacterium | reverse complement strand
GTCGCCTGCGCTGGGGTCTGTTGGGGGCCGCGCCGGGCCGTGTGGGCCCTGGGGGGGGGGGGGGCGGGGTGGCCCCCCGCGACGACCAGGTTCGCGCCCAGCAGCGCCGCGGGCAGGGCCGGACGCGACCAGCGCGGGTGACGCAGGACCCACGCCGCGCCCACGCCCACGCAGAGCGCCAGGACGACGTCGGGGACGGGGTGGAACCGCTCGATGACCACCCGCGTATACCCGAACGTGGGCAGGTCGAACTTCATGAGGAACAGCGGCCCCGCCAGCAGCCACGCGCCCGCGGCCGAGAGCGCGAAGAGCCGCCCCCGGACCGCGAGGCGCCACAGACCGACCGGCGCCAGCAGCCACAGCAGCCCCGGGAACCGCCGCGCCGCCCCGCCGATGTACAGCCAGGGCTGCGACCACCAGCCCGCGCCTTCGGCCCGCTTGCTCGCGGTGAACGTCCCGTAGTCGGCGCGCAGGAAGTGGTGCACGAGGCCGTCGGAGGTGCCGGTGTCCCCCCAGCGCCAGGCCCCGCCGTCGCCCAGGAGCAGGAGGTACGGCAGCAGCCCCGCGACCAACGCGACCCCCACGAACGCCCCGAAGGTCGCCGCCGCCGAGCGCCCCTCCAGCGGCCGCGGCAGCGCGGCCAGCCCCGCGTACGCGATCAGCGGCAGCATCAGGATCGCGGTGTGGTGGTTGGCGACGCCGGTGGCGAAGGCCAGCCCCAGCAGGGCGGCCTGGGCCGGGCCCCGCGCGCCCACGTGGGACCGCACGGCGACCCAGGTCAGCAGGGCGGCCGTGAGCACCGCCCCGGACAGGACCTCGGCCACGCCGCTCCACTTCCAGAAGAGCGGGGACAGGCCCATCGCCGCGGCCCCCACGAGGGCGGCGACGCGGTGCCGCGTCAGCAGGGCCGTCGCGCGGTGCAGGACGCCGACGGTCGTGCCCCCGAGCAGGGCCGATCCCACGGACACCTTCCACGCGACGTTGGCGCCGGGCAGCACGGCGACGAGCAGGGCCCCCAGCGTCGTGTAGAGGGGGTACCCCGGGGGGTGGGCGACGCCCCCCGCCGCCGCCACGGTCATGAACTCCCCGGCGTCGCCGCCCTGCACGGTGCGGGCGGCCCCCGCCGCGTACAGCAGCGCGAAGGCCACCCCGACGAGCAGGGAGTCGCGGCGCGGGACCGAGGGGCTCAGACCAGGCTCAGCAGGTTCTCCACCGGACGTCCGAGCACCGCCTTGCCGTTCAGGACGCCGATGGGGCGCTGGATCAGCGTGGGGTGCTCGGCCATGGCGGGGACGAGCACATCGTCGCCTTCGTCGCCGGTGAGGCCCAGCTTCTTGCCGTCCCGCTTGCGGAAGATGGCCTTCGCGGGCACGTCGAGCATGCGCAGCACGTCGCGCACCTCGTCCGCCGACAGCGGCTCCTTCGTATACTCGCGGTACCGGTGGGGGATGTCGTGTTCCTTGAGCAAGGCGACCGCCTTGCGACAAGAGCTTCAGGTGCGCTTGCAGATGAGTTCGAGCATGGCGCGAAGTGTAGAGACTCGCCGTCCTAGACTGAAGCCATGCACCCCCGCTCCGCCCTGATCGTCGCGCTCGCTCTGGCGGGCTGTCCCCCCGTGACCGAGCCGGATCTCGACGACGACGACGCGGTGATCGACGACGACGACGCGACCGACGACGACGACGACGCGGCCCCCGTGGACAGCGACGGCGACGGCGTGGACGACTCCGAGGACCTCTGTCCAGGGGGCGACGACGGCAACGACTTCGACGGCGACGGGACGCCGGCGTGGTGCGATCCGACCCCCCTGCAGGTCGGCGAGCCGGACGACCTCGGCAGCAACAGCTCGCACGCGGTGAACTTCCTGCTCGGGACCCGGCAGACCCTCGCCGAGGAGGGGTCGCTCCAGGCGGTCGGGGTCCTCGGGCGCCGCGACGGCCCGGCGTTCCGGATCGCCGTGTACGACGACGTGGACGGCACGCCCGGCGCGCTCCTGGGCGAGGGCGGGGGCGACGCGCTGGAAGACGGCCCGCTCGTGGTCCCGGTGCCCGAGGTCGTGCTCCCGGCGGGCGACTACTGGCTCGTGGCCGTGTACGAGTCGGAGGCCTCGATCGGCGAAGACGGGAGCCAGGACGCCGATACGCGCTTCATCGAGCACGAGTTCGCCGACCCCCTGCCGGCCACGTGGCCGGAGTTCGACTTCAACTTCCCCGGGGCGCGGATCAACCTGTGGATGGACGTCGGGCGCTGAGCCCCGAGGCGACCCTCGCTCCGCCTCCTCTACACTGCCCGCCGTGACCGCCCCCTCCCGCCGCGTCTTCCTCCGCCTCGCCGTCGCCTCGGCGGGGGCCCCCGTGCTCGGCGTGCTCGGCGGCTGCGAGGGCCCGCCCGCCGACGAGGTCTACCCCCAGGGCATCGGGTCGGCCGATCCGGGGCTCGACAAGGTCCTGCTCTGGACCCGCGTCCAGCCTCCGGACGACGCGCCGAACAGCCCGATCGACGTCACCTTCGAGGTCGCCCTGGACGACGAGTTCACCCAGGTCGTCGCCTCCGGGGACGTCGTCGCCGAGATCGGGTCGGACCACACCGTCCGCGTCCGCGTCGACGGACTCACGGCGGGCACGTCGTACCGCTACCGGTTCTCGGCGCGGGGCACCACGTCCGTCGTGGGCCGGACGCGCACGGCACCCCCCGTCGACTCCGAGGCCCCCGTGCGGTTCGCGCTCGCCTCCTGCCAGGACTGGATCGGCCGGTACTACCAGTCCTGGGCCGCCCTGGCGCAGGAGCCCGACGTCGACTTCGTGCTGTTCATGGGCGACTGGATCTACGAGACGGTCAACGACCCCCGGCACCAGGTGCCCAAGGAGGGGCGCGAGCTCGAGCTGCCGGACGGCCTGCCGCTGGACGACGTGGACCCCACCAACGTCGCCGCCCGCAGCGTCGGCGACTACCGCGCCATCCACCGCGCCGTGCGCTCCGACCCCCGCCTCCAGGAAGTCTCTCGCCGCTTCCCGTTCATCTGCCTGTGGGACGACCACGAGTTCACGAACGACTGCTGGGGGGACCACGCCAACGAGTTCGACGGCGTCGCCGGGGACGAGCAGAGCACCCGACGCCGCGAGGACGCCACGCAGGCCTGGTTCGAGTACGTGCCCGCGGACGTCCCCTACGACCGCGACCGCGGGTTCCCCGACGACATCACGACCTACCGCCGCATCCGCTGGGGGCGCCACGTCGACCTGATCCTCACCGACGTCCGCTACTACCGAGACGACCACGTGGTGCCCGAGGGCCCCCCCGCCCCGGACGTGGGGAAGATCGCCGCCAATACGCCGCTCGGGGCCCGGATCTTCGCCCAGAAGGAGGGGTTCGACGTGCGCGAGGCCGAGGCCGTGCCGTCGATGCTCGGGGCCGACCAGAAGCAGTGGCTGCTCGACGCGCTGGCGGACTCGGACGCCACCTGGCGCGTGTGGGCGTCCCCCCTGCTCGTCGCCCAGATGATCCTGGACCTGCGGGACTACGAGGACGTGTCCGACGCCTTCCGCCACGTCTGGTACTTCAAGCCCGACCAGTGGGACGGGTTCCGCACCGAGCGTCGGGAGATCCTCGACGCCGTGGAGGCCGACGGGCGGGGCGGCCTCGTGGTGCTGTCGGGCGACCTGCACGGCTTCTACGCCTCGGTCCTGCGCGCCGACTTCGACGACCCCGACTCCCCCGCCATCGGCGTCGAGCTGCAGACGTCGGCGATCAGCTCGATCACCCTGTTCGACCAGCTGGAGGAGATCGGCGCCGACCAGCCCCTCCTGGCGCAGGCTGGCCTGATCGAGCTGGTCCCCCGGTTCGACGAGGAGCTCCTCCGCTCCGGCCCGCACTTCGCCCACGTGGACAGCCACACCAACGGCCTCACGGTGCTCGATGTCACGGCCACGGGCATCGACGCCGCGTTCATCTCCCTGGACCCCGAGGTCGTCCGCAACACCCCGGACTGGGACGGCTCCACCACCCGCGTCCGCATGCACATCCCCCGAGACGAGGCCCGCATCGATGTTCTGGAGTAGGGCCCTCGCCCTCGCCCTCGCCCTCGCCCTCGTGCCCCGCCCCGGCCTCGCGGACGACGCGCCCGACGACGGTCCCGCCGAGGCCGAAGCCGACGCCGGACCGGAGAAGAAGGCCGATCCGCGGGGCCCGTGGTTCGACCCGAAGAACCCCGAGAGCCCGCCCACGCCCTGGTTCTACGCCGAGCCGACGGTCGCGGGCGGGTGGTGGCCGGGCATCCTCGCGGCCTTCTCCCCGTTCCAGGTCCGCTTCGCCCTGCACCGAAGCGACGGCCTCGCCTTCCGGAACACCTACGCCGGGGTCGGGGGCTGGGCCAGGGTCTCCCCCTCCCTGCTGGAGTTCGGCGGCCGCTTCGACGTGGCCCCCATCGACGTGTTCGACCTCGCGGTGTGGGTCCGCTACTCGCACAGCCTCCCGACCTTCGCCGGCCGCCTCCGCTACGACGAGTTCGGCAACAAGACGTTCCAGGAGCGACGCGAGCGCCCCGACGTCGGCATCCCGTCCGACGCGTTCGAGGTCGTGCTCGAGCCGACGCTCAAGATCAAGGTGGGGCCGGTCATCGGGCTGTACCGGGCGTCGGTCCAGTTCACGCGCCTGTTCCTGGAGGAGGACCCCGGCACGACCTGGGTCTACGACGCCGCCCGGGACCTCGCGGTGCCCCCCGACGGCTTCGTGCTCATCGAGAACACCGGCGTGGTGGGCGTGGACCCGCTGTGGCAGCGGTCGGCGAAGACCAGCCTCGCGCTCGGCGCCATGATCCGCCACCGCCGCGTCTTCGTGGAGGACGGCGACCGGATGCTCAACCTGGGCTTCGTCGGCTTCTTCAAGCCCGGTCCGCGGCCCGCGGCGCCCACGATCATCCTCCAGGTCCTCGCCTACCTGATCGACCACGACCGCGTGCTGCGGCCGCCGCAGATCATCGTCGGCTTCCAGTGGAGCGTCTCGGCCGTGAAGAAGGACGCGCTGCTGCCCCGCTTCCACGGGCGCATCTGACCGCGGACCTCAGCGATACCCGAAGCGGCGCATGATCTCGCCGCAGTGCCGCAGCAGCAGCTCCTCGTTCGGGGTGTAGACGGACGCGTCGCCGGCGCCGTCGTCCCGGGTGGAGTCCATGGGACGGTCCACGAGGTCGTGGCGCAGGTTCGTGGGCCTCGAGAAGCCGTCGGCGAAGCTGGACGAGAAGCTCAGGAGCCGCTCGAACGTCGGCCGCTGCTCGCCGCCCTCGAAGAGATCCTCGTACCGCAGGATCACCGCGCGATCGTTGTTGGCGAGCGTATTCAGCAGGCTCGTATTCAACATCCCGTACAGCCACGCGTACTTGTCCGGCAGGGACATGGCGCGCCAGTCGGCGGGGCTGTGCGCGACCGGCGCCCGGTGGTAGGGCCGGGGGCTGAACCCCAGGAAATCGTAGTCGGGCGGCTTGAACGCGCGGAAGTGGGACGCCAGCACCGCGGAGCGGATCCACGCGCGGGGCTCGCGCACGACCATCACGACCTTGCTGTGGGGCATGCGCTCGAGGATCAGGTCGATGACCCCCCAGAGCAGCCCGTTCGACTCGACGAAGATGGACTCCTCGACCCCGCCCACGAACCGCGCGCGCAGGCGGTCGAACCACGCGGTGGCCTGGGCGTCGTCGATCTTGCCCTTGTACCGAGCGGTCGCGAGGTGGGTGGCGGTGGCGTGCGTCTGGCCGACGGTCATGTGGTAGAGGCCGTGCCTGCGGACCTGCTCCCAGTAGACCTTGGTGAAGTACTCGAAGGGCCGGTCCAGCCACAGGGTGTCGGGCTCGTGAAACGCGGCGCAGTCGTCGATCATCTGGGGCAGCGCCTTGGCGAGGAACTGCGTGCCGGTCCGCCCCGCGGACACGATGAAGACGGCGTGCTTTTTGTTCCAGGGAGCCCCGGGGCCGGCCGACATGCCGCGCAGTATGTCAGCGAGCACGCCCGCGTGTGAGAGGCACGCCATATCCACGAGCGCGCGCAACCGGCATGATCCGAGCGATGTCGCGACTTCCGTCCGCCCCCGTCCTCTGTGTCATCGCCGCGCTGGCCGCGCCCGCCTCGGCTTCGGCGGACGACGCGAGCCCCGAGACGCCCTCCCCGGCCGAGGCCCCCGTCGTGGACACGGCGCCCCTCACCGGCGACGTCCTCCTGCGGTTCGCGGGGTTCGACGAGCCCTCCGCGGCGGTGCTCCAGGCCCTCCGGTCGGACGCCTCGATCGTCGGCGTCGAGCGGCTGCTCGGGTCCTGGCCCACGTTCCGCCTGCGGGGCGCGCCCGGGGTCGACCCGGTGGGGCTCGCCGCGCTGCTGCAGACCCGGCCCGACGTCGCCTGGGCCGACGCCGACCGCATCGTCGTGATGACTCCCGACGAGCTGCCGATCGACGACCCGCTCCGCGACGAGCTGTGGCACCTCGAGAACACGGGCTCCTTCTCCGGCTCGCGACCCCAGGCCGACGTGAACGTGATCCCCGCCTGGGAGATCACCACGGGCGAAGGCATCGTGATCGCCGTCCTGGACTCCGGCGTCGACATGGACCACCCCGACCTGGCCGTCCTGCCCGAGGGCTGGGACGGGTTCGACGGCGACGGGATCCCCGAGCCCGACATCGAGAACCACGAGGGCCACGCCCACGGCACCGCGGTGGCGGGGCTGGCGGCGGCGACCGGCGACAACGGCATCGGGACCGCGGGCGTCGCCCACGGCGCGGAGATCTACGCGGTGCGCATGCTCGGCGCCACGGGGCTCACCCTCGGCGAGCTCCACGATGCGATCGTCGGGGCCGTCGACGCGGGCTCCGATGTGCTCAACAACAGCTGGGGGAACCTCGACAGCGAGTGCTCCCCCGTGCCCGTCCGCCCGGCGGTCAACGAGGCGCTCGAGTACGCGCGCCTGGAGGGCCGCGACGGCCGGGGGACGGTCGTCGTCTTCTCCGCGGGCAACTCCGGGTGCGAGGCCACCCAGTACCCGATGCAGGAGCTCCCGGGCGTGATCTCGGTGGGCTCGCTCCGCGACGACGACGTCAAGTTCGGCTACTCCGTGTGGGGCGACCTCCTCGACATCATGGCTCCGTCGGGGCGGGGCAGTCACCAGGGCCTGCGCACCACCGACATCGTCGGCGAGGTGGGCTACAACGGCCGGGGCGAGGACGACGAGTACACCCACCGCATGAGCGGCACCTCGGGGGCCGCGCCCATCGTCGCGGGGGTCGCGGGGCTGATGATCGCCGCGAACCCGCGCATCGACGAGGCCGATGTGCGCGCCGTCCTGTGCGACACCGCGGTGCGGGTGAACCCGGAGCAGGCGAACTACACGACGTGGGGCTGGAGTCCGACCTACGGCTGCGGCCGGGTCGACGCCGGGGCGGCGGTCGCGGCGGTCGCGAACGGCGAGCCCGACGCGCCTCGGATCACGGCTCCGGAAGCCGACGGGGAGCAGATCGTGGGCTTCGCGGGGCTGCGGTGGACGGCTCCGGACGACCCCGACGACGACCCGCTGACGTACGACGTCGAGGTGCTGGACCTCCTCGCCGAGGAGCCCGGGGACGACGACGACGACGACGACGACGACGACGACGACGACGACGACTCCGCCGGCCCCCCGGAGCCCGTCACGCGCTGGTTCGGCCTGGGGGACACGACGCTCGCCACGGCCGACCTCCCGGTGGGCGAGTACAGCGTGCAGGTCTGGGCCGTCGACCGCTGGGGCCGCGGCCCGGGCTCGGAGGTCGTGGAGTTCGCGGTGACGCCGCCGCCCGCCCCCCCCCCGCCGCCCGACGACCACGAGGGCGACGGGTGCGGTTGCTCGGCCGGATCACCCGCCTCGGCGACCCCCGCGCTCGGCCTGCTCATCCCCGTCGCGGCGCTCCGTCGCCGACGTCAGGAGAGGGCGGCCACCGCGAGGTAGATCGCCAGCCCGATGGGGTAGATGAGCCCCACGTTGGCCATGTTGCTGGCGGTCAGGTTGTCGAGCGCCTCCTGCGTGTCGGCGAGGCCGTCGAGCTCGCCCGCGGCGCGCGCGGCCGCGTAGACCGCGAAGAAGGTCACCATCTCCGGGAGCGAGGTGCAGAAGCCCAGGATCCAGCCCGCGAGGGCGGGGTGCACGCCGAGCTGGTTGACGACCTCCTCGGTCGCGTCCCCCAGGAAGGTGCCCGCCACGGCGATGGAGATCAGCCCGGTGAGGACGAGGATCAGGCCCAGGGGCAGGCTCCCGGCCGCGGGCCCGATGTCGCCCTCCGGGGCGGGCTTGTTCAGGCGGGAGTCCACGATCCGGTAGACGACGAAGAAGACGAGGAGGACCGGGACCACCACCGCGGCCCGGTCGAGCCCCCCCTGCATCAGGGCGATGGGCACGATCACGGCCGCCGCCGCGAACCCGATCTCGTCGATGAACCGTCGGTGGAAGAGGTCGCGGATCTGCCCGTACCGGACCACGGCCACGCCCATCAGCACCGCGTTGATGATGTTGGACGAGGCGATGTTCCACAGCCCGGCCTCCCACACGCCCGCCAGGCCCGCCGCGACGAGGCACACGAACTCGGGGACGGACGTGGCGTAGCCGGTCGCCTGACCGCGCGCCTTGGCGCTCCAGTTGAGCGCGGCGCCGAGCTGATCGAGCCCCTTGAGCAGGCCGTAGCGCACCGCGAGGATGATGGCGGCCGCCGAGACGATCATCAGGAGCACGGACATGGCCCGCAGTCTGCCCGCTAAGCTCGCGGGATGCGGACCGTCGCCCTCGCCGCGCTCCTCACGCTGACCGGCTGCAGCGACGTGAACCTCAGCCGCCCCACCTCGACCGAGGTCCACTTCCAGAACCCGCCGACGGCGGTCGACATCCTCCTCGTGGTCGACGACTCGGGCTCCATGGCGGCCGAGCAGGGCAAGCTCTCGCGCGGCTTCGACACCTTCGTGCGCTACTTCGACGTCGCCGACGTCGACTACCACATCGGCGTCACCACGACGGACATGGACACGCGCCTCGGCGCCCTGGCGGACCGGGGGGGCGCGAAGGTCATCTCCCGGGAGACGGACGACCCGGCCGACGTGTTCTCCGACAACGTGCGGGTCGGCACCGTGGGGTCCGCCGACGAGCGCGGGATGGACGCCGCGGCCGCCGCCGTCTCGGAGGAGATGGCCGAGGTGAACGAGGGCTTCTTCCGGGAGGACGCGCTGCTGTCCGTGATCTTCGTCTCGGACGAAGAGGACGCCTCCTACGGCCCCACCGCCGAGTGGCTCCAGGACATGCGGGACCTCAAGGGCGCGGGCGCGCGACGCGACGCCGTGAACGTCTCCGCCCTCGTGGGCGTGGACCCCGAGACCGGCGAGCCCGCCGACTGCGGGCAGGAGGTCGGGGACCCGAACGAGGGGGCGTTCGCGGGGCGCAGGTACGTCGACGTGGCCCGGCGGACGGGCGGCGTCGTGGGCTCGATCTGCCTCGACAACTACGACGACCTCATCAGCGAGATGGGGCTCGCGTCCTCTCGCCTGCAGGACCGCTTCAACCTGCGCGTCGCCCCGGTCGTCGAGACGATCGAGGTCCGACTGTTCATCCCCGACACCCCGGAGTTCGACGACGAGGGGCTGCTCACGCCCCCCGAGGGCGTCGACGGCGAGTGGGCCTGGGAGTACCAGGAGCTCGACACCGATTCGACCCCGCTGTACCGCATCCAGTTCCTCGACGCCGGGTCGCTGCCCCCCGTCGCGACCCGCGTCGTCATCCGCTACGAGGCGCGGCCGTGAGGCGCGTCGTCCTGGCCGCGGCGCTGCTCCTCGGGGCCCTGCTGGGCGCGTGTCCGTCCGACGACGGCGCGGGCAGCGGCGCCCCCTGCCTCGACGAGGGCGACTGCCACACCTTCGACGGGTCGGCCCAGGCGTGCCTCGACGGGCGCTGCGCCCAGGTGGACTGCCTCACGTCCGCCGACTGCCCCTTCGACAGCTTCTGCGACGCCGCCGCCTACGACTGCGAACCGGGGTGCATCGAGGACGGCGACTGCGCCGCGGGCAAGGCCTGCGCGGACGGCTTCTGCGCCGGCCACGGGTGCCGCGACGCCCTGCTCGACTGCGACTTCGGCGAGGTGTGCGAGGAGGGCGACTGCGTCCGACCCCCGGGCGCGTTCTGCAACGCCTGCGACCCCCTCTCCCACGCGTGGCAGTACAACGGGCCGGGCAACTGTGACGACGTGCCGGTCGGCCACTCCCTGTGCGGCGGGTCCGGCAGCTTCTGCCTCACGAACGCGACGATGGACTACTGCGCGATCGCCTGCGACGCCCAGGAGGAATGCCCCAACGGCTCCACCTGCTCGGTGATCACGTACGAGCGACCGACCGGGTGCCCGGGCGAGCTCACGATCCAGATCGGCCTCGCCTGCCTGTCGACGTGCCGCGCCGGGTGAGGCGCCGCTACTCCTCGATGTCGACGCGGTAGGCGTACCCCGGGAGATCGAACCAGCGGCCCACGATCCCGTCGTCCGCCGCGTCCTCGGGGAACGGCGCCGCCAGCCGCCCGCCCGTCGCCTCCCCGGCGTTGTTGAAGAGCACGAGGGAGCGCTCTCCGTCCCCGCTCATGTTCGAGAACGCGATCACGTTGTCGTCCACGGTGCCGTCCTCGCGCACGAAGTCGTACAGGGCGAACCACTCCACCCCGCTGAACAGCCGACGCCGACGCAGCAGGGGGACGATCACCGCCTCGTGATGGGCGAGCAGGCCCTCGTCCACCGCTTCGTCGCGGTAGGCGCGGGCGTACTCCATCCCGTACTTCTCCGCGAACCCCTCGAACTGCCCGTGCCCGAACATCGGCAGGCCGGGCAGCGTGGCCAGCAGGGTCGCCGTGCCGAAGTACTTGTCGCCGGTGCCGAACTGCGCCACGGCGCTGTCCTCGTCCGGGTTGTTCATGAAGTTGACGAAGCGCTCGAGGACCGCCGGGTCGTACTCCAACACCTCGCGCAGCAGTCGACGGAAGCCCGCGTTGTCCTCGTCCCGCAGCATGTGCATGAACGCCGAGTTGTAGACCCGGTGCATGCCCAGGGTGCGGACGAAGTACCCCTCCATCATCCAGAAGGCTTCGGCGAGCAGCAGCGTATCGGGACACTCGTCGCGGACCCGCTCCACGACCTCGCGCCAGAACTCCCGGGGCATGGCGTCGTCGAACGCGTCGGCCGACGCCGCGAACCGGGATCTGGACGGGATCGCGCCCCCGTCCCCCGGCGGCGGGTGCCAGAGCCGACGCACGTGACGCCGGGCCAGGGTCATGGCGGCGTCGAACCGGATGACGGGGAACCGTCGGGCGACGTCCAGGATCGTCTCGATCACCAGCTCGCGCACGGCGGGGTTCAGGTAGTCGAGCTGCGCCGTGTCGTTCCACGGCATCGAGGTGCCGTCGTTGCCGTGATAGAGGTAGCGAGCGGCGCCGGTGCGGGCGTCCTTCCGCTCGAACACGACGGCCGCGTCGGAGCGGTCCCAGTACCCGTCCTCCAGCCGGATCTCCACGTCCGGGTGCGCGCACAGATCGGGCCCCGTGAAGGCGTAGTCGAAGGGCGGCGCGTCCACCTGCACGAAGAGGTCCGGCCGCTCCACGACCCAGTGGCCGTCCACGCCGACGTGGTTGGGGACCATGTCCGCCGCGAGGCGGATGCCGTGGGCCCAGGCGCGCTCCCGCAGGCGGACGAGCGCCTCCTCCCCGCCCAGGTTCGCGGCCACGGCGTAGTCGTCCAGCGAATAGGCCGACGCCAGGGCTTCGGGGTTGCCCATGCGTCGCTTGATCTCCGCGGACGCGGCGCTGCGCTCCCACAGCCCGATGAGCCACAGGCCGGTGATCCCCCGGTCCGCGAGCAGCGCCAGCTCGTCGTCGGGGACGGCGTCCAGCGTGCGGATCGGCCGGGCGTACTTCGTGCTCAGCTGGTCGAGCCACACGAAGGTCTGCTTGGCGATCAGCACCAGCGACGGCATCCACTCTCGGTCCTCGGAGAAGCGGGCCTCGTCCTCCGCCTCGTCGCCGGCCGGGCCGGGGCCGGGGGGCGCGTCGGCGAAGCGCGGGACCTCCACCGGACCGGGCCCGCCGCCTCGGAAGGTCGTCTCCTCGGCGCGCTCGTCGCGGGCCCGCAGGACGCGGTCTCGGAGCTCGGCGGGGAGCACGTCGTTCCAGATCGTCAGCGCGTGGTCGAGCTGGGCGAGCAGGGAGTCCGGCGCGTGCCGGGCGGGCACGACGAGGTCGTCGAGGACGGAGCGACCGCTCGGCCCCGGGCACAGCGTCGCGTCGCAGACGTACTCCATCGTGAGCGACGGGGTGGCGAGCAGGGGCACCCCCGCGTGGGCGAACGCGAGCGCTTCGTTCTCGAGCACGGCCGCCTGCACGGCGACATCCACGGCGTCGTCGGGGGCGGACCACCCGCTCGACGCGGCCGCCGCGACCGCGCCCATCGCCTCGATCAGCGCCCGCGCCGCGGACATCGTGCCCACCGACAACATCGTCGGCGACGTGGACCTCTCGGCCAGGCGATCGAGCCAGGGTGCTGCGAACATGGGCGACGTCTAACACGCTCCGACCCAGCGGCGTAACTCTATTTGGAGTTACGCTTTTCGATGGGCGCCCGGGGCGGGGCTCGACGCCTCCGCGCGTCCTGCTTGGCGCGCCCGAGGGCCACCGGCCCGGCGAAGCTGATCATGGGCAGGTCGTCCAGGATCGACGGCGACGGCAGCTCCCCGTCCCGCGCGGTCACCGTCCGCCCGTCCTCCCGCCACTCGACCTCGGCGGGGGCCTTCCCGCGGCCGACGGCGGTCCGAATCGCCTTGCGGAGCGCGAGCCGGGGGACCATCCCCCCCACCGGGAAGTCGGGCGAGGACGACGCCGTGATCTCCACGAGGTCGCCCTGGATCGCGTCGATCTGCAGACCCGCGGGGATGAACAGGTGGTTGCTCGTCCCCGAGTGCACCGCGAGCCGCGAGTACATGGTCATGCACGGGTGCGACGTGACGCCGAAGTAGGGCACGAAGCACCACAGGGCGAAGAGCGCGGGGGCCACGGCGTCGCGGAGGCGGAGGTCGAACAGGGGCACGTCGCCGATCGAGCCGAGCCCGTGGGCCCGGACGCGGCGGGCGATCTCGAAGGCCATGAACGCCCCGAGCACGAGCCACCACGAGTCCCGCACCCGGGGGTTGCGGGCGATCGTCTCGCCCCAGGTCAGGAACGCCACGACCGCGGGGACCAGGAGCCAGGCCGCCCGCCCGGACCACGCGGGCAGCCGGTCCATCAGTCGCCGCGCGGGGCCGGACGGGTGGGGCACGCTGCGCAGGAAGAGCAGCCCCATCGGGAACATGATCGCGAACTGCTGGAAGCCCGCGAAGCCGAGCGTGAAGTGCAGGGCGACGCTCATGAGCACCGCGAGCAGCCTCGTCCGGGGGATGAAGAGGAAGGCGAAGATCAGCCCCTCCGCCACCACGCCGAGGGTGGAGGCCTGGGTGCGCGTGAGGAAGTCCTCGGGGTTGATCAGGGGGTGGATCCGCCCCAGGAACTGGAGCGACCGGTGGTTGGAGTCGGCGAAGTAGGCGGTGTTGAGCTTGTGCAGCGTCGCGTAGAAGTAGATCCCGACGACGAGCCAGCGCAGGGCCGGGGCCGCGCCGTCGAGCACGGCCTGGCAGCGCTCCGCGGCGGGGCGCCCGCGCTCCTTCCACAGCCCGTGCAGGAGCACGAGGTGGAAGACGCCCATGATCATCCAGCTCATGGACAGGCGATCGATCGTGGTCGCCGTGTACGCCGCCTCGGACAGCTGCGTCAGGGCGGCGAACGTCCAGATGGCGGGGGAGCGCGGCCGCACGATCAGCATCGCGGCGGTCACGACCGAGGCGTAGCCCGTGGGCGACTGGACGTAGATGTGCGGACCGGGCCACGTGAAGTGCAGCAGCAGGCCGATGCCCCACAGCACGTTGAAGAGGCCGACGTCGAGGCGATGGGGGTTCGTCGTCGCGGGGCTCGCGTCGGGCATCCGCGGGAGCTTCGCACGACCGGCGGATAGACTCGCGCGAGGAGCCCGTTTGCCCTCCCGCCCCCTGTCCCACCACCTGATCGCCGCGTTCGTCGTCGCCCACGTAGTCGTGGTCGTCGCGACCGCCCTGGGCGGCCCCCCGAACCTCCGCGACCCGGACTCGCCCGGGGAGTACTACGGGCGCTACCTCGGGGTCACGCAGCGCTGGTTCATGTTCAACCGGGTGACCGCGGGCACCACCCGGGTGGAGATCGCGATCCGGGTCGACGGGGCGTGGCGCGACGTCTACGTGGAGCGATCGCCGGACCTCGACTGGAACGCCCGGGCGTTCGACCACTACCGCTGGCGCGAGTACATGAACAACCTCCGCATCACGAAGCGCCGCGCGGCCTGGGACCGGTTCATCCCGTGGGTCGCGGATCGCGTCTTCGGAGACTTCCCCGAGGCCGACGCGGTGCGGGTGCGGACGATGCGGGGCAAGGTCCCGTCGCCGAAGGTGCTCGCCCGGCAGGGGGGGGTGCGCTATCGGGAGGAGCGCAAGTCGACGGTCGTCGAGCGCTCGGATCGGGCCCCCCCGTGATCGCGCTGTGGAACCGGTGGGTGGCGGCCGCGTGCGCCACCGAGAGGGGGACGTCCCAGGCGATCTTCCGCGTCTTCGTGGGCAGCGTGCTGTTCGCCGACGCCGCGCACGTCCTGTTCGTGGGCGCGCTCGACCCGCTGTTCCGCCCGGTCGCCGACGGCGGCTTCGCCCCGGCCACCCGGCCGCACGAGCTGTTCGCGCTGTTCGGAGGGCCGTCGGTCGAGGTGGTCACGGGCCTCGTCTGGCTCTCCCTGATCCTCGCCGGGATGCTCGCCGTGGGCCTCGCCGGCCGCGTGCCCGCGTTCGCCCTCCTGCAGATCCGCATGGCCCTGCTCACGCTGCCCATCGACATCCACGGCGGCTACGACCGGCTCCTCCACAACGCCCTGTGGCTGCTGGTGCTCGCGAACAGCACGGCGACGCTGAGCGCGTGGTGCCGCCTCCGCACCGGCCGATGGACCAGCGACCGTCTCGTATTCGCCTTCCC
Source organism: uncultured Rickettsiales bacterium (assembly GCA_964512225.1). GTDB lineage: Bacteria > Myxococcota_A > UBA796 > UBA9615 > UBA9615 > CAZEKB01. The sequence goes on along the minus strand of CAZEKB010000065.1, from coordinate 23,156 downwards.
GCGGCACTTCGCCATCCTGCAGCTCGTCGTGCTCTACACGTTCACGGGGCTGATCAAGGTCGGCCCCGGCTGGGACGCGCCCCACGAGGCGGTGTACCGGCTGATGCACGTCACCGCATACAGCCGGTGGGACCTGACCTGGACGGCGTTCCTCTACCCGGTCCTGCAGGTGGCGACGGTCGTGACCCACTACTGGGAGGTGACGTTCGGCGTGGTCGGCGTCGCGTACGCGGCCCAGCAGGGGTGGCTCGGCGACCGCCTGCGCGCCCTCGCCCTCCGGTTCGACCTCCGCCTGCTGTACGCGACGTTCGGGATCGCGTTCCACCTGGGGCTGTTCGTGCTGGTGGACGTGGGCCCGTTCTCGCTCGCGACGCTCGGGTTCTACGCGGCGTTCCTGTCGCCCGACGAGTGGGAGCGGCTCGCCGCGCGGCTCACTCGCAGGGGTCGTCGAGCGCGCCCGGCTCCAGGATGACGGCGCCCCCCGCGGTGCCCACCGTGGCCGCGAAGCACGTGTACTGGTGCCGCGCCCCCTCCTGGTTGAACACGACGTAGTGCCCGAGCGTGTGCGGGGCCTCGAACTGCACCGCCGCCGCGGTGCGCCCGCCGAGGTTCCCGCTCACCGGGTAAGGCACCGGATCGATGCCCGCGAGGGCGAGGACCTCGTCGAGGGTGGGCTCGACGCTCGCCCCCGCGCGGGGGATCCCCAGCCCCGCCGCCATGGCCGCCTCGGAGACGGGTGAGAAGTAGCCGTCGACGACGCCCGCGGTCATGAGGACGTCCTTGGCGGGCACCCCCTCGAACGGCTCCGCGACGTTCCGGGACGCCTTCGCGATCGGGTCCACGAGGTCCCACAGGGCCTGAAACGCGTGCAGCAGGGGGTGGGACTCGGTGAGCTCGTCGGCCGCCCCGTAGCCGAGGCGCGCGGACAGCAGGGGGCGCAGCTCGAAGGGCTCCACGGCGGTCACGGCGATGTGGGCGAGGATCCCTCCCGCGCCGGACCAGACGGCCCCTTGGAGGCGGGGGTCGCGACCCGCCCAGACGACCCCGAGCGTCGTGCCCATGGACTGCCCCAGGGCGGTGAGGCGGGCGGGGTCGAATACGATCGCGGGGGCCCCGCCCGCGTCGAGCGAGGGGGCGAGGGAGGGATCGATCGACTGCGCGAGGACGAACCGCGACAGGAGCAGGAGCTCCGCCGCCGCCCAGTCGAAGTTGTCGATCGTGGCGTCGATGTTGCCCAGGAGGTTGTAGAGCTCGAGCCCGGTGGTGTCGGGGGGGTCCGAGCGGTCGCCGTGCAGGGGGAAGTCGACCCCGATCGAGGCGACGCCGCGCCGCGCCAGCCACTCGGCCGGACCCGTGCCCGGTTCGGCCGGGTCGGCGTCCGGGACCTCGGGCCGCGGGCCCCGGTGGAGCACCTGGGTCGCGAGGCCGCCGGACCCGTGCAGGTAGATCAGCAGGGGGAACCCCCCCTTCGGCATCGGCAAGGTCGGCAGGGCCAGCCGCAGGCGGACGTCCTGGGTGTCCTGCACCACCGGGGCGCCGTCGTCTCCCCACACGATCAAGCCCTCGCCGTGCTCCTCGTAGGGGCGCACGCCGCCCTGGATGCCGGGGACGCGATACCGCCCCTCGAGCACCTGGTACGACGTGTACCGCTCGGCCGCCGTCCAGGGCTCGGCGAGTTCGGGGGTCGGCTGGGCCTCGGCGAAGGTCGCGAGGCGCTCGAACTGGGCGTTCGGGTCGATCGTGGTGAAGACGGACGCGGCCACGACGGACGCGGGGTCGAGGCCCAGGTCCACGACCGCCGCCCTGGCGTCGGCGAGGTGCTCCACCCGATCGTCGGGGGCGTCGGGGTTGGCCTCCCAGGCGTCGTGGAACTCGCGTGACCTACCCAGCGGGGCGCCCGCCGTGTCGGTCACGCCGTCGGTGACGACGAGGGCGTACCGCGTATTCGCGCGACGCGGATGGCCCCAGACGGGCATGGCCACGAGCTGGTAGGGGGGCGTGAACGGGGTGTAGTCGATCCGCGCGCGGGGCCGGAGCGGGAAGAGGCGGCCCCGCTCGGGGGAGGCGGGGTCGATGTCCACGACGAGGACGGGCGAGGAGGAGGCGACGGTCGGGGCTCCGTCGCCGGGCAGGGAGCCGGGATCGATCGGTCCGGTCAGCTGGATCGCCGCGCCCTGGTGCACGCCCCAGCCGCCCACGAGGCGCCGGTCGGCCGCGCGCAGCCACATCCCGACGAGTCCGTCTTCCGTGGCGCCGGGCCACTCCTCGAGATCCCAGGTGCCGTCCGCCTGCGCGCGCAGGTCCGACGGCAGCGGCAGGTCCCAGAAGTCGCCGGACGCCGGATCCCAGCGCGCCTGCACCGCGCGGGCCTCGAAGGGCACGTCCGCGGCGTCGCAGCCGATCAGGAGGATCGCGACCAGCGGGGCGAGCCGCACGTCAGCTCGGCAAGCGGTCGCGCAGCGCCTCGGACTCCTCGCGCCGCAGCAGGCTCGCCAGGTGCCGCTTGTGCCTGCGCAGCGCCCCCGCCGCGCGGCCGCCCCGGGCCTGCAGGCGGCGGCCTTCGTTCAGGGCCGCGACCATCTCGTCGGACAGCTCCAGCTCCGCCCACGAGCCCGGGTCCCCGAGGAGCTCCACCGCGAACGCCTCCAGCGCGCGGTGGGCCCGCTTCGCGCGGCTGCGCCCCCGGCCCTGCTCGACAGGTGCGTCGGGGTCCTCCTCTTCGCCCGCGACCCACTGGAACTTCTTCTTGGCCATCGGGCGGAGCCTACGTCGAATCGGGTGTGTCCGGTGGGTGGGGTGCGGGGGAGGGGTAGGGGGGCCCGCAGCCCGGAGAGGCCCGCAACGCGCCGAAACGAATCGTTTCGCCGGGCTGCGAGCACGGAGAGGCCCGCAACGCGCCGAAACGAGTCGTTTCGCCGCGCTGCGAGCACGGAGAGACCCGCAACGC
>CAZEKB010000065.1:0-20109 GCA_964512225.1 uncultured Rickettsiales bacterium | reverse complement strand
CCCGCAACGCGCCGAAACGAATCGTTTCGCCGGGCTGCGAGCACGGAGAGACCCGCAACGCGCCGAAACGAATCGTTTCGCCGCGCTGCGAGCACGGAGAGACCCGCAACGCGCTGAAACGAATCGTTTCGCCGGGCTGCGAGCCCGCCCCCGGCCTCCGACCCCGGCGCACCCCGGGTTCGAGCCTCAACGATCGGCGGACAGCGCGTCGATCACCGCGCGCACGGCGCCGGTCACCACCTGGCGCTTGCGCGTGAGCAGCTGCACCGGCACCTCGCCCTCGAGCCCCACCAGGCGTCGGCAGGCGAGCCTCCCGGCGGCGTGGTCGCGCGCGACGGTGTAGGCCGGGAGGATCGTGAACCCGGCCCCCGCCACGACGAGCTCCCGCAGCGTCTCGATGTGCGGGACCAGCGACGACGACTCGCCCGCCAGGCCGTGGTCCCGGGCGTACTCCGCGACGGCCGAGAACGTGGGGTCGTCGCCCTCCCACCCCAGGTACCGCCGGTCGCGCAGGGCGTCGGGCTGCAGGGGTCCGTCGCCCTGCGCCGCCGGGTCCCCGACGGGCAGGACGGCCGCGAGGGACGTGGTGCCCAACCACACGCCGACGAGGCCGTCGGGCGCGGGCCCCACGACGACCACGAGGTCCACGCGCCCCTCGCGCAGCTCCCGCGCGAGGAACGGGACCAGGCCGAAGCGCACGTCGATCCGCACGTCGGGGTGCGCGTCGAGCAGGGACGCGAGGGCGGGGACCATCCAGTGGGCGGCGACGGTCGGGAGCGCCCCGATGCGGACCGTCCCGGCGACCCGCGTGGCGGCGTCCCGGAGGCCCGTCCGCACCGCCCGCGCCCGGGCCAGGAGCTCGGCCCCCTCGACCGCGAACCGGCGCCCCGCGGCAGTGGGTACGAGCCGACGGCCGACCCGCTCCAGCAGGGGCGTGTCGAGATCGGCCTCGAGCGCCTGGATGCGATGCCAGGTGGCGGGCTGAGAGCGACCCAGGCGACGGCCTGCGGCCGCGAGGGTGCCCGCCTCGACCACGGCCACGAAGGTCCTCACCAGCTCCAGATCCAGGGGACTTTCATTCACTGTCCGAATATATCAACTCGAAAGTATTCATTGGATCTGCAGGACAGCGAAGCCGAGACTCGGGCCCTCGCTCGGAACTCGTGGAGGACCCATGACCCGCACCCTGCCCCTGCTCTGCATCGCCCTCGCCGCCTGCGCGGCGCTGCCCGACGGGCCGCCCCCGGTGGACGAGCCCGAAGACGACCTCGGAGGCGACCTCGGGGGCGACCCCGCGGACGGCGAGTTCGGCTTCGAGTCCGTGGAGCTCGGAGACGGCGCGCTCGCCCCCGTCTCGGGCGTCCTGGACGGCGGCCTCGTCCACGCCTGGATCGACGACGGCGTCGTGGTCGTCGCCGACGCCGACCGCTCGATGACCGTGTCCTGGAACGGGAGCGCCGACGCCGTCGCGCTGGCGGTGGGGCCCGCCGACCGCCTCCACCTCGCCTGGTCCGACGGGGGCGAGATCCACTACCTCGAGGTCGATCCCGAGACGCTCGGCGACGCCGCGTGCCAGGAGCCCCCGACCGTCCTCGACGCCGGGCCCGCCCGGGATCCCAACCTCGCCGTGAGCGAGGACGGGGACGTCGCCGTCGTGTGGACGGAGGTCCTGCCCCCCGAGGAGCAGGGCGTCCGGGCCGCGGACATCTCCCTGGTGTGGCGCCGGGACGGCGTATTCGGGCCCCCGCGCGTCGTCAACGAGGGCTGCTGCGAGAGCCCCGAGGCGGGCGTGGCGACGGCCATGAGCGGGGCGTCGCTCGCGCTCGGTCCGGGCGGCGAGGCGCACGTCGTCTACGAGTGGCAGACCTGGGCGAATACGACGATCGACTACGTGCACGAGCGGGGCGACGGCTTCTCCGAGCCCGTCGTGGTCTCCAACGTCGCCTACGCGCCGTGCCCGGCGCTCGCGGTCGACGACGCGGGCGCGCACATCACCTTCCTCACCGACGGCAACCGCGACGTCTGGTACATCCGCGTGCAGGACGGCGTCGCCACGCCCCGGGTCTCCCTCTATGCGAGCGAGCACTTCATCGACATGGCGCTCATGAGCCGCGACGGCGCGGGCGTCATGCACGTCGCGGCCTCCCAGCGGTCCGAAGAGGGCGGCAAGCTCACCTACCTGAGCACCACCGGGGACGCGGCGAGCGACCCCATCGTCCTCGGCAGCGAGCCCGAGCCGGGCCGCCTCGTCCTCACCCCCCGCGCGGGAGGCGCCCTCGCCTCGCCCGACGGCGACGTCCTCTTCAGCTGGACCCGCCGCCCGGACTGGCAGGACGACGACGGGGCGGGCGAGGTCGGCTGGGGCCGCGCCCGCTGACCGGGTCGGGGCCCCCTGGTAGCTTCCCGACCTCTCCCGGAGGTTTCGATGGAGCTGACCACGATCGGGGTGCTCGGAGCGGGCACCATGGGGCGCGGCATCGCGCATGTCTCGGCCCTGGCGGGCTGCACCGTCCGGCTCTTCGACGTGAGCGTGGACACCCTCGGGGACGCGCGCGCGACCATCCGGCGCAACCTCGACAAGGGCGTCGCCCGGGGCAAGGTAGAGGCCGCCGACGCCGCGGCCGCCCTGGAGCGCATCGCGGGCGTGGACTCGATCGCCGCCGCCTCGGACGGCGCCGACCTGGTCGTCGAAGCGGTGCCCGAGAAGCTGAGCCTCAAGCAGTCGCTCTTCGCGGAGGTCGAGAAGTCGGCTCCGGCGACCGCCGTCCTGGGCACCAATACGTCGTCGCTGTCCGTCGCGAAGATCGCGTCCGCCGTCGCCGATCCGGGTCGGGTGCTGGGGCTTCACTTCTTCAACCCCGTACACATCATGAAGCTGCTCGAGATCGTCGTACACGAGGGCACGCGGCCGGACGTCCTCGCCGCCTGTCGGGCCTACGGCGCCGCGATCGGCAAGGAGTGCATCACCGTGAAGGACTTCCCCGGGTTCGCGACGTCGCGGCTCGGCGTCTGCCTCGGCATGGAGGCGATCCGCATGGTCGAGCAGGGCGTCGCGTCGGCCGAGGACATCGACACCGCGATGGTGCTCGGCTACCGCCACCCGATCGGCCCCCTGAAGCTCACCGATCTCGTCGGGCTCGACGTGCGGATGCACATCGGCGAGTACCTGGCCGAAGAACTCGGCAACGCCGCGTTCCGACCCCCGAAGCTCATGCGCGACATGGTCGCCGCGGGAACGTTGGGAAAGAAATCCGGCCGTGGGTTTTATGAGTGGAGCGAGTGACGGCGATCCCCGCCGCCCCGCCGTGAGCCGCCCATGCCCCTGACCGACCTCGTCCGCGCCGCCTACGCCCGCCGCGCCTCCGATCTGCACCTCGAGCCGGGCCTGCCCCCGGCCTTCCGCGTCGACGGCGCGCTCTCGGTCCGCGGCGACCCCCTCGACGCCCGGACGATCCGCGAGATGGCGCGCTCCGTGGCGGGCGTCGACGGCTGGGAGGACTTCCGCGCCGACCACTCGCTCGATCTGTCCCGGTCGATCGCCGGGGTGCGCTGCCGCATCAACGTCCTGCAGAGCCGCCGCGGGGTGGGCCTGGCGATCCGGCTGCTGTCGGCCGCCACCGCCACGATCGAGTCGCTCAACCTGCACCCCTCGCTGCGGGACCTCGCGGGCCTGCCCCACGGCCTCGTGCTCGTTTGCGGGCCCACCGGGTCCGGCAAGTCGTCGACCATCGCCGCGCTCGTCCAGGAGCTGAACCTGTCGGCCGCGCGCCACGTCATCACGCTCGAGCAGCCCGTCGAGTACTGGTTCAAGCCGCGGCGGGCGTTCATCCGCCAGCGGGAGGTCGGGCGCGACACGGCGACCTTCGAGTCGGGGCTGATGGACGCGCTGCGGGAGGACCCCGACGTGATCGTGGTGGGCGAGATGCGTCGCCCGGAGACGATGCGGCTCACCCTCGACGCCGCCGAGACCGGCCACCTGGTGCTCAGCACCGTCCACAGCGCGAGCGTCACCGAGGCGCTCCACCGCGTCGTGTCGGCGTTCCCGGCGGACGCCCGGGCGTCGGTGCGGGCCCAGCTCGCGGACTGCCTCGCGGCGGTCGTCTGCCAGCGCCTCGTGCTTCGCGGGGACCTCGGCGTCCGCGTGCCCGAGTGCGAGATCCTCCGCATGACGTCGGGGGCCCGGGCCGCGATCCGCGAGGGTCGCCTCACGCACCTCGCGAGCGCCATGGAGACGGGCGCGGACGTCGGCTCGTGGACCCTCGACCGCTACCGGCGCTGGCTCGACGGCCGGAGCGCGTTCTCGCGCCCCCCGCAGCGGCCGCCCCTCCAGGAGGCGATCCCCGAGCCGGAGATCGGACGTCGGCTGCGGGCCCCGGTCGCGACCCCGACGACGCCCCTCGCGCCCGCCGCCCGGGCCGACGCCCGAGGAGACGGGGTGTTCGTGCTCGACGACGACGCCGCCCCCGCCCAGAGCATCCTCACGGAGCTGCTGTCGGACTGACGATTCCGCGCCGACGACGGATTCACACGAGGTTCACACCCGCTCCTCTTCGGCGCCGTCTCCGCTCCCCAACGTGACCCCCGGACGTGAGACGGGAGGTCGTGATGAGACTGATTCGATTCCTCAAGGCCGAGCTGGCCGCCGACGCCGCGGGCTGGGTCGACGACGGGCTCGTCAGCCGGGACCAGGCCGAGGCCGTCCTCGCCCGCTACGGCACGGAGCTCGGCGCCGGCCGACGCGGCCCCATGGGCTACTTCGCGCTGCTGGCCCTCGGGGCGCTCCTCGTGGGGCTCGGGGCGATCCTGCTCATCAGCACCCACTGGCACGACATCCCCCGGTGGGCGCGGCTCGTGGGGCTGCTGGCCCTGACCGGAGGGGCCCACGCCGCGGGCATCTCCCGGGCCGCCCGGGGCGAGGACGCCCCCGCCACGGCGTGGCTGCTGCTCGCGAACCTGCTCTTCGGCACGTCGCTGTTCCTGATCGGCCGCATGTACCACCTCGGCGAGTACTTCCTCGAGGGCATCGGCCTGTGGGCGCTGGGGATCCTGCCCGTCGCCTGGCTCGCCCGCAGCCGCACGCTGATGGGGCTGTACTGCGTCGTGGGGGCGACCTGGTTCGGCGTGGCGATGGAGCACGGCCACAACCCGTGGCCCGCCGCGCTCATCGCCGTCGCGCCCGTCGTGTTCTCCCTGCGGGTCGAGCGCAGCGTCCTGCTGTTCCTGGCGGGGATCGCGGGCTTCGTGACCGCCTTCGATCTCGCCGTCGCGCTCGGCGTCGAGGCCGCCGGAGGGGACGCCTCGCTGCTCCCCCTGCTCCTGCCGATCGTGGCCGTGCAGGCCCTCTACCTCCTGTCCCGGTGGATGGAGCAGGCGGGCGACGGGACGATCCGCGACTACGGCACCGCGCTGCACCTGTGGGCCGTGCGCTTCGCGATCGTCGTGCTGCTCCCCCTCAACTTCGTGGACTCCTGGACCGAGCTCGCCCACGGGTACGACCCGGACATGTGGTGGAGCGGCGTGGGGCTGGTCGCGGGCACGCTCGTGGCCACCGCCGCCGCCACGTCCTGGTGGCAGCGCGTCCGCCCCGGCCGGGAGGGGTGGATCGAGGCGGCCCCCGGGCTCGCGTCGGCCGCGGCGATCGCGGCGGCGGGCGCGGCCGTCGTCACGCTCGCCGCCTACCCCGACGCCGCGTGGGCGGACCTCGTGCCCCCCGTCGCCGTGACGCTCGTCCTGCTCGCCTGCGGCGGGTGGATGATCGTCCGGGGCATCGCCACCGCCTCCACCGCCTCCTTCCACCTGGGCGTCGGCACGGTCCTGCTGACCGCGGTGCTGCGCTACTTCGTCCTGATCGGCGACTACGTCGGCACCGCCGTGCTGTTCATGGCGTGCGGCGCGGCCATGGCCGGAGCCGCCACCTACTTCAAGCGCCGCCTCGCCGGCTCGGGAGCGACCTCGTGATCACCATCACCCGCCCACGCCTGCTCGGCGCCGCCGCCGTCTTCCAACTCCTGCTCGTCGGCGTGCTGCTGGTGGGCGCGAAGGCCCCCCTCGTCCGGGGCCAGGAGATCGTCGTGCCCGTCCACCCGGTGGACCCGCGCAGCCTCTTTCGGGGCAACTACGCGGCCCTGCGCTACGACTTCACCGACCTGGACGGCCCCCTCGCCGACGGGCTGCCGCACGGGCTCGAGCGCGGCGACGGCGTGTACGTCTCCCTGGAGCGGGACGGGGGCGTCTGGCAGCCGGTCGCGGCCGGGACGGAGCGGCCCGAAGGCCTGTTCCTGAGGGGACGCGTGGAGTGGACGGCGAGGCGACAGACGCGAGTCCGGTACGGGCTCGAGGCGTTCTTCGCCCCCACGGAGGTCGCCCAGGAACTCGAGCGGCGGGTGCGCGTGCGGCCGATGGTGGCCGTCCTGCGCGTCGCGCCGAGCGGCCGAGCGGCCCTCGTCGACGTCCGGGAAGCCCGCCCCGACGAGGTGCCTGCGAAGGAGTGATCGCCCTACAGAGGCTCGATGTCGTGGAAGATCAGCCCCTCGTTCTGGCGCAGGGCGTAATCGAGGGGCCACTGCGACTCGGCGAGCACCACGGGGTTGCCGTTGCGGTCCTCCACCACGGGGTAGTCGCGCCGCTTCTGCAGCCACTTCAGCCCGTCCTCGCTGCCCGCGATCCAGCGCGCGAAGCGGTAGGACAGCATCTCGAGCTCGCACACCACGCTGTACTCGTTGCGCAGGCGCTCCTTGAGGACCTCGTACTGGAGCATGCCGACCGCGCCGAGCCACGGGTCCTGGGGGCCGAGCTCGGGCCGGTAGAAGACCTGGATCGCGCCCTCGTGGGACAGCTGCCGCAGGCCCTCGACGAGCTGCTTGCGCTTGAGCGGATCCTCGAGGCGGACGCGCGCGAAGTGCTCGGGGGCGAACCGGGGGATGCCGCCGTACTGGAGCTTGCCGCCCGCGGCCAGCGTATCGCCCAGCCGGATCTTCCCGCTGTCGTACAGGCCCACGATGTCGCCCGGCCAGGCCTCCTCGACGATCGAGCGCTCCTGGGCCATGAACGTATGGGGCTTGCTCAGCCGCAGCTTGTCCCCGCTGCGCCCGATCTTCACGTCCATGCCCCGCACGAACTTGCCACTGACCACGCGCATGAAGGCGATGCGGTCGCGGTGGCGGGGGTTCATGTTCGCCTGGATCTTGAAGATGAACCCGCTGAACCGCGGGTCCGCCGGCTCCACGACCGTCCCGTCGACCTCCCGGCCGCGGGGGGCGGGCGCGTTCTCGGTGAGGAACTCCAGGAAGGGCTCGATGCCGAAGTTCGTGAGCGCCGAGCCCCAGAAGACGGGGGTGAGATCGCCCGCGAGGAATCGCTCCAGGTCCCAGGGCTCGGCCACCTCCCGGATCAGCTCGAGCTGCTCGTCGACCTCCTCCACCAGGTCCGGGTCGAGCTCGCCCTTGAAGTCGTCCCAGGCGCCGCCCCGCGAGGTCGCCATCTCGGTGCCGTGCTTGCCCTCGGAGGTGAACAGCGTGACCTCCCGGGTGCGCACGTCCACGACCCCGCGAAAGCCGCGCCCCATGCCGATCGGCCAGTTCACGGGCGTGCACTGCAGCCCCCCGAGCGAGGCCGTGACGTCGTCGAGCAGCTCCAGCGGATCCCGACCCTCCCGGTCCATCTTGTTCATGAACGTGAGGACGGGCAGCTTGCGGAGGCGGCAGACCTCGAAGAGCCGGAGGGTCCGCGACTCGACGCCCTTCGCGTGGTCGACGAGCATCACCGCCGAGTCCACCGCCGAGAGGGTGCGGTAGGTGTCCTCGGAGAAGTCGGCGTGGCCGGGCGTGTCGAGCAGGTTGAGCGCGCGGCCGAGGTGGTCGAACTGCAGCACGGACGACGTGATGGAGATCCCGCGGGTCTTCTCCATCTCCATCCAGTCCGAGACCGCGTGCCGCGACGTCTTGCGCGCCTTCACGGACCCCGCGAGGTGGATCGCGCCGCCGTACAGGAGGATCTTCTCCGTGAGCGTGGTCTTGCCCGCGTCGGGGTGCGAGATGATCGCGAAGGTGCGTCGGCGGGCGGCTTCGCGGGCGAGGTCGGACATCGGGTCTCCGGGCGGGCGGGCGGAGCCTCATAGCACGCGACGGGAGTAGAATCGGGGGGTGGACGCTCCCCTCCGTCGCGTCGACCTGGACCCGGGCATCCTCCGCGGGGTCGACGTCGACGTCCCCGCCGACCGCCGCCACGAGCGGCTGCTCGCGGGCGGATACCTGACGGAGCCGGGCGGCGAGCCCCCGGAGCCGGACCACCCCGCGACCGCCATCGTCGCGATCCGCGGCCGGCTCATGGAGCTCATGGCGGCGGAGGACCGGATCCTCGCCATCCGCGTCCACAAGCCGTTCCGCAGCGGGGCCGTCCAGGGCGGCGTCGTGTTCGCGATCCCGGCGAGCGTGCTGCTGGTGGCGAAGCTGTTCCTGATGCGGGCGGGCGATACGATGGTGGACCGCTTCTTCGCGGTCGTGTTCGGGTTCGCGGCGGGCTGGATCGGGTGGGGGTTCATCGGCCTCATCGGCCTCGCCTACGTGGTCTGGTTCGACCGCAAGAAGCGCCGCCTGCTGGACGTGTGGGGCATCGAGGAGGAGCGGGCGCGGCGGCTCCTCATCGACACCGTCCGGGACCTCTGCGCGCGCAGCTTCGTGGCCCGCGTCGGGCGCTCCGTCGTGCGATCACGCCCCCACCTCGCGTGGGCGGAGGCGGCCCGGGCCGCGGTGCTGGCCGAGCTGCGGCGACGGGGAGGGTCCCGAGGGGTGCGGGGCCCGGACGACGACTGGGGCCGCCGGGCCACGGCGCTGGCGGACGAGCTGAAGGGCGACATCGCCCGGGTGGGCGCACGCTTCGAGGCGCTGGCCGCGGCGCCCCCCGACACCTGGACGTCGGACGGGGTCGAGGTGGACTTCCCGCGCCTCGCCGCCGAGATGGAGGCGCTTCAGGTCCGGCGGACGGAGGCCGAGCGGAGCTTCGCGGGGGTGCTCAGCGCGTCAGCGTGACGGAGACCACGGCCGCCTCGGCCGGGGCCCCGCCGGTGGACGTGAGCACGAGCGTGTCGCCGTCGAGCTCGACCGTCGCGGTGAGGGAGGACGGATCCGGCTGCGCGTGGATCCACTGCGCGTAGGCGCCGCCGTCGTAGTCGAAGTGCCCGGGCCCCGCCGAGTTCGTCTGCTCCTCCGGCGGGTCGGAGCAGTCGCCGGACTGGTGGCGGTTGAGCACGAAGGCCGAGTCCATCCGCCCCCGCGGGTCGAAGTCCACGGTCCCGATGATCCGGTAGTAGTCCTGGCCTCGCGCCTCGGTCCACGCCGCGGGCGCGCAGTCCGCGGAGTAAGCGACGGTGCCGCCCTTGCGGGGGAGCACGACCTCCTGGATCGTCCACTCCCCCGTGATGTCCAGCGCCGGGATCGGCTCCAGATCGCCCGTGTAGGCGGTGGGCCCCGTGTATTCCGGGTCGTTGCGCGGGTCCGAGGCGTCGTACTCGATGTCGAGGCCCTCGTCCGTGACCACGTACGTCCACACCGAGGGGTTCGGACCCGCTCCGAAGACGAGCCGCGACTCCTCGGCCTCGTGGCCGACCTGCCCCTCGGACTCGATGATCTGCACGGGGATGTCGTCGGCCGTCACGCCGTAGGAGAACGAGAAGGTGCCGACGTCCTCGCCCGGGGCCGCGTCGATCTCCAGGAAGCCGCGGATGAAGACCACCCAGCTCTCGCCCCCGACCGTCACGGTGGAGGGGGTGCGGGACGCGGACACGACGCTCTCCTGGAGCGTCACCTCGACCGTCTGCAGCGGGTAGAAGCCCGCGAGGTCGCCGAGCGTCTTGAGCGCCACGACGTCGTCGTCGTCCACCGCGTCGTCGTCGTCCACCGCGTCGTCGTCGTCCACCGCATCGTCGTCGTCCACCGCGTCGTCGTCGTCGGCGACCGACGAGTCGTCGTCGTCGGTGCTCGGGCACGCGATCGCGAGCAGGGGCAGCAGCAGCAGGGTCGAGGGCAGCGAGCGCAGTCGGGTCATCGGGGTCTCCAAATCCGGCGGGGGACGACCGTTTCTACTCGATCCGGGCTCAAGCCGCGCGGGCGAACCTCCGATGGACAGGCCACCTGCCCCGGGAGGATTCGTTGAGTTCTGAGTCGACCCCTTTCAAGCATTTCTCTTCCATGGACGATCTCGACCCCGTCGAGGAGCTGGACCGGTACCGCGATCTCGCCGTCAAGCGAGACCAGGAGGTGGCCGTGCTTCGATCGCTCCTCCAGTCCGGCAAGGGCTTCTCGGAGATCCTCGAGATCGACCCGCTGCTCGCCGCGTTCATGGCCGTGTGCCGCGAGCGGTGCGGCATGTCCACGTCCGTCGTTCTGCTCAAGGACGACCTCGACCCCGACGCCGTGACCTACCGGGTGCGCGCGTTCCACGGGCTCGCCGACAAGTTCACCGATCCCGAAGGCGAAGAGGACGAGATGCTGCTCTTCCGCCTGCCCGCGGACCACGGGCTGCTGTGGCAGCAGATCAACCAGGGCGACGTCTTCTCCGTCTCGGACATGACCGGCCGCCCCCACTTCGCCACGGCGTGGCGCCAATGGAACCTGGGGGTGCTCCGCTCGCAGGTCTGGTGCCCGCTCATCAAGGGCGGCGAGGTGCTGGGCATCCTCACCCTCGGCGACAGCGGGCGACCCACGGGCCTGAGCTCCACCGAGTTCCTCTTCCTGCAGGAGATCTGCGCCGTCGCCGCGACGAACATGGACTCGACGCTCAAGTACGGCAAGAACCTCAAGATCCTCGCCAACCTGCGGACCCTGTACGACATCAACCAGCAGCTCGCGAACCTCAACGACTTCAAGGACCTGACGCGGCGCACGCTGCAGTCGGCCGTGACCGCCATGAGCGCCCAGAAGGCGAACCTGATGCTCGTGAACCAGAGCACCGGGATGCTGGAGATCAAGGTCGTGGACGGCGACATCCCCGAGGCCGTCAAGGAGGGGATCTACAACGGCGACATCCGCACCAAGGCCTTCGCGATCGGCGAAGGCAACGCCGGCCAGGCGGCGCAGGAGCGGCGCCCGATCCGGATCAACCACAAGAGCCGCATCCCCCAGGTGGGCCGCAACGCCGTGCACTGCATCCTGTCCGTACCCCTGATCTACGGCGACGAGGTCATCGGCGTCATGAACATGACGAACAAGGTGAAGCTCGCCGATCCCGACGACACCGAGTCCGAGCGCGTGCTCGATACGCTCGGGCTGTTCACCGAGACCGACAGCCAGCTCGCCCTCGGGCTCGCCGACCAGGCGGCGGTGAACCTCAACAAGGCGCGCATCTACAACACGTCGATCACCGACCGCCTCACCGGCCTCAAGAACACCCGCTACTTCGAAGAGCAGCTCGCCCACGCGACGGCCGACGCCCAGTCGTCCGAGGACGGCGTCGTCTCGCTCGCCGTGACCGACCTCGACCACTTCAAGAAGTTCAACGACACCTACGGGCACAAGGCGGGCGACCTCGTCCTCGCCGAGACCGCGCGGCTGCTGGGCGACGTCGCGGGCAAGATCCCGGGCGCCATGGCGTTCCGCTACGGCGGTGAGGAGTTCTGCATGATCCTGCGCGGGCACACGACCGAGGCGGCCTCGGAGGTCATGGACCGGTGGCGCGACGAGGTGGCGGCCCTCGAGCTCGACTTCGAGGGCCAGACGCTGCGGGTGACGGCGTCGGTCGGCGTGTGCGAGTTCCCGCGCTTCTGCGAGCACCCCGCCCAGCTCTTCTCCCGGGCGGACACGGCCCTGTACGAGAGCAAGCACGGCGGCCGCAACCGCGTGACGTGCGTCGGACCGGAGACCCCCACGTCGGAGGCGGACGCCGCCTGACCCGACGGGTAGGGTCCCGTCCATGGCGACGGAACGGATCCACCTCACCGACTCCCGCTGCTTCGAGTTCGAGGGCGCGGTGGTCGCCACCTCCACCGTCGGCGACCGCCCCTCGCTCGTCCTCGACCGCACGGCCTTCTACGCCGAAGGCGGCGGCCAGCTGGGCGACCGGGGCACGATCGAGGTCGCGGGGGCGACGCTCGAGGTGCTCGACACGAAGGCCGAAGGAGACGTCGTCCACCACCTGCTCGCCCACCCCGCGGACGTGGGGCCGGGCGACCGCGCGATCGGCCGCCTCGAACGCGATCGTCGCCTCGCCCAGATGGCCGAGCACACGGCCCAGCACGTCCTCTCCGAGGCGCTGGTGCGGTGGGCGCACGCGAACACCGCGTCGTCGCGCCTGGGGGAGCGGTCCACGACCATCGACCTCGACCGCCTCGACGTCTCCCCGGACGCCCTCGCCGAGTGCGAGGAGCGCGTGAACGACCTGGTCCGCGACGACCGTCCGGTGCGGGTCCACTTCCCCTCCCCCGAGGCGCTCGCGGGCATGACCCTGCGCTCCCGCCCGAAGGTCGCGACCGGCGTCCGGGTGGTGGAGGTCGGCGGCTTCGACTGGACCCCCTGCGGGGGGACGCACTGCACGACCACCGCCCAGATCGGCCTCGTGCGCATCGTCGGGACGGAGAAGTGGGGCGGCGGCCTCCGCGTGCGGTTCGTGGCGGGGGCCCACGCGCTCGACGACTACCGCGCGAAGGACGTCGTCCTCGGGGGCCTGGCCGCGGAGTTCACCTGCGGGGCGACGGACGTCCCGGCCGCCGTCGCGAAGCTGCAGGCCAACGTCAAGGCGACCCAGATGGCCCTCGGCGCCGCGCGCAAGGAGCTCGTGGGGCTCGTGGCGGACGGGGCCCTCGCGGCCCACCCCCCGGGCCCCGTGACGCCGATCGTGCTCGTGCGCCCCCACGACGACGTGCCCACGATCCGTGCCCTCTCCGTCCGCCTGTCGGCGCGCCCGGACGTGGTGGCGTTCGTCGTCTGCCGCGACGGCGACGGGTGGCTCTTCGCGGCCCGCCACGGCGACGGCGTCACGTTCGATCTCGGCGGGTTCGTGCGCGGGGGCCTCGCCCCGTGGAAGGCCCGGGGCGGGGGTCGTCCGCCGACGGCCCGGGGCCGCTTCGCCGCCGACCCCGACTGGGACGCCGTGCGCGGGGCCCTCGCGAGCGCGCTCGCCTGACCTTCAGCGCAGATCGCAGCGCGCGAACTCCTCCTCCAGGTCGAACCGCTCGACCTCCCCCTCGTCGTCCACGCGGAGCACGTCCTCCGTGGTCGTCGCCCGCGTCGTGTTCGACGGCGCGCTCACCCAGATCGTGCCCTGGTCGAGGTCGTACACGGGCCACTCGGCCTCGATCGCGTCCCAGTGCCCCTCGACCTCGCCCCCGTCGCGGCAGTCCACGTCGTCCCAGGCGCGGACCCAGTCGCCGGGCGACCCCCCGCCCGCCCAGCTGCCGGTCCAGTAGGAGTCGCCGCCGGTGGTGTATCCGGCCGGGGGCAGGTCCTCGGAGAAGGGGTCCTCGAGGCCCCAGAAGCTGATGGTCACCCGCTCCACGCCGTCTTCGAGCAGGGGCAGACCGGCGTCGGCCACGCCCCCGTAGTAGGTGCGCTCCAGCTCGCACAGCGCCTCGGCGGCGCCCGGAGCGTCCTCGTCTCCGAACTCGTCGAGCACGCCGTCGTAGCCTCGGTCGTACTGGTCGTTGAGCGCGTCGAACACCTGGTTCTCGCGGCGGATCGCATCGCAGAGGCCCGGGCGGTTCGCCCAGCGCAGGTCGTGGGCGACGCCGATCTCGTCGTCCACCTGCAGATCTTCGAGGACCCAGGCCCCGGCCGGGCCGTCGCCTCCGCCTCCGTCGTCGTCGCCGCCGCCCCCGCCGCTGCGGGTCGTGGAGCACGCGGAGGCCAGGAGCGCCAGGAGCGCCGGGATGAAGAGCTTCATGGGCCGACGGTAACGAGGCGCGGCGGCGGTGTCACCGAAGTCCGGTCCGGGGCGGGTGAAACATGTTTCAGTTCGGGGTGCTACGGTCCCGCGCATGACCTGGGACGACGAGACCGACGTCGTGATCGTGGGCTTCGGGGGCGCGGGGGCCGTCGCCGCCCTGCAGGCCCGGGAGGACGGGGCCGACGTCGTCGCCCTCGACCGCTTCTCCGGGGGCGGGGCCACGGCGATCTCGGGCGGGGTCTTCTACGCGGGCGGAGGCACCCGGATCCAGGCCGAGGCGGGCGTCGACGACGACGTGGACGCCATGTACGACTACCTCTCCCTGGAGGTGAAGGGCGCGGTGTCCGACGCGACGCTGCGCGACTTCTGCGAGCGCAGCCGCGAGAACCTGGGGTGGCTCGAAGCCGCGGGCGTGCCCTTCGAGGGCTCGCTTTGCCCCCACAAGACCTCGTACCCCACCGACGACTACTTCCTCTACTACAGCGGAAACGAGGGGCTGCGGCCCTACCGCGACGCCGCGAAGCCCGCCCCGCGGGGCCACCGGGCGAAGGGCAAGGGCCTGCCCGGCATGTCGTTCTACGCCCCCCTCGAGGCCACGGCGCGGGCGCGGGGAGTCCGCCTGTTCACGGAGTCGCGCGCGACCTCGCTGGTCCGGGAAGACGGCCGCGTCGTGGGCGTGGAGTACGGCCGCATCCCCCCGGGGAGCTTCGCGGCGCGGCGGCACCGGTTCTGGACGTGGGCGGCCTCGAAGATCAAGAACTACAGCCCGAAGTCGCAGCGGGCTTGGACCCGCCGGGCCGAGGCCATCGAGCGCCGCCACGCCCGTCCGCTCCGGGTGCGCGCGCGACGGGCCGTCGTGCTCGCCGCGGGGGGATTCATCTACAACCGCGAGATGGTGGCCGAGCACGCCGCTCCCTACCGGCCCGGGATGCCCCTGGGGACCCCCGGCGACGACGGCAGCGGCATCCGCCTGGGGCAGTCGGTGGGGGGCGCGACGGCGCGCATGGACCGCGTGTCCGCCTGGCGATTCATCAACCCGCCCGTCGCGTTCACGCACGGGATCCTCGTGGACAAGGGGGGGGAGCGGTACGTCGACGAATCGCTGTACGGGGCCGCGATCGGCGAGGCGATGGTCGAGGAGCGTCGAGGCGAGGCGATCCTGATCATCGACCAGGCGCTGTACCGGCAGGCGCGGTCGCAGGTGGGCCGCGGCAAGACGCAGTGGTTCCAGACCGCGCCCGCGCTGCTCAACCTGTGGGTGAACAACCGCAAGGCGGGGTCGATCGAGGGCCTGGCGAAGGCCTGTCGCATGCCGCCCGAGGCCCTGCGCGCGACCGTCGACGCCTACAACGCGGTGGCGAACGACCCGGACGCGTCGGACCCCCTGGGCAAGGACACGCTCGCCCCGCTGGAGACCCCGCCGTACTACGCGATCGACTGCTCGATCGGCAGCCGGCGGTTCATCTGCCCGACGCTCACCCTGGGGGGCCTGCGGGTCGACGAAACCTCGGGCGCCGTGCTCGACGACGACGGGGTGGGCATCCCCGGACTCTTCGCCGCGGGGCGGAACGCCGTGGGCGTCTGCTCGCAGCAGTACGTCAGCGGCTTGAGCATCGCCGACTGCGTGTACTCCGGCCGGCGGGCCGGGCGCAGCGCGGCCGCGAACGGCTGAGCGGCGTCCGCGTCACCTCGCGCCCCGGGCGGCGACGCAGCGGCCCTCCTCGCAGGTCGCGTGGTACGCCTCCCACATGCAGGCCACGGCGAGGCACTCGTACGCTCTCCGGTCGGCGCAGTGGGCGTCGTTGTGGGCCTTCAGCCCGGCCAGGAACTCGCGGTTGTAGGCCGACGACGGGCCGCACCCGCGGTTGCAGCAGCTCCCGTTGACCAGCTCGGTGACCGCGCAGTCGGCGTCGGCCTCGCAGGCCCGAGCGGTCTCGTCCGACGCCGCCTTCGGGATGGTGCCGTCCCCCTTGGGCTTCGGAGGCACGGGGATGAGGACGGCGAGGGGCGCCTCGGCCGGCGACGCCTCTTCGGCGGCCGACGCCTCCTCGGCCGGCGACTCCTCGGCCGGCGACTCCTCGGCGGGCGCTTCCTCGGCGGGCGACTCCTCGGCCGCCGGCTCGTCGGGGGCCGGCTCCTCGGCGGGCGCCTGGGGGACGGCCTCCGCCGGGGGGGGCGTGGGGGCGGGCTCGCCTCCGCAGCCGAGGATGGTGGCGAGCAGAAGGGCCGGGATCCAGCGCGGCATGGGGTACTCCTCCGAGCCGGCAGTTTGGGCCGGGCTCCGCCGCGAGCCAAGTCGGCGGTCGGGCAAAAGCGGGCGGGCGGGCCGAAACGAATCCGGGCGACCTCACACATCCCCTAGACTGCGAGCCTCCGGAGGAGCATGACCCGCAAGACCCTCATCGTCGGAGCCGCCCTGACCCTCGCCGCCGCGTGGGCCGCGTGCCCGTCCGCCGATCCGACCGACGACGACGACACGGTGGACGACGACGACGCCACCGACGACGACGGCACCGACGACGACGACGCAGTGGACGACGACGACGGCACCGACGACGACGACGGGGTGGACGACGACGACGCCGTCGACGACGACGACGCAGTGGACGACGACGACGCAGTGGACGACGACGACGCAGTGGACGACGACGACGCGGTCGACGACGACGACGCGGTGGACGACGACGACATCGTGGACGACGACGACGCGGGCCTGCCCGCCGCGGGCCTGTTCGACTGCGACTCCATCCCCAGCACGGTCTCGAGCGAGACGGTGATGTCCGGCCCCCGCGGCGAGCGCGGCGTCGCCATCTCCCCCACGGGCTTGATCGTCGGCAGCGACGGCTCGTCGCTGATCACGAGCGACTACGCCGGCAACTGGAGCGTGTTCCAGCCGAGCTTCGGCACGGTCCGCCAGATGGTCTATCTGCCCAACGGCGACCTCGCCATCGCTCGACTCACGGACGGCACGATCTCCCGCATCACGCCCGCAGGCGGCATCTCGATCATCGCCTACGTCTCGGGCACCTACGGCCTCGAGCTGGGCCCCACGGGCGACCTGTGGGCCGCCAACGGCTCCGTCCACCGGATCGACCCGGACACCGGCGTCATCGAGCAGGTCATCAGCACGCCGCAGTCCGCGCACGTCGTGAACTTCAGCCCCGACGGCACCCGGCTGTACATCGGCACGATCGGGGCCGGGCAGGTCTACTACATGGACCTGGACGCCGACGGCACCCCCATCGGCACGACCCCGACGCTGTTCGCCACCAACGTGGGCACCGGGTACCACGACGGCCTCGCCGTGGACATCTGCGGCTACCTCTACCTGCCGGACTACTGGTCGAAGGACTTCTACCGGGTCTCCCCGGACGGCTCCGTCGCCCTCCTGATCGACTGGCCGGGCAACCCCCAGTACGGCCACGGCGCGGTCTTCGGCAACGACGTCGGGGGCTGGAGCAGCTCGGCGATCTACGCGCCGATGCCCTACGCGGGCAACGTGGTGAAGGAGATCGTGGTGGACGTGCCCGGCAAGGACTGGCCGGGCATCGCCATCAACCTGCCGCCTTCGCTCCCCTGACAGGTCGGCCCAGTCAGGGCAGCCGCAGGTCGGCGGGGTCCTCGAAGGTCGCCCCGAGCCCGCCGGGGAGACCCGCGAACGCCTCGTCGAACCGCGCGTCCGTCAGGTCGCTGCCGGGCACGCGGCGGATGTAGATGCGCTCCACCCGTCCCGGGCTCCGGCGCGCGGCCGCGGCGTAGACCTCGGGGTCCTTCTCCCCGCTGTCGCCCACCAGGACGAAGCGTCGATGCGGCCACGCGCGGAGGATCGCCTCCACCGACGGCAGCTTCGTACGCAGCGGATCCGCGAAGAGGGCGGTGAAGCGCTCGAGCGTGACGCTGAACGTCTTCATCTCCATGGAGCCGCCCGGCAGCCCCACCTCGGCGAAGAATCGGCGGAGGGGGTGGTACAGCTGCCAGGGGCTCGAGGTGACGTAGTGGAACGCCGCGCCGCGGGCCGCCCAGGAGCCGTACAGCTCGGGCATGCCGGGGACCGGCCGGAAGGGACGCAGGAACGTATTGGCGAGGAGCTCGGTGCGGTCGACGACGTCCGAGACCTTCACGGTGTCGTCCACGTCGCTGATCACCGAGACGCCGGTGGGCCCCACGAGGTGGACGCGCCCCCGCACGCGCCGGTGGTCGCCCCGGGGGAGCACCGCGTTCACGGGCACGGAGGCGGGCGCTCCGGCGCGCCGGGGGAGCACGACGGTGGACCGCGCGTGGCCCTCGGAGTCCGTGAGGGGGAGCGTGCGCAGGCGGCCCGCGACCCGGACCTTCACCTCGCGCCACGACTCGTCGTCGGCCAGGAACGGCCGCGCGCGCTCGCGGAAGATGTCCTCGTCGGCGGGGTCGGGCGTGAGCTCGAGCGCGCGCGCCGCGAGGTCCACGAGGCCGGGGACCGGGCCCAGGGGGCGGTCGTCGCGAACCCACGCGTGCAGGGGCACGACCCACCCCGAGCGGTCCGCGGTGGGCGCCGCGGAGGTGTCGAACACCACGACCTCGTCGCCGCGCTGGACGGGCCCCGGGAGCAAGTGGGTCACGTCGCCCGGTCCCAATCGGCGCGGCCGAGCTCCTCGGCGTCCGTCAGGTGCAGGTAGAGGGCCGCGTCGAGGCCCGCCGGGACCATGCCGAAGACGCCCGCGAGCATCGAAATGGCGGCGTCGAACAGCGACGGCTCGTCCAGGTTCATGCCCCCGAGCTCGGCGACCAACGCCAGCCCGAAGCCGCAGCAGAGCATGAAGAGAAACAACCCCGCGTACAGCGCGACGACCGCCCACATCACGGTCGCGCGCCGGCCCAGCATCAGCTGCTCGCTGCGCTCCAGGGCGTTGGCATCGGGCTCGAAGAGCGCCACCGGCACGACGAGCTTCAGGCTGAGCGCCTTCATCACCCCGGGCACGATCAGCGCCAGGGCGTAGATGAGGATCATGAAGCCCGCGACGATGGTGGCGAGGAGCACGGCCCCGAACCGTCGGATGGTCGCGCCCAGCGCTTCGGCGCCGGTGAACGTGCGACCCATGGCGACCATGACGCAGGCCCACACCACCAGGCTGTGCGAGAGGAGGCCGACGCTGCTGTCCCACAGCCGCTGCACGCGGAAGGAGATCGTGACCTGGGACTCGATCCACGCGAGGGGCGCGGCGAGCAGCACGACCACGATCAGGACGGGGACGACGCCGCGCTTGAAGAGGTCCCAGGAGTCACGCAGCAGGCCGACGACCGTGGGGTCTTCGCCGATCTCGACGAGCCTGCGGTCGAAGCAGAGGCGACACCAGAAGCGGTTGCGATAGGGCTGCAGCGGCGCGAACGAGCCGCATCGGTCGCACGCGTGCACGGGTCAGTCGGCGGGGAGCCCCATCGCGACCCAGATCTCGTTGCGACGCTCCTTGAAGACGTCGTCGTCGATCAGTCCCTGGGCGTGCTCGCGGTTCAGCGCGGCGAACCGCTGCATGAGCTCTTCGTTGGACGGACCTTCTTCCACGGGGCCGGCCTTCGTCTCGCGCCGCTCGTCGCGGCGGGCCCGCTTGGCCTCTTTCCGCTCGCGGCGTTGCTTTTCCTTCTGTCGCTTCGCCCAGGTATTGCCTGCCATGACGGCTCCTTCGAAAACGGCCCGGCCCTCGCCTTCGCCGACGTCCTGCGTCGATGGGGGGCCCGGTTCGCACGGCGATTTACCAGCTTCGGCGCCCAAGCGCGCGTAGACCTTTGATTCCTGTCGAGAATTCTCGGCCGCCCGGACGGGCGCGGAGGGAGTCGACTCCGGCGACGCGGCCGGTCAGGCGCTGCGCTGGACCGTCGGCTCAGTGCGCCGCTTGGCGTGGCGGTAGCGCGCGTTCTTGTTGCTGCAGGTGCGGCTGCAGTACTTGCTCTTGGGCCGGGCGATCTGGTCGCAGTCCTTCCACGCGCAGGGCGTGCCCTCGGCCGCGGCGGCGGCCTTCTTCGGGGCGGGCGCGGCCGCGGACTTCTTCGTCGCGGGCTTCTTCGCCGTCGCCTTCTTCGCCGTCACCGTCTTGGCCGCGGGCTCGGCCGGCGCCGGAGCGGGCGTGGCCTTCGCCGCCGGAGCGGGCGCCGGGGGGCTGATGTTCGCAGGCGCCGCGAGCGGCGCCGAGGCACCCCCGCGGGGGGGCGGGGGGGGGGGGCGGGCGGGGGGGGGGGGGGGGGGGGGGGGGGGGGGGGGGGGGG
>CAZEKB010000064.1:18604-38627 GCA_964512225.1 uncultured Rickettsiales bacterium | reverse complement strand
CGACGGGGAGAAACGGCTCGTTTCGGCGAGCGGTGATCGTCCAGGCGCGCACGACGGGGAGAAACGGCTCGTTTCGGCGAGCGGTGATCGTCCAGGCGTCCGCCGGCCCTCCGCCTTCCACCCCGTTGCACTCGGACTACATGGTCCGTCGACGTCGCCCGGCGGCGGCGACGAGGGCGAGGAGCGACCAACCGAGAGGCCGGGCCCTCCCCGCGACGCCTGCCGTCCCGTCGCAGGAAGCCGCGACGACGGCCTCCGACTGGTCGCTCCACCCCGAGAAGTTCCCGGGGAGGTCGTACGCCCCGAACCGCACCGCGACGCGGTCTCCGGTCTCCAAGACGACGCTGCAGTCCTCGTCGCCGAACCGCCAGGTGGGCTCGAGCTCGGTGGTCACCATGTCGACGAACCCGTCGATGCCCACCTCGTCGAGCGAAGCGCTCCCCCGGTCGCCCACCGCGACGAGCCCCTCGTGCACGGTCTCGACGGCTACCGATGTCCACCCGTCCTCGGGCGAGCTGAACGCCTGCGCGGGAGCGGCGCGGGTCTCGACCCGGAGCTCCCGAGTCTCGGGGGGCGACGGCGGCTCCGTATCGCGCCCCTCCCCCGTGGTGAAGAGAGCCACGGCGTTGCCATCGACGTACACCGTGTAGTCCGTGCTCGGGAGGAGGTCGGCGTCGGGGGTGAACACCTCGATCGCAGACGAGCCCGACGCGATCACGGAGCGTCGCAGGAACGCCGCCTCTTCGTCGGACCGCAGGTCGACGGCCCCCGCCAGGATCCCGCCGAGCCACACGCGAGCGTTCAGAGGCACATCGCGGGCGCCGTCCGCGGGCGCCGTCAATGTCGCGTCGATGCCGTCGTCGGCCAGCCCCTCGCTGCAGCCGCACCGGTCACAGGAGCAGCATGCAAGCGCGATCTCCGGAGCGACGAGCAGCCCCGTCACCGCCGCGATGAGCACCCCTGTTCGCATCGTCTCCTTCTACCCCGCCCCGGTGACCCGACGGACCAGGGCTTCGAGGAAACGTATCCGGGCCGGGTACATCCACCCCGCCCCGGGGGGTCATGGGGCCGTGCAATGCTCGCCGACATGCCTCCCCGTTCAACAGGCTGGGTCGTGGCCGCCATCATGGCCCTGGGCGTGGTCGCCTCGACCACGAGCTGCTCCGACGCCGAAGGGACGGGCGTCGCGATCCACCGCGGGTGCGACCGAGGCTGGGTCGAGAACCGAACCGAGACGTCGGGCGCATGCTCGTGCTCCTTCTCGGAGGACGACGGCGAGGCCCGGTCGCGAGTCGTATGGGAGGCGCGGCTGGAGCCGAGCGGCTCTGCGAGCTTCATCCTGGAGTCGGGCGGGACCACCTCCTGCTCTTGCGGCGCCCCACCGCTCCGAGAGTGGCAGTGGCGACCCGACTGCGGCTGCTACCAGAGCTTCCCGTGACGACGCGGAGTCTCCCCCGTCCGACGGCTCTGCGAACCCGGGGTGAACGACTCGTTCGGGGCGAGTTGTGACGGGTCCGCGTCTGCGAACCCGGGGTGAACGACTCGTTCGGGCCGGTTCGGATCGCCCCTCCCCCCCATCGGCGTCGAGCTCGGGCCGTCGTCGATATACTCCGCGGCCATGTCCGACTCCGACCCCGTCCTGCGGATCGATCCGCTCGCCGACCACGTCCAGCTCTGGACGCTGAATCGCCCGCGCGCGCTCAACTCCTTCAACCGTGCCCTGCTCGACGGCCTGAACGCCGCGTTGGACACCCTCCCCGGGACCGACGTCCGGTGCGTCGTGATCACGGGCGCCGGCGGCCGCGCCTTCTCGGCGGGCGCCGACCTCAAGGAGCGCAAGACGATGCCCCCGGAGGACGTCCCGGCGTTCGTCTCGTACATCGGCTCGACGTTCCACCGCGTCTCGACCGCGGCCCCGCCCTTCATCGCCGCCGTCGGGGGGTTCGCGCTGGGCGGCGGCTTCGAGCTCGCCCTGGCGTGCGACCTGCGCGCCGTCGACGGCACCTCCAAGGTCGGGCTCCCCGAGACCGGTCTCGCCATCATCCCGGGCGCCGGGGGCACGCAGCGGCTGTCCCGACTGGTGGGTCTCGGGCGCGCCAAGGAGCTCGTGTTCACGGGGCGCCGAGTCGAAGCGGAGCAGGCCCTGGCGTGGGGCCTGGCGGAGCTGGACGGTCGCGAGACCTCGGCGCTGGACGCCGCCCGGGCCGCGGCCGAGTCGATCGCGACCAAGGGGCCCGTCGCCATCGCCGCCGCCAAGGAGGCCGTGGACGGCGGCTTCGATCTCCCGCTGAAGGCCGCGCTGGAGCACGAGCGGGCCTGCTACGACCGCACGATCCCCACCCGCGACCGCCTCGAGGCGCTGGCGGCCTTCGCCGAGAAACGCAGGCCCTCGTTCGAGGGACGCTGAGCGGCCTGCGCTCCGCTTCGTCGCGCCGCTGGTAAACTGGGGGTGGTGAGCAGCGACACCATGAAGTGCCCGAAGTGCGGGTTGCCTCAGCCGAGTCGGCATGTGTTCTGTGCTCGTTGCGACGCCACCATGCGCATCTCGGGTCAGGACGCGACCGAGGCGATGGCCCGCGCGGGGCTCCTCGCGGACTCGCTGCACGAGCTCGATCTGAACCCCCCCGCCGATGCCGGGACGGCCGAGATCACTGCCGAGAGCCCCCCGCCGGCGGAGGGCCCGGCCTGGGTCGCGCCGGGCTCCGATGAGGGCCGGACGTGGGGCATGCCCGACCGCCAGGGTCGCCGTCGCAGCAACTCCGGGGTGACCTCCACGGGGGGGACCCCCGCGCCGCCCCCGCCGCTCGGCGCGGCGCCTCGCCCTCCGACGCTGAGCACCGGCTCGTTGCCCGTCGCCGAACCGGATCCCGAGCCCGCCGCCCCCCACGGCCGGCCCCCGAACGCGCTCTACGCGAGCGAGAACAGCGTCCCCCAGGGCGACCCCCTGATGGCGGCGCTGCTGGAGGGGATCGGCACGGACGAACACCCCATGCCCGGCCCCCGCATCGAGCCCGGGCTCCCGCCCGTGCGCACGACCGACCCGGGCGTCGCGCCGCCGTCCCAGCGGAGCCCCCAGCGGACGGGTCGGGTGGTCGCCCCCCACCGCGGTCGGCGTCGACCGAGCACGGCGAGCGGACGCGCGGACCCCCGGGGGCGCCAGATCGCGACCCACCCCGAAGAGCTCGATACGATGCGCCGGTCGGGGGTCACGGACCCGCCGATGTCCGCCGTGTCCGCCGACGACAGCCCCGTGGGGCGGGTCTCGGCGCGTCACCTCCCGACCGTCGACCGCGTCGAAGCGCCCCCCTCGCCCCCGCCGCTGGCGGGCTACACACCCGGTCCCGCCCCCGAAGTCGAGTACACCCCTCCGCGTCGCTCCCCGCCGGCGAGTCCGCGATCCGACGCCTGGTCGTCCCCCTCCGACGTCGAGGGTGTGGACGCCCGTCGCTTGTTCGCCATCGGCACCATGCTCGCGGCCCTGGCCATCAGCGCGATCGGGGCCAGCGCCGGCATCCAGCGAATGGGTCACCTCAACGCGATCGAGGCCGAGCTGGACGGGGGCATCGGCCCCAACGGACCGGTCCCGGCCTTGCCCAAGGACCTCGATCGCGTCCTCGACGATCGCGGGCTGCAGTCCCGCGTGCTGGCCCGGCGGCAGGAGATCTCCGGGGAGCGGGAACGCTTCCTCATCTCCGTGGAGCTGGAGCAGAAGGTGTTCGGCGTGCCGCTCTCCTACCGCGTGGAGCGGGAGGGGGAGTGCGACATCGGCCAGATGCTCGCGACGATGGACTTCTATCGATCGGGGGGCTGGCGGTTCGACAAGAACGCCGAGGATCGGCTCGCGAGTTACCGCGCCAAGAACGCGTCCCAGGTCCGCAAGGCCACGTCCACGGCCAAGGTGCCGGTGCTCGTGGAGGACTCAGGCCCGGCGGTGCCGACGACCGAGTCCGAAGACGGTGAAGAGCCCGAGGAGGAGCCCCAGGAGCCCGAAGCGGCTCCCTGAGCGGCCCAGCGAACAGGCGCCCCCGTCGTCTTCCGGCGGCCCCGCCTGCGCGGGGACCGGCGTGTGGTAGTTGCCGGTGCGCGCGGGGTCGTGGCCGAACATGCCCCACTCCAGCTTGCCGTCCGCGCGTCCGTCGGTCCGCCAGGCGAAGAGCTGGCCCTCCCGGGTCGCGGCCACGAGGTCGCGGTAGCCGTCGCCGTCGATGTCGCCGACCGCGCTCGACGCCAGCTGCCAGCCCCCGTGGAACAGCGGGAAGCCCGGGAGCGCGTTGCCGAGGTAGTCGAACCCGCGCACGAGCGCCGACGAGCCCTGGATGATGTCCGAGAGCCCGTCCCCCGAGATGTCCGCGGCCACGGGTGAGAGCATGAACTGCATGTCGTCCATCTGCCGGGGGAAGCCGGGGAGGGGGCGACTGACGACCGGGTTGCCGTCGCGGTCCGGCTCGAGGGCGCCGGAGTACCCCAGGAGCAGGTGGTCGTGGTCGATCCGTCGGCTCCACGCGGCCCAGCTGGTCCCGTAGCCGATGCCCGAGCCCGACGCGAACACGTCGAGGGCGGCGTCGCCGTCGGCGTCCGCGAAGATCAGGCTGGAGAGCATGAACAGCACCGACGCTTCGCCGGTGTTCGAGCGCGACCCGAAGTCCACCAGGGTGGGGGCGAAGTCCATCACCGCCTCGCCGTCCGGGCCGTACACCGCGCCCGGGTCGGCCAGCGACGTCGCCGCGATCTCCACGTCGCCGTCGCCGTCGATGTCGGCCAGCGCGGGCTTCGTGACGATCCCCTCGCCGATGAACGGGAGCGCCCCCGCGAAGCCCGCGAAGATGTGGATGGGCCAGCCGTCCTTGAGCGAGCCGTCGGCGCCCAGGGCGTACAGGAGCCCGTAGCCGCCGAACTCGCTGCCGTCGGTCTGGGACGTGCCGATGATGATGTCGAGGCTGCCGTCGCCGTCGACGTCGCCGACGCTCGGGCTCGCGATGATCCGCCCGATCCGGTCCGCCACGTCCTCGATCTCGAAGGTGTGGACCAGGACCGGCCACCCGGGGACGGGCTCGCCGTTCGCGTCCCAGGCGTAGAGGTGCTGGTCCATCGCCGGGATGAGGATCTCGAGACGCCCGTCGCCGGTGAGGTCGACGAGCGTGGGCGTGCCGAAGAACCCGCAGTCGGTCCGGTGTTCGTCGTGTCGATCCTCGGGGTCGCACAGCGAGCGGTCGATGCCCACCGGGAACCCGTCCCGCAGGGCCCCCGCGGCGGTCCAGGCGTAGAGCCCGCCGCGCAGCCCCGCGACGACCACGTCCTTCGCCCCGTCTCCGTCGAGGTCGCCCACGGCGGGCGACGCCACCACCCCTTCGGTCGGAGGGTCGACCGAGCCGACCTCGACGTCCAGCGGATCCGTAGTCCGGGGCCACCCGGGCAGGTTCGTGGCGGTGCCGTCCAGGACGTGGACCGAGCCGTCGGACGCGGCGGCGACGATCTCCCAGACGCCGTCCCCGTTCATGTCCACGAGGGCGGGCGAGGCCTCCCAGGACGACCCGACGTCGTACGGGAAGCCCGGCAGCAGCCGCGGGTCCTCGCGCACGTACACGTGGCGCCGTGCCTGCGTCGTGCGACCGTCCTCGTCCACGGCCGTGAGCCGGAAGGTCAGGCCGTAGGGGGCGAGCTTGTCCGCCCGGCCGGTGATGCCGTCGCCGAACAACAGGGTCGGCGCCGGGTAGGCCGGATCGAAGTCGGGCACCGAGAGCGCGAGCAGGTCCTCCGCCGTGCTCTCGCGGGTCCCGCCGCACCCCGCCGCGTCCGGGTCCGGGACCGACAGTCGGGAGACCGTGAGGGGGACCTCCACCACCGAGCCGAGCCCGGTCGCGAGCTCCGTCCACCCGTCGAGGACGTCCGAGCCGACGCCCACCTCGAGCGTCCACCGGGCCTCCGTGTCGGACTCGATCTCGGCCCGGAGCTCGAGGGCGACGGTCCCCCCGGGGCGCTCGTCGAACGCCCGGGGCACGTAGGCGAACCACTCGGGGCTCGTGAACTCCACCCCCGGCGGCATCTCTTCGAGCGCCACCGCCTCCACCGCCCGCCCCGCGTGCACCCGCCCGTAGCCGAAGAACTGGTCCCACCCCGGGTAGCTCGGGAAGGTGGCCGGGTCGGGGGTGTCCCCCCGCGACTCCTCCACGTCCACGTCCGTGGCCGTCATGTTCAGGACGGCCCGGAGCCGCGCCGGGCTGAGGAAGGAGCCGGTCGTCTCCATCGCCGCCGACTGGACGAGGCCGGCGACCCCCGCGATGACGGCCACGGCGCCGGTCGCGCACTCGTTCCGCGTCGCCGCCACGAGCTCCATGCGCGGCCCGAAGTTGTTGCAGTTGATGAAGCGCAGGAACGTCGAGCTGGTCTCCCAGTCGTCGGTGTCGCCGCGGATCGAGTGGACGAACAGCGCGTGCTGGTCGACGGCCGGGAAGTTGCGATGGAAGGACGTCTCGTCCCCCGCCGCGGCCACCACCAGGAGGCCCGCGTCCCAGGCCCGCTTCATGGCCTGCTCGGTGAACCGCGGGTGCGTCATGGAGCCCACCGCCGCCGTCATGGAGACGGAGCCGTGAGCGGCCGCGAAGTCGACCGCCCGCCCCATCGTATTGCCGGTGGAGATGAAGGAGTCGCCGACGCGGAGCGGGAGCACCGCGCAGTTGGGGCACATGCCGATGTCGCCGCCGTCGCCGCCCTCCGCTCCGACGGTCTGGAACACCCCGCGGCTGTGATCGCCGTAGCCCTCGAGGTTGCGGGCGTGGGCGTCGTTGTCGTCTTCGAAGAAGTCCCACCCCGAGATGTCGTCGGTCCAGCCGTTGCCGTCGTCGTCGACGCCGTCGCTGAACACGGCGATCAGGTCCGAAGGGTCGAGGTGGTGGTCGGCGCGGTCCACGCCGTCCGTGGGGTCGACGCGGGGGTCGTCCTCGTAGTCCGTGATGTTGACCAGGCCGTTGCCGTCGAGGTCGTACGTGCCGTCGCTGGCGCCGTTCTCGTCCTGGGGGGGCGGGAGCTCGCCGACGTTCAGGAAGAACTTGCGCACGAGGTGGCCGTCGTCCCAGTGCACGCCCGAGTCGGCGACGGCCACGACCGCCTCCCAGACCCCGGTGGAGTACTGCCAGGCGGGGTAGATGCCGTTGCCCATCCCGAGGTCGTGCTCCTGGGGCCGGACCTGCCCGAGGATCGAGCTGTGCATGAAGTTGGCGTAGGTCCAGTCGGTCCCGTCCCGCGGGCAGCCTTCGAGATCCTCGGTGTCGCCGCAGCCGGGCTGCAACGGGAGCGGGAGCTCGGCGCGGGCCGGGGCCGGGAACAGAATCGACGCGCCGGCGCTCAGGAAGAGGGCGAGGACTGCCGAAGAGGGCGGTGTGAAGTCCATGATTCAGGCACCGCTGCCGCAGCGGTGGCGGCGGCATTATAGGGATGCCTTGCCTCCCGTCCCCCAGGCGTTCCGCACCCCGCTCTTCGGCCTCGCCTGGGCGACGCTCGTCGTGCTCGTCGGGGGGTACCGGTTCGGCGTGGCGGACCACGGGATCCACCTCGCGTTCCTCGATCTCGTGCTGCACCCCGATCGCTGGAGCGGAGACCTGCTCGCGGTCGCCACCCAGTCGCACCCGTCGTGGTTCAGTCGCATCCAGGCGCCCTTCGCCGAGGCCTTCGGCGTCGCGGGGTGGACGGCGACCCTGCACGCCGTCTGCCTCGTCGCCACCGGCTCGCTGCTCATCGCCCTGGGCCGCACGCTGCGGCTCTCGCTCCCGGCCGCCCTCGCCGCCGCCGCGATCCTCGCGGTCGCCTACGACGCTCCGGGCGGCGCGGCGACGCTCGACCCCCTCCTTCTGCACCGCACGGCCGCGCTCCCCATCGAGCTCGCCGCCCTGCTCGTCCTGCTGCGCGGTCGCGTGATCGCGGGCTTCGCGCTGTGCGGGCTCGCCTTCACCCTCCACGCGCCGTCCGCCGTCGCGCTCGGGTTCGGGATGACCTTCGGGCACGTCGTGCTCCTTCGCATGCAGGCCGAGCCGTCGACAAAGGTCGGCGGACGGGGGCTGCGCGAGGCGAACGCGGCGCTGGTCGGGCCCCCCGCCGGGTTCGTCCTCGGGGCCTCGCCGCTGCTGATCCCGTGGCTGGTCACCGGGGGCCCGCGGGCCTCGCTGGCGACCGTCGACGACGCCTGGTGGAGCGTGCTGGTGGCGCGCGTGCCCCATCACCTCGTGCCGTCGACGTGGCCTGTCGACGTGTGGGTCTCGTTCGCGCTCTGGCTCGCGCTCGGTGGGGTGTCCGCGCTCGCCCTGGTCCGCTTCGCGGAGGGCCCCCGCTCGGAGCTGCGCGGCCTCATCGGCGTCGCCCTGGGCTGCGTCGCCTGGGCCGTGTCCGTGGGTGGGGTCGCGGGGCCCGTGGCTCGCATCGCGCTGGGGTTGCAGCTCGAGGCCTGGCAGGCGACGAGGTTCGTGGTGATCGCGGCGGTCTTCGTCACGGTCGCCGGGGTCGACGTCCTCCGGTCGCGCGGGCGGACCCGCTTCGCCGCGGTGCTCGCCGCCCTGCTGGTGGCCACCGCCGCCTTCGGTCGGGCGGACGAGGACCGCCGGTTCGAGCCCCGGGGTCCCGAGGACGCGGAGGCCGCCATCGCGCGCTGGGCCGCGTCGAACACCGAGGAGGGGGCTCGCTTCCTCGTGCCCCCCGCCCGGTTCGGGGCGTTCCGCGCGCTCTCGGTCCGCCCGGCGGTGGCCACGTGGAAAGACGGCGGCGAGGCGACCTTCAGCCGCGACATCGCGCTGGAGTGGCGGCGCCGCATCGAGCGGGTCTGCGCCTGCTCGATCGACGGCGGGGGAGGGCTTCCGGGCCTGCGCGCGCGGCTCCACGACGGCTGGGCGGCGCGCACGATGGAGGGGATCCGCCAGACGGCCGTGGAGGAGGGCGCCGACTGGATCGTCGTGGAGGCGGCCCGCGCGCCCGACGCGGTGTTCGTCGCCGAACCCTGGGCCGTCGTCCGTGCTCCGGAGGCCGCTCGTCGCGCTCCCTGAACGGCGCCCGCGGGCTTATCCTGAAGCGTGCTCTCCGCCACCGCCGTCTGCGCTCTGCTCCTGACCGTCGCCGGTCCGAGCGAGCCGTGCGGCTGCTCCCTCGACGGGTTGTCCGCCGAGACTCTGAAGGCGCTCGACGCCTACCGACTCGGCCGTCTGCACCGGGCGCCCCTGCAGGCGAGCCCGACGGGCAGCGAGTTCGCGGTCGTGCTGTCCTGGGCGCCCTTCGACGGGGGCGGGGCCCCGCTGGTGACCCACGAGTTCGCGTCGCGCGTGGGCGACAAGGAGATGCTCGATCGGCTCGTGAAGGAGCGCCGTCGAATCGACGCGGGGCTCGCGGTGGGCGTCGTGGTCGGCGGGTCGCTCGCGGGGCTCGGGGCGGCGCTCGTGATCCAGGGCGGCTCCGAGCCGGGGCCCGACATCCGCGACTACCCGACCGACGACGGCGATGGCTTCGACCTGCTCGCGTTCCAGCAGGCGGAGGCCGCGCACGCCGACGCGATCCGCCCCCGCATCGTGCTCGGGTCGCTCCTCCTGGCGGGGGGAGTCGACGCGGTGTTCCTCTCGTTCGTGCCCTGGGACCGCTCGAAGCGGAGGCAGCAGTACACCTACGAGTACTACACGCCCGAGGAGGCGGACCGTCGGATCGAGGAGCACAACGACGGGCTGCGCAGGCACCTCGGGCTGTCCGAGGAGGACGCGCGCAAGCTCGATCTCATCGAGGGGGTGCGCGCGGAGACGCGACCACCGAGGACGGGCTTGCGGCTCGCCCCGATGATCGGTCCCGTGTTCGGCGTCGTGGGGCGGTTCTAGGCCGCCGCGACCGCCCGCCTGCAGCCGTGGCCGCGGCGCTCGAGGTGAGCGGCGAGGCGCGCGCGCTGGCCCGGGTCGAGGGTCTCGTGGGCCTTGGCGAGCGACTCGGCGACGGCCGCCTGCACGCGGCCCAGGGCCTCTCGTTGGGAGGCGAGCAGCTCGTCGAGGGCGCCCGCGTCGAAGTCGTCGCTCTGGAGGATGCGCGCGACGGTCGACTTCGTGGAGCGGAACGCGCGCTTCTCCTCGTCGAACGCGTTCATGACGTCGTCGAGCGCGCCTTCGAGGACGGCGTCCTGCGAGGGGCGGGTGTCGAGGCGGGAGGAGAGCCGGTCGAGGATCCACTCGCGGCGCCGCCGGCGGAAGCGGCGGCCTCCGTGGTTGCGGCGGACGTATCGGATCCCGAAGTAGGCGATGGCGAGGGCGGTGAGGAAGCCGAGCATTGAGTTGTGCTCCTTTCGACGATCATCTTGAGGACCGCATCCGTCTGGGCCGTTTCCCCCGGGTGAAGTTTTGTAAAGGGAGCGTCGCGGCGATCACGACGGCGACGGCGAGCAGCCGGGTCGTCAGTACGACGGCGTGGTCTCGTTGTCGGTGCCGCCGGTGCCGGGGACGTCGTCCCCGGCCTGCCAGTCGGCGTCGTCGCGGAGGGTCTTGTAGGTGAACTCGGCCCCGCCGGGGACCTCGGACAACAGGATCTCCCAGCGATCGGCGGCCATCGCCTGCATGGACCAGCCGACGTCCCACTCGGTTCCCGGGAACAGCGTCCCCCGCACCGCGACGAAGTGGTCCACGCCCACGTCCACGTTCGCGACGATCCGGGTGGTCGGCGGCACCTCGACGGCGATCGGAGCGAGCGTCACGAGCACGCCCGGGTGGTCCGAGACGGGATCTTCGGTGTCGCCCGTGAAGACGAGGCGGGCGTCGCTCCCCTCCACCGCGGCGGCGCGGTGGGTGTAGACGTGGTCGATGCGTGTCGCGTCGAGCCCCGAGCCCGTGTCCAGGAAGCCCGCGGCGCGGACGGCGTCGAGCGTCGGCGAGTCCGTGGGCGCGTTGAAGTCGCCCGCGAGGATCACGTCGAAGCCGCCGATCCGCGTGGGGACGCGCGACGCCGTCTCGCGGGCCTGGGCGGGGCGGGCGACGGCGTCGGCCACGTCGAGGTGCACGGAGACCACCCGGAACCCGCCCAGCTCGGCGGGCAGCGTCCCCGCCAGCGCCACCCGACGCAGACCCGCCTGGTGGA
Source organism: uncultured Rickettsiales bacterium (assembly GCA_964512225.1). GTDB lineage: Bacteria > Myxococcota_A > UBA796 > UBA9615 > UBA9615 > CAZEKB01. Next base: position 27,548 of record CAZEKB010000064.1, on the reverse strand, counting down.
AGTACTCGACCTCGCGGGGCGCGTCGATCGCACCCCGGACGAACAGGGCGAGTCCCTCGTCCGCTTCGTCGGGAGACCCTTCCCAGCCGACGTGCGCGAACTCCCAGGCCGACGTCCAGCCGTCGCCCAGGGCGGCGAGGAGGATCTGCTCGGCGTCGTCGCCCCCGTCGCGCCTGCAGACCTCCTGCAGCGCGAGCACGGAGACGTCCTCGGCGGCCACGAGGTCGGCCACCGCCTGCAGCCGCGACGCGACGTCCGGGTAGGGCGTGTCCTCCTGCTTGAGGCAGTGGAGGTTCAGGCTCAGCAGCTTGAACGGCTCCCAGGGCCCCACCACGTCGTCGTCGTCGGTGGCGTCGTCGTCGTCGGTGGCGTCGTCGTCGTCCGCGGGTGTGTCGTCGTCGTCCGCGTCGAACGGACAGGCGAGCGCGGTCGCCGCCACGAGCAGCAGAGCGAGGCGCGGGCTCATGCGGTGATGCCGCGCTCCTCGTCCGTCCCGGGGATGACGTTGTCGAGGATGAGGCCGATGAGCGCGGCGACCCCCATGCCGGTGGAGCCCAGCGCGATGACGATCGCGGCGACCTCGGGGGGCAGGCTCGAGTTCACGAGCTCGGTGCCGTCGCTGTACATGTTCGCGCCGAACCACTTCGGCACGGAGAGGCCCATGAACAGCGAGAAGCCGGCGATGAAGAGGGTGCGCTGGCTGTAGAGGTCGGCCTTGCTGAGCTGCTGGATCCCCACCGCGGCGATCAGCCCGAACAGGGAGCAGTAGAGGCCGCCCACCAGCGAGCCCGGGATCGTGGCGACGACCGCGCCGAACTTCGCGAAGAGGCCGAGCGTCACGAGGATGCCCGACGCGATCAGCACGACGTACCGCGACGCGACCTGCGTGAGGCCGATCAGGGCGATGTTCTCGGAGTAGGACGTGGACGAGAAGCCGCCGAGCAGGCCCGTGGCCGCGCACCCGAGGCCCTCGGAGCCGATGCCGCGCGAGATCTGCTCGTCGGTCGGATCGGGCGCCTGAGCCATGGCGGCCGCGCCGTGGTAGTCGCCGAAGGACTCGATCATGGACGCCACGAAGCCCGCGAACGTCGCGACGATGAGGCCGATCTCGAACCGGGGCATGCCCCAGGGCAGCAGGATCGGGTTGTCGCCCCAGAAGAGGTTGACGCGCACCCACGGGGTGGCGGCGACGCCGCTGAAGTCGACGTTGGACGCGTGCCCCGCCGGGAACCAGCCCGCGGCGGTGCCGATGAGGCAGATGAGCCACACGGCGCTGATCGCGAGCAGCACGGGCAGGACCTGGAAGACTCGATGCTTGTGGGCGAGCACGAGGCTGAACAGCGCCACGAGGACGATGGTCAGGCCGCCGATCGGCCAGTGCGTCGCGGCCTTCGGCCACCCGTGTTCGAACAGCGCGAGGCCGATCAGCATGATCACCGGGCCGATGACGACGGGGGTGACGACGCGCCGCAGCTTCCCGACCAGACCGGAGAAGCCCACGATGATCTCGACCACCGAGCCCACCAGGATCGAGCCCGCGATGTAGGACATCGACAGCGCCCCGTGGGTCACGCCCTCGACCGGGTTCGCCTTCGCGAACGCGATGCACGCGAAGAACGCGGCCAGGAACGAGAAGGAGACGCCCTGGATGATCGGGAGGCGCGAGCCGATCGTCACCTGCATGGCGGTGGCGACGCCGGAGCAGATCATCACCGAGCTGATGAGGATGGCGAGCTGCGCGCCGTCCATCTCCAGGGGGGTCTTGAAGAGCAGCGGCACGGAGACCGTGGCCCCGAACATCGTCAGGACGTGCTGCAGGCCCAGGATCACCGCCCGCGGCGTCGGCGGGCGGCTGTCGAGGGGATAGAGGATGGAAGTCTCAGTAGTTCCGGGCGTGTTCGACATATCAGCTCCCCCGAAGACGCTACAGGAACGTCTTCGGGGGCGCTAATCGTCACTCATTCGAGGCGGCTGGGGAGCCGGCTTCGCGCGGCGTCGCGCGCTCCTTCGGCGCCGACCTGCTAGTCGCACTCCATGGGCTCGATCGCGATGTCGACGCGCGCCCCCGTCATCCCGCTCAGCTCCAGGTCCATGCAGAAGGGGCCGGAGCCGTCGGGGCAGTCGAAGCACTCCACGCCGACGGTCTTGCGCACGAGGTCGCACAGGACGCCCTCCTCGTCGTCGTCCTCGTTCGTGAGCAGCGGGTCGATCTCGCGCGCGTCGAGGACCCCCGTCAGGGTGGCCCCGGCGATGGAGTCGCCGTCCGGGTGCACGGTCCAGTCGAGGTCGGCGTCCTGCAGCGTGTAGTGGTCCCCCGATCCGGCCAGGGGCATCGGCACATCCACCCCCCGCAGGGACGCCGTGGGATCGAGCCAAAGGCCGGGCGCCTCCGGGTCGGTCACGCGACTCACCGGCACGCAGGGCTCCTGGAACCCGTCCTCGTCGGCGGTGACCACGTCCAGCTGGAGCGCCCCGATCTCGAGCGCGGAGTCTTCGGCGATCCCGAGGAGGAGGCCCTTCTCGCCGTGCATCGCGGCGAACATCGCGGCGAGTCCCCGGTGCCTCGCGGCGGTGCCGAGGTCGAGCCGCTGGACGGCTCCGACCAGGTCTGTGGGGTCGTCGAGGGGGTCGCCCCAGGCGCCGGTGTCGAAGGCCCACGACGCGGGCGACTCCGGGGACTCCCAGGCGAGCTCGACCTCCACGGCGGAGCTCCGGGGCAGGCCCTCGAGCGGCGTGAACACGACGCGTCGACCGCTCTCGTCGATCTCGGACGTGCCCTGCAGGATCTCGCCGCCGGACCGCACCGTGATGTCGACGCGGGAGGGTGCGACGTCGAAGCGAGCCCAGATCGGAGCGCCGGTGAAGACGTCCAGCGCGGCCGGGGAGGGGGAGACGGTGACGATCTGCGGCGACGGCTCCTCCACCGGCAGCGTGCGCACCGGCGGGGGATCGGAGAAGCACGGGAACAGCGGCGGGCACGGCGGCGGACCGCACGCGGAGAGGAACAGGAGGGCGACGGAAGCGGCGGCGAATCGACTCAAGGGGACCTCCGGAAGAGGCACGTCCGTGGTGCAGGGACGGTTCCGGTCGATCCGGGCAGGTTCGCTCCCGGTCGACCCTATTCGAGGTCCAGGTCCCCCATGTCCGCCATGAGCCGAGCGAGGTAGTCCTCGGCGAGCTGGGACTCCTCGTCGCGCCGCGCGGCTCCGGCGTTCAGGCCCCGGAAGATGGTGCTCGCCTGCTCGAACTCGTCGGGGTCCCGCACGAGGATGCGGACCTCGGGGCCGTCGCCGCTCTCCAGCCCGGCGGCCTCGAGGCCTTCGACCAGGGCGGTCAGCGGCATCTCCATGCCGAACAAGCGGGACCCGCCGCCCGCGCCGAAGAGCGGGAAGCAGATGGTCTCCGCGCCGTCGTCGGCCGCCATGCTCATGCACTCCTGGACGACGGCCGTCACGACCTTCCCGGAGAGGCCCCGGTCCAGCTCGTAGTCCTTCGTGATCGCGTGATAGAGGACCCGCGCGGCGAGGTCGCCGGAGGACGTTCGCACCACCCTGCCGAGCGGGAGGGGGCCCAGCGCGATCGCCTCCCGGTGGATGCCCACCCCGCCGCGCTTGCGCAGGGCGCCCGCGACGCCGCCGGTCATCTGGAGGTGGTCGTTGGCCTCGTTCACGAGGACGTCCGCCGCTTCGGCCGCGATGTCGCCGCAGATCAGGGTCAGCCGCCCCAGGCCCAGGTGGCCGAGGTCGAAGCGGTCGGTCATCCGCGGGGCTTCAGGTGTTGTGGCCGGTCGGGGTGCGACGCAGGTATACGCCGTCGTCCTCGTTGCCGCACCAGTCGCCGCCGTCCACGACGATCTCGCCGCGTTGGAGCACCTTGTCGGCGCGGCCCTGGACCTCCCAGCCCTCGAACATCGTGTAGTCGATCTCCGAGGCCATGCCGTCGACCGTGATCGTCCACTGGGCGTCCGGGTCCCAGACCACGAGGTCCGCGTCCGCGCCCAGCTGGATCGCGCCCTTGCGCGGGTACAGGTCGAAGAGCTTCGCCGCGTTCGTGGAGGCCACCGCGACGAACTCGTTCCTGGTCAGTCGCCCCGTCTTCACGCCGTGGGTCCAGAGCAGGCTCATGCGCTCCTGCACGCCGGGGCCGCCGTTGGGGATCTTCGCGAAGCTGTCGCGCCCCATGTCCTTCTGCCCGTTGAACATGAAGGGGCAGTGGTCGGTCGCGACGGTCTGCAGCAGGCCCGCCTTGACGCCGTTCCACATGATCTCCTGGTGCCCGGCGGGGCGGATCGGGGGCGACATGACGTACTTCGCGCCCTCGAAGTCGGGGCCTTCGTAGACCGAGTCGTCGAGCAGGAGGTACTGGATGCAGGTCTCGGCCCACACCGTCTGACCGCGGTAGCGGGCGTCGCGCACGCGGGACAGCGCGTTGTCGCAGGTGAGGTGGACGATGTAGATCGGCTCGTTGGCCATGCGCGCCAGGGCGATCGCCCGGCCGGTCGCCTCGCCCTCTACCTCGGGCGGACGCGACGTGGCGTGGTACTTCGGAGCGATGAGGCCGGCGTCGATGTGCTGGGCCACGAGGTTGTCGACGAGGTCCGCGTTCTCGCAGTGCAGCGTCGTCATGGCGTTGAGCTCTTTGGCCTTCTTCATGACGTTGTAGAGCTCGTTGTCGTCGATGCCGAGCGCGCCCTTGTAGGCCATGAAGGTCTTGAAGCTCGTGATGCCGTGCTCCTTGACGCAGATCTCCATCTCCCGCTCGACGGACTCGTCCCACCAGGTCACGACCATGTGGAACGCGTAGTCGCCCGCGGCGCCTTCGGCCTTCTTGTTCCAGATGTCGAGGGCCTCCAGGAGGCTCTGGCCGCGGGACGGGATCACGAAGTCGACGATCGACGTCGTCCCGCCGACGAGGCCTGCGCGGGTGCCCGTGAAGAAGGAATCGCACGCCGTCGTGCCCATGAAGGGCAGCTCCATGTGGGTGTGCGGGTCGATGCCGCCGGGCATGACGAGCTTGCCGCTCGCGTCGACGACGCCATCGCGGGGGCCGCGCTGCAGGGAGTGGCCGATCTCGTCGATGCGGCCGTCGCGGATGCGGATGTCGGCCTTGTAGGTATCGAGGGCGGTGACGATGGTGCCGCCGCGGATGAGGGTCGAGGACATGCGAGCTCCGAGTGAGAAAGTCGGGTCGCGGATCCTACCTCAGGGCGCCGACGATGCTCGGCGAGGCGGGGTCGACCCGGGGGCCCCGTTCGCGCGCTCCATTTCGGATCACCAAGCTCCATTTCGGAGCACGCTGTGGGGGGTCCGCCCCGGCGGACGGCGTCTGCGGCCCCCGATCCCGCTCGCCGGCACGTCGCTTGCGGTGAGACTCCGCGGAGCCTGCGCCCGGGCTTCGTGGAGGCGCGATGAGCACGATCGGACACGTCGGATGGTCCTTGGGGAACTACTGCAACGCCCGCTGCGGGCACTGCTACTCGTGGCAGGTGCGCAAGAGCACGAGGACGCTCGAGCGGGACGAGGTCCGCCACATCGTCGGGGAGCTGGCGAGCGCGGGGGTGCGGACCGTCAACCTGGGGGGCAACGAGCCCATCTACACGCACGGGCCCGACCCGTCGCGGTCGCTGCTGCCGGAGATCGTCCGCGCCGCGACGGACCACGGCCTGGTCGTCGGAGTGACGACGAACGGGACGACCGCGATCGTGCTCGAGAAGCAGGACCCGGACGCCTTCGCGCGGGTGGCCGAGTGGCACGTGTCGCTCGACTCGCCGTTCGCGGACGAGCACGACCGAAACCGCGGGGGGGCGTACTTCCTGCTCGCCCGTCGGGCGATGGACCGCATCCGCGCCCACGAGCGATCGCTGACGATCACGACGTGCGCGATGGGATGGAACGCGAGCGACCGGCACGTCGCGGCGCTGTTCGCCCTCGCCGGCGACGTCGGGGCCGACGTCCGCATCAATACGATCAAGCCCACGGACCCCGGCCACCAGGACCTGGTGCTGCGGCCCGACCAGTACTTCCGGTTCTTCCGGGAGGTCGCGCGGCACGCCACGCCCACGGTGGTCGGCGAGCCGACCCTGGCGGCGCAGTGGGGCCTGCCCGCCCGGGGGTGCCCCTGCGGCACGACGTCCCTGCGGATCAACGGCATGACCCCCGACGGCCGCGTGCCGGTCTCACCCTGCGTGTTCCTCCACGACCTCCGCGTGGGCGACCTGCTCACCGAGCCGCTGTCGGCGCTGGTGGAGCGGCCGGAGTTCGCGGCGCTGCGGACCCGTCGGGAGGCGACGCCGCCGGCCTGCCGCGACCGGGTCTGCGACCTCCTGGAGGCGTGTCGCGGGGGCTGCGCCGGGCGGGCCGCGCTGAGCGGACCCGCCGATCCCGTCGCGGCTCCGGACAACCCCGGTGTGGCCCCGGAGCTGTGGGCGGCCCTCCATCGTCCGGATCCGTACTGCCCGGTCGAAGCTGCGGCCGCGGGGGTGGTCGACGCCGGGCCGCTGCCGTGCGCGATCGAGATCCCCAACGAGACCCTCCGCGTGCACGCGGGTTACCTGTGCACGGTGATCGCGTCGCCCCGGGCGGCTCCGGCGTGGGAGGCCGAGGGGCGCGAGGTGCCCGCGTCGCCCACGAAGTCGGTGGCCCACGCGGCGAACACGCTCCCCGACGCCGCCTGGCGCCCGAACCGGCCGGGCCGTCGGGGGCGATTCCCGGTCCTCGAGGTCCCTCCGGAGGAGACGAAGTGCGCGTCCTGATCGACGGCATGGACCTGTCCGGGAAGTCGAGCCTGGCGTGCGCCCTCGTCGAGCAGCTGAAGGCGGACGGGATCGTCGCCTGCCGGAGCGTCGGCGGCCTGCACAAGGGGCGCGTCGACGCTCTCGCCCAGCGGGTCTACCGCCGCTCCCCGCCGGGGTCGCGGGCCGTGACCTGGGCGTTCGTGGCGGTGGTCGTCGTGGACGTGGTGTTCGGTCGACGCAGTCGCGGGATCGTGGTGCACGAGGCCCACGCGGCCCACACCGTCGCGTTCGCCCGCGGCTTCGGAGCGCGCGTCGCGCCCCGGCTGCTCGCCGGGCTCCGGCCCCTGTGGCCGCGGTTCGACCTCGTGATCAGCCTGCGGGCCCGCGCCGACACGCGTCGGGCCCGGTTCTCGGCGCGGGCCGCCAACGACGCGATCGACGCGATGCTCTTCACCGACCCGGGTCGGTTCGCCTCGATCGACGCCGACCTCGGCGCGCTGCTGGAGTCCCAGCGCGCGCTCGTGATCTCCACCGACGAGGTCGACGTGCGCGGGATCGCGGCCTGGGTCCGGGCGGTCGTCGAGCTCCGACGACTTCAGCCGTCGAGCTTCCGGGCGAGGGTGTTGCGTCCGATCTCGAGCCGCCGCGCCGCCTCGGTGCGATTGCCGCCGCAGGCTTCCACCGCGCGCAGGCAGTAGGTCCGCTCGACCTCGCGCAGGGGTCGGACGTCGGCGGCCGCGACGGGCTCGGCGGTCTCGGCGCGGGGTCCGCGGCGCTCGGCGGGGAGGGACTCGGGGCGGATGAGGGGGCCGGGGGAGAGCACGACCGCGGCCTCGAGGCAGTGCTCCAGCTCGCGGACGTTGCCCCGCCAGGCGCGGCCGTGGAGGGCCCGCCGGGCGTCGGACCCCAGGCGCGCGCGGCGCCCGTGTCGCTCGGCCGCGCGGGCGAGGAGGTGGTCGATCAGCTGATCGAGCTCGGCGTGGCCGCGGGCGCGGAGCGGGGGCAGCTCCACCTCGACGACGCGGAGGCGGTAGTAGAGGTCCTCGCGGAGGCGGCCGTCGGCGACCTGGGCCTCGAGGTCTCGGCGCGTCGCGGTGACGAGTCGCACGTCGGCGGTCCGCTCGGTCGTTCCCCCGACGGGGAACCACCGGCGCTCCTGGACGAGGCGCAGGAGCTTGCCCTGCACGGCCCCGGGGAGGTCCCCGATCTCGTCGAGGAAGAGCGTGCCGCCGTCGGCCCCCTCGACCTTGCCGGGCGCTTCCCGGTCGGCCCCCGTGAACGCTCCGCGCACGTGGCCGAAGAGCTCGTTCTCGATGAGGTCGGCAGGCAGAGCGGCGCAGTCGATGGTCACGAAGGGGCCGTCGCGGCGCGGGCTGTTGACGTGGACGGCCCGGGCGACGAGCCCCTTGCCCGTCCCGCTCTCGCCGCGGATGAGGACGGTCGCGTCGGTCGCGGCGGCGCGGGCGGCTCGATCCAGGGCGGCGCGCATGGCGGCCGACGACCCCACGATGCCGTTGAAGCGGAAGACGAGGGGTCCGCGACGGTCGGGCGACAGGAGGTCGCGGAGGCTGGTGTCCGCCAGCAGTCGGGCGATGCGCTCGGCCCAGCGTTCGCCGCCCGGGAGGTGTAGTGCGTCGAAGGGGCCGGGCCGATGGTTCAGGGCCTGGAGGACGCCGAGGAGTCGTTCCTCGTGGAAGATCGGCACGGTCAGCAGCGTCCGGGTGCGGTAGCCGGTCTCGAGATCGATGCGCCGGGCGAGCTCCTCGGAGGCCTGCGCGTCCGGGACGACCATCGGCTCGCCCCGCTCGGCGACGAAGCCGGCGACCCCCTCGCCGACCCGAAGATGGATCTCCGCGACCTCCGGGAGGCTCCCGATCCGCCCCACGAGCTCCCCGCGGACCTCGTCGTGCAGGAACAAGGTGGCTCGCTCGGCGTCCAGGTCCTCGGCCACCGCCGCGAGCACGCGATCGAGGACGGCCTCCAAGTCCACGGGCTGGCTCTTCAGGCGTGAGATCCATTTCGGATCGTCGATCCACATTGGATCATCCGAACAGATCCGGGTCGATCGGGCAACCCCGGGAGGCGGTCGGGCCTGCGGCTGCTGCTCTCTGCGGCCCGCAACCGGGCGAAACGGTTCGTTTCGCCTCGCTGCGGGCCTCCCACTGCCCGCAACCGGGCGAAACGGTTCGTTTCGCCTCGCTGCGGGCCTCC
>CAZEKB010000064.1:0-18504 GCA_964512225.1 uncultured Rickettsiales bacterium | reverse complement strand
CTCCCACTGCCCGCAACCGGGCGAAACGGTTCGTTTCGCCTCGCTGCGGGCCTCCCACTGCCCGCAACCGGGCGAAACGGTTCGTTTCGCCTCGCTGCGGGCCTCCCACTGCCCGCAACCGGGCGAAACGGTTCGTTTCGCCTCGCTGCGGGCCTCCCACTGCCCGCAACCGGGCGAAACGGTTCGTTTCGCCTCGCTGCGGGCCTCCCACTGCCCGCAACCGGGCGAAACGGTTCGTTTCGCCTCGCTGCGGGCCTCCCACTGCCCGCAACCGGGCGAAACGGTTCGTTTCGCCTCGCTGCGGGCCTGCGGCTGCGAGCCTCCCCCCCGACCTCGAGGCGGTCGGGCCTGCTCCCGCCCGGTCCGTCGGCGCGACGGTTGCTCATCTCGCCGCCGTGGTGCGACCCTGAAGGTCCCCCCATCGGAGACTCCCCATGGCCGAGAAGAAGCACGTCTGCACCGGCGCCTGTCGCAGGACGAGGACCGTCGCCGAGATGGGCGCGGGCGCCGCGCTCCTGGGCCTCGCCATGGGCGCCATGGTGGCCTGCCCCACCGGCGACGAGTTCGCCCAGCCCGCGTACGGCGTCTCCATGGACGACGACGACTCGGCGCTGATCGACGACGACGACAGCGCCGCCTCCGACGACGACGACCAGGTGGACGGGTAGACGCATGGCTCCGATCCGAAAGAAGTGCGACGGCCCCTGCCGCAAGCGTCCACCCGTGGCGGAGGTCAGCGCGGGCGCCGCCCTGCTCGGCCTCGTCCTGACGGCTTGCCCCCCGGACCTCGGCGGCGGCGACCAGCCGCTGTACGGCGTCCCCATCGACGACGACGACTCCGCCCAGGTGGACGACGACGACGCTACCGACGACGACGACGCCGATCAGCCGCTGTACGGCATGCCCATCGACGACGACGACGCGGGCGACGACGACGACTCCTCCACCGACCCGCCCGACGACCCCGCGGACGACGACGACGCCGCGGACGACGACGACGCCGGGGACGACGACGACGCCGCGGACGACGACGACGCCGGGGACGACGACGACTCCGCCGACGAGGGTGGGCAGGCGCTGTACGGCGTGGCCGGGTGAAGAGCCGGAGCCTCAAGCCCGAAGATCGGAACACCCCGCGGTACGTCGTCTGGGAGCTGACGACGCTCTGCGACCACGCCTGCGGCCACTGCGGCTCCCGGGCCGATCGCGCCCGCCCGAACGAGCTCGACCTCGCCGAGACCCTCGAGGTCGCGGACCAGCTGGTGGCCCTCGGCACCCAGGAGGTCACCCTCATCGGCGGCGAGGCCTACCTCTTCGAGGGGATCCACGAGCTCCTGCGGCACCTCACCGGCCTCGGGATCCGCACGTCGATCCAGACCGGCGGGTGGGCCGTCGACGCCGACCTCGCCTCCTCCCTCCGGGCCGCCGGTCTGCGCGCCATGGGCTTCAGCGTCGACGGCACCGAGGCCGTGCACGACGAGCTCCGGGCCAAGGAGGGGAGCCACGCGCGAGCCCTCCAGGGCATCCGAAACGCCCGGGCCGCGGGCCTCTCCGTCGCGTCCAATACGCAGATCAACGCCCTCACTCTCCCGGTCCTGCGGGAGACCGCGCGCCTCCTGCGCGACACCGGCGTCCAGGTGTGGCGGGCTCAGGTCACCGTCCCCATGGGGCGCGCCGCCGACACCCCGGGCGTTCTCCTGCAGCCCTACCAGGTGCTCGAGGCCCTCGACACCCTCGGCGAGCTGCAGATCGAGTTCGCCCGGGAGACCCTGGCCGGGGGCGGCGCCCTCGACGACGTCTTCAACATCATCGCGGGCAACAACATCGGCTACTACAGCCCCCACGAGATGATCCTGCGCTCCGATCCCGGCGGGAACGGCCGCACCTGGAAGGGCTGCCAGGCGGGCGTCTTCACGATGTCGATCGAGTCGGACGGCACGATCAAGGCCTGCCCGTCCCTGCCCACGGCTCCCTACGTCGGGGGCAACGTGCGGGACGTGCGGCTCGAAGACATCTGGAGCACCGACCCGGCCCTCAACTTCGTCCAGAACCGCAACACCGAAGAGCTGTGGGGCTTCTGCGCCGAGTGCGAGTACGGCGCGACCTGCGGGGCGGGCTGCTCCTTCACCGCCCACTGCACCCTGGGCCGTCGCGGCAACAACCCCTTCTGCTACCACCGGGCCCGCACCCTGCGCGGCCGCGGCGTGCGGGAGCGCCTGATCCAGGTCACGGCCGCCATCGGAGAGCGGTACGATTTCGGTCGCTTCGAGATCGTCGAGGAACCCCTGCCCGGCTGAAGGAGAGCTCGTGCCTCGCCTGCTGCTCGCCCTCTCCCTGCTCGTCCCCGCGGCGGGTTGCCCGACCGAGCGCGACGACGGCGGCCCGACCAACGACCGCCCCGAGGCCGCGATCACGTCGCCCGCCGACGGCTTCGAGGGCACGACCGGAGAGGCGATCCTCCTGCAGGGGGAGGTCTCGGACCGCTTCTCCGCGGGCGGCGAGCTCTGGGTCACGTGGTCGTCGTCCGTGGGCGGGGTGCTGTTCGAGGGGGCCCCGGACGAAGACGGGACCACCGCCGTGGCGGGCGTCGAGCTCGCCGAGGGCGACCACACCATCACCCTCCGCGTCGTCGATCCCCAGGGGGCCTCGGGCGTGGACTCGGTGGACATCGTCATGAAGGCGTACGTCCCCCCCAACGAGCCCCCGAGCACGCCCGTCGTCTCGATCGCGCCCGCGTCGCCCGATACGTCGTCGGACCTCACGCTCTCGATCGACACCCCGTCGGTCGACCCCGACGACGGCCCCGAGCCGCTGAGCTACCGGATCGCGTGGAGCGTCGCCGGCGAGGCACGGCCCGACCTGGTCGGCGAAGAGGTCGTCCCGTCCACGGACACCGACGGCGGCGACGTGTGGCAAGTCGAGGTGACGGCCACCGACGGCGAGGCCGACTCGAAGCCCGCGACGGCGACGGTCACGGTCGGGAACACGGCCCCCGGGGCGCCCGTCGTCTCCATCACGCCCGCGGCTCCACGATCGGGAGACGACCTCGTCTGCACCATCGACGTGGAGTCGACCGACCCCGACGGCGACACCGTCACCTACGGGTACGCGTGGACCGTGGACCAGGCCCCGGCGGCGATCGTCGAGGCCACCGTCCCCGCGAGCGCGACCCGCTCCGAGGAGACCTGGGCCTGCACGGCGACGCCCCACGACGGGACCGGGCCGGGCGAGTCGGCGTCGGCGTCGGTCACCCTGGCGGAGTGCATGGGGACGAGCGTCACCTCGCTGACCCCCGTCTCGTACTGGCGACTCGACGAGGTGGGCGGCGCGGTCGCCGCGGACAGCGTCGGGACCGCGCCGGGGGCGGTCGTCGGCGCGCCGTTCGGGGGCGCGCCCATCGCGGGCGACGGCTCCTCCGCTCAGCTCGACGGCGTCTCCGAGTGGATCGACGCGCCTGCGTCGTCGCCGTCGTCGTTCACGGTCCTCCTGTGGTTCAACTTCGACGTCGCGACCGGCGCCTACCAGTCGCCGGCGACCTCCCGCGGGGTCGTCGGGCCCTGCACGGCGCTCCGGGGCTGGTTCGTCTACGTCACGCCCTCCGCGGCCCTCACGTTCAATGCCGGCGACGGCGACTGCGACCCGCAGACTCCCGGGTGGCCCTACTACACCGAAGGCCCCGTCCTCACCGCGGGCACCGACTACTTCGTCGCGGGCGCGATCGACTCGGGCGCCGAGCTCATGAGCCTCTACCTGGACGGGGCGCTCGTCGCCTCCGCCGCGGCGCCCGACTACACGCCCGCGATCGGGGCGCCCCTGCGCATCGGCGCGGGCACCACCGAGCAGAGCGTGACCCTCTATCACTTCGGGGGTCGCATCGACGAGGTCGCGTGGTTCGATCGGGCGCTCACCGCCGCCGAGGTCGCCGACGTCTACGCGAGCTGCCCCTGAGCGTCCGCCGGTCGCGTCACCCCGCAGGCAGCGCCGGCCCGACGAGGCCCGGGCGTCACGGCGTGCGGTCGCAGAGGTCTCCCTCGCCGTCGCCGTCGCTGTCGGTCTGGTCGTCGACCCAGTCCTCGGGCCCGCCGACGGACAGCCCCAGATCGTCCATGGGCGTCTCCCCGTCCGCCTCGTAGAAGCGGGCGACGAGGCCCCAGCCGCCGCCGCCGTCGTAGACCTTGATCAGGAGTCGGTTCCACCCCTCGTCGAGGTCGACGGGGTAGCGGAACGCGTCGGTCCCCACCCCGTGGCAGCCCGCGTTTCGGCCGACCTCGACGCCGTTCACCCAGGCCACGTGCCCGTCGTCCGAGCCCATCGCCAGCTCGGCGACGCGTGCGTCGGGCGCGTGCACCCAGGTGGCCGCGTAGGCCTCTCGCGGCGCGGGCACGACCGAGAACCAGTCGGTGAAGCGCACCACGGCGGAGTTCCCGGGGAGGGCCACGTGCGCGAACCACTGCTTCGTCCCCACCGAGTCGCCGAGCTCCGGGGCGGCGTCGGCGTCGGCGTTCCCCGTGAAACTATCGGGCGACGGCTCGCAGTCGCCGGGCGTCTCCCCGTCGTCGAAGGCCCCGAGGATCAGCCACATGGGCACGAAGCCGTCCTCCCCCGTGCCCCAGTCGAAGGGCTGCTCGGGGCCGTTGGGGACCTCCGGGCAGTTGTCGACCGCGTCCTCGACTCCGTCGTCGTCGTCGTCGGGGTCGCACAGGTCGGCGACGCCGTCGCCCTCGTGGTCCTGGGACGGGTCCGGCGGCAGCTCGGGCAGGTCCGTGCAGCTGTCCGCGATCTCGATCACCAGGGTGTAGGACGCGGCGGTCCCGTCGAGGACCGGCGTGATGCAGACGAGGTGGTCCCCCGCCACGAGGTAGCGCGCGAACGTGTCCGTGTCCGGCTCCACCGCCGCGCAGCCGTCGGGCGGGACGGGGAGCCCCGAGGAGACGCGCGCCCCATCCGGGCCGAGGACCTCGACGGTGCTCGGGAACTCGCACGCGGCCCCCACCGGCAGCATGGTCGCGCGGATCGCGGCGGCCTCGTCCACGGGCACGAGGAAGCAGTCGCGGTCGCCCGGCAGGAGCGTCCCGTGCAGCGTCCCCGACAGCGGCCCGACCTTCGCCGCGTCCTCCGCGTCGTCGTTGGGCTCGGTCTCGCCGACCCCCTCTTCGACGGTGCAGAGGTGAGTGCACCCGTCGCCGCCCAGGAGGTTGCCGTCGTCGCAGGCTTCGCCGTCGTCGACAGTCTCGTCGCCGCACAACGGCTCCCCGACCGGGTCGGGCTCGGAGGGGCAGGCGGTGAGGACGAGCGAGGCGGCGACGAGTCGGAGGCGCATGGCGGGTATCGTACTGCGATGCGCCGACTTCTCCCCCTCGCCGTGCTCCTGGTCGCCTGTCCCACCGAGGAAGTGGAGGAGACGCCGGAGCCCGCGACGCCGTCGTGGTGCGAGGAGCAGGGCCTCACCGAGCGGCCGTTCATCGAGCACGGCGTGTTCGGCCGGGAGCGCCGGGACGTCGCGGACGACTTCGATCTGGAGACCACGAACGGCGAGTGGGACTTCTCCCGCGAGTTCACGGGCTGCGAGACCTACCTGTTCATCCCCGACAACCTCACGGTGTCGCCCCTGGACTCGACGCCCCTCGTGGAGAAGACCCCGGACCTCGTCGAGCTGATCGAGAAGAGCCCGACGAACGTGCAGTACTTCTTCCTGACCACCCGGGCGAACCGGCTGGACGACTTCGTGCCCGCGATGTCCGAGCGGATCGAGGAGGCGCTGGAAGACCTCGACGAAGACGAACACGACCCCGAGTACTGGGCGGGGCGCCTGCACGTCGTCACGGAGTCGGTGGACGAGATCAGCGGCTGGGTCGACAACGCGATGACCAACGGAGCCCCCGGCTTCGGGATCGATCGCTTCCAGCGGCTGCGCGGGATCGGCCAGCTGGCGGACGTCACGCGCTTCAGCGCGGCCCTCAACAACGCCGGGTACTGGTCGTGGGAGGCCAACGTCGCGTACGTAGCGCACGAAGCGCAGTACTACAACTACCGCAGCGACCTGCAGGACCGACTGGACGCCGTGGACTGGGACGTGCACCACCTCTGGGTCGACGAGAACATGCGCGCTTCGGGCCGGAACAAGGCGACGGTCCAGCTCCCCGACGCGGCGACCATGGCGACCTACGACACCCTCTGGGTCGACCTGCGCCATGCCTGCGACCCGTCCGAGCGCGAGTTCGGGAACTGCGACGCGTGGGACGCGGGGAACCGCCTGCACCTGTGCAGCGCCGACGATCCGGACGTCTGCGACGACCTCGTCTCCCGCTGGATCACGACCTACCACCGCGAAGGTCGCTGGCTCGTCGACGCGTCAGAGGCCCTGCCCCGCCTCGCCGCGGGGGGCGCGCACACGTTCCGCTACCAGGGCGCGCGCGGCGGGCACTTCATCACCGCGCGCCTGCTGTTCGCGAACACGGGCAAGGGCGCCGCGCCGTTCGCCATGGAGCCGGCCTTCAGCGGCGGCCGATGGACCGAGACCTACGACGAAGAGCACCCGCCGATCGAGATCCAGGTCCCCGCCGACGCCACCCGGACGCACCTCGTGGTCACGGTCACCGGCCACGGTCAGGGCGGCGACTTCAACTGCGCGGAGTTCTGCCGCCACGACCACTTCTTCCAGGTCGGCGGCGTCGAGTACGTGGCCGAGCACCCCACGATCGGCGACCGCGAGGGCTGCCTGAACCAGATCCACGACGGCACCGTCCCGAACCAGCACGGCACCTGGTGGTTCGATCGCACCTCGTGGTGCCCGGGCAAACAGGTCGATCCGTGGGTCTTCGACATCACCGACCAGGTGACGCCGGGCGGCCCCGCGACGATCTCGTACACGACGAACTGGGGGGAGCCCGCCGTCGGCGGTTCGATCAACCTGCAGTCGTGGGTGACCTACTGGAAGTAGGCGTCAGGTGGCCAGCAGGGCGATGGCGAGCGCGATGGCGACGGCGATGCCCAGGGCGATCCAGTAGACCGGCGCCGCGGTGTCGCCGTCCCCGAGGCGTCGGGGGATCGAGGTCGGCGAGCGCCGCCCCGATTGGGCGGCCGGGCTGAGAGCTTCGATGGCCGCGATCGCGGCGGGCTTGCGGGGCGCGCCGAACCGCAGGTCCTTGGGCGGCGTCTCCGGCGTCGTGGCGACCGCGACGGCGCGAGTGCCGTCGACGCCGTCGCCCGACACCTCGAAGTAGTGGTCCTCCGTGGCCGAGTCCGTCGGGGGGTCATCGGCCAGGCCCTGGGCGGGCAGCGCGAGCGCCTCCCGGATGTCGGAGACGAGCCGGATCGGCTTGGTGGTGGACGGTCGCCCGCGCCCGCGCGCGATGAGCGGCTCCCAGTCCGCGGGCGTCGCCAGCAGGGAGGGGACGGCTTCGTCGGCGGCCGCCGCTCCCTCCTCCGCGGCGTGGCCCCTCACGAGCCGCGAGAACTCGATGAGGCTGGGGGCCACCCCCATGGCCGCGCGGATCCGCCGCAGGTGCTGGGCGACCTCCATCGGGTCCTGCATGCGCTCGGCCGGGTCGCGGGCCAGCAGCTTCGCGATCACCGGTGCGATCTCGGGGAAGTACCCGGCGACGGCGGCCGCCTCCTCGTCGGGAGTGCGCGAGTCCAGCTTTCGCAGGAGCTCGTGGAGCGCGACGCGCCCGTAGAAGCGGTGCCCCGTGCACATCTCCCAGAGCATGACGCCGAGGCTGAACAGGTCCATCGACGGGCGGAAGTCGCGGCTGCCCTTCATCAACTCGGGCGGCATGTAGGACGGCGTCCCCTTGACCCGCTTGCCCTGCGTCTGCTTCAGGTCCGAGGCCGCCTTCGCGATCCCGAAGTCGCCGACCTTCACGGCCCCCTGCCGGGACATGAGGACGTTCGCGGGCTTGAGGTCCCGGTGCACGATGTTGAGCCGGGTGCCGCCCGCGTCCTTCGCGTTCCACGCGCAGTACAGCGCCTCGGCCACGGCGATCCCGATGTCGCACGCGACCGACCGGGGGAAGCGGAGGCCGTGGTGCTCGAGCTCGTCTCGGATCTCGGCGAGCGTCGACCCCGCGACGTACTCCATGACGATGAAGTGGAGCCCGTTGGACGACCCGATCCCGTAGACGTCGACCACGTTGGGGTGGTTCAGGGCGGCGAGCAGGCGGGCCTCCCGGCGCAGCGCCTCGGCGGCCCCCGGCTTGCTCTGCAGGGGCAGCACCTTGAGGGCGACCCGCTTGCGGAACCCGTGCTCGCCCTCGTCCCAGGCCAGGAAGACCTTGCTGTGGCCTCCCGAACCCAACGCTCGCTCCACCCGATAGCGGCCGAGGTGCTGGGGACTCGCGAAGGTGACGACGGCTTCGGTCACGGTGCTCCTGGCCCCACTGTAGCCGGGGGGCGCCGACCTTGGCGGACGTCGCCCCGGAGGTTGCGGTCGGGCGCACCTTTCCGGCGGTCGCGGCCGTCTTGATCGTAAGGTCGAGTCATGTCTCTTCGATTGGTCTCCTTCTCTTGTTTCGTCTTCGCGGCCCTGCCCGCCGCCGCCCACGCCGTCTGCGGCGACGGCGCCTTGGACGCCGGCGAGGGCTGCGACGATCTCAACACCGCCGCGGGCGACGGGTGCGACGCGGTCTGCCAGGTCGAGCCCGGCTGGGACTGCCAGCCCGCGACCTTCGCGCTCGACTTCGCCGAGGTCGTCTTCGACACGGGCCACGTCTCGCCCAACTGGAGCCTGTCCCAGGACGGCCTCACGGTGACCCAGTCGCTCAACGCCGACCCCGCCGTGTACGTGTCCACGCTCCCCGCCTCGGGGGTGTCCATCACCTTCGAGCTGCGGGTGAATACGACCGGGGACGACGACTTCATCGGTTGGGTGGTCGGCTACGAGCCGGGCGACGGGGCCGCCGCGTCTCCCGACTGGCTGCTCTTCGATTGGAAGCAGGGAACGCAACCGAACTTCGGCGGGGACGGCCCTGCGGGGCTGGCCTACAGCCGCGTACAGGGTCCGGTGACCGCCGACGGCGACATGTGGAGCCACCACGGCAACGTCGTCGAGGTCGCGCGGGCGACCACGCTCGGGTCCACCGGTTGGGCCGACAATACGACCTACACGATCCAGATGGACTACTCGATCAACGCCTTCGACGTGTACGTGGACGGGACGCTCGAGTTCAGCGAGAGCGGCAGCTTCCCGGTGGGCAACTTCAGCTTCTACAACTACTCCCAGGAGGCGATCGAGTACACGCTCGTCAGCCCGGTCGACCAGTCCGTCTGCGGCGAGCTGGACACCGACGAGGACGGCCTCACGGACCCCACGGAGTTCGCGCTCGGCACCGACGAGACGAACCCCGACTCGGACGGCGACGGCCTCGGTGATCTGTTCGAGGTCGGCGACGTCGAGGCGCCCACGGACACGGACGGGGACGGCGTCATCGACGCCCTCGAGCCCGACGACGACGGCGACGGGATCCCGACCGCGGACGAGACGTACGACGGGGACACCGATCCCACCAACGACGACTCGGATCTGGACGGCGTCCCGGACTACCTGGACGACGACGACGACGGCGACGGGTTGCTCACGCTGCTCGAGGACTGCGACGGGGACGGCGACCCCACCAACGACGACAGCGACGGGGACGGGACGCCGAACTACCTCCAGACGGACAGCGACGGAGACGGCATCGACGACGCGGCGGAGGCCGTCGCGGGCACCGATCCGTGCAGCACCGACAGCGACGGAGACGGCATCGACGATCCGGACGAGGCGACGTACGGCACGGACCCGACCAACGCCGACACCGACGGAGACGGTCTGACGGACGGCGAGGAGCTCGACACGACGCTCACGGACCCCCTCGACGCCGACAGCGACGACGACGGCCTCAGCGACGGCGCCGAAGTCCTGACCACCGAGACCGATCCCAACGACGCCGACAGCGACGACGACGGCCTGAGCGACGGCGTCGAGGTCCTGCTGGCGGGCACCGATCCGCTGGACGCCGACACGGACGACGACGGCTTGAGCGACGCCGTGGAGGTCGAGGAGACCCGCACCGACCCCAACGACGCGGACACGGACGGCGACGGTCTCTCGGACAGCGAGGAGATCGAGCTGGGCACGAGCCCCCACGTCGCCGACAGCGACGGAGACGGCCTGAGCGACGGCGAAGAGGTCGCGCTGGGCACCGATCCGAACGACTCCGACTCGGACGACGACGGCCTCGCCGACGGCGACGAGACCGCCGCGGGCACCGACCCCAACGACCCCGACAGCGACGGCGGGGGACTCGGGGACGGGGTCGAGGTCCTCACCGGGCTCGATCCGCTGGATCCCGTGGACGACGTCGACGTCGGAGGCGGGTGCGAGCAGTGCTCCGCCGCCGGCTCCGCGTCCCCTCCGGCCGGGCTCATGCTGCTCGCCCTGATCGGCGTCCGCCGCCGCCGCCGCTGAAGGCCGGCCGGGGAGAGACCCGCTCGGACCGAAGAGAGATCGAAAAAAGGCGCCCCGGATCCGGGGCCCCCCCGTTTCTCCCCCGAAGCACGCGTCGGACCCCCCGCCGCGCCCCAGGGAGAGACCCATGGACCACCTCGCTCACGTCCTCGCCCCCGCCTCCTGTCTCGCGCTCCTCGTCGCCTTCATGCCCCCCGAGGTGCGCGCGGCCGACGGCCCCGAGCAGCAGGACGAACCCGAGCAGGAGAGCGACCGGGTCTCGCGCGTCGTCAACGGCGCCCTCACGTCCGACTACCCCGCCACCGCCGCGCTCATGGACCAGGGCGAGGCCTTCTGCACGGGCAGCCTCATCCGCCCGAACGTGGTCCTCACCGCCGCTCACTGCCTCGAGTACGGCGCGCCCGAGAGCGTCTACTTCGGCGACCAGCCCGGCGTCGGCGGCGAGGTCGTGCCCGCGACCTCCGCCGAGATGCACCCCTCGTACACCGCGTCGGAGTCGGGCGACGCCTACTACGACATCGGCCTCGTCTTCCTGGGCGAAGACGCCTCTCCCCCGCCGCTCCCCGTGGCGGACATCTCGGGCGAGGCCCTCATCGGCGCGCCGATCATCTACGTGGGCTTCGGCACGGCCCAGGGCACCGGCGGCGAGGGCTTCAAGAAGGAGGCCACGGCGACCGTCACCGAGCTCGAGGCCGACGTCCTCGTCGTGCAGCCGGACAACGGCTCGGCCTGCTACGGAGACTCCGGCGGCCCGGTCCTCCACCTCACCGCGGGCGGCACCCCCGAGATCGTCGGGGTCGTGTCCTTCGGCTACACGGACGACTGCATGGACCTGGGCGGCAATACGCGCACGGACATGTACATCGACTGGATCGAGGCCGAGGCGGGCGGCGCGCCCCCGCCGGGTGACGACGACGACGACGGCTGGACCGGAGCCGCCGACGACGACGACGGCTGGACCGACGACGACGACGCCCCGTCGAACCAGTTCACCGACGACCCCGACGGCGGACGCGCCTGCTCCCTGACCGCGGCGGCCCCTCCCGCCTCCCTCGCCTACTTGCTGCCGCTCGGGTTCGTCCTGCGCCGCCGCCGCTCGTAACGAAAGGACCCGGAACGATGGACCCGCTCCGCACCTTCTCCTCCACCCTCGTCGCCGGGGCCGTCCTGTGCTGGACGGTCCCGGCCGCGGCCGCCTCCGTCGCCTCCCTCCTCGACGCCATGGACGTCCCCGCCGGGACGATCCTCGACGCCGGCGCCGTGGGGAGCGAGTCCCAGGCCGCCGTCCTCGAGAACCTGGGCCCGATCGACGCCCTGCGAGGCGGCTCGATGGTCGTCCTCACGAGCGGCCGCGCGGCCCAGCTCCGCGACCGGGTCGACTACGAGATCGCCCCCGGGGGCACGGACCCGCTCGAGCCCTCGGCCCCCGTCTACGACCAGGTGCTGCTCGAGGTCACGCTCCAGGCCCCCGCCAACGCGGAGTCGCTGACCTTCCAGTGGTACTTCCTGTCGCGCGAGTACCCGGTGTTCGTCGGCAGCGACTTCAACGACCGCTTCACGGTCATCCAGGACGGCGCCGAGTACGACGGGAACATCGTATTCGACGAGCACGACAACGTCGTCGACATCAACAACGCGTTCTTCGAGGTGGTGGACGAGCAATCGCTCGACGGGACGGGCTTCTGGCGGCCCCTCGAGGGCGGCTGGGACCCCTTCGATCCCCCCGCGCCCGGCCAGCAGCTCCCGTCCCACGAGGGCGGAGCCACCGGCTGGATCACGACGCAGACGCCGGTCGAGCCCGGCGAGACGCTGACGCTCCGGTTCGACATCCACGACGTCGCCGACGCCGTCTACGACTCGGCCGTGCTCATCGACGACTTCCAGTGGTCGACGACCGAGATCGACGACCCGGTCTCCGGCGCCCAGGCCCAGCTCCGATGGCTCAGCCCCAAGTCCGATCGCCTCGAGGGGGGCGCCCACGTCGTGCTCGAGGGCGCGAACCTGCGTCCGGACTCCGAGGTCTGGTTCGGCGGGGCCCGGGTCGACCCCGCGACGGTCGTCGCCTACAGCGGGTCGCTCGGGGTGGAGGCTCCCGCGTCCGACGGCCTCGGCCTGGTCGACGTGCGCGTCGTCAGCGAGGGGGCCGAGATCGTGCTCCACAACGGCTTCATGTACACCGGTCGACGGGCCCCCGAGCTCGCCCCCTCCCTCGCGGTGGCTCGCCCGGGCGCCGCCGACCCCGCCGGCGGTACGCCGATCCGGATCCTCGGATCCAGCTTCGACAAGGCCGACGTCGTGCTGTTCGGCGACCGCGAGGTCGAGTTCGAGGTCGTCTCGCCGGGGGAGATCCGCGTGGTCTCTCCCGCCCACGAGGCGGGCCCGGTGGTGCTGCGCGTCGAGGACGCGGCGGGCGACGTCGCGGGCGCGCCGCTGCCGTTCGTATTCAAGGACGGGGGCGAGCGGGGTCGACGCAGCACCGTGACGATCCCCGGCTGCTCCACCGCGTCGTCTTCGCCCGTCGGCTGGGCGTTCCTGCCGCTGCTCCCGCTGCTCGGGCTCCGCCGTCGCCCCCGGGCGCGCTCCCTCGCCCTCCTGGCCTCGGCGGCGGCCGCGCTGCTCGCCGTGGGCTGCAGCGACACGACGGTGCGCTCGCTGCGGGGCGGGGCTCCCGTGGCCCGCGCCGTCGTCCTCCCGGGCGACGCGAAGGCCGTGGAGATCGGCACCGGCTCGTACGCCGTGCTGTCCGGCGAGCTGTCGGCCGCCGAGGCCGCCCAGGGGCTCGAGTACGCCTGGACCGTCCTGCGCAAGCCGGTTGATGCGTCCCCGAGCATCGAGCGCGCCGCCGTCGTTACCGGCGCCTTCGACGACGACCGCCGCGTCGTATTCACGCCCGACCTGCCGGGGACCTACCTCGTCGGCCTGACCCTGCTCGACCGTCGCGGCAGCCGCTCGTCGGCGGACGCGGTGGTGGTGCACGTGGTGCCGGGCCGCGAGCTGAACGTGGAGCTCTCGTGGGGCACCGGCGGCGCGGACCTCGACCTGCACGTCCTCCGCGACGACGGCGCCTACTTCGGCGACGGCGACGCCTTCTACGGAGTCCCCCAGCCGTCCTGGGGGCTGCTCTCGGACCCCGACGACGACCCCCGATACGCGGGCGACCACGACGGGACCGGCGGCACGCCCCCCGGCGAGTCGGTCCGCATCCCGTCCGCCCCGGACGGCGACTACACCGTGCTGGTCCACTTCTTCAACGACCGCATGACGGGCGAGGCGGTGGACGCATCCCTCCGGGTGACGGTCGGCGGCGAAGAGATCGTGCTGCCCGTCGGCGGCCGCGACGTGCTCGCGGGCGAGGTCTGGCGCGCCTTCCGCGTGGCGATGCCCGCGGGCACGGTCACGCCCCTGGACGACCTCACGACTCACGATGCCCTCGAGGGGCCTCCCGTCAACGGACGTGGGTGATGTGCGCGCCTGCGAACGCTCACCGCCCTAACATCCACCGTGGCAGGCACCTCGAACGATGATCACCCTCCCCCGACACCGACGACTGGTCCACGCCGCGCCCCTCCTCGCAGCGGTCGTGGTGTCGGGGGCCGGGTGTGATTCGTTGCTGGGCGAGGCCGGGCTCGGGGGCACCTTCCTGAGCGGCGCCGCGGAGCCCGCCGACCCGTCCTGGGAGCTGCGGTGGTTCGACGGCTCGGGCGTGCGGTCGCCGTGCGATCTGCTCGAGCCGGGCGAGGGCAGCATCGTGTTCGACTACGACTTCGGCATCCTCGAGCTCCCGCCTCCGACGCCCGCCGCCCCGGTGGGCACGATCGACGAGGGGACGTTCGCCTGGGCCCTCGCGCTGATGGTCCTGGTGGACGCGGACGCCGACGAGGATCGCCCGGCGAGCGACGCGGACCCGACGGCGGGCGTGTGGGGGCTCGCTCCGCTGCACGCGTTGCTGCACGTGACGGGCGACCTTCAGGACTTCGAGGCCGCGCTGCAGCCGAGCTCTCTGGACGGCGCGGCCCTGAGCCCGGGCTTCCAGACGGTCGAGATCTTCCCCGACCAGGTCGTCTCTTCGGGTTCGTTCGTGGGCGCCCTCGCGCTCGCCGACCCCACGATCACCTTCACCCAGGAGGCGGGCGCGGTCGTCGCCGACCCGCTCGAGTTCGTCGACTCCGCGATGCGGGCCCTCGTCGTCGGCGAGGGCCTCGGCGGCGTCGTGTTCGAGGCCTGCCCATGATCACCGCCGTCCTCTTCGTGCTCATGGCGGCCGCGACTCACGCGGTGCTGACGCGCGCCGAGTTCCAGGCCCTGTACCGGAGCTACGGTCCCGCCGTGCGGGCGCGCTGTCGTGCGATCTGCGGCAATCACGCCGACGCCGACGAGGCGCTGCAGGAGGCCTTCCTACGGGCGTGGAAGGCGCGACGTCGGTTCGACGGCCGTTACCCGCTCGCGTGGCTGCAGACCATCGGCCGCAACGCCGCCCTCGACGTCGTCCGGCGACGCAAGCCGTGGCGGGACGAGCCCCACGCGTGGCTCGAGCTCCCCGATCCGGGCACCGCCGACCCGCAGTCCCGGGTGGACGCCGGTCGCCTGCTGTCCTCGCTGAAGACGGACGACGCGGTCCTGCTCCGCCTCCGCCACGGCGAGGAGTGGCGGATCCACGAGATCGCGGAGCACTTCGGCAGCTCCCAGCGGACGATCCGGCGACGGCTCGCGCGCCTCGAGGCCCGGGCGAAGGCGCTGCTGCGCACCAAGGAGGTCGCGTGAGCATCTCCCGCCTCGACGCCGAGCTCTGGGCCCTCGGCGAGCTGGACGCCGCGCGCTCCGCCGAGATCGAGCGCCTGCGCGCCCGGGACGCGGACGTGCTCGCCTGGACCGACGGGATCCGCGCGTCGATCCGGGACGCCGAAGGCGACATGCCGATGCTCCAGCTGCCGGTGGAGGTGGAATCGACGTGGTCCTGGCGTCGCTGGCTGGCCCCCGCCGCCGCGCTGGCGGGCGCCGCCGCGGTCGTCGCCACGACCGTCCTGCTGCAGCCCCCCGAGCAGGCCGAGGTGTTCCGGGGCGCGATGGATATCGAGGTGCACCTCGTGCGCGACGGGCTCGCCTCCGAGCGCGGCACCCTGATCGCCGCCCGGGAGGGCGACCGCCTGCAGCTCCGGGTCACCGCGGGGCGGGACGGCGCGCTGTCGATCTTCGACCTGCAGGACGACGGCGCGCTGACCGAGTGGATGGCGCCGACGGAGGTGCGCGCTCGCGTGCCCGTCGACTTCGCCGTGGTGCTGGACGACTACGCGGGCAGCGAGCGGGTGTTCGTGGTCTTCGCCGACGACGGGATCGACCGACGGGCGTTCGAGTCGGCGCTGCAACGCACCTACGACCGCCCCCTCGCCGACCTCGACACCGTGCCCGGCCTCGACGCGACCCAGCGCTCGCTCCTCATCTACAAGGGCGTCCCGTGAGGGCCCTCGTCGTCGCGCTCATCGCGGCCCTGGTCGCGTCGCTCGCCGTGCCCGCGCAGGCCGCGACGGTCCGCCTGGGGCTGTTCGTGGGCAACAACATCGGGTTCGGAGACGACGAGCCACTGCGTCACGCCGAGCGCGAGGCCGCGGACCTGGCTCGGATCTTCCAGGAGATGGGCGGACTCGCCCGAGACCGCACGATCGTGCTCCAGGGTGCGACCGCGGAGGTCCTTCGGGACACAGTCTCCCGTCTCGAGGGGCAGATTCGCGAGATCGAGGCGCAGGGCAACGAGGTCCTCCTGCTCTTCTACTACTCGGGTCACGCCACTCACGACGGTCTGAACCTCCGTGGGTCGACCCTCCCGATGGAGTGGCTGCGCCGGTGGCTCGAGACGTCGCGCGCGCGCATCCGCATCGCCTTCGTGGACGCCTGCGAGTCGGGCACGCTCGCCCGGACGCGGGGGGGCAAGCCCGTCGAGGCCGTGGAGCTGTCGGTGGACGACGCACTCACGGCCACGGGCCTCGCGGTCATCACCTCGACGGGACCCCTGTCCGTCGCCCGCGAGTCGGACCAGTTCGGGGGCGGCGTCTTCTCCCGGGCCCTCACCACGGGGCTTCGGGGCACCGCGGACCGGGACGGCGACGGCGTCGTCAGCCTCGAGGAGGCGTACGAGCACGCCTTCGCGGAGACGGTGATCGGCACCGCGTCGGCCTCGTCGGGGGTGCAGCGGCCCGAGTACCGCAAGGAGCTCAGCGGCGTCGGCCAGGTCGTGCTCACCCGGATCGGCGAGGGCGCGGCGGGGCTGGTCCTGCCGGAGGAGCTCGAGGGCGTCTACACGGTCGTCTCCGTGGCCGACGGTCGCGTCGTGGCCCGGCTGGAGAAGGAGCCGGGGGCCTCCCGGCGCCTGTCGCTCCCCACCGGGCGCTACCTCGTGCGGAAGGTCCGCAAGGAGGACGTGCTGGTGGCGGAGCTCGACCTCGTGTGGGGCGGCGATCGCTGGCTGGACGATACGCAGATGGCCGTCCTGCCCCTGGGCGACCCGCTCACGCGCGGCTCCCCGTGGTCGCTGCGACCGGTGATGGTGTCCTTCCGCGGCACCGGCAGCTCCCCCGCCGCCGACGCGAACCCCGGCCACGGCGGGGCCGAGATCGCCGTGCGCGTCCGCATCCTGCCGACCCTCGGGATCACCTTCGGCGGCGGCTACGAGCGCGGCGGCAAGTGGGCCTTCACCGGGCGACTCCAGACCGGGATCGCCCGCGGGATGCTCGGCGTCCTGGGCGAGCGCCGCTTCAACCGCGTGGACGTGCAGTTCGGGGCGGGGGTCGAGGCGCTCGTCATCCGGCAGATCTTCCAGTTCACGGAGCCGGGGGAGCGGAACCGGATCGACGGCACCGAGCAGCGGTTCACCCAGTTCACCGCCGGGCCCTACGTGCAGGCGGGCGTCCACATCCCGGTGGGGCCGGTCGTGGGGCTCGAGTTCGGCGCGCGGGCGGTCTTCTATCCGGTGGACGTCGACTTCCAGCGCAGCTTCTTCGTGATGGGGCAGGCCTACGCGGGCGTCGGGTTCCGCTTCGGGGGCAAGAAGCTCGGGGGCGCGTCGAAGGCCACGAGCCGCCGGGCTCCGTAGCCGCCGCGACGGGGGACGGGCGTATCTTGGCGGCATGCACCGCCTCGCCTTCCTGCTCGCCCTGCTCCTGATCGCCTGCCCCGCCCCGAACGACGACGACTCCGCGGGTCCGGGACCGGACGACGACGACGCGGTGGACGACGACGACGCGGTGGACGACGACGACGCGGTGGACGACGACGACGCGGCCCCGGTGGACGCGGACGGGGACGGGGTCCCGGCGGACCAGGACTGCGACGATACGAACCCCCTGCTCACCAGCGACTGCACCCTGTTCGGCGACGGGTCCGACGGCGCGCAGACCCTCCCCGACGGCTTCAACCTGAACGTCGACTCCACGGGGGGGCGCGCGGAGCCCGACGGGATCGCTCGCCGGGTGGTGGTGGACGTGACGTCGGAGCAGATCAACGTCGAGAACGTGCAGGGCTTCTACACGGGCGACCTCGCGGTGCTGGCGGTGGTGCAGGGCACGTCGGCCGACGTCGGTCGCTGGGAGGTCGTGGAGATCGCGACCGTAGGCAACGCGACGGCGCTCACCCTGGCGTCCGCCCCGAGCGGGACCTGGGGCGACGTGAACACGGACTCGCTCGTGCTGCAGCGCGTCCCCCAGTACCAGGACCTGACGGTGTCCGGCGTGTTGACCGCGTCGCCTTGGGACGGGCTGGTGTCGGGGGAGGTGACCGGCCGCGCCACCGGGATCGTGGCGGTCAAGGCCGCGGGGTCGATCACGGTGGTCCTCGGTGGGGTCGTCGACGCGCGGTCCCTGGGCTTCCCGGGGGCGCCCACCGGCGGTGCGCCCCACGACTTCGGGGGCACGATCGCCGCCGGGGGCTTCGCGGGCGTCGACGGGGGGTGGGCCGCGGGCGGCGCCGGCGCGGGGGCCCCCCCGGGCCCCGGCCCCCCCGGCGCGGCCGGGGCGGGGGGCGGCGCCCCCCCCGGGGGGGGCGGCGGGCGCCGCGGGGGGGGGGGGGGG
>CAZEKB010000063.1:13726-39064 GCA_964512225.1 uncultured Rickettsiales bacterium | reverse complement strand
CGGTCTCCGCCGCCTCCTGCTCGGCGGCGGTGCGGGTGACCAGATCGAGGGCCGTCGGGGCGGCGTCGCACCCTGCCAACGCCACCCCGTCCCGCTGCGCCACGAGGCAGTCGATCTCGAACGTCGTGGGCGTGCGCAGGAAGTCGAAGCGCTTCCCGTTGAACAGCTCGAGGGCGTCGAAGTCGAGGCTGAACGTGAAGGGATCCGCCAACAGCTCCGACGTGGGCGACGGGTTCGCGTTGTTGGCGAACGTGCTCAGCAGCGACGGCTCCACCAGCGGGGCCAGGTACTCGCCCTCGAACGGGTTCATCCCGTACTGGTCGAAGTACCCCAGGATCCCGTCCCGGGGGTGCCCCACGAAGACGACGGGGTCCAAGTCGTCGTACGCGCGCATGCTCCGCAGATCCTGGACCATCAGCGCGGGGCTGCGGCTCGTCCAGTCGGGCGCTCCGTTGCGCTCGAGGTCGTAGTCGAGGGCGAGGGGGAAGCCGAGGTAGTGCCCGACCTCGATCGTCGTGGTCTCGGACCCGGGGGTCGACTGCAGCCAGTAGTCGAGGCCCAGCTCCTCGATGACGGGGCGGTAGTCGGTGATGGCGTCGTGATCCGTGGCCGCGAAGAACTCGACGCCCTCGGCCGCCATCGTGAGCGCGCGGACGGTCAGCGGCACGCCCGAGTCGTGGGACGGCACCCCGTGCACGTGCAGGTCGGCCGCGATGAAGCCGGTCGAGTCCACCTCCCGCACGAGCACGGCCTCGATGGGCGTGGTCGCCCCCGCGCTCACCGCCACGCCGCCGATCCAGCCCTCGGCGTCGCTGTCCCACAGCGAGTACTCGACCCCGCGGCTCACGAACACCTGGTACCGCCCCGGGGGGACGGTGATGCGCGTGGTCCCGTCCGCCGTGTAGACGACCTTGCTCAGATCGCTGCCGATGAAGGGGTCGCCGATGTCGGGGTTGGGCGCGTACGTATCGCCGAGGGGCCGCAGCGAGACCTTGCTCGGCAGCGGGCGGCCGCGCTCGTCGAGGATCGTGAACTCCAGCGCGCCGGGCTGGGGGATCACCAGCCCGACCTCCGCCGGCGCCGTGGCCGACACGTCCACCTGGAGGACCTCGGACGGGGCGGCGTCGGAGGCCTTGGCCACGAGCAGGTACGTGCCCACGGGGAGGCGACCCCCGAACGACCCGTCCGCCGTCGTATCGCCGAGGGCGGCGTCGGTGCGCCAGCTCGTGTACAGGCGCTCGATCGGGGGCAAGCCGTCTCGGTCGCGCTGGTCGGTCGTCTCGTAGACGAGCACCTCGACGCCCGACCGGCCCGACAGGCTGGTCTCCTCGAGCACCCGCCCGGACACCTCGCCGAGGGCCATCCCGCCCCGGTCCACCGACGCCTGGAGCAGGCCGTCGAGCGCGGAGCCGACGTCGCCGTAGCCCACGCCCACGAAGCGCTCGTAGGTGTAGACGTCGCCGACCGTGAACGGGATGGGCTCGTCGTCGTCGTCGCGCTCGGGCAGCACCGCGGCCCCGAACACCGCCGTCAGCGAGGAGCTGAAGATGGGCGCCCCGAGGTGACCGCCGTGGTTGCCGATCGCGTAGGAGAGCCCGCTGCCGGACGCGCCGAGGTAGGGCAGGTCGAACGGACTCACGAACGAGTTCTCGCCGGACTCGAAGGCGTCGACCACGGCCTCGTCCTCGTGGCGGCCGATCCCCGGGAGGAAGAGGTCGACGTCTCCCCCCGCGAAGAAGAAGTCGCCGAACAGGAGGCCGGACGCGTTGGCGGTCTCCGTGACGGACGGGGCGGTCGCCGCGTTGACGACGAGGTTCGCGTCGCAGGGGAGGCCCTCGTCGCCCTGGACCCAGCCGCAGGGGTCCTGCGCGGGCGGCGTGTCGCGGTTCGGCACGATGACGGCGTGCGTCCGCGCGGTGATGTAGGGGTCGTCCGGGCGGAGGATGTAGTCGGTGACGTGGTAGGTCGCGGGCAGCGACAGCAGGCCGCCGAGCAGGCCCATGAAGCTGATGTAGTCGCCGGACGGGCCCTCGGAGCGCACGATCGCGGGGCCGCCGTCGCTCCCGTCGGCGAGGATCGACACCGTCTGCGTCGACATCACGTCGAGGTTCAGCGCGTCGAACATCTCCATGAACTGGTCGAGGCCCTGCCCGCTGCCGAAGCGCGAGTCCTTGCGGTTCAGGTCGATGTCCGCGAGCGAGCCCCCGAAGAGCCCGGGGCCCGGGGACGAGCAGACCGCCGCCGGGCCTTCGCCGCTGCAGCGCTCCGAGAGGATGCCGGCGCGGATGTGGTCGTTCTGGAGCACGAAGTCGCCCTCGCGGGCGTCCGCGGCGGGTCCGCCGATCCACTGATCGCGGGTCTCGATGACGTACGCCGACGCCGTCGCTGGGTCCTCGGGGCAGCCCGTGAGCGCGAGGCTCAGGATAAGCAAAGACGATGCATGCAGCCGCATTCAGGAGTCTCCGGGCCGAAGTATGTCACGCGCGTGCGAGGATGCGGCCCCTCCGCGCGATGCCCGCCGGAGCGGCCTCGGGAGGAACCCACGTGGAAGCACGCTCAGTCCGCACGATCGAAGACGCCCGCGCCCTGATCGAGGAGCGCGGCCTGGAGTACATCAAGGTCGGCGTGTTCGACATGGACGGAATCTGCCGCGGCAAGTACATGTCGAAGAAGAAGTTCCTGTCGGCCCTCGAGGGCGGCTTCGGCTTCTGCGACGTCGTGCTCGGCTGGGACGCCAACGACGAGCTGTACGACAACGTGAAGTACACGGGCTGGCACACCGGCTACCCCGACGCGCCCGTCCGCCTCCTCCCCGAGACGTGCCGCGACCTTCCGTTCGAGGACACCGTCTTCTTCGTGGGCGAGTTCACCGGCGAGGCCGAGAAGATCTGTCCCCGCGGCCTCCTGCGCAAGGTGCTGGCGAAGGCGGAGTCGATGGGCCTGGAGGCCTACGCCGCGCTCGAGTTCGAGTTCTTCGTCTTCGAGGAGACGCCCCACTCGGTGCGGGAGAAGGACTACCGCGACCTCAAGCCGATCGCGCCGGGCACGTTCGGGTACTCGGTCATCCGCAACTCGGTGTGGTCCGAGTTCTACGAGACGCTCCTGGAGACGTCGATCGAGATGGACTTCCCCATCGAGGGCCTGCACGAAGAGACGGGCCCCGGGGTCGTGGAGGCCGCCATCGGCGTCGACTCCGCCCTCTCCGCTGCGGACAAGGCCGCCCTCTTCAAGACGTTCACCAAGATCGTGGCCCAGAAGCACGAGCTCATGGCGACGTTCATGGCGAAGTGGTCGGGCGACTGGCCGGGGCAGTCCGGGCACCTGCACGTATCGCTGAACAAGCTCTCCGGAGGCTCGGCCTTCCACGATCCCGAGGGCCCGCACGGCATGAGCCCGACGATGCAGCACTTCGTCGCCGGCTGCGCCGCGCTCATGCCCCAGGTGCTCTGCATGATCGCCCCCACGGTCAACTCCTTCAGTCGCATGGTGCCCGGCGCCTGGGCCCCCACGAACGCGACCTGGGGCGTCGAGAACCGCACCACCGCGCTGCGCGTCATCCCCGGCTCGCCCAAGAGCCAGCGGGTCGAGTACCGCCTCGGCGCGGCCGACATCAACCCCTACCTCGGGCTCGCCGCGGTGATCGGCTCGGGGCTCTACGGGATCGAGCACGAGCTCGCGCTGCCGCCGATGATCGAGGGCAACGCGTACACGCAGAAGCTGCCGCCGGAGTCGGCCCTGCCCCAGACCCTGTGGGACGCCGCGGGCGCCCTGAAGCGGTCGTCGGCCGCCCGGTCGATCTTCGGCGACGAGTTCGTCGAGCACTTCGCGGCCACGCGCGAGTGGGAGGAGCGGGAGTTCCGCAAGGCGATCACCGACTGGGAGCTTCGCCGCTACTTCGAGATCATTTGACCCCGACCGTCCTGGCGCTCGTCGGCGTCCTGACGGTCTTCGCCGCCGGGCTCGCCGGCGCCGTGCTGATCGACGCCGCGTCGGGTCGCCCTCGAACGGTCGCCGCCGCCGTCGCGCTCGGGCTGCTCGGCGCCGCGTGGGGCGCGCACGTCGTCCCGCTCGGCACGTACAGCCCGCGGGGGCACGAGATCGTCTACCTGGACATGGCCCGGGGGACCGTCCCGGCCGACTCTCCCACCGACGAGTTCCACGCGGCGCTGGTCCCCCGGGGCGTCGCGGAGCTGTCGGCCCGCACCCCGGCGAGCTGGCGCGACGACCGCGCGGGGTGGACGCCCACGGCGCGGGTCACGACGCTGTGGCTGCTGTCGAATCGACTCGCGCTGGTCGTGTGGGTCCTCGCGGTCGCTCTGATCGCGGCGCGGCTGGGTCCTCCGGGGGCCGGCCCCCTCGCGGCGGTCCTGGCGGCCGCGCTCCCCCTCGCGACCGCCTGGTCGACCACCGGCTACCTCGTGGTCCCGGCCCTCGCGTGCGCGTCCTGTGCGCTGCTCGCGGGCCTCTCGGGAGCCCGGGGAACCGCCCTGCTGCTCGGCGTCGTCGCGCTCGGCGCCCGGCCCGACACGGCCCCGCTCGTCGTCGCCGCGATGCTCGCGCCGGGCCCCCGACCGCCCCGGGCGCGCGTCGAGATCGTGCTCGGGGGGCTCGGGGCCGTCCTCGCCGTCGCGGTGCTGCTCTGGGGCGACGCGGCGGGTGAGATCGGCGGCGGAGCGTGGAGACAGAACCTCGCCTTCCTGGTCCCCGGCCCGGGCGTGCTCGCGCTGGGGGCGGCGGCGCTCGGGCTGGTCGCCTACTACGCCCGGTCGTCGGGTCGACGATCGACCGTCGCCGCGCTCGGGGCGGGGCTCGTCGTGGGCGGCCTCGCGCTGCTCGCGCCCCCGGACGTCGGAGCTCGACACCTGCTGGGCGGGGCGACGCTCGGGATCGTGCTGTCGGCCGCCGCGGTCCCACGCGATCGCTGGACGCGTCGGCTCGGCGCGGTGCTCGTGGCGGTGCTCGTGGCCGCCTGCCTGAGGGGGCAGGCCGACCTCCGACACCGCACCTCCGGCGAGGGCGCGCTCCCCGAGTGGGTCGCCGCCGCGGACTCGGGGCGGACCCGAGCGATCGACGAGGTCGTCGACCTCCCCTGCGCGCTCGCGCTGCCGGTGCCGGTGCCGGGGACGGGCAACGCGGGGGCCCCGGGCGATCTCATCGCCCTGCACGACCGGCGCAGGGAGGGCGCGTGCGTGCTCTTCGCCGCGGGGCCCGAGGAGATGCGCTTCTCGTCCGATACTCGCTCCGAGCGCTTCGACCGAGCCCGGAGCGTCCTGGATCTGCGCCCGCTCGGCTGGGTCGCTCCGACCACGGACGGGGCCGATCGCTGGATGCTCTGGGGCGATCCCCGGGCGGCCGACGTCCAGTAAGGTCCCGCGGCATGAGCAGCTTCGAGACCAAGATCCCCGGTACCGGCGACGTCCTGTTCACCCGCGACCACGCCGACGGGGCTCGGATCGGCGCGATCCTGGAGGCCGCGAAGGCCGCCTCCCCGGCCTGGCGCCGCACGCCCCGAGGGGAGCGGATCGCCCGGGTCGCCGCGATGGTCGACGCCGTCGTGGCCCGCAAGGACGAGCTGGCCCGGGAGATCGCGCAGATGGTGGGCCGCCCGATCCGGTACTGCGGAGGTGAGATCGCGGGCTTCGAGCAGCGCGCCCGAGCGATGCTGCAGGTGGCGGACGAGGCGCTCGCCGACGTGCCCGCGCCCGCCGAAGAGGGCTTCACGCGCTTCGTCCGGCGGGAGCCCCTGGGCACGGTCCTCGTGCTGTCGCCCTGGAACTATCCGTGGCTCACGGCCGTCAACGCCGTGGTGCCCGCCCTGGTCGCGGGGAACGTCGTCGTGCTGAAGCACAGCGAGCAGACGGCCCTGGTGGCCGAGCGTTGGGCGGAGGCCGCGGCCGCGGCCGGGCTGCCCGAGGGCGTATTCCGGTACGTGCACGCGACGCACGAGGCGGTGGCCCGGATGGTCGCCGACCCGTCGGTGGACCACGTCTGCTTCACCGGATCGGTGGAGGGCGGGCACGCCGTGGTGGCGGCTGCGGCGCGACGGTTCGTGGGCGTCGGGCTCGAGCTCGGGGGCAAGGACCCGGCCTACGTGCGGGCGGACGCGGACGTGGACGTCGCCGCCGAGAACCTCGTCGACGGGGCGTGCTTCAACTCCGGGCAGTCCTGCTGCGGCATCGAGCGGATCTACGTACATCGCGACTCCTTCGACGCCTTCGTGGCGGCGGCGGCGCGGGTGATGTCGGGGTACGTGCTCGGGGATCCCCTGGACCCCGAGACGACCCTCGGGCCGCTGGTGCGCGAGCGCAACGCCGACGCCGTGCGCGCCCAAATCGCCGCCGCCGAGGCCGCGGGCGCCCGGGGCCTGGTCACCGACCGGTGGGACGCGACCGGCGCGTTCGTGGCCCCCAACGTCTACGTGGACGTGAATCACGACATGGCGCTGATGACCGAGGAGACCTTCGGCCCCGTCGTCGGCGTCATGCCCGTGGACGACGACGACTGCGCCGTGCGGCTCATGAACGACAGCCGGTACGGCCTCACGGCGTCGATCTGGACGCGCGACGAGGCCGCCGCGATGGCGATCGGGGAGCGGCTCGAGACCGGCACCGTCTTCATGAACCGCTGCGACTACCTGGACCCGCACCTCGCGTGGACGGGGGTCAAGGACTCCGGGCGCGGCGCCACGCTGTCCCGGGTCGGGTACGAGCAGCTCACGCGACCGAAGAGCTTCCACTTCCGAAAGGCGGGATCGTGAACGTCACCGGCTCCTGGAACTACCCTACGCCCATCCGCTTCGGCCCCGGCCGCATCGCCGAGCTGGCGGACGCCTGTCGCGAGCTCGGCATCGCGCGGCCGCTGCTCCTCACCGATCGCGGGATCCTCCCCCTGCCGATCACGGCCGGGGCGATGGACGTGCTCAGGTCGGCGGGGCTGGCGGCGAGCCTCTTCGGCGACGTCGGCGGCAACCCCGACGGCGGCGACGTCGACCGCGGGCTCGCCGCGCTGCGGGCGGGGGACTGCGACGGCGTCGTGGCCTTCGGCGGCGGCTCGGCCCTGGACGTGGGCAAGGCGGTCGCGCTGATGGCCGGGCAGACCCGCCCGCTGTGGGACTTCGAGGACGTGGGGGACAACCACCTGCGGGTCGACACGGACGGGATGTTGCCCGTCGTCGCCGTGCCCACGACCTCCGGGACGGGGTCCGAGGTGGGGCGCTGCTCCGTCATCGTGAACCCGGACGACCCGGGCGCTCCGGGCGGCCGCAAGATCATCGTCTTCCACGCCCGGATGCTCCCCGGGCGCGTGATCGCCGACCCGGAGCTCACCGTCGGGCTGCCCCCGAAGATCACGGCCGCCGTGGGCATGGACGCCCTCGCCCACAACCTCGAGGCGTACTGCGCGCCGGGCTTCCACCCGATGGCCGACGGGATCGCGGTCGAGGGCATCCGCCTCGTCGCCGAGTCGCTGCACCAGGCCGTGTACGACGGCGCGGACGTCGGGGCTCGGGCGAGCATG
Organism: uncultured Rickettsiales bacterium; assembly: GCA_964512225.1. Lineage (GTDB taxonomy): Bacteria > Myxococcota_A > UBA796 > UBA9615 > UBA9615 > CAZEKB01. Next base: position 31,549 of record CAZEKB010000063.1, on the reverse strand, counting down.
CTGGTGGCGTCGACCATGGGCGCCACGGCGTTCCAGAAGGGGCTCGGCGCGATCCACAGCCTGTCCCACCCCGTCGGCGTCGCGCTGCACGCCCACCACGGGCTCACCAACGCCGTCTTCATGCCCTACGTCCTCGTGCACAACCGCCCCGCGATCGAGGACCGCATCTGCCGCCTCGCGGCGTGGATGGGTCTCGCCGACGCGAGCTTCGACGGCTTCCTGCGCTGGGTCCTCGACCTCCGGGAGGGCATCGGCATCCCCCACACCACCGCGGCGCTGGGGTTCGAAGAGCACCACGCCGCGGCCCTCGCGCCCGCCGCGGCCGCGGATCCCACGGCCCCCACGAACCCGATCCCGGTGACGGCGGCCGACCTCGAAGCCCTGTACCGCAAGGCGCTCGTCGGGGCGCTCTGAGGGCGACGCCATGGCGAACCGAAGGCGCGCGCTCCTCCTGTCGACGCTCCTGCTCGTGGTCGCCTGCCCGTCCGCCGAGCCCGCGGACGACGACGACGCGGTCGACGACGACGACGCGGTCGACGACGACGACGCCGCGGACGTGGACGTGTACCTCGCCATCGAGGGTCGGTGGAGCGGCCCCGCCACCGACTCGGACGGCAACGACGCGGAGGTCCGCATCGAGTTCCTGAGGCACGCCGGCGTGGGCGAGGAGGCGGGCCTGGCGATGTACCGGTACCCCGAGTTCGGGACGGCCTGCCCCACGCTGTGGAACCGACTCGACGAAGAGCCGCCCGTCTATCGATTCACCGAGGTGGACGAGGGCGACCCGAACCCCTGCGAGAACGGGATCGTCGAGATCGTGCACAGCGAGGCGGACGGGGGCAGCCTGGACATGACGCGGCGGAACCCCCTCGGCGACGTCACCGCCACGGGCACGCTCACCCCGCACGTGGACGACGAGTAGCCCGCGGACTGTGAAGCGGCGCTGTACGAAACGGTGTCCGCAAGTTCACTTGTGAGCCTGCACGGCCCGTGCGACCGTGCCGCACCATGACGCCCAAGAAGCCCTTCTCGCCGAGTCGCCGTCGCACCCTCCAGGGCCTCGGCGCCGCCGCGCTGGCGGGCACGGCCCCGGGCTGCGAAGACCAGCCGGAGGCGCCCCGTCGCGACGGGACGCTGGAGACGGCGATCGACACCGTCGTCTTCTTGATGATGGAGAACCGGACGTTCGACCACTACTTCGGGGCCTACTCGCTGATCGAGGGCCGCGAGGACGTGGACGGACTCACGGAGGACATGTCGAACCCGATGCGCGACGGCACCCCCGTGTTCGTGCACCCGGCCGACCAGGACTGCATCCCCGATCCGCCCCACGGCTGGGGCGACACCCACACCCAGTGGGGCGACGGCGCCAACGACGGCTTCGTCCGCGAGCACGAGGACCGCCACGGCGCCGAGGAGGCCCATCGCGTGATGGGCTTCTGGGACCGGGAGATGCTGCCCGCCTCTTACGCCCTCGCCGACGAGTACGCGCTGTGCCAGCGGTGGTTCTGCTCGGTGCTCTCGTCCACGTGGCCCAACCGCTTCTACTCGCTGATGGCCAGCAGCCACGGCGAGCGCAGCAACGACCCGCCCGACTTCGACGGCGCGCCCTCGATCTTCGATCGCCTCCGCGAGGCCGGGATCCCGTACGGCGGCTACTTCGGGAACGTCGGGTTCGCGGGGCTGGTGCCCGGCGCGCGGGAGAACGGCGCGTTCGAGGAGATGGACTTCTTCTGGGGCCACGCCGAGCGCGGGCTGCTGCCGCCGGTCACGATCATCGACCCGATCTTCGGGCGGAACGACGATCACCCGCCGGCCCACCCCCTCGCGGGCCAGATCCTGATCAGCTCCGTCTACCGCGCCCTCGCGGCGAGCCCCCAGTGGGACCGCACGCTGCTGATCATCACGTACGACGAGCACGGCGGGTTCTACGACCACGTGCCCCCGCCGGAGGCGCCGGACCCGTACCCCGAGTTCACGCGGATGGGGTTCCGCGTCCCCACGGTGGTCGTGGGTCCGTACGTCAAGCAGACGGTCAGCGACACGGTCTTCGACCACACGTCCTGGCTCGCCTTCCTGGAGCGGCGGTTCGGCCTCGAGCCCCTCAACGAGCGCGACGCGGCCGCGAACGACATGACCGATCTGCTCGACTGGGACCGAATCGCCGCGCTCGACCCCCGCCCCCCGATCGAGCTGCCCCCGATCGAGGCCGACGACGACGTGCTCTACCGCCCCGAGTGCAGCTACATCGGCGGCGGGGCTCGGGAGGTCGGCCCGGTCACGCTCCAGCCCGAGCTCGAGGCCTACCTCGACGCCCTGCCCGAGCGCCCCGACTGGGACCAGCGGCACCGCACGGACGAGATCTACGCGCGGTTCCTGGAGCGGGCCGAGGCCCTGAACGCGCTGAAGCGTCGCTGACCGTCAGCGGGTGCGGTCCCAGAGGAACTCCGGCTCCCCCATCGCCTTGGCGACCCAGCGGCCCGCTACGAAGAGCCAGTCCGAGAGCCGGTTGAGGTAGACCACGGCCTGCGGGTTGATCTCCTGCTCATTCTGCAGGGTGACGGTGCGTCGCTCCGCGCGCCGGCACACGGTCCGGGCCTGGTGCAGGAACGCCGACACGGGGCCGCCGCCCGGGAGGATGAACTCCTCCAGCGGGGGGAGGATCTCGTTCATGGCGTCGATCTCGTCTTCGAGGCGCTTCACGTCCGCTTCGCCCACGAGGCGCATCTGCTCCCACCGGTCCGACACGAGCGTCGCGAGGTCGCTGCCGAGGTTGAAGAGGTCGTTCTGGATCGCCTCGAGGTGGGCGTCCAGCCGGTCGCGGTGCTCCCCGGGCGCCTCGGACCGCGTCAGCTCGACGCGCACGATGCCGAGGATCGCGTTGAGCTCGTCCGAGGTGCCGTACGCCTCGATCCGGACGTCGTCCTTGGAGACCTTGCGGCCCATGACGAGCCGCGTGCCGCCCTCATCGCCGGTTCGCGTATAGACCTTGGTGATCCTCACGTCGCACACCCTCGAATGGAGGCGAAGAGCGGCTCGCCGGTGGCGGCCGGCACGTCGCCGAGCTCGCGGCCCTCGCGGACCCCGCGGATGATCGCTTCCCGGAACTCCTCCGGAAGCACGTCGGGCACCGCGTCGACGGTCGTGGGGGCGTCGTCCCGCGCGCGCCCCCAGCCGAAGCCGTACCCCTCCCAGAACCGCTCCCACGCGAGCACGGTCGGCCAGTCGCTCGACGCGGCCGCGTCGGCGGCGATGCGGGCCGCGGCGGCGGCGTCCCACCCGGTGAGAATCCCCGTGCCCCAGCCGATGTTGGTGGCCACCTTGGGGGGGCTCTCCCACTCCTCCACCGGCTTCCATTGCTGGCGCTCGTGCCACTCCGAGATGCCGCCCCGCATCGCGTCCCACACGTACTCGGGCGGGTCCCAGTTGCCGAGCCCGAGGCCGAGCCGCTGGCCTCCGGAGCCCCACAGCGCGGCTTGCAGGCCGAAGAAGCCCTCGGGGTCGCCCTGGGCGGTGCGTACGTCGAGCAGGTCGTTCACCTCGGGGGCCTGCTGCGGCCACACGTTGCCCATGCCGAGGTTGTAGTAGGTGACGTAGCGGTGTTCCTGCAGGGCGTCGAGCCGGTCCATGCGGACGGCGGCCTTCGCCTCCTCGATCCGGGGGCCCGCGACCCACAGGAGCGCGCCGCCGCAGGCGAGGGCGAGGACCACGGCCGACGCGCGGGCGAGCGCGCCCCCCTTCCAGCGCTCGATCGCGAGCCCGATCCCGACGGCCGGGGCGCTGAAGCCCAGGAGCGCGAACGGCACGAAGTAGCGGACGGGGATGTGCGGCTTCCACGGCGACGCGAACGCGAGCCACGTGTAGGTGATGGGCGGCACGATCGCCACGAGCGTGGCCAGCTTGCGCACGAGCGGGCGCTTCTCGGTGAGCGCCCAGGGCAGCAGGAGCAGGGGTCCGAATACCAGCAGCCGGTACGCGCGGTCCTCGAACTGAGCGCCGCCGTGCATCGCCCCGGCCGTGTTCTGGGCCTTCCAGTAGTCGTTGTGGCCGTAGGGGAGGTTCTGCTTCCACGCCGACGTGAACGCCTCGAAGCCCTGGCCGCGACCCATGGCGGTGTTCACGAGGGTGGTGTCCTGCTGCTCGGTGATCGACACGGTGAGGGCGCGGTGGTCGAGGACCAGGATCAGCCACAGCGGCCACAGCCCCACGGCGAACCCCGCGGCCAACGCCAGCCACGCGCGGCGGTCCCCCCGGGGCCGCGGCGGGAGCAGCGACACCGCGAGCAGGAGCCCGACGATGGGCCACAGCAGGTAGCTGAAGATCACGCAGTAGCCGCCGGCGACGCCCAGGATCGCCCAGCGTCGCCAGTCCGAGCCGTCGTGCGCCGTCCAGAACATCCAGGCCGCGATGAGCGCGGTGAGGGGCAGGACCGACTCCGAGTGACAGCCCAGGAAGGTGAGCTGGAAGCCGATGAACAGGGTGGGCACGAGGAACAGCCCGACGCCCGCGAGCGTGGCCGTCGCGGTGCCGAGCAGGCGCACGAGGAGGCCGAGCCACAGCACGAGCGCGCCGGTCCAGAACAGCAGCGGCACGAGGCGGACCGAGAGCAGCGTGAACCCCGTGACCTTGCTCACCGCGAAGTAGACGAGGGCGGTGCTGCTGTACGACGCGTGGTGCACGGAGCCCGAGTTGGCGATGTAGGACCGCAGCTCGTAGCCGTGTTCGCCGAACCGGCCCGTCATCAGGTCCCACGCGATCTGCGTGTTCTTCGCCTCGCTGGGCTCGATCGGATAGACGAGGTCGCCCGCCGTGAGGGCGACGAAGACCCGGTGCACGACGAACGCGACGATCACGAGAGCGGGGAGGGCGTAGGGGAGGGCGGCCCGCAGGCGCTGAGCGTTCATGCGCGCTCATCCCGGAGGGCGCGCAGGCCCGCGTGCTCCGGGCGCGCCTTGAGGCCCCGTCGGATGCACAGGTCGGCGACCACGGAGTTGTCGTACTTGAGGGCCGCGTGCGCCGCCGCGAGCTGCCCGTCGGCGATGTCGTCGAGGGCGGACTCGAGGGTGTCGTCGGGGGCGTAGAGGTAGGCGTGCGGCTCGAGCACGCGGTCGCCGCCGCGCAGGATCAGCATCTCGTGGTGCTTCCGCGCGGCCACCGGCGCCTCGAGGGGGACGGCCGCGCCCGCGGCGACCTGGCCCACCCACCAGGTGTGCGCCTTCGGGGTCCCGGCGACGCCCTCTCGGTCCGGCGGCGGGGACAGCAGGTAGGAGCGGCGGTCCTTCGCCTGCAGCACGCAGCGGGCCCGCGCGGGGGTGTGGCCGTCGCCGTACGCGGGGGTGGTGCCCACGACCACGAACTGGTCCCACGGCCCTCGAATTCGGGGGGCATCGCCCTCCCGCGGAGGCTCCTCTTCGATGCGGTGCGGGGGCAGCCAGCCCTCCCGGAACCCGCGGTCGTACCAGGGCAGATCGGCGACCTGCCGAGGGACCGGGCGGACGCCCTGGGCGAGGTCGCCGAGGAACCCGCGGCTGCACTCCTGCTGCAGCGTGTCGAGGTCGTCGGGCGGGATCGGCACGATCTCGGAGAAGCTCACGAAGTGGTCGCACCAGAGGCGGTCGGTGCCCTCGTCGGCCACCACCGGGTCCAGGCCCTGGCGACACACCCGCAGCGTGAGCCCGGCCCCCACGTCGAAGCCGGGGGCGGTGCCCGCCCCGCCGCGCATCGTCATGAACGAGCAGGTGCACGTCGAGCAGGGGCTGCCCTCGCGCGTGTACAGCTCGCCGGACTCTTCCTCGGGGGAGATCGCGTCGGTCGCGTCGGCGAGGGGGAGGGGCATCCGCGCGAGTGTATCCGTCGCCGCCCGCGGCCGCCCCGCCGGGCGTCTGCTGTAGGCTGCCCCACGTGACCGACGACGCCCCATTCGGCCCCGAAGAGGCCCTCTTCGGCTGGGTGCCGCGGGCGGGCGCGGCCGCGGTCCTGCTCATCGCCGTCCTCATGCTCGCTTCGGCCTGGCGTCACCACGACGAATACCGCCTGATGCCCCGGGAGGCGGGCGCGACGCTGGAGCGCGGCGTCTTCGCGCCCTGGGGTTGGGATCCCTGGACCCCGGACGGAGCGGCCGCCGCCTGGTCCCCCGTGCCCTGGGCCCTGGGCGACGACGCGCCCCCCCTCGAAGGCGACCTGGGCGACCTGGCCGACGTCTTCGCGGATCTCCTCACCCAGCGCGTGGAGGCCTCGCTCGGCGACCCCGCCGCCCTCGATCCGGCGTCCGCTCAGGTGGAGGCGTTCGCGGCCTGGTACGGCGCGGAGTTCGGCGAGGAGCCGGAGCCGATCCTGCGGGCGCGGGCGCTGCAGCAGGCCGCCGTGGACCAGGCGAAGTCGGAGGCCGAGGCGGTGGAGGCGGCGGCGGAGGCCGAAGAGGAGGCGCGGCGGCTCGCGATCCTCGCCCAGGAGGCCGTCGCGACGGAGCGCGAGCGGGCCGTCGCGGGGCAGCGAGCCCACAACGCGGCCCGCCGATCGCTGCTCCTGCGGGTCGAAGACTTCCTCGCCGGCTTGCCCCCGGCGGGCGAGGGGAGCCCCCAGCAGGAAGCCGACCGCGCCGCGATCGAGACCTTCGTCCGCACGATGGACACCCCCGTTCCGAGCGCCCCCCCGGCGCCGACCCCAGGAGAGACCCCGTGACCCTGCTCGTACTCGACTTCGACGGCACCCTCACCGACGCCGAGGCCGAGGGCGCCCCCTTCCGCGAGGGCTACCTCGAGGACCTGGCGATGCTCTGCGGACGGAGCCTGGAGGAGACGCGCGCGCTCGCGGATCGCTTCGAGGAGGAGGTGAAGAGCGACGTGGCGGGCTTCGGCTGGGTCTTCGGCGGCGAGATCGTCGCCCCCGCGGCCGTCGACCCCTACCTGCGGATCATGCCGGTGGCGCGCAAGGTGTTCGACGCCTGCGGCGTGTTCAAGGACCTCGACGACCGCGACCGTCTCCTCGACAACATCATGTACAAGTACAACTACGGGAAGTCGGCCATCGCCTTCAAGCCCGGCGCGCGCGACTTCCTGACGTCCCGTCGCGGCACCGAGACGTACGTGATCACGAACTCGCACACCGAGCCGGTGCAGAACAAGATCCGCGCGCTCGCCGCCCAGGGCGACGACGACCGCGAGCTCGACTGGCTCGTCGACCGCGTGTTCGGCTCGGCGAAGAAGTACGTGGTCGAGCCGGGCTGGGACGGCCTCCCGGAGCGCATGAGCATCCCGAACCTCCCGCGCCCCGTCCTGCTGCGTCGCCGCCTCTACTTCGAGGCGCTGGACCGGCTGCGCGCCAACGCCGGCCTCGGCTGGGAGGACGTCGTGGTGGTGGGCGACATCTTCGAGCTCGACCTCTGCGTTCCGCTCGCCCTCGGGGGCCGAGTCGGCCTGTGCGCGAACCAGTTCACGCCCCCCTACGAGGTCGACTACCTCCGCGACCACCCGCGCGGGACCCTCATCACGTCGATGGACGACATCACCGCGTTCGTGGGCTGATCGCCCCCCGCGAGCATCATCGGACGGAGCGCCAGGCGGCCGACTCGAGGTCGTCGCCCGCGGCCTGGACCCGGTACCCGCGGCCCCCGTCGATCGTCTGCACGATCACCGGCCCGTTCGCGATCGTGAGCGCCTCGTAGTCGTCGGGGTCCGCGCCCCCGAACGCCCGCCGCGTGGACCAGAACCGGCCGGTGCCGAGCCGCCCCCCGTCCGTCCACGCCTCCACGACGTCCTCGTCCGGGGACCCCGCGTACAGCTCCCCGACCCCGGCGACCACGTTGCGATCCCGGCCGTCGTCCGGCGCCAGCAGGTCCACGATCGCCGCGTTGGAGCTCGAGTCCCGCGCGTGGTGGTGCGCGTGGGCGACGTCCACCCCGAGCGGTCCGTAGAACGCGTCCCGCGCGACCTCGGCGACCACCGACTCCACGTCCGGCTCGTCGGTCGTGCCCTCGCCCGTCAGGTCGCCGCCGAAGTGGTACCGGAACGCGCCGTGGGAGAGGACGCCCACGAGCGACCGGGCGTTCTCCATCCCGCCGTCGTCCAGCCCGATGGCGACGCCCCCCGTCCACGCGGCGCCGCTGCCGTCGGAGACGTGCCCGTTCGCCGCCACGATGTCGACGCGCGCGTCCCCGAGATCGACGTGCGTCGGCCCCGCGTCGTCGTTCACCGCGAGGTCGCCGTCCCACAGCCCGGGGCAGCTCCCCGATACACACAAGGGTCGGTTCACGGCCGACAGGGAGCCCTCCAGCGCTTCGGCGAGCACCTCGACGTCGTTCTCGTTGGCCGCGGGACCGACGTCCACGAACCCCCGGTGGATCACGCCGTCGACGATCGTGACGGGGTCGTCGTCGAGCGCCAGGTGCTCGAAGCCGCCCACGTGATCACCGTGGAAGTGCGTGAGCAGGATCCACTCGACCTGGAGTCGATCCCGGGCCGGGAAGCCGCGGGCGGGGACGAGGTGCAGGGTGTTGAGCTCCTCGATCGCCTCGCGCACGTCGTCGTCGTGGGACGAGCCGCCGACGTCGATGAGCAGGAGCGAGCCGTCCGGACCCACCACGATCGCCGCCTCGCCGAGCCCCGTGGGGCCGAGCTCGAGCTGGATGATCGTGACCTCCCCGGCGACGGGCACCAGCGGCGTCGTGGGCTCGGGGCCCGGGTCGAACACGTCGTCGTCGTCGGCCGCGTCGTCGTCGTCGTCGGCCGCGTCGTCGTCGTCGTCGTCGTCGGTCGGGGCGGGCTCGGGGCAGCCGACGAGGAGGAGGAGGCCCGGGAGGAGCAGCGGGATGCGCATCCCCGTCACCCTAGTGCTATCGATCCCGCGTGTCCGCCCCTCCCGAGGGCAAGCGGTGGATGGTGATCGCGGCGGCCGACCGGCGCCGAGCGGCGTCCTCGAGCGCCTGCTCGAAGGCCTCTCGCCACTCCGGGGGGATGCATCGCTCGGGGCGGACGCCGCCGAGGAGCCCCTCGGGCCCCACGCCGTGCCAGTCGCTTCCCCCGGTCTTGAGCAGCCCGAGCTGCCTCGCGATCTTCCGGTACTTGCGCCGGCGCGGGCCCCCCGCGGAGCCGTGCACCACCTCGATGGCGTCGAGCCCCGCTGCCTGGAGCTCTTCGAAGTGCACGCGGCCGAGGTCGGCGTCGGCGGGGTGGGCGACGGACGTGACGCCGCCCGCCGCCGCGACGCGTCGGATGACGTCGGCCACGTCGGGCTCCTCCGAGGACACGTAGGCGGGCCCGTCGCGGCCGATCCAGCGATTGAAGGCCTCCTGCATCGTCTTTACGGCGCCCTGCTCCACCAGCTGTCGGGCCACGTGCGCGCGCCCCACGGCGCCGTCCGCCCGCGCCCTCACGCCGTCCACGTCGAGCTGCACCCCGCAGCGCGCCAGGGCCTCGGCGATGCGGAGCAGTCGCGCCTCGCGGGCCTCGCGTCGTGCGTTCAGGAACTCCCGGAAGCCTCGGGGGATCGACTCGCGATCCCGGAAGTAGGCCAGGAGGTGCAGGCCCCGCCCGCGGTATCGGGTGGAGATCTCGACCCCGGGGACGAGCCGCATGCCCACGGCGTCCGCGGCCTCCGTCGCCTCGTCCACGCCCCCGAGCGTGTCGTGATCGGTGAGGGCGAACAGCGTGATGCCCTTGGCGTGCGCGGATCCCACCATCGCGGTCGGGCTCAGCAGCCCGTCCGAGGCGGTCGAGTGGCAGTGCAGGTCGAGGGCGGCGTGCTTCGGCTGCGTCACGCGCCTCCTCGGGGGGCTACTCGGGCCGCGAGGCGACCATCCACAGCGTCGTGCGGTCGAGGCCGTTGGTCGGGTCGGTGTTCACGATCGTGCGGTCGTCGCCTTCGAACGCGGCCGGGTCCTCGTGCCACAGGCCGTCGAACACGGCGAGGTCGTAGTCGGCCGTGATCCACAGCGGCGTGCGCCCGTCGGGGATGGCGGCCGCCAGGGTCGCCGTGGCCTGGAAGCCGTCCTCTTCGATCTGGTCCCACACGGTGAGCGCCCACGCGCCGTGGATCGTGTAGTCGGCGGGCATCGCGCCCTCGCCGGGCGTCGGCCACCGGCCCTCGGGGACCGCCGCCGCGCCGAAGGAGATGGAGTCGGCGGCGAAGAGGCTGGGTTCGACGGTGTCGGCGTCGAAGCGGACGCCGGTGAGGCCGACGGTCGTATCGATCGACTGGGGACCCGACAGGTCCGTCCGGGCGTCCTCGATGCGCGGCACCACCAGCGGGTCCGCGAGGACGACCTGCTCGCCGTCCGCGACCTCCACGAATACGAAGAAGCGGCTCCAGTTCGTGATGTCGTCGCCGCCCGGCGCGAAGAGGTTCTCCAGCACGTACAGGTCGGGGGCGACGTTGGTGTAGAGGATCGTGCCGTTCTCGTCCGAGTCGGCGTCGACGCACACCTCCGCGCACAGCGTGACCTTGAAGTCGGGGATCGGGTTGCCGTCGGGGTCTTCGACCGTCGCCGTGAGGGTGCCCTCGAACTCGACCGCGTCGTCGTCGTCCACCGCGTCGTCGTCGTCCACCGCGTCGTCGTCGTCGTCCACGCCGGAGTCGTCGTCGTCGTCGGACACGGGGCAGCCCGCGGCCACGAGGCCCACCGATCCGAGCAGGCCGGCGGACAGGATGACGAGGGGCGACAGGAGGCTTCGAACGCTCATTGGGGATCTCCGTGGAGGCTGTATATCAGGACAGGGCGGCGATCGCGCGGGCAGCGAGCCCCGCTGCGTCCAAGCGGTACGCGGCGAAGATGTCGTCCGGCTTGCCGCTCATGGGCCACTGATCCACGCCCGCCCGCTCGAGCTTCACGGCGACGGCCGAGTCCGCGAGCACGCCCGCGACGATCCCGCCGAGCCCCGTGTCCGGGTGGTGGTCTTCGCAGGTGAGGATGTACCCCGTTCCCGCGGCCGCGCGGATCGCGTCCGCGTCCACCGGTCGCAGGCTCGCCATGTTCACGACGCGCACCCGCTTGCCCGTGGCCCCGAAGATCGCGTCGTGGGCCGCCACCGCGAAGCGCACGGTCGGTCCCACGGCCAGGATCGCCCCGTCGTCCCCGTCGCGCAGGACGTCCGCCTTCCCGGGCGTGTACCCCACGGTCCCGTCGTAGAAGGGCGTGCCGTCCGGCTTCGTGATGGGCGTCCACTTGCTGCGGCCCATGCCGATGAAGTGGTTGCCCGCGGCGGGCGCCGCCCAGCGCACGAGGCGATCGCACTGGTTCGAGTCCGCGGGCACGTGGATCGACCAGTCGAACGTGGACCGGAGCAGGCCCACGTAGTCCACGACCTGGTGGGTCGGGCCGTCCTCGCCCACGTCCGTGCCGCAGTGGGTGCACGCGAGCTTCAGGTTGGTGCGGTTGTAGCCGTTGAGCCGCTGCTGGTTGAAGACCTCGGTCACGCCGAAGATGCCGAAGGTGCTGAAGAAGACCTGGTAGCCGTCGCGCGAGAGCCGCCCGGAGGCGGTGGCGCTGTTGTGCTCCATGATGCCGCCCTCGATGAAGGCGGCGGGCGACGTGGCGTGGAAGCCGTTGAGCTTCACCGAGCCCTCGAGATCGGCCGAGAAGGCCACGACCTTCACCGAGTCGGTGTTGTTGCGCTCGGCCACGTCCTGCATGACCGCGCCGTAGGCCGAGCGGCAGTCGGTCTTCGTCTCCGCGGAGTAGACCTTCGGCGGCCCGACGACGATCTCGGGCACGTCGAAGGTGGGGAAGTGATGCCCCAGGGGCTCCTCGGGCAGCGCCGCGCGCTCGGCGGCGAGGCCGTCGAGGTCGATGTCCGCCCCGAGGTGCGAGATCGCCTCCTTGCACTGGTCCGGCTTGAGGGCGTTGCCGTGCCACTTCGCGAGGTCCTCCATGAAGGGCACGCCCTTGCTCATGATGGTGTTCGCGAGGACGACCGTGGGGCGGTCCGGCCGCTGCGTGTCGTACCGGTAGGCGGCGCGGAGGGCGCCGTACAGGGCGGGGATGTCGTGACCGTCGACCTCGAGCACGTTCCAGCCGTCGGACGCCCAGCCCGCGCGGATGTTCTGGGGCATGACGTCGTCGCACTCACCGCCGATCTGCAGGCGGTTGACGTCCACGATCGCGATCAGGTTGTTGCAGCCGTACTTCACGGCGAGGCGCCGCGCCTCGGAGATCTGGCCCTTCTGCTGCTCGCCGTCGCCCATGGCCACGAACACCCGGTAGCTCGACCCGGTCTGGTCCCGCAGATCGAGCGTCGGGTCCGCCCCGGACAGGCGCGCGCCGAGCGCCGAGCCCACGCCCGCGGAGAGGCCCTGGCCCAGGTTTCCGGAGTTCCACTCCACGCCGGGCACGGAGATCTCGACGTGGCCGCCGTACGGCGATCCGAAGCGTCGGAAGCGCCGGACGATGTCCCGACGGTCCGCGAAGCCGAAGTTCCCGAGGACGCCGTAGACGCCGGGCGAGATGTGTCCGTGGGACACGATGATCCGGTCCCGATCCGGGGCGTGCACGTCCTGGGGATCGATGCGGCAGTTCGCGTACAGCAGCATCAGGAAGTCGAGCGACGACAGCGAGCCGCCGGGGTGGCCGCAGCCCGCGAGAGTCGTCATCGCGAGGGCGTCGCCGGCGCACTCGGCGCGGAGGCCGCGCAAGCGCGCGAGGTGGTCTTCCGACAGGGCTTCGGGCTCGAAACCAAGGGGGAACATCGGGACTCCGGGGGCTCGGTGGCGGCAGGGACGGCGCGGGGGCCGCGTCATACCGTCGTCCCACCCCCCGATCAAGGCGTGCTTGGCGTTCGTCGGCGTCGTCTCCACGCGACCAGCGCGGCGAGGGCGAGGAGCCGGCCCACGGGGGGCGTGTCGGCCTCCGCGAGGGACGATCCGCAGCCGCAGTCGGGGCCGCCCGTGACGAACGAGTCGTCGTCGGGATCGGGCAGCGGATCGACGCCCCCGGCGCCCAGCGAGCGCGGCTCGGCCCACGCCGACGCCGCCCCCCGATCGTCGACGGCGCGGGCGGTCCACCAGGCGGCCTCGCCGAGGTCCACGGCGGGCAGCCACGACGTCTGATCGGCGGTCCCTTCGGGGCCGGCCCCCGGCGCGAGCGCGTCGCTCAGGGCGACGACGATCTCCCCCTCCCGGTCCGCCGCCAGCAGGATCTCGTAGCTCACCCGATCGCCCTCGGGGTCCTCGGCGTGCGCGACCACGAACACCGGCGAGGACGGGAGCTGCGCGCCGTCCTCGGGCGCGAGCAGGGCGGGCACGTGGGGCGGATCGTTGTCGCCGCGGACGAAGAAGGAGATCGTCGTCCAGTCGGACCCGACGCCCGCCTCGTCCTCCGCGCGGGCGGACGCGAACCAATCCAGGTCGTCCCGGAGTTCGACCCCGTCGGCCGCCAGGTCCCAGGTCGCTTCGCCCGCGCCGGAGGCCGTGGCCGTGCCCTCGATCAGCTCGGGCCCGTCGAACGACTCCACCAGGTCCAGCCGGATCCGGTAGGTGACCTCTCCGCCCTCGGGGTCCGTGGTCTCGCTCACCACCAGCTCGGGCGACGCCGACTCCACCTCGTCGCCGTCCGTGGGGGCGTTCCAGACGATTGCACCGGGCGCCGCGTTGGACGTCGAGACGAAGAACGTCTCCCGGGCGCTGAAGGGACCCTCGAGGCCGTGCTCGTCGATGGCCTGGACCTCCCATCCGTAGACGCGGTCCTCGTCCAGCGCGGGCGCGGCGGTCCACTCCTGCCCGGACCCCGCGGGCACGTCCACTTCGTCGAGCATCGTGACGAAGTCCTCGTCCCATAGCCGCAGCCGGTACGACACGTCGTCGCGATCGACGTCGGTCGCGGCGCTCCACTGCATCCGTGGGGCCGTCGTGGCGGCGGTCTCGCCGCCCACCGGGAACAGGAGGACCGGGGCGTCGGGGGCCTCGTTGAGCTCGTTGACGAAGAAGTCCTCGAGCGCCGTCCACCCGCCCGCGACGGCGGCGTCGGCGGCCCGCGCGCGCCAGAAGGCGTCGGCGTTCTCGGCCAGGGGGAGGTCGACCGTCACGCTCGTCGTGCCCGCCCCGGGGACGTCGGCGAAGGACGTGTGCAGCGTGGTCATGGCGGCGTCGGCGTAGACCTCGACGTCGTAGGTGAGCGGCTCGTTCTGGGGGTCGACCGCGTCCGTCCACGTCAGGTCGGGCCGGTGATCCGCGACCTCGGCGCCGCCCACGGGGTCGACGAGCGTCGGCAGGCCGGGGCCGTCGTAGGCGTTGGGATCGGTCCCGCCGAGGTACTCGTCCAGGTTGGTCAGCCCGTCGGCGTCGGGATCGCCCGTGGCGTCGGTCGGGTCCGTCGGGTCGAGGCCGTTGGCGGTCTCCCAGGAGTCGGGCATGCCGTCGGCGTCGTCGTCCACGAACCCGACCGTGATCGTCCAGGTCAGGACCGCGGTCCCGCCGTCGCCGTCGTCCACGGTGAGCGTGACGGAGGCCGTGCCCGCGTCGGCGAACGTGGGGGTCCACTCCAGGAGCCCCGTGGACGGGTCGAGGGTCATCCCCGCCGGGGCCGAGGCCCCGAGGGAGAACGTCAGGACGTCGACGCTCGGATCGACGACGGTGGGGAGGTAGGAGTACAGGACCCCCTCCGCGGCCGTCGCGGGCGGGGCGCCGGTGAAGGTCGGGGCGACGTTGGCGACGGTCACGGTCGCCGTCGCCGTCGCCGAGAGGCCCGCCGCGTCGGTGACCTGGAGCCCGACGGTGTAGGTGCCCTCGTCCAGGAACGTGCACGCGCCGGAGGTCGCGGAGGCGGCCGGCGTCTCGTACGTGCCGTCGGCGTCGCAGTCCCACGCCCAGGCCGCGAGCGGGCCCTCGGGATCGGTGGACGCCGCCGCGGTCAGCGGGATCGCCGAGCCCTCGTCGCCGCTGTACGGGCCGCCCGCGTCCGCGGTCGGGGCGTCGTCCCAGACCATGGTCACGTCGTCGAGGATCGGGGCCCCGGAGCTGCCGTCGAGGTGGGCGCACCAGGTGACCGTCGCCCCCGGGAAGGACCCGATCTGAGCGGCGACCACGGAGGCCGGGTTGGAGTCCGCGGGGCCCGACGACGGCGACCACGCCGCGCCGTCCCAGTACTGGTCGCCCGCGCCCGCCGAGAGCGTGTAGGTCACCGCGCCGGTGCCCGCCTCGGTGGTCGTGAAGCCCGCCCAGACGGTCGTCGCGGGGACGGCGACCACGACCGCGCAGACGTCGGACGTCGCCGGCAAGGAGGTCGCGGACGGGTTGGTGGAGCCCACCGGGATCGTGGCGTAGGTGTCGATCTCCGCCGTGAAGGTGCCCGCCGTGGAGGCGACGCCGTTCACGGACGCGGCGTCCACGCGGACCCGCCCCACGCCGCCGCCGCCGCCGCCGGAGACGTTGGATCCGGAGGCGACGGCCCCGCCGCCCGCCGCCGACAAGGACCCGGAGAGCGTGAGCGTGCCCGTGGACAGCCGGACCGATCCGCCCGCGCCCGATCCGCCGTTGCCGCCGCGGTTGCCCTGGCTCACGGCGCCGCCCGCCGCGCCGTTCGCGGCCACGGTCCCGGCCACCGCCGCGGTCTGCGCGAAGACGAAGACGCTCCCGCCGCCGTCGCCGCCCGCGCCGCCGCTCACGCCGAAGCTCGAGCCCCCGCCGCCCCCGCCGCCGCCCCCGAAGAACATCTGCAGGAGGTCGGCGTCGCCGAAGATCGCGCCCCCGCCGCCGCCTCCGCCGCCGAAGTGGTTGCCGCAGGAGTCGCCGCCGCCGCCCCCGAGGCCGGTCGTGCCCGCTTGCCCGGGCTGCGCGCTCGGCCCCTCGTAGCAGAGGCTGCCCGCCGCGCCCGCGCTGCCCGCCGCGCCGCCGTTGCCGCCGGGGCACGACGACCGCCCGCCGCCGCCCGCGAACACGCCCGCTGCGCCGCCCGCCCCGCCGGACCCCGACGTGCTGCAGCCCGCGCCGCCGCTGCCGCCGCCGCCGCCGCCCGCGTGGGAGCCGCCGCCCCCGCCGCCCGCGCCGTCGTCCGAGTTGGCCGTGCCGTCCGCGCCGCCCCCGCCCGCGCCGATGCCGCCGGGGCCGCCGTTCGAGCCCGAGCTCGTGCCCGGCCCGTCGCCGCCGCCGCCGCTGCCCACTCCGTTGCTCGTGGGGGCGCCGCCGTTGCCGTCGATGCCGGTGTAGGACTCGCCGCCGCCGCCCCCGGAGCCCGGCGTCCCCGCCCCGCCCCCGCGGTACCCGAGACCGGACGCGGTGACGCTCGAGGTCGCGTCGACCGTCAGCGTGCCCGACGCCCGGAAGGCCACGAGGCCGCCGACGTCGCCGTCCCACCCCGCGGCGGTGATCGCGCCGCCGCCCGTCACCGTCACGTCGGCGTAGTGGGGCACGCGCTGGGCGAAGACCGCGTGCGCCGTGCCGTCGAAGGCGGCGCCGAGGGGCTCGACGGTGGCCGTCGTGCCCGCGATGGAGACGACGGCGGTGGTGTCCCAGGTGCCCGCGTCCGCGGGCGCCGAGGGGGCGGAGACCACGAGCAGCAGGAGCTCGTCGCCCGCCGCCAAGCCGCCGACGTAGCCGTCGAGCGGCACGGACGTCGCGCCCGCGGCGAGCGCGCTCGAGATCGTCCAGCTCGCGCCGTCCGGCACGGTCCGAGCGCCGCTCGTGTGCGTGCTCAGATCGATCGTCGCGCCCGCGACCACGAGGTTGCCGTCGGCGCCCCCGCCGAAGGATCCGTCGATCAGGGAGGCCGTCCCCCCGGACACCGAGATCTCGGCGGGGTCGTACGCGTAGTCGGTGGGGGTGCCGAGCGTCCAGACCTGGGAGCCCGCGAGGGCGACCGCGGGCAGGGAGGCGAGCAAGAAGGCGGAGACCGGGAGGCGAGCAGACATGACCCGATCTTATCTTCGAGGCGGCGCGCTGAACGATCGTTGTGCGTCTCGCCAGTGGGCATGGTCACTCTCGTGACCAGCCGGCGAAACCCTCTTGGCTCACGCGCGCAGGCGGCCTAGGGTGCCTCCGGCCATGTCTCCGTCCATCGTTCGAACGCTCTTCTTCGCCGCGACCCTCGTCGCCCTCGCGCCCGGGTCGGCCGGCGCCTCTTCGGGGGGGCCCGACGCGGCCGGATACAGCTGGATGGACTCGAACGAGCCGACGGGTCCCATCTACAACTACATCTACGCGCCGACCTCGATCACGACGCTCACCGACGACGACTCCCAGGTCGTCTCGATCGGCTGGTCCTTCCCCTTCTACGGGACGAACTACAGCCAGGTCGAGATCCACAGCAACGGGGCGATCACGTTCGGCACGTTCGCGGGCGCCCTCACCTGGATCAACACCTGCTCGCTGTCCTCCCAGGCCCCGATCGCGGCGCCCTTCTGGGACGACTTCAACCCCGTCTCGGGCGGCACCGTCTACTACGGCAACGTCGGCACGGCGCCGAACCGCACGTTCATCGCCGAGTGGTGGCTCATGAGCAACTACGCGCAGACGGGCAACGCCAGCTTCCAGGTGCAGCTGCACGAGTCCGACGGCGCGATCGAGTTCCATTACCAGGACGTGGATCTCGGCGATCCCGGCGGGGACAACAACGGCGGGGACGCCACGGTGGGCACGTCCGGGGGCGGGAACACCTTCCAGTTCTCGTGCAACAGCCCGTCCCTGTCGGACAACTACGCCATCGGCTACTACCCCGGACCCGCCTGCACGGACAACGACGCCGACGGCTACTGCGACGACGTCGACTGCAACGACAACAACGCCCTCGTGAACCCCGGCCAGAACGAAGTCTGCGACGGCATCGACAACGACTGCGACACGTCGATCGACGAAGGCTTCGACAACGACAACGACGGCTTCACCACCTGCAACGGCGACTGC
>CAZEKB010000063.1:0-13626 GCA_964512225.1 uncultured Rickettsiales bacterium | reverse complement strand
GGCTTCGACAACGACAACGACGGCTTCACCACCTGCAACGGCGACTGCGACGACACCAACGTCCTCGTGAACCCGGGCGCGGTGGAGGCCTGCAACAGCGTCGACGACGACTGCAACGGCACGATCGACGACGCCCCCGACGGCGACAACGACGGCGTGAACCCCTGCGCCGGGGACTGCGACGACGCCGACCCGGCGAACTACCCCGGCAACACCGAGATCTGCGACGGCGGCGACAACAACTGCGACGGCGTGGACGACGAAGGCTTCGACGACGACGGCGACGGGGTCACGAGCTGCGGCGGCGACTGCGACGACTCCAACGGCCTGATCAGCCCGGACGCGACCGAGGTCTGCGACGGCATCGACAACAACTGCAACGGCGAGATCGACGAGAACGCCGACCTGGACCACGACGGCGTGGCCAACTGCGACGGCGACTGCGACGACGGCGACGCCGACGTGTACCCGGGCGCGCCGGAGATCTGCAACGAAGCCGACGACGACTGCGACGACGAGATCGACGAAGGCTTCGACACCGACGAGGACGGCTGGACGTCCTGCGGGGGCGACTGCAACGACGCGTTCGCCTCCGTGAACCCCGACGCGACGGAGATCTGCGACGGGATGGACACCGACTGCGACGGCATCGTCACCGACGATCAGGACCTGGATCAGGACGGCTTCACGCCCTGCGACGACGACTGCGACGACACGGACTCCTCCGTCTTCCCGGGCGCCGAGGAGGTCGAAGACGACGGCATCGACCAGGACTGCGACGGGGAGGACCGGTCCTCCGAGACCACCGGGGACGACGACGACGATCCCCCGGGCGGCGACGACGACGACGACGTCGTGGAGGCCGACGGGGGCGGCGGCACGAACCGGGCCTCGGTGGGCGCCTTGGGGTGCAGCTGCGGGGCGGACGTGGCCGACGCCGAGCCCGCCTCGAGCGCCTGGCTCCTCGTGTTCGCCGCGGGGCTCGGGCTGCGACGGCGCCGCACGCGCGGTTGAATGGACCGGCGGTTCGCCCGTCAGAACCCTTGGAGCCCCCGCCGGGGCGCACTAACATGGGTACTGAGGGGCACGAGCCCCCGAAGGGCAGGGAGATGGCCGCAGGCAAGCGCCGGATCACGCTGGAGCAACCGAACGGAGCCGGATGGTGGTCCCGCGTTCGGGAGCGGCTCGGCTTGGCCCCCGCCCCCCTCGCCCCCGTAGCCGCGACCGAAGGCATCGACTTCAGCCTCGCCCGTCGCGCCGAACGTCGCGCCGTCCGCGCCTTCATCGAAGCGATCGATACCTACCAGCTGCACACGCGGCGGACCGTGCACGTGGTCAGCACGTACCGCGTCCCGTCCGACTCGGGCCTCGAGCAGCGCGTGCCCGAGTGGCTGGCGGAGCGCGTACGCTTCGGGGTCGTCCGGGGCGAGCTGGGCGACATCGGGTACCTGCGCATCAAGTCCGTCGAGGTCCACTGGGACGACGAGGGCACCGAGCTCTACCTGCACCTCGCCCAGAAGGTCGTCCCCGGGACGCGCGCCTTCATCGCCGCCTACCTCGGCGACGCCGCCGGAGCCGAGGAGCTCGACGCGCTCCCGAGCACCCTGCTGCTGGGCGAGCCCCGCTGAGGTCGCCGACCGGGCTCAGCCGCGACGGCGGCGGGTGACGCCGAGGCCCAGACCCAGGAGCGCGAGCGCGAGGCCGCCCCCCGAGCCCGTCTCGACCGTGGAGCAGAGGCCGCAGCCTCCGCGCACGTTGCCGCCGCCGCCGTCGTCGTCGTCGTCGTCGCTGTCGTCGTCGTCGTCGTCGGTGTCGTCGTCGTCGTCGTCGGTGTCGTCGTCGTCGTCGGTGGCGTCGTCGTCGTCGGTGGCGTCGTCGTCGTCGGTGGCGTCGTCGTCGTCTCCGCCCTCTTCGCAGGGGTTGGCGTCGGGCCAGCACGCGCTGTCGCCGTTGCCGATGTCGACGCAGTCCCACCCGGCCGGGCAGTCGTTGTTCACGTCGCAGAAGCACGAGCAGGCGGCGTACTCGTCCGCGTCGCTCTCCACGAGCCAGAGGTCGCACTCGACCCAGGCCCCCGGGTCCTCCCGGTCGCCGCACTCGCCCGCGTTCTCACACGTCCCCGCGCAGGCCGGGTCGTTCGCGCAGTCGCTGTCGACGCAGTCCAGGGCTCCGTCGGAGTCGTTGTCGATCCCGTCCGTGCAGGACGTCTCCGTGGTCGGGCCGGCGCCGCTGCAGGACGCCGCCAGCGTGTAGGTCGACGTGGCGTTCTGGTACCCGTCGATCACCACGTAGTAGGTGGTGCCCCCGGTGGCGGTGAAGACCACCTGCTCGGGCGTCGTGTTCGCTTCGCCGGAGGAGCCCACGCAGCCGTTGGGGTCGCACGCGCCGCCGCCGTCGGTCGTGACGACGAGGTCCACGTCCGCGGTGAGGGCGGTGAGGTCGAGCGTGATCGGCCCGGTGCTCGTGGGGGTGAGCGTGTACACGTCCTCGGGCCCGGTGTTGGACCACTGCAGGCAGTTGTAGGACGAGACGTCGGCGGGGCTGCCCGCCGTGTTGCCGGCGACGCTGCCGTTGCAGGTCAGGGGACCGATGGCCGCGCACGCGGCGCCGCCCGCGCAGCCCGGATCGCCGCTGCAGTCGGAGTCCGAGCAGTCGATCTGCCCGTCGCCGTCGTTGTCGACGCCGTCCGTGCAGCTCGTCTCCGTGGTGGGGCCGCCGCCGGGGCAGGTCGACGTGAGCGTGAAGTTGGACGTCGCCCCGGCGTAGCCGTCGCCGACGACGTAGTAGGTGGTGCCCGCGGTCGCGGTCCACGTCACGGTCTCGTTCGCGGCGCCGTTGGCCGCCGACGAGTCGATGCAGCTGCCGGGCAGGCAGCGCAGGCCGTTCCCGGTGGTCACGAAGAGGTCGAGGTCGGCGCTGAGCCCGGACATGGTCACCGACACCTGGCCCGCCGTGGGGCTGGTGATGGTGTACACGCCCTCGGGTCCGGTGGTCTGGTGGGTGACGCACGAGAAGGACGACGCGGTGTTGGTCCCCCCGAGGTTGGTCCCCGCGACGGACGCGTTGCAGCCCAGGGCCCCGTCCGGGACGCAGACGCACGCGGCCGCGGCGACGCAGTTGCTGTCGTCGCAGTCGATGTCGCCGTCGCCGTCGTCGTCGAGGCCGTTGCTGCAGTCGGTCTCGTTCGGACCGAGCGCCCCGGGGTAGAGCGTGCACACGCCGGTCTCGTCGTCGACCGTGAGCACACGATCGTCGATGCCGCCGGTGTAGCTGGCGTACATCGTCGCGCTCGTGACGGTGGAGTGGTCGAGGCCGAGCCAGTGACCGTTCTCGTGGGCCGCGATGCTCTGCAGATCCGTGTTCCAGCCCCCGGTGTTTCCGTTGACCGTGAACACGAAGGTATTGGCGTTGTAGTACTGGTCCGACGCGGAGTACCAGCAGTCGGGGCCCAGGGTGCTGGTGGTGTTCTGGGTGACGGCGATCGTGCTGTTGACGCTCCCGAAGCCGTTGAACCAGGTCGACGCGAAGAACTCGACGATGTTCTTGTTCACACCGTCGGTCGCGCTGTCCGTCGTGGTCCCCATGTAGGTGTGGGTGAAGTTCGACCCGCACGAGACGGGGTTCGTCCACACGTCCCAGCCGCCGGTGATGGCGGACTCGACCTGCGCGTTGGTGAGGCCGGCGTAGAAGTTGTTGGTCCCGCTGTACTTGTCCGACAGGTACCAGGTGGTGGTGTCGCTCTGCCACACGGCATCGTTGCCGTTGGGGCAGGTGGGCCCGTTGGGGGCCCAGGCGAAGGCGGGGGAGGCCGCGCAGAGGGAGAGGCCGACCACGGCGAGGGCGAGGCGCATCTCACTTCCCCTTCGCGGTGGCGCGGACCCGGGCCTTCAGGGCCGAGAGCCTGGTCGCCTTCTCTTCGTGGCCCTCGAGCGGCACGACCCCGAGCACGGGATCCCGCACGAAGAGGTGCAGCTGGTCGAGCTGGCGCACCGCGAGGGCGTCCGCCCCGGCGCCGGAGACCTCGTAGAGCGACTGCGCGAGCGCGGTGAGCCACCAGCGGCCCTCGCCGTACGTGAGGAACAGCAGGACGCGGCTGCCCGGGACGAAGTCGCCCGCGCCCGCGAAGTGGGTCGTGGTGTCGCCGACCGTGCCCTTGAGCTGGCGGACGACCACCGTGTCCGGCGCCGTGCCGTGCACCACCTCGTCGACCCGGATCGACGTGTCCGTGACCGGCAGCCCGGTGCGCGCGTCCAGGGTCATCTCCTGGTGGCGGACGACCCCCTCGACGACGACGGTCGCGTCCGCGAGGTGGGTCTCGAGGTCGAGCAGGACCACGCTCGTGGCGTGCACGGGTCCGGCCACCACGACGCCGACGGCGACGGTGAGAGCGATGATGAAGAGCCGATTCACGGGGGCCTCCGGAGGAGGGGGGTCTACGCTGCGGCGGCAATATGCCGGCCGTGCCGCCCACGGGAAGGGCGAAAACTCCGATGCACGGGACCTTGACGGGGTCTTGACGGTTCTGTGAAAAGCGGACCGTGTCCGTCTACGCCATCGGCGATGTCCAGGGCTGCTTCGAGACGCTGCGACGTCTCCTCGATCGTGTCGGCTTCCGCCGCGGGCGGGACGTCGTGCAGCTCGCCGGCGACCTCGTGGGCCGCGGCCCCCGCGCGCTCGAGCTGCTCCGGTGGACCACGCGCAACCGCGACAGCGTGGTGGCGGTCCTCGGCAACCACGACCTGCGGCTGCTCGGGGTGGCCGACGGCGTCGTGCGCCGGGACAAGGACAAGACGCTCCTGCCGGTCGTGGACGCCCCCGACGCCGACGTGCTCCTGGGCTGGGTCCGAGGGCTCCCGCTGCTCCACCGCGACGGCGACGACGTCCTCGTCCACGCGGGCCTGCTGCCGGACTGGTCGCTCGCCGACGCTTCGGCCGAGGCCGCGCGCGTCGAGGCCGTCCTGCGCGGCCCCGTCGAGGCCCGTCGGGCGTTCCTGAAATCGTTGCGACCGAAGCACCGCGAGAACGTGCGCTGGTCCGACGTGGACGGCGCCCGCAGGCTCACCCTCGCCGCGAACGCCCTCACCGCCATGCGCGTGGTGACGGCCGACGGCGCCCCGGACTTCGGCCACAAGGGCGGTCTCGACGCGGTGGCCGAGGGCAGCTCACCGTGGTTCGAGCGCAGCCCGGTCGTGGGTCCGCAGCGCGTCGTGTGCGGTCACTGGTCGCAGGCGGGCTTCCACCGTCGGCCGGGCCTGATCGCCCTCGACAGCGGCTGCGTGCATCGGCGGGTCCTCACCGCCGTGCGGCTCGAGGACGGGGCCGTCGCTCAGGAGCGCTTCGCCGACTGAAGGTGCCCGAGGAGCGCGTCGACGGCCCGGAGCTCGTCGGCGCGCCCCAGCGTCGCCCACTGCGCGCGGGCGAGTCCGAGCACCCGGATCGCCCGCTGCCTCCGGCCCGCCTGCATCGCCATCTGCCCCGCGAGGCGCGCGATCAGGCCCACGTCCAGGTCGGTGAACGCGGTCGATCGCAGGAGCTCCTCGGCGCGGTCGAGGTGCTGATCCCAGGCGTCCCAGGCGTCGTCGGCGGCGAAGCAGGGGAGCAGGAAGACGTGCACCGCCGCCTGGATCGTCACGAGCCTGCGCGCGATGCACTCCGACAGGCCGACCTCCAGCGCGTCGCGGGCCTCTCCGGGCCGGCCCAGGGCCAGCAGGCAGAGCGCCCGGTTGATCCGGCAGTGGATCTGGTCGCGGGACCCCAGGGCCTGGAAGGCCTCCAGGGCCTCGCGGTAGTACGCCTCGGCCACGAGGGGCTCGCCCGCGGCGCGGTGGTTCTCCCCCAGGTCGTGCTTGCACTGGGCGACCCCGATCCGCGACCCCGCGCGCTCGCACAGCTCTTCGGCGGACCGCAGCCACACCCGCCCCTCCACGAACTCCCCCCGGCCCCGGGCGACGGAGCCGAGGCCGAGCCGGGTGCGCGAGGCGCCGATGAGATCGCCGAGGGAGTCGAAGGCGTCGAGCGCGGTCCGGAACTCCTCCTCGGCGTCGTCGAGCGACCCGCACTGCAGGAGCACCTCCGCGCGGCCCAGGCGACACTGGGCGCCGAGGCGGGCGTCGTCGGCGCGGTCCGCCAGGGAGCACGCGATCGCCATGAGGGCGGCCGCGCGCTGGGGGTCTCCGGTGACGTTCGTGATGCGGGCGACCTCCTCCAGGGCCCGCGCCTCGAGGGGGGCGTCGTCGAGCCGGGCGGCCAGGCTCGCCGCGCGCCGGGAGAGGGCCAGGGCCTCGTCCGGGTCGCCGCTCACGCGCTCCAGGCGGGCGCGGTGCACCCAGCCCTCGGCCCACGCCGCGTCCGAGTCGGGCACGGGCAGGGCCCGCATCGCCGCCTCCCGCTCGTCCAGGAGCTGCGCCGCCAGGGCGTAGTCGCCCGACGCCAGCCGCAGCCGCGCGCCCTCGGCGAGGGGCGCCAGCGCCTCGCGCACGCGCTGGGCGGCGAGGAGGTGCCGCCCCATCCGCTCCGCCGTCCGCAGGCCCGGCACCCCCTCCAGCATCAGCGCGCAGGCGAGGTTGAGCTCGGGCCATCGACCGGCCTCCCGGGCCCGACGCTCGAGGCTCTCCCGGAGCATCCCGTGCACGAACGCCCAATCGACCCCGGCCGCGCCGCCCTCGCGCCGCGCCAGGCGCTGGGAGAGCAGCGCGTCGACCAGCCCCGGCGACGGGTTCGCGCCCGCCTCGTTGCACGCGACCCTCCAGTCCTGCCGCGCGATCTGCAGGCCGAGCGCGGCCGCGACCTCGAGGGCCACCAGGTCGGTCTCCGGGCGATCGCGCAGGAGCCGGTCGAGTCGGCGCAGCCAGATCTGGTGGAGGGAGTCGGGGAAGGCCGTCACGTCCGCGTCGGCGACGAGCCGGAACCCCGCCTCGCTCGGCTCCAGCAGCCCCCGGTGCACCCAGTCGCCCACGAGCTGCACGGCGAACAGCGGGTTCCCGTCGGTGCGGAGCCGCACCCGACGCGCGAGGGCCGGATCGAGGCCGAGCAGCGCGTCGACCATCGCGCTCCGGTGCACCTCGGGCAGGGCCTCGATGCCGATCCGTCGGGTCGTCGGCAGGCCCTCGATCGCCCTCACCCGGGAGGCCTCGGCGGGCTGCTCGTCCAGGGCGTCGTCGCGGATCGTGAGGACGACGAGGATCGGGAGCTCGACGCCGTTGCCGGCGAGCAGGTAGCGAGCCAGGCCCAGGGCCTCCCAGCCCCACTGGACGTCGTCGAGCCACAGGATCAGGCAGCGGTCGCGGGTGCGAGAACCGCAGAGGCGCTCGATGAGGAGGTGGTGCTCCAGGGCCCCGGGGAGGGTCGCCCCGGGGTCGCTCGCGTCGAGATCGGGGCATACGAAGTCGGCGAGCGGTCCCACCGTCCGCGGCGGAGATCGCGCCCCCGATCGCGAGGTCGTCGAGGTGGCTCACGGTCTCCCCGCGGTCGAGGCCGACGCAGGTCAGAGCCCGGGCGACCATCGGGCCGAGCCCGTCCACGGGCCCCGGCATGGGGCTGTGCAGCGCGCGGAGGACGCCGCCCCCGCCCAGCTCGTGCGCGCGCTCGCAGAGCCACTGCGCGAGGCGGCTCTTCCCCGCCCCCGCGGGCCCCCGGAGGATCACCCCGCGCGCTCGTCGCCCGGTGCGCACCTCGCGCAGCTCGGCCCACAGCGCGTCGCGCTCGCCTTCGCGGTCCACGAGCGGGATCGAGCGGAGCCCGTAGAGGCCGAGGCCCACGCCCGTGAGGCGACGGGGCGGGGCCATGTCGGCGGGGCGGCGCCAGTTCGCCGGGATCGGCGCGAGCTCGGAGTCGTCCCGATCCATGAGCCACGCGGTGCGGACGCGGGTCCACCCGTCGGGCCGGGACGCGGACGGCTCCACGACCAGCGTGTGCGAAGCGGACGTCCAGCCCTCGACCTCCTCCTCGGACGGGGCGGACATCGGCTCGACCAGCGACAGCGTGGCCCGGGACGGATCCGTCTTGAACGCCGCGTCCGGGGCCGCGGGCGCGAAGAGGTCCTGGAGGGACCACGCCGCGTCGGCCGCGCGCCGGAAGCGGTACTCGGTCGACTTCTCGAGCAGCCGGCGCAGCCACGACTCGAAGCCCTCGGGCACGTCGATCGCGGGCCGGAGCGCGGGGGGCTCGGCGTAGCAGTGCGCTTCGGCCAGCCGCTGCGGGGTGCCCTTCTTGCCGAACGGCGGCTCGCCGGTGGTGAGGGCCCACCCCAAGCAGCCGACGGCGTACAGGTCGGTCCAGGGGCCCGAGGCCCGCCACTGCCCCCGCCACTGCTCGGGCGCCATGTAGGCGGGCGTCCCCCGGACCTTCGTCTCGGCGACGGTGGGGCCGATCTCCTGCCCGCGGGCGGCGTGGGCGAGCCCGAAGTCCACGAGGCGGAGGTCCCTCATGTCGTGGCCGATGAGGATGTTCGCGGGCTTGAGATCCCGGTGGGTCACGCCCCGGGCGTGGGCGTGCGCGAGGGCGTCGAGCAGCCCGAGCAGCAGGGACTGCACCTCCGCCCACGACGCGCGCCCGCACAGGTCGTCGAGGGTCCCGCCGTCCACCAGCTCCATCGCGAGGTAGGGGCTGTTCGCAGGCAGGTCGTTGCCGTCGGGGTCCTTGGGCGCCGGGTCGGGGACGATCCCGTAGTCGAAGACCCGCACGATCGACGGGTGGTCGAGCGCGGCCACGGCCCGCACCTCGTCCCGGAAGGCGGCGATGAACTTCGGGTCCCCCGCGCCCGCGTGCGTGAGGACCTTGATCGCGACGGGCACGCCGTCGACCCGGTGCCGCGCCAGCCACACCTCCCCCATCCCGCCGCGCCCGATCGGGTGGTCGAGCACGAACGGGCCCAGCTCCAGAGACCAGCTCATGGGGTCACGATAGGGGTTCCCGCGCCCGGCCGCCGAGGGCCACGACGACGATCCCGGCCACGAGCGCGGTGTGGAACAGCACGCCCGCCTCGGGCCCGAACGACCCGCCCCAGAGGCTCTGGCCCTCCGCCGTCGGCGCCCATCGGATCGGCGACGGCAGGGACATCCCGCTGACGGGCAGGCCGAGCACCAGGCCCGTGGCCGCGTTCCAGCCGAGGTGGATGCCGAAGGGCCACCACACCCCGTCGCTGCGCAGCGCCGCGAGCCCGAGGAGGAGACCCGCGAGGAGGATGCCGACGGTCCCGAGCACGTCCACGCCGGGGTTGCCGGTGTGCAGCGCCGCGAACAACAGCGTGGTGAGGACGAGCGCGCCCCGGCCCCCCAGTCGGGGGAGCCAGAGCCGCAGGAGGATGCCCCGGAAGAGGATCTCCTCGCCCAGCGCCATCACCGCGAGGATGGCGGCCGCGACGAGCCAGGACGCGACGTGGAAGGTCGGCGTCGCCTCGACGAACCCGCCGAGGGCTCGCCCGAGCCCCGCCGGGACGACCAGCAGCGCAGCGCCGAGCAGGGCGCCCCCACCCACGACGTGGAGGGGCCGAGCGGGAGGCAGGAGGCCGATCGACGCCCGGTCGAAGCCCAGCCGCGGCCCGATCCACAGCGCGACGGGCACGAAGAAGAGCCACTGCAGCCCGCCGAGCACGAGCAGCCGCGAGCGGATCCAGGTGGAGCCGTCGGCGAAGTCGAACTCGCTCGCGGGGATCCCCAGGTCGACGAACGCGAGCCCGAAGGCGACGAGGGTCGCCACCGCCATGGCCCACAGCAGGATCCCGGCCACGGCGAGGCTGGCGACGAGCGGGTGCGGCCCGGGCTCAGGCGTAGAGATCGGGGTGCTCGGCGAGGTAGGCGCGGACGGCCGCGGGGACCAGGGCGTCGACGGGATCGCCCGCGCGGCGGACGCGGCGGACCTGCGAGGACGAGATGTCGGGGAGGTGGAAGTCCCGCAGGACGAAGCGCCCCCCGTCGGGCAGGGACGCCGGATCGACGGGGGCCCCCCGCCCCAGGACGATGAAGCGCAGTACGTCGCGCAGCTCGGCCCAGCGGTGCCAGCGAGGGAGGTCCGGGAGGATGTCCGTGCCGATCACCCAGGAGAACTCCGTGTCCGGGTGGCGGCTCTGCAGCGCCGTGATCGTGTCGTAGGTGTAGGACTTCGCCCCCAGGGTCCGCTCGATCGGCTCCACCCGCAGCCGGGGGTGGTCGTCCGCCACCGCTTCGCACATCGCCAGCCGGTGGTCCCAGCAGGCGAGCTCGCGGTCCTTCTCGAACGCGTGCCGGTGCACGGGGACCCACCACACGGCGTCGAGGTCGGTGGTCTCGAGCAGGTAGAGCGACGCCAGCAGGTGGCACACGTGGGGCGGGTTGAACGAGCCTCCGAAGAGGCCGACTCGCTGCGGGCGGGGCACGGGCCGTATCCTCGCGCAAATGCCGACGCCCGTCTCACCCGTGCCCTCCGGCGAGGTCCGCGGCCGCTTCGCGCCGAGCCCCACGGGCCGCCTCCACCTGGGGCACGCGCGCACCATGCTGCTCGCCTGGCTGCAGGTCCGTCGGGCGGGCGGCCGCTTCGTCATGCGCATCGAGGACATCGACCGGTCGCGAGTGAAGGCCGACTCGGAGGCGTCGATCCTCCGGGACCTCGCGTGGCTCGGCTTCGACTGGGACGAAGGCCCGGACGTGGGCGGACCCTACGGCCCGTATCGCCAGTCGGAGTGTCTCGAGCGCTACCGAGGGGCGGTCGAGCGGCTCGGAGGCCACCTCTTCGCCTGCTCCTGCACCCGCAAGGAGGTCCGGGCGGCGGCGGGGGCCGTGGACGGCGAGATCGTGTACCCGGGGACCTGCCGCGAGGGGCCGACGCACCCCGATCGGCCGTGTTCGCTGCGGTTCCGGGCGGAGCCCGAGGTCCTGCGCTGGACGGACCTGGAGAAGGGCCCGTGCGCGGAGGACCCGTCGACGGTCTGCGGCGACTTCGTGGTGCGGGGCAAGGACGGGGGCCCCGTCTATCAGCTCGCGTGCGTCGTCGACGACATCGAGCAGCGCATCACGCACGTCCTGCGGGGCGACGACATCGCCGCGAGCACGAGCCGTCAGCTGCTCCTGTACCGGGCCCTGGGGGCGCCGCCGCCGACGTTCGCCCACGTGCCGCTCCTCCGCGACGCGCACGGTCTCCGCCTCGCCAAGCGGCGGGGCAGCCCCCCGATCGAGGCGCTGCGGGCCGCGGGCCGGGACCCCCGCGACGTGGTCGGAGAGCTCGCCGCGTCCTGCGGCCTGCTCCCCGCCCCCGAGGCCGTCCGGCCGGACGATCTGACGGGCTGACGATCGCCCGCGCGGACCTGCTACGGTCCGCGCCATGTCGACGCACCTCGCCTTCGTCCGCTCCGACTCCCTCCCCGCCGCCGCGACGCTCGTGGTCGTCGGGCGCGCCGATCGGCTGGGGGCGGACGACGTCGTCGCCGCGCTCCCCGAGGGTGTCGCCGCGGTCTGGCCCTCGATGCTCGAGAGCGTCTCCGCGGGGGACGCGGGCGGCGCGACCACCACCTGGGTCGACGGCACCCCCTCCCGCGTGGTGGTGGGCGTGCTCCCGGAGCCCTGCTCGCGGCACAACAGCCCCGCGCGTCCGCACGCGGTCGCTTCCCTGGTGGGCAAGGCGCCGAGCAAGGGCGACGTGGCCGTCCTGCTCGCCGTCGACGAGGCCGATCACGCCTTCGCGGCCGGGTGCGCGGCGTCGCGGGCGTTCCCCACCTACTCGCGCAAGGAGGCCGAGAGCGAGGACCGCACGGTGTCGATCGCGTCGCTGGCGCCGTCGGGTCCGGTGGACGTGCCCGCCCGGCTCGCCCCCGCCGCCGAGGGCATCCGCCTCGCCCAGAACCTGGTCGACCAGCCGACCTCCGAGCTGCACACCAAGGCGTTCGCGGACCTCGCGGAGCGGTGGGCCGCGGAGCTGGGCTGCTCGGTCGTCCGCGTGGAGGACGAAGAGCTCGACGCGCAGGGGTTCGGCGGGCTCTGGGGCGTGGGCAAGGCGGCCGTGAACGGGCCCGCCCTCGTCGTCCTCACGCACGACCCCGACGGGGCGGAGGAGACCCTCGCCTGGGTGGGCAAGGGCATCGTGTACGACACCGGTGGCCTGAGCATCAAGGGCAAGACGAACATGCCCGGCATGAAGACCGACATGGGCGGCGCGGCGGCGGTGCTCGGGGCCTTCGTCGCGGCCGTGAAGAGCGGGGCGAAGTCGCGGATCCACGCGATCCTCTGCCTCGCCGAGAACTCCGTGGCCGCGAACGCGACGCGCCCCGACGACATCCTCCACATGTACTCGGGCAAGACCGTCGAGGTGAACAACACCGACGCCGAGGGCCGCCTCGTGCTCGGCGACGGGGTCGCCTACGCGAACAAGCACCTCGATCCCACGGTGATCTGCGACCTCGCGACCCTCACCGGGGCGCAGCTGATCGCCACCGGCAAGCGCCACGCCGGGATCGTCTGCAACGACGACGACCTGGAGGCCCGCTGCGTGGCCGCGGGCAAGTCTTCGGGCGACCTCGTCCACCCGCTGCCGTACGTCCCGGAGTTCTTCCGCAAGGAGTTCCGGTCGGTGGTCGCCGACCTCAAGAACTCGGTGAAGGACCGCATGAACGGCCAGTCGTCCTGCGCGGGTCAGTTCGTGGCCGAGCACCTGGGCGACTTCGCCGGGGAGTGGCTGCACATCGACCTCGCCGGGCCGTCCTCCGCCGACGAGCGCGGGACCGGGTTCGGCGTGGCGCTGCTCCTCGACCTGTTCGTGCCGGAGTAGCCGTCGTGGGAGGCAAGCGATCGCACGCGTCCGTGCGCTGCGTCGCCTGCCGGATGCACGTGCCGCTGTGCATCTGCGCGACCATCCCGAACATCGTCAGCCGGGCGCGGTTCGTCTTCGTGGTGCACCCCGCGGAGCGCTGGAAGACCACGAACACCGGCCGCATCGCCGCCCGGGGGATCGAGGGCTCGCGGCTCTCCTTCTTCGTGGGGCGCGGGCGCGAGTTCGATCCGCCGACGGACCTGGGCGACGCGGCGATCCTGTTCCCCCCCCGGGACGACGAGCCCGCCCCGGTGGACGCGGGGGAGTGGGTCGATCGGGTCGAAGCCCGGGGCCGACGCCCCACGATCGTCATCCCCGACGGCACCTGGTCCCAGTGCCGCAAGATCGTGGGCCGCCACGACGCCCTGCGCGGGCTGCCGCGCCTCCGCCTGCCGGACCGGGCCACCCCCCGCGGCGGCCTGAGGCTGGAGTGCCTGGCGGCGGGGATGTCCACCATCGACGCGGTCGCGTGGCTCATCGAGGAGATCGACGGGCCGGAGGCGGGGGCCGCCATGGCGCGTCTGCACCGCACGATGCTCGAGCGCACGATGGCGAGTCGCGGGACGCCGCTGCCGGACGGTCCCTCGATCACCGACCTCGTCCCCGGGGGGCGTCTGATCGCGGAAGGGTCCTAGGACGCCGGGCTCCGACTAGGGTCGAGAAAGTCGGCTCGCCGCCCTCACCCCGCGAGCCCCCGGAGCGCTTCATGACCCTCTTCCGCAACTGCCTCCTGATCGCCGCGTGCCTCGCCCTCGCGGGGGCCGACGGCTGCCCGGCCGAAACCGACGACGACGACGCGGTGGACGACGACGACGCGGTGGACGACGACGACGCCGTGGACGACGACGACGC
>CAZEKB010000062.1:19964-39633 GCA_964512225.1 uncultured Rickettsiales bacterium | reverse complement strand
CACCACCGGAGGCATCCTCCATGTCACGACCACGACCTCGGCCCCCTGCAACTAGCATGAGCATCCTCGACGCCCTCCGGCTCCACCGACTCCTGGCCCTCGTGGCCGTTCTGCTGCTCTGCGCCGCCGGCCCCGCGTGGGCGGGCAACGGCAACAACAACGCGGACAGCGACTCCGACTCGGACAGCGACTCCGACTCCGACTCCGACTCGGACAGCGACTCCGACTCCGGCAGCTCCGGATCGAGCTCCGGCTCCGGATGCGACGACAGCGACTCGGACTCGGACAGCGACTCCGACTCGGACAGCGACTCGGACTCGGACAGCGACTCGGACTCGGACAGCGACTCGGACTCGGACAGCGACGCCGACAGCGACTGCGACGAGGACAGCGACTCGGACAGCGACAGCGACTCGAGCGGGAACGGCCACCGCGTGGCGATCTGCCACAAGCCCGGCCGCCGCAACGAGCAGACGCTCGTGGTCGCGCAGGCTGCCGTTCCGGGCCATCTGCGCCACGGCGACTACGTGGGCGAGTGCGGCCCGACCGGCGACGACGACGACGACGACGATGACGACGGCACCGGCGACGACGACGACGACGCGGGCGACGACGACGACGACGCGGGCGACGACGACGACGCGGGCGACGACGACGACGCGGGCGACGACGACGACGCGCAGGTCTCCGGCACGAAGCTCGTCTTCCTGCTCGAAGACAGCAACCGAATGCAGGGGCGCTGGAGCGGCGGGTCCGCCCAGCCGTCCCGCTGGGACGCCCTGGTCGGCGCGCTCACGAACGCGATCGACGCCGCCCCCGCGGATCTCGAGATCGCCATCGTCCTGACCGCCAACGGCCACGGGCCGGAGGCCTCGGGCTACCACCCGGTCGCCGGCTTCAATACGACGCGCGACCAGAAGATCCAGGCCCTGAGCCAGGTGCCCGAGATGGGCGGCCCGGCGCGCGCCCTCGCCGAGTCCTACTCCGGGATGGTCGCCAACTGGTTCGACCAGACCAATACCAACGCCGACTGGGGCAGCCCCTTCTCGGAGACGTGCGACGAGGTGACGGTCATCGTGGTCGGAACCAACCACGGTCGACAGGACGGCGACGTCCTCCCGGGCCGGTCCACCACGAGCCTGTCCGACGACGTCGTGTGCGGCCGGAGCGCCGCCCAGGACTCTCGCTGCCGCCTCGACAACGTGAGCGCCTACGCCTACTGGGAGTTCGACGCTCCGGTGGCGGGCGTGAACTCGGTCACGACCCATACGATCCTCCTGGACGACGAAGCCGCCTCCGAGGACGCCGCGCCGCTTCTCCGGAACGCCGCGGTCGCCGCCTCTCCCGACGGCTACTACGCCGGCGTCGCCACGCCCGGGATGCTCCAGGCGAAGCTCTGGACGGCCATGACCGGCGCGATGGAGGCCTACCCGCGGCCCGGCTCCGTGACGCTCTCCCCCCGCGGCGACGCGCTCTTCGCCGCATACGGCACGGCGCAGCCCGGCTCCGCCCTGCGGGCCGGCCACCTGCTGCACTTCGAGATCGACGCCGACCCGAACAGCGCCACGTACGGCGCCGTGGTCCCGCACTCCGGCCCCCTGGGCTCGAAGTGGGACGCGGGCGAGCTCCTCGCCGCCCGCCCCGCATCGGCGGCGGAGACCAACCCTACGCGGCTCGGCCCCGGCTCCGCGCGCACGGGGTACATCTCCCCCGCTCAGGGCGGGATGTACTCGTCGTTCGATGCCTTCGACGCCTCGGGCGTGACCTCGGGCGACCTGACGTCGCTCCTGATCGACCCGGTGCCGGCGGCCTCCAACGGGTCGTGCGAGAACCTGCTGCACGACTACGACTACGACTGCGACGCCGACGCGGACGACGCGCAGATGCTCGTCGACTTCCTCCGGGGCGTGTCCACGTCGACGTTCCGCGGCGGCGTGACCACCCGCGGCGTCGCCAAGCTCGGCGACCCCGACGAGAGCCGCGCGGTCGTGGCTCCGTCCGACCCCCCGGTCGGCGCCTCCCGCGGCCCCTTCGGCCAGTACCACGCGAAGCTCGCGAACGTCGCCGGGATGGTCTACCTGGCCTCCGACGCGGGCGTCCTGCACGGCTTCAACCTGGACACGCCCGGCCGCGAGGGGTCGGAGTCCTGGTTCGTGCTCCCGCGCGCCAAGGCGAAGTGGAACCCCGCCGCCCACGAGGAGTTCGCGACGAACCGCGTCCACGACCTCCACGAGGACGGTCGGACGCGCGTCAACGGCGGGCGGCTGAACCTGCAGCACGTCTGGCTCGACGGCTACATCACCGACCTGCCGGGCTGCAACGGCCCCCGGTACGCCCCCGCCGAGCGCGACGGCGTCCCCGAGGCGGGCGGCTGCGAGTGGCACCGCGTCCTGATCTGGAACGGCGGCGTCGGCTCGCGCCACACGTACGCCGTGGACGTGACCAACCCCGACGCGCCCCGCTTCCTGTGGGAGCGCTCGGACTCCGACCCGGTCTCCGGTCGGGGCCGGGGCCGCGCGGTCGGCGTCCCCGCCGTCGCGTCCTTCTACGACACGTCCGGTGCCCACGCCGAGCTGCGCTGGCTGACCGTCACCTCCGCGGGGGCCCAGGGTCCCTCGGCGACGGCCACCGGCAGCGCCCTCGACTGGGCCCAGGCCGCCCTCTACATCGACGACGTCGAAGAGTCTCCCTACGTGCCCACCGACTACCCGGACTCCGGCTTCGCGGTCTCCGCGCCCGGCCTCATCAGCGAGGACGGCGCCGAGGACGCGTTCCTCGAGTACCTGCCGGGCACCGACGACGGCCTGTACGGCAGCCCCGCGCTCGCCGATCTCGACGGCGACGGCTCGGTGGACGTGGGCTACGTGGGCGACTCCCGCGGCTACCTCTACAAGATCCGCTTCCGCTCCGACGACCCGCTGGAGCCGCAGATCTGCACGTTCGCGACCCCCGCCGCGGGCGACGAGTCGCGGTCCATCTACCACCCGCCCAACGTCTTCTTCGACCGCACCGGCCACCTGCAGGTGTACTACGGCAGCGGCAGCCCCCTGGACTACGGCGACGAGGCCGGCGGCCTCTACGCCCGCACCGACCCCGATCCGTACGGCTGCTCCCCCTCGGTGCCGGCCTCCTGCGCCGCGGGCAGCGCCCTGTTCAGCACGGACGGCTTCTACGGCTTCACGGGCTCCGGCGAGCGCCTCTCCGGCGAGCCGTCGGTCCAGGAGGGTCGCATGAGCTTCAGCACCCGCGTCTCCGACGTGAACGCTTGCGGCGGGGAGTCCAGCCGGCTCTACGCCATGGACGTGACTACCTGCGCGGGCGGCATGTACGACGACCTGACCGACGGGTACGACGTGCAGAACTCGCTGTTCGTCGAGGTCGCGGGCCGCGTGTCCAACTCGACCTTCGCGAACAACCGGCTCTACACGATGGCGATCGACGAGGACGGCATCGACGCCGACAGCATCATCGACAACTTCGCCATCGCGCCGCCGCAGCACTCCGGCGAGGTCTTCATCTCGACGCGGACCGCCTTCTAGTCGAGCCCGGTCACTCGGCCTCGATCGCGGGCCCGATGTCGACGCCCACGTCGTCGCCCCCCAGCGCCCGGTCGGTGGAGGACCGCTGCGCGTCGGGCCCGAACGAGTACAGGTAGATGCCGTCGATGTCCCGGTCCTCGCACTCGTGGCGGATCCAGTAGGGGTTGTTCCACGGGTCCAGGAAGTAGGTGCGGCGGGCCTCGTCCATGTCGAGCGCCGCGTACTCGCCCCGTCGGAAGACGTCGTGGTCGTGCTTCCTCACCCAGGTGAACAGTCGGATGTGGGAGCCGCACCTGGACGGGGACCCGTCGAGCTTGTCCGCCTGCACGGCCCAGTCACGTCCCAGGGCCTCGACCTCCTCGGCGGCGACCGCCGCGCGGGCCTCGTCGCTGCGCCCCGGCATCGCCTCGATGATGGCGGGCGTCAGCACCGCGAGGAGCCCGCAGACGGCCACGATGGCGGTGAGCCGCGCGTCGAGGGGGAGGCCGGTCTCGAACGACCGGTCGTCTTCGTCGGCCCGCACGGCGATCGCGAGGAAGAGCCCCAGGGCGAACAGGCACTCCGCGACCTCGCCCGAGTACTTGAGCGGGTAGGCCGCGAGGAACGCCGCCGTGACCACGAACGACGGCACCATCGACGCGGGCAGCACCACGATCCCGAGTCGGTCGGCGAGGTCGCGGACCTGCTCCACGTACACCCGCAGCACCGGCAGCAGGATCCCGTAGAGGACGAGGATCCCCAGGAGGAGGTACCGCGTCCGCACGAACTGCTTGAACAGGTTGTGGACGTTGAGCTCCTGCTGGGAGTTGTGCTCGAGGAAGTACTCGGGGGGCTGGTAGGACATCAGCCGCTGGCCCCAGGAGATCTCCTCGCCGGCGAAGAAGATGCAGAAGGCGCACAGCCCGGCCCAGAACCAGGCGTCGAGACGACCCGCGTCGCGGCTCTTCAGCATCGCGTTCGCGCACCAGTAGGCGGCGGGGAGCATCACGAAGACGGTGGCCCACTCCAAGGAGCCGTCCTCCTGGACGACCAGGTAGTAGGCGGTCCGGTCCATCAGGGCGATCGTGCCCACGAGCAGGAACAGGCTGAGCACGAGGGTGTTGCACACCAGCGAGAGGCGGAGCTTCTCCAGGGCGGTGCGATCGCTCACGACGCCAGTCTCTCAGATGATCCGCTCAGCGGGCGGCGAGCAGGGTGATCTGACCCACGTCGGGGCGACGGGCGTCGGCCTGCCGCATCCACCCCTCGAGCTCCCCCGCGTCGTCGAGCCGTCGGACGGTCGTCATCGCCGCTTCGAGCTCGGCGTCGGTGAGCAGCGCCCACGTCGAGTCGCCGTCGCGCCAGACCGGATCCAGGGGGCCGCGGGGCTCGTGGTACCGCTCGGGCTGAGTGAGGCCGTGGAGGGGGGCCCAGCGCTCGACCTCGTCGAATCCCACCGCGCGGAGCAGCTCCTCGACGACGGGCAGGGGCGCGTAGCGGGCGACCATGGAGTCGAGGACCCGCGTCGGCATCAGCTCCGTGTACCAGTAGCCGCGCCGGATCTGGGCCTCCGAGCAGGTATTGAGGACGAAGGATGCCCCCGGACGCAGCACCCTCCGCAGCTCGGAGAACACGCGGCGGTGTCGGCTCCAGGCGTCGTCGTCCGGCAGGTGGTGCAGGACCTGGTTGATGACGGCCCCGTCGAACTGGTCGTCGTCGAACGGCAGCTCCTCGATGGACCCCCGGTGCAGGGACACGCGGGGCTCGCCCTCGAACTTCGCCCGCGCCACGGCGAGCATCCCGGGGTTCAGATCCAGGCCGACGACGCGGGCCACGTGGGGCAGGAGCACCGCGCTGAACTGGCCCGTGCCGCAGCCCGCGTCCAGGACCTCGAGCCCGTCGATCGGCTCGTGCCGCGCCAGCCAGCCGAGGACGCGATCGCTCGCGACGGGCTTGCGCGTCGAGTCGTAGTGCCTGGAGGTCCGCTGGTAGTCCTCGTAGGAGCTCATGCCGCTGATGATACCGTCAGGGCAGATGGGGACACCGCGGGGGCTGCGCAGCCGACAAGTCGTGATCTTCGTCGCCACCTGGGCGACGTACGCGGGCCTCTACCTGACCCGCAAGAACTACGCGGTCGCGCA
Source organism: uncultured Rickettsiales bacterium (assembly GCA_964512225.1). Lineage (GTDB taxonomy): Bacteria > Myxococcota_A > UBA796 > UBA9615 > UBA9615 > CAZEKB01. Next base: position 33,974 of record CAZEKB010000062.1, on the reverse strand, counting down.
GCCGTCGTTCGCCGCCGAGTTCGGGTGGACGGAGGCGGACCTCGGACCGGTCATCACCGCCTACCTCACCGCGTACGCGATCGGGCAGTTCGTCCACGGCTGGCTCGGCGACCGCTTCGGACCGAGGCGCATGCTCGCGGTCGGGTTCGCGGGCACCGCCCTGCTCAGCGCGGCGCTCGGGTTCGCGGGCACCGTGGCCGCGTTCGGGCTGCTGTACGGCCTCAACGGCGGGTTCCAGTCGGCGGGCTGGCCCAACGTGACGAAGACCATGACCGCGTGGTTCCCGGTGGCCGCGCGGGGCCGGGTCATGGGTCTGTGGGGGACCAACTACCCGGTCGGAGACGCCGTCGCCACGGGATTGGCGGCGTTCATCCTCGGCTCCTGGGGCTGGCGGTGGGCGTTCTGGGGGCCGGCCGTCGCGAGCGCGGCGCTCGGGATCGTGCTCGTCTCGGTGCTGCGGGACCGCCCCGAGGACGTGGGGCTGCCCCCCCTCGCCGACGAGGGCCCGTCGCCGGCGGTCGACGAAGGAGACGGCGGCTCCCTCGCCGTCCTCCTGCAGCCCCGGATCCTGGCCCTGGGCGCCGCGTACTTCTCGCTGAAGTTCGTGCGCTACACGTTCATCTTCTGGATCGGCATCTACCTGGTCGGCTCGATGGGCTTCACCTCGGAGCAGGCGGGCTATCTGCAGGTGCCCTTCCCCCTCGCGGGGCTCTTCGGGATCGTCGTCGCCGGGTTCGCGTCGGACCTGTTGTTCGACGCCCGCCGGGCTCCCGTCGCGGTGCTGATGCTCGTGGGGCTCGTGGGCGCCCTCCTCCTGCTCCTGGTCCTCCCCACGGACATGAGCCGCGACGTGGTCGTGGCCGGGTTGGACGTGCGCACGCTGGTCGTGGGGGGCACACTGGCCCTGTGCGGCTTCCTCCTCTACGGCCCCGACATGCTCATCGCGGGGACCGCCGCGATGGACTTCGGGTCGACGCGTTCCGCCGCGCGGGTGGCGGGCTTCGTCAACGGCGTGGGCTCGATCGGGGCGGCCCTCAGCGGGGTGGTGGTCGGCGCGCTCGCGGTGCGGGGTTGGACGACCGTCTTCGCCGTGCTCGTTGCGCTCGTGGTCGTCTCCACGGCGGTCACGGCGACGCTGTGGAACGCTCGGGCCGGGGGGGAGCGGTCGTAGCGCGCGCCCTCGCGTTCGTGCTCGCGGTCGCGCTGTCGGCGTCGACGGCGGGCCGCGCGGAGGGGGCGCCGAAGCTGCTCGCCGAGGCCTGGGCGCGCGTCGAGACGCCGAACCTCGTCGTCTACGGCGACGGGTCCCGGGCGTCCGTCCGCGGGCTCGCGTCGGACCTCGAGACGTTCCGGGCGATCGCGCTCGCGCTGCTCCCCACCGCGCGCCCGGTCGAGGGTGAGAAGGTGGTCGTGATCGCGCTGCGCGACGGCTGGTCGCTGCGCAAGTACGGCCTCGACGGGGAGGTGGCGGCGGGGCGCTCGATCGGGCTCGGGTGGGCGGTGATCCGCCCCGGTCGAGCGTGGATCCTCATGGTCTCGCCGTCGAAGAAGGCGAGCCGCAACATCGGGTTTCACGAGTACGCCCACTACCTGACGGCGCGGTCGACTCCGTTCCTGCCCCCGTGGCTCCGGGAGGGACTCGCGGAGTACTGGGGGACGCTGCAGATCGAGCGGGACGGCACGCTGCAGCTGGGGGGACCGAACCACGGACGCCTGAAGTCGCTCAAGCGGGGGTTCTGGCAGCCCTTCGAGGCGGTGCTGGCGGCTCGAACGCTGCACGGCAGCGGGACGGTGACCGCGGCGATGTACGCCGAGGCGTGGGTGTTCGCGCAGTACGCGGCGCACGTCGAGCCCGGGCTGACCCGGGCGCTGCCGGACTACCTCGAGCGGGTCTACGGGGGGGAGGAGCACGCCGCGGCGTTCGAAGCGGCCTTCGGACGCAGCCCCGCCGACCTCCAGGAGCAGCTCGAGGCGTACGTGCATCGCGACCGGTTCGCGGCGATCCGGTTCAAGGTCGGGGGTCTGCAGCGGGGGCACGAGCTCGCCGTGCGTCGAGCGACGCGGGCCGAGATCGGGACGGAGCTGGGCATGCTGCACGTCGCGGCGCGGCGGCGCCCGGAGCTGGCGGCGGAGCTGTTCGATCGCGTGATCGAGCGCGATCCCGAGAACGGCCGAGCGCTCGCGGGGCAGGCGGTGCTCGGGGGGGACGGCCTGTCGCCCGCGGACCGAGAGGCGCTCTTCGATCGGGCGATGGCCGCCGCCCCGGACGACCCCCTCGTGTTCGCGCTCGCCGCCAGGCACGCCTTCCACGCCGCGGAGTCGGACCCGCGCGGCCCCGACGGGCGCTGGGACCGAGCCGCCGAGCTGCTCCGGAGGACCCTGGAGGTGGGCCCCGCGGAGCTCCACTCCGCGTTCCTCCAAGCGAGGGTCGCGCTCCGGATCGACGCGGAGCTGGAGGGCCCGACGGCCGCCCTCGAGCGGGCCCTCCAGCTGCGGCCGGATCGCGGCCCCGGCACGGCGATGCTCCAGGCGCTCTATCTGCGGCAGGGCCGGTACGACGACGCCTGGCTCCTGCACACGGCGCTCATCGCTCCGATGCGGCTCCCCGAGCGCACCGAGGAGTCGCTCGAGAGGCTGGTGGGGGCGGAGGCGGAGCGCCTGGCCGAGCTGGCCGCGCAGGGTCGAGGCGACGAGCGGGCCGCGCGGTGCGGGGAGGTCCTGGCTCGGCCCCAGGAGATCTGGAGGGTCGCGCTCGCCGACCTCTGCTCTCCGCCCGTCGCGCCGTGAGCGCGGGTCAGGGCAGGTAGATGGTGACCGTGAACCCGCTCCGGGGGGTCCCGGTGCACTCGCCTTCGGCCTCCTCGTCGAGCAGGCACTCGCAGTCGGGCTCGCTCGCGCACTCCTCGGGATAGGCGACGCACGAGTACTCCGTGTCGGGGCCCTCCACGCCGGGGACCATGGCCGAGCAGTACTCGACCACGGCGTCGCACTCCAGGTCCCGTCCGCAGGGGAACGGGTTGGGGTCGACCGCGTCGTCGTCGTCCGTGGCGTCGTCGTCGTCTCCCGTCGCGTCGTCGTCGTTCGTGGCGTCGTCGTCGTCCCCGGTGTCGTCGTCGTCCGGGAGCACGCCCCCGGGGCAGGCCGCCACGGCGAAGACGGCCAGGGAGAAGGCGACGAGCAGGGTTCGGATCGGGGACAGGGTCGGGGTGAAGTCGAGCCTCTTCACAGGACGATCGGCGCCTGCACGCGGCCCTGGGTGAAGTGGCCGGACGCGTCGGTGACCACGACCTCGGCGGGCCACCAGGCCTCGCCGCAGTTCTCCGCCTCCACGTCCTCCCAGTCCGCGAACCAGAACGTCCCGTAGTCCCGGGCCCCGAACTCGACGCTGCCGTCGTCCTGGACCACGAAGTTCCGCTGCTCGGGCTGATCTTCCCCGGCGCGGTCCGGGAACAGCCGCAGCGACTGCTCGATTCCGGCCAGGTCGGCGACCCCCTGGGGGTCGGTCAGGGTGATCTGCGCCAGCGCCTCCTCCGAGGCGGGCCGACACTCGATGCTGATGTTGGTGACCACGGGCGCGTCCGCGCCGCCGTCGAGGGGCAGCGGCCGGAACTCCAGCGGGTCGATCTCGACGCACTCGCCGTCTTCGAGCACCTCGTCGTCGGCGCAGTCGGCGGCCTCCTCCGGCGGGCACCCGAGCCCTCCGAGCAAGAGGGCCGCGCACATCGCCATTCCGAGTCGTCCAGTCATGGGTCGGACCCTACCGCGATCGCCGCCCGAAGCCATCGCCGGATGCCGTCATCCGCCGCCACGAGGAAGCCCGCGCCCGCCGCCCTTCGAACGCCGGGACGCCGACCCGGGCGCCGAGCTCGAAGAAAGGCGCCCCGGATCTCGGGCCCCCGCGTTTCTCCATCGAAACCCCACCTCAGGAGTCCCCATGCGCCTCGCCTTCGCGCCCCGCTTCCTCGCCGTCGCCACCGTCGTCGCCTCCCTGCCCGGATGCACTCCCCCCGACGGCACTCCCCCCGACGGTGGCCGGACCGGCCGGGTCGACTGCGCCGCCGTGCCGGACGAGGCGACGGCGGAGTCGGTGGTCGACGGGGCCCGGGGCTACAAGGGGCTCGCCTTCGACGACGCCGGGAACATCCTGGGGACCGACTCCGACGCCCTGTTCAAGGCCACCCGCGACGGGCAGAGCGCCGTGTTCCTCCCCGGCGTCGGGGAGATCGAGCAGATGGTCTACCTCCCCGACGGGGACCTGGTCGTCACGTCGTCGTGGTCGTCGGGCCACGTGCAGCGCATCACCCCCGAGGGTGGCATCCGCACCCTCGTCTCCGGGCTCTACGCCTATTCGATCCTGCTCGGGCCCGACGGGATGCTCTACGGGGCCGGGTGGAACGGCGCCTATCGGATCGACCCCGACTCCGGCGACGTGGACACCCTCCTGCGCACCGAGGACGACGAGGAGTGGTCCGCGCGGACGGTCGCCTTCAACGCGGACGCGTCGCGCCTCTACATGGGCACCGTCGACGACGACGGCCGGATCTTCTACTTCGACCTCGACGACGACATGAACACCGTCGGCGAGCCCCGCCTGCACGCCCGCGGCGTCGGCAACGGCTGGCACGACGGCCTCGGCTTCGACGCGTGCGGATCGCTGTTCGCGGCGGACTACGAGACGTCCTCGCTGTACCGCGTATCGCCGGACGGCAGCGACGTGGCGCGCGTCGCCGACTGGTCGAGCGACAGCAGCCTCTTCGGCCACGGCCTCGTGTGGGGCACCGGCGAGGACGGCTGGCGCGACGACGCCCTCTACATGCCGATGCCCGCGGGCGGGAGCCGGGTGAAGGAGCTCGTGGTCGGCGTCCCCTCCCAGGCCTGGGACGGCGAGGTGATCGACTAGGCTGCGGCCATGACCGCAGCCCACGTCGCCTCGTGCACCTGCGGACGCCTCCGCGCCGTCTGCGCGACCGAGCCCGTCCGCGTCTCCGTCTGCCACTGCTTCGCCTGCCAACAGCGCACGGGGAGCGCGTTCGGGGTGCAGGCGCGCTTCGCCCGGGACGCCGTGGATCTGCAGGGCGACGCCTCGGAGTACGTGCGCGTCGGCGACGGGGGATTCCACATCCGGTTCCGCTTCTGTCCCGTCTGCGGGGATACGCAGTGCTGGGAGATCGAGGGCTGGGACGGCTGGGTGATCATCCCCGTGGGCGCGTTCGCGGACCGCGAGTTCCCCGCCCCGACCAGCTCGGTCTACGACGCGCGCCGGCACTCCTGGGTCGAGCTCCACGGGCTGGTGGAGCGCATGGACTGAGGCGACGGCTCAGGGCAGGAGGCGCACCTCGAGGTCGTAGGGGCCCGTCCCCCCGTCCGCGGCGCCCACGACGATCACGTACTCGCCCGCGGGGAGGGTCCCCGCCCACACCGCGTCCTCGCCGAAGGCGGTCGAGCGCCCGCCGAGCCCGAGGGCGGGGATGCGGGTCGGCTCGCCGTCGCCGACGCTCTCACGGCTGTCGAAGTCCACGAACTCGGGCCCGAAGAACGGCTCGGAGACGTCCAACGGCTCCGGCAGGGCGTCGAAGCCGCCGACGTAGTGATCGGGGTCGGCCGCGAGGTGCTCCGCCTGCCGCTGGACGATCTGGTGGATGAGCGTCGTCGGACTCGGCTCGTCCACGTCGAGGATGCCGTCCGCGTCCTGGTCGAGCGCGCACCCCCAGGACGGATCCGAGCCCGGGACCGCCGCGAGCGCGGTGTACGGCGCGTCCGGGGGCGTCGCGGCCACCAGGTTCGCCTGGGCCGCGAGCCAGTCCGGCATCACGGCGGGGTAGTCGATCAGGCTCGGGTCGCCGCAGGGGCCGGTGGCGGGCCCGAACCCCCACATCGCGCCGTCGCCCGCGTCCGGCACGTCCTCCGCGGGGGCGACCGCCAGGAAGGGGTCGTCGAGCTCCACGCCTTCGTCCAGGTCGACGTAGCGGCGATTCAGACTCACGGCGACGACGCCCGCCGCCGCCAGTGAGAACCGGTAACGGTCGGTGTCCAGCACCTCGATCGGGCCCCCGTCGGGGGTGGACGACGCGATCCAGGCCGCGACGTCGACGTCCGCGATCACGCGCACCGGGCCGCCCGCGTCGGAGATCGTGCCCAGGGCCTCGTGGGTGGTGTCCTGGGCCCCGCTCGGGGGCGCGACCCGCAGGCGGGGATCCTCGGGCCGCTCGTTCCGCAGCCGGACCACGTATCCGGTCAACGTCGCGCCCGTGGAATGCACCAGCAGCCATCCGCTCTGCACCCCCAGATCGGCGACCTCGACGACCGTGAACCCACGCGGGGGCACGGTCCCGAAGAAGGGCGCGTCGGGGTGGAAGACGAGGGGATCGGGGCCGCGGCCGAGGACCCGGCGCTCGGGGATCTCCTCGGGCGTGGCGGTCGTTCCCCCCAGGAACGTGCGGTTGGCCCCCCTCGGGTCGAAGCCCTGCTGGTGGCCGTGGGCGCCGTAGGGCTCCCCGGGGGCCGGGGCCTCGGGATCGACGAGCGCGATGGTGGTCGCCGGGTGGAAGTTCGGGATCGCCGGGTCGTCCACCAGCGCCGTCCCGTCCGGTCGCGCGAGGCCCGCGACCGCGGTCGCCGTGGCCCACCGCCGCCGGAACGCCGCCGGGTCGTCGCCCACCAGCTCGTCCACCGCTGCCGCGCCGCGCAGGGCGGACGCAGCCAGCGCCGCGAACAGGCCGTCCCCTTCGAGCTCCCACAGGTAGCGGGCGAGCAGGTAGGCGCCGCCGCCGCCGGTCTCGGTGAGGGAAGGGGGGGCCTCGCCGTCCACGAGGTGGGGAGCGTCGAGGAAGGTCCAGGCGGCCTCGTGCGCGACGGACCCGAAGCCGGTCAGGTCGGCGATGAGCAGGGCCAGGCCCCGGTCGAGCCACGCCGCCTGGGGCGCGGCGTCGTCGAGCGCGGCGGGATCGAGCAGCGAGCAGCCCGCCTCGGTGTGCGCCGCCCAGCTCGCCAGCTCGGCGCCGGCCACGGCCAGGGCGCCCGGGAGATCGACGGCGAGCCAGGCGTCCACGGGCACGGGCCCGTCGCTCCAGAGCGCCGCGGGGTCGGGCGCCGCGGCGAAGATCGTCTCGCCCTCGTTGGACGTGGCGTGCACGGCGCCGTCCCGCGCCACGAGGTCGCTCTCCGGCTCCACGAACGCGTGGACGACCCGGTCGTCGTTGGCCGGATCGTCGTCCAGGGCCGTGAGCACGTTGACGCGGTGGGAGATCACGACGTCGGCGCGGCAGTCCCCGTCCACGTCCGGGATCGCGCCGAACAGGCCGTCCAGCCGGGGCGCGATGTTCAGGTCGTAGATGTCCACGACGGGCTGCAGCTCCGCCGCCGACGGCGGGTCCGGCGTGCCCTGGTCGACCCAGATCGCCACCCCGTCTCCGAACGCCCGGAGCACCGCGAGGTGTGCGCTGCGAGCGTCCCCGTCCCCCGGTCCCTCGCGCAGGAAGAAGGTCCGCGTGGCGGCGCCCACGTCCGCTTCGAACAGGTCCGGGGTGCAGCCGCAGGGGGAAGGGGGAGCGGCGGGCTCGACGGGGGCGACCGGGTCACGCGGGGGGGGAGGCGGCCGCAGGGGAGGGGGTTCGGGGAGGTCGGGGCCGCTGACCGTGAAGCCCGCCGCGTCGGCGCCTTCGTTCACGAGGACGACGAAGAATCGGGCGGCGAAGTCCTGGAAGCCCGGCGGGTCGTTCGCGCGCAGGATCGGGCAGTCCTCGGAGCCCAGGGGCACCAGCGCGAGGTCGTCGCGCCAGTGGACCGGGGCGACGGACCCGGGCCCGCAGAGCGCCCCCACGTCCGGCTGGGCGACCGCGAAGGTCCCGTCCGCCGGGTACGTCGCGCAGGCTCCCGCGTTGCCTTCGTCGTCGACGGGGCAGAGCCGCAGGCGCACGCCGAGCTCGGTCCCGGGGATGTCGACACCCGACGCCCACACCAGCGCGGCGTGGTCTTCGACCGGGGCGGCCTCGCCGGGGCGCACGACGATGTTGGGCGAGATCGAGGGATCCACGAGGCTGAGGGGCCGACGCTCGCCGTCCCGGCCCTCGATCCAGACCGACACGCTGTAACCCGCGGAGTCGGGGTCCAGGACCTGGAAGGACAGCTCGACGTCCCCCGCGAGCGGCCCCGCGGGCGGCGTCGTGGCGACCGTCAGGGTCGGGGGGAGCGCCCGGACGTCGGGGGGAATGTCCGGCGCGTACGCGAACGTGGGCTTCGCCTCGCGCGCTCGGTCGTCGTCGTCGACCTCGCTCACGCCGAAGCCGAGCACCAGGGGCTCGCACCCCAGGAGGGCGGCCGCGACGACGAGCAGCGCGGCTCGTTTCACGGCGCGGGCTGCTCCGTCGTCTCGATGCGCATGCGCGTCGCCTGCGGGGCGAACACGCTGTCGGGGTGGCGCTCGAGGAACGCGTCGAGCTCGGCGCGGAGCTTCGCCGCGTCCCCGCCCGCGTCGGCGAGGTCCAGGATCGCGTTGAAGTCGGCGGCGGCCGCCGCCTCGTCGCTCGGCCCGCGGTCGGGCTCCGGCTCGGGCTCCGGCTCGGGCTCCGGTTCGGGGTCGGGGTCCGGCGCGGGCTCGGGGTCGGGCCGGCGGAGGGGCTCGGGGGCGCGCGGGGGCTGCGGCAGGACCTCCGGTACGGGCGCGGGAGTCGGCGCCGGGGGCAGCGACGCGATCGGGGAGGGTCGGGCCCAGGACCCGCCCGCCGCGAGCTCGACGGCACTCCCGGCGTGCTCGACGCGCACCCGCCCGCGGCTCACCGAGACGGCCACCTCGTCGCCGTCGCGCTCCACGCGGAAGACGGTCCCGAGGACGCGCACGGTCACGTCCCCCGCCGTCACGGCGAGTGCGCGCTGGGGGCCCCGGGGATCGACGGCCACGTCGATGTCTCCGGAGGTCAGCTCGACCTCGGGGCCCGCCTCGGTGATCCGAGTGACCGTGATCTCGGCCGTGCCGGACATCGTGACGGACGGACCGGCGGCCACGCGGACGTCCTCGACGACGCGAGTGGCCACCCCCACGACGGCGGGGGCGGGGGGTGTTTCGGGTTCAATCCCACGAGGTTTCGGGGTATGAGCAGGGACAGGATCCGGGAGGTCGGTGGCGCCCACCGCCACCGTCTCCGACGTCGCCGTAGCCTCTTCCGTCGGCGTCGGAGTCTCCCGGATCCCGATCCAGATCCCTGCCAGGGCCGCGACTGCGGCCGGAACCCACGCCCAGGCCGGCGGCCTTCGGGACGTGGTCGGGGTCGTGTTCAAGCGCGCCAGGAGGCGCGCGGTCTCTTCGTCGTCGGGCGTGGTCGCGTCCGCGGCGAGGTCGACGATCGCCTCGGGGAGCGCGTTCTCCACGGCGGCCGCCTCTCCGTCGGTCGGCGTCACGGCCTCGACGACCCAGGGCATGGGCTTGCCGCCGCTCATCGACCCCGCTCCAGCGCGGGCGCCGCGTCGAGCGACGACGACGTGATCCCCGCCCGCTGCAGCGCCTCGGCGAGGGCCCGACGGCCGTGGTGCAGGCGGCTGTAGATCGTGCCCGCGGGCACCCCCAGCAGCGCCGCCGCCTCGACGGCGCTGAGCCCCTCCAGATCGACGATCGCGACGGCCTCGCGCTGGGGGCGCGACAGCTCCTCGAGGGCGAGCTGGACGGTCCGTCGGCGGCGTCGGGCCGCGAGCTGGTCGTCCGCGCCGGGGTCGGTCGCCACCGGCTCGGCCACCGAGTCGAGGCCGACGAACCGCCGCAGGGCCGCTCGGCGCCGGGCGTTGGCGACGACCCGACGCGTGATCGAGAACAGCCACGTGCCGACCTCGGCGTCCCCGCGGAACTCGGGCAGCCGACGGACGGCGACGGCGAACACGTCGTGGGCGATGTCTTCGGCGTCGACGTGGGGACCGCCGAGCCGGATCGCCCACGCCAGCACGCGGCGACCGTGGTCCCGATAGAAGGCGGTGAGTTCGTCGTCGCGGCGTTTCATGTCTTCATGAAGCTTCGTGTCACCGGCCCGTGGATCCTTCAGAGAAACTCGAAGAACTCCCCCAGCGAACCCCGAATTCGACGACGGCCGAGACGACGGCGAGCCGCAGGGGTCCGTCTTCGGCCGTGTCGATCACCACGGTCCGGGGGGTGGTCTCCACCCGGGCGCCCCCGCCCAGCGCCACGCCCCCGGGGAGGTCGGGGCTCCACCCCCGCAGCGCGGCGTCGATCCCCGGCGCGGGTCCGGCCGCTGCGTCTTCGGGCTCGGCGCGCGCCGACCATCGCAGCACCCGGAGCCCGCCCGCGACGGCGATCTCGATCCCCCCGCCCGGCGGCAGCGGTCCCCGGAAGCTCGCGCTCGCCGCCACGAAGAGCGCGGCGCCGTCGAAGTCGCCCGACGGGGCGTGGGCCTGGTCGCCGAGGCGGAGCCCCACCACCCCTCCGACCCCCCAGAGCCGACCGCCGACGCCGAACCGGCCCGCCAGGTTCAGGGTCGGCCGGGCCCCGAAGCCCGGCTGGGCGTCGCCCTTCTGGATCGGGCCGCCGGCCCCCACCCACGCGGCGAGGAACGGCTCGGGGCGCTCGCGCGGTCGGGGCGCGGGGGCGGCGACGGCGGCCTCGACCTCCTCGGCGGGACGCTCCCCGGGGGGCTCGCCGACGGGCTCGGGCTCCGGGGCCGTCTCCACCGGCTGGGCGGGCGGGTCGACCGGGGCCTTGCGTCGGCCGCGGAGCCAGGACCGCACGAGCACGACCTGCACGTCGGGCTCGGCGCCCGGGGCGAGGCGCCGCTCCGCGCCGTCGAGGACCAGGACGAGGTCGACACCGTCGTGGTGGACGCCGTCCAGCCCCGGCTCGGGCGCCCCCACCCGCAGCGCCACGGGGTTGTCGGGCCAGAGCGTGGCGAGGGCCCAACCCAGGTTCGTCGCGGCGTCGGCGTCCGCCACCCACCAGGGCAGTCGGTCCTCCGCGCTCGCCGCCCGCGGGCAGAGCAGGGCGACGCAGACGAGCGCGGCGAAGACTCTCACGCCGTCACCTTGGCACGGCCGCCGGGGGCGGGTTCGGGCTTCGTTCGCCTCCGGGGAGGCCGAGGAGCGCAGCCGCTGCCGGGGCGCACGCGCGGCCGATCAGCTCGTGGCCGCGGCGGGTGGGGTGCACGACGTCCCAGTAGAACGACGACCCGACGACCCCCGACGGCGACCGGGAGCGCAGCGCTGCGGCCGAGTCGACGACGACGATCCCCGCGTCCCGGGCGATGCGGCGGACGCCATCGCGGAGGTGCGGGGGGGCGCACTCGGCCCGGGTGGGCGTCGCGCCCGAGGCGGCGCCCGGTCCGCACAGGTCCTCGTTCTGGCCCTGCAGTACGAACAGGACGGGGACGTCGCGGGCGCGGGCGAGGTCGACGACCCGGCCGACGTTGGCCTCCAGGTTGCGGGCGGCGAGCCGCACGAGGAAGCGCGCGTCGGCCTCGGACGGCGGCCCCGGGTCCAGCCGCCCCCCCTCGGGATCGGGCTCCGCCACCAGGGCACGAAGGACCGACGCGCCGACCTTCGCCAGCCGCCAGCGATCGAGTTCGAGCTTCAGGGCGATGCGGAGCGGCGTGAACGAGCGGTAGCGAGCGAGCCTCGGGATCTGCGTGAGGTCGTTGAAGCCCAGCGAGAGGACGAGCAGGTCGGGGTCGTACGCCAGCGCCTCCCGGGCATGGAAGAACACCTCGTCGGAGACGGCCCCCCCGACGCCGCCGTTGAATACGCGGATCGACGGTCGCTCGCGGTCCCCCTGGAGGCTTCGACCGAGCACGGCGGGCCAGGCCTCTTCGGCGAGGTGGTTGCTGCCGTGCACCGACGACGCCCCGAGCGCGACGATCCGCAGCTCGCCGGGGGGCTTCTCCGGGCGAAACAGGTCGTGCCGCAGGCCCCCCGCGGAGGCGAGCATCCAGCGGCCGTCCTCGAGGTCGACCGGCCGATAGAGGCCCGACGATACCGACGCGGGGTTGAACGTCGGGCGCTCGTAGGCGAGCGGCTGCACCCCGGCCACGAAGAGACCCGCCTCCGCCAGGAGCAGCCCGGCGGGGGCGATGCCGAGGGCGCCGAGCCGGAACAGCACGGGGCGCAGGCGGGGGCGCAGGCGGACGAGCGCGAGCCAGAGCAGGCCGAGCCCCGCGACGACGCCGGCCGCGACCGAGTGGCCGGTGCGCCGCACACCGTCGGCGGGATCGAGGAGCGGCGAGGCCTCGAAGGGCTCCGCGGACACGTCGGTGGGGGGGTAGGTCCGGCCCGAGCGCAGGCGCGCGGCATCCACCCCGACGCCGCCCGTGCCGGTGACGCTCGCGAGCGCCGCCACGACCGGCGGGCGGTCCCGGAGGCCGAGGGACGGGTCTTCGGCGTCGAGCGACCGGAGCGCCGCGTCGAGCTCCTGCGCGGAGATGCCGCGCTGCCCGACGACCTCGAGGGCCGCCTCCCGCGCGGCGGGCTCTCCATCCCCGACGGCGGCCGCGAGGAGCAGGATCTCGAGGCGCTCGACGAGGCGGAAGGCCGAGTCGCCGCTGTCCGTCTGCAGCGTGGTCAGGTCCGATCCCTCGGCGGCGAGCTCGGCCAGCCACGCGCTCGTCAGCCTCCCGGCGGCGCGTCGGACGGGCTCCACGAGGGGCGCCTCGGGCCCGTCGCCGGTCGCCCCCAGGGGGCTCAGCCAGTGCATCACGAGGCGGTGAGCCGCGGCGGGGAGGAGCCTCCCGAGGTCGGCGGACGCCAGGGAGGCCCGCACCTGCTCGGGGGGGAAGCCCTGGAGCCCGCGCAGGAGGCGCTCGAAGACGTCCGGGTCGTGCACGAGGCGCATCGCCTTGGCGTCCACGAAGCCGGTGAACATGGCCGGGATCAGGGCCGGATCGAGCCGATGCGCCCCGATCTCCGCGGCCGCCAGCTGCGCCGCCCAAGGCGCGTCGGGCTGCAGGAGGCGTGCGTACTGGTCGGGCGGGAGGACGGGCGCGCCGGAGAGTCGCTCCGCGGCCCGGGCGCGAAGGTCCGGGGCCGTCTCCGCCCGCAGGAGCAGGTCGATCGCCTCCGCGACGGTGTCGGATTCGGCGCGCGCGCTCCCCGGCGCGACGGCCGCAGCCACCACGAAGAGGATCGCAGCGGCCCACCCGGTCCCGTTCATCGCGCACCTCCCACGGTCCGCCAGTGTAGAGCGATCGGCTACGGTCGCTCCATGAGCACGACGCCGACCCCGACGATCGCGGCCCTCGGCGGCGGCGGATTTTCCATGGAGCCCGAGAACCTCGCCCTCGACCGGCACCTGCTCTCGCTCACGGGGGAGCCGCGCCCGTCCGTGCTGTTCGTGCCCACGGCGTCGGGGGACTCCGACAACTACGTCCAGCGGTTCTTCACGGCCTACAGCACGCTGCCGTGCCGCCCCTCCTGGTTGCCCCTGTTCCGGCGCGGCGGGACGCCGGTGGACGCAGCGATCCGGGCCGCCGACCTGGTATTGGTCGGCGGCGGGAACACGGCGAACATGCTCGCGATCTGGAAGGCCCACGGGGTCGACCGGGCGCTCCGGGCGGCGTGGGAGCGGGGCACGGTGCTCGCAGGCGTGAGCGCGGGCGCGATCTGCTGGTTCGAGCAGGGCAGCACCGACTCGTTCGGCCCCGGGCTCGCGGGCCTCGAATGCCTCGGTTTCTTGCCGGGGAGCTTCACTCCTCACTACGACGGGGAGGCGGCGAGGCGCCCCCGGTTGCACGAGATGATCGGGCGCGGCGAGCTCGCCTCGGGCTGGGCGGCCGACGACGGCTGCGCGGTCGTCTTCTCCGGCCGGGAGCAGGTCGACGTCGTCCTCTCCCGCGACGCCGCCCGCGGGTTCCGGGTGGAGCGGACGCCCGACGGCGTCGTGGAGACCCCCCTGGTCGGTCGCCGCCTCGGCGATCGGTGAAGTCCCTGCGATCCCGGGGTGAACGCGCCGTTCCCCCCGGGTTCGTGGAGGTATGTCCCTCACAACCCGGGGTGAACGCGCCGTTCCCCCCGACTTCGTGGAGGTGTGTC
>CAZEKB010000062.1:0-19864 GCA_964512225.1 uncultured Rickettsiales bacterium | reverse complement strand
TCCCTCACAACCCGGGGTGAACGCGCCGTTCCCCCCGGGTTCGTGGAGGTATGTCCCTCACAACCCGGGGTGAACGCGCCGTTCCCCCCGACTTCGTGGAGGTGCTTCCCTCACAACCCGGGGTGAACGCGCCGTTCCCCCCGACTTCGCAGAGGTACCCGCAGAGGTACCCCATCGCCGTCCTAGAGGTCCCGCGACGCCGGATCTTGCCCGTAGAACCGCGCGAGCTGCTCGTACAGCTCGGGGTGACGGCGGGCCATGGAGCGCGGTCGTTCGAAGAAGGTCTCGGTCACCACGGCGAAGAACTCCGCGGCGCTGGTCGCGCCGTAGGGGTCGATGTCCACCGGCCGCAGCGCCTCGAGGTCGCGCTGGAGGGCCGCGTATTCCCCGCCGAGCACGCGGGCCCACTCGGCGTAGTCGCGACCCTCCCGCAGCCGGGGCGCACCGTCCGACCGTGGCTGCTCCGCGTCGAGCTGGTGGGCGAACTCGTGAAACACGACGTTGCGCGCGTCCGCCATGTTCGCGGCCCCGCGAACCACTGCCTCCCAGGCGAGCACGACCGTGCCCGCGTGCCAGGACTCTCCCTGTCGGGCCTGCAGGCCCTCGTGGGCGACTCCGGCGTCGTCGATCCGCCGCGACGGCGCCCGGTAGACCTCCGGGTAGACGATGATCGAGCGCAGCCGCGGGTAGTAGTCGTGGTCGAGCTCCAGCAGGAGGAGGGCGGCCTGGGCGGCGATGACCACCCGATGCTCGTCGTCCATCTCGAACCCGCCCGCGCCCTGCCAGCGCTTCTCGGCCACCAGCACGCGCGCGATGTCCAGCAGTCGCCCGCGCTCGTCGGGGGCCAGGACCGACACGTACGGGAACCCGCGGGCGACCCAGGCGTCCCACTGGGGAGGGCGCGGGCTCGCCAGGAGCTCGGCCCGGCGCCGGCGGCGGACCCACCCCAGCACGGCGGGCTACCCGGGGCCGGTCCGCTCGACGCGGATCCGC
This sequence comes from uncultured Rickettsiales bacterium, assembly GCA_964512225.1. Classification (GTDB taxonomy): domain Bacteria; phylum Myxococcota_A; class UBA796; order UBA9615; family UBA9615; genus CAZEKB01. The sequence continues at coordinate 18,871 of CAZEKB010000062.1, read as the reverse complement.
ACCCAGGCGTACCAGGCGACCACGGCGAGCCCCCCGAAGCTGAAGTGCGCGGCCTGCGAGAGCGGGTGCAGGAACGGGGCGACGACCCAGGCCAGGAGCAGGAACCAGGCGAGGCGCGGGCGGCCGACGTCCCCGGCGCGCAGGGCGAGGAGCATGCCCGCGGCGCTGAGGGCGTGGATGCCCTGGTCGTAGCCCATGTAGTAGGGCAGCGCCACGAGCAGGCCCGAGAGGACGGCGCCCGCGCCGAGCGGCCACCTCGCGTCGTCGGGGGGCACCCGGAAGATGCGCCGCGCCGCCGTCACCGCCGCGACGAGTCCCACGAGCAGCGCGGCCGTCTCCAAGGGGCCCGCGGCGGCCGTCTTGCGGAACGGGTAGACGAGCAGGATCCGCAGCGTCATCTGCCGGGAGGACGAGGGACGGAAGCCGCCGATGCCCCCGCCCCGGACCCAGTCCACGAACGCGATCCACGGGGCCGCGCCGTCGGCCGCCAGGGACAGGCCCAGCAGGCCGGCGCCGCCGCCGACGAACGCGCCGAACGCGCCGAAGTTGCCCGTGAGCAGGAGCATCCCGGCGACGGGCACCCCGATCGAGGGCTTGGCGCACAGGAACCCGAGGACCAGCCCCCCGACCAGCGGTCTCCCGCGCCTCACCAGGAGGATGCCCGCGCCGAAGATCGCCAGCCACAGGCCCGCGAGCTGCCCCGACAGCATCGCCATGAACGCGAACGGGCTGAGCGCCATCGCCGCCGCGAACGGGCGCTGCCAGGACCCGAGCTCGGGGAGCGCGGCCGCGACCAGGCAGCAGCCCGTGACCGTCAGGAGCGCGAGCAGGACCAGGTAGACGCGGGCCGCGAGCGCGTAGTCCGTCCCCTGGAACCGCGCCATCGCGTTGTAGATCGGCGGCGGGTAGGCGCTGTAGTACCGCATGGGCGACTTCGCGAAGTCCTTCTGTCGCACCGATACGACCTCGCGGCGGTAGAGATCGTCGGCCTCCCCGTCCGCCAGGACCGCGCCCCCGGTCCAGAACGGCAGGAAGTCCGATCCCAGCGCGTGCCTCGACCGGACCGACTGGGTGCCCTCTCCCCCGAACAGGACGACGCTCAGGAGCCCGATGTAGACGAGGCCGAGCAGCGCGAAGACGACCTGGAGCGAGCGGTTCAGGACGCCGTGGCCTTCCGCACGGAGCTCCGCGGGATCGCGAGCAGGACGGCCTCCGTCACCGCGTGGAAGTCGTCGAGATCGGGGGGCGGGCCGCCGAGCACCCAATCGTCGCCGAAGCTGTCGCCCGGCTCGAGCTTGCGGCTCGGGTACGCGGGGCGCCCCTTCAGGAACTCGGCGCGCGCCGATTCGTCGTCGATCTCGTGGGCGAGCAGCGTATGCAGACGATGCAGGTCCACGGTCTTCCGCGCGGCCCGGCGGACCAACAGCTCGGCGACGGGCCCGATGTAGCGCGCGAGTCGACCGCCGACTTCCACGAGGTCGCGCGACGACCACGCCGCGAGGTTCGCCGCGCTGTCCTCCGCCGGCGCCTCCGCGTCCGCCGCGTCGCGCAGGAGCTGGACCACCGTCCCCTTGAGGACGATGAACAGGGTGGGCTCCAGCAGGGTGTCGACGCCGATCGGCTCGTCGTCGGTGAAGCGGAGGACGCGCGCGCTGCGTCGGACCTCGCGGCTGCGGGCGTCCGGCAGCTCCGCGAACAACGGGTGGCTCGACAGGGCGGAGCGGGCCAGCGACGAGTTGGCCGTGGGCGCCGCCATCATGCCGGTCGCCGCCCCGCGATCGCCCCCCGCCTCGGGCGCGCAGCTGATGCCCGCGCGATCGAGGGCGTACCAGGCGCGACGACGGATGAGGGCCTCGTTCTCCTCGAACTCCATGAACCGGATCGGGAAGTACTGGACCTCGTAGATCCGCGTGCCGACCTGCGGACGCATGCCCGCCATGAAGACCTCCGGCGGCGGGTCCGAGGCCACGTTGGGGATCGCCGAGACCGCCCCCTCGATCAGGGCGATCACGTGGCCGGGGGTGGCGTGCGGGTCCACGTCGAGCTCGACCGTCCGCTCCGTCAGCTCGCCGTCGCCCGCCAGGACCTCGACCTCATCGCCCGCGACCGCGCTGTTGGGCACGATCACGCGGGACCGACCCTCGGTGCGCAGGTGCACGGCCCGCCAGGTGAGGGCCTCGACCTCGCCCACGGTGTCCCGCACGCACACGACCTGGCCGAGGGTGAAGGGCTGCTCCAGCTGCAGCGATACGCCCGCGAACAGGTTCTCGAGCGTGGCCTGCATCGCGAAGCCCGCGACGGCGCCCACGACGGCCGAGGCCCCCAGCAGGCCCCCGATGTCTCGCCCGAAGCCGACCTTGAGCACGAACATCGCCACCCCCGCGTACAGCGCGGCGGATACGAGCAGGCGGAGCAGCGACGACGGCTTCTTGCGCCACCCGCGCGTGATGGCGATGTCCACCATCAGGAAGCTGACCAGCCGCACGGCGGCGACCCCGAACAGGGCGAGCGTGGCGGCCTTGAGGCCCAGGATCACGTTCGGGTGCGCGATCGTGTCCTCGCCGCCGAGCATGGCCCACGTCAAGCAGACGCACGACGCGGCGACGACGATCAGCAGGTCGATCGTCCGCAGGCCGATGGGCAGCTTGACCGGGACCTTCACTCGGGCTCGTCCTGACCCACGTGCCTGCTCGCGAGCTCGATCGACCGGCGGAGGCTGCGGCCGAGGCGGTTGATGGCGGCGTTGAGGAGGCCGAACTCCGCCTTCGCCTCCTCGTCCAGTTCTTCGACCGGACCCTGGCCGAGGCTGAGCCGCTCGGTCGCCCGCAGGGTGGTGCGCAGCGGACGCGCCAGGTCGCGGACCACGACCGCGTTCAGCACGATGAAGAGCAGCGCGAAGATGCTCACCAGGGAGACCACGAGCAGGGCGACGCTCCGGCGCACGTCGTCGCGGGCCTGGGTGAGCGGGAGGATCACGACGTCCGCCCCCACGACCTGGCCGGCGAGCCAGCCGTAGGCGCGGCCCCCCGGATACAGGTTCTTCATCGAGGCGGGCGCCGCGGACTTCTTCGCGTGGCAGTCGGAGCAGGACCCGCCGTCGGGGATCACGATCGGCCGCGCCAGGAAGACGATGTCGTTGCCGTGTCTGTCGGTGCGCTTGCCCCGGATCTCCTGGGGCGCGTCGTCGCCATCGAAGGTGTCGATCAGCTCGACCTCCCACCCCGCCGCCAGGTTCTTCTCGTTCATGGGCGTCCGGACGGCCTCGTGGACCTTGTAGCCCTGCCAGCGCCCGTGTCCGCCCTCGTCGTCGTCGGTCATCTCGAGCATGAGCTCGACGACGCGCCGCGACGCGTAGGAGGGCACCTCCGGCAGGTGGAAGTCGGCCTGGTCGTCGTAGCCGTCGCCCTTGAGGAGCGGTCGCACCTCCTTGTCGGTGTAGGTGCGCGTCGCGTTGAGCATGTCGAGGAGGAAGCTCGCCTCGTCGTACAGGTCCTCGTGCACCTGGCGCCGCTCGACCAGGAACGTGATCAGCGTCGCCAGGAGGAGCCCCGGGAGGAGCACGCCGAGGAGGAGCAGGTTGAGCCGCCGCTGCATCATCGTCGAACCCACTCTAACCCGGGGTAGAGTCCCGGCATGCGCCCCGGACCCATCCCGCTGATGCTCCTCGCCCTCGCGGCGATGGGGTGTGAGGACGACGGCGTTCTGGTGGAGGTCCTGGCGCCCGAGGGCGGCGAGCCCACCCCGGAGGCCGCGTCGGCGCTGTTCCGCATCAACGAGATCATGGCGGTCGCGAGCACTCCGATCGTGCCCGGTACCGTGCCGCGCCCCGACTGGATCGAGATCGAGAACGTGAGCGGCGAGGAGCAGGAGATCGGGGGCTGGCACCTCACGGACGACCCGAACGACCTCACGAAGTTCACGTTCCCGGCGCGGTCGCTGTCGGCCGACGGCCACCTGCTCATCGTCGCGTCGGACCTCCCGGTGGACGGGGTCGACGAGTCGCTGCGAGCGCCCTTCCTGCTCCGGTCGAGCGGCGAGCACCTCGCCCTGATCGAGGCCGACGGGAGCACGATCCACGCGGGGTTCCCGGGCGACTACCCCGAGCAGCGGTACGGCATCTCGTACGGCTGGGACCCCGTGAACGGCGAGAACCGGTACTTCCCGAACCCGACCCCGAACGCGACCAACGTGGGGCCCGGCTACATCGGCTTCACCAGCGACCCGGAGCCCGACGTGCCCCGGGGCTACTTCGAGTCGGGCTTCGACGTCGAGTTCACGTCCGACCCCGACGCCTCGGTGTACGTCTCCACCGACGGCAGCACGCCCCTGCTCGAGGACGACGCGCTGCACGACGCCCCCCTCCCCGTGGATGGGAACGCGTTCCTGCGGGCGGTCGCCGTGCGCCCGGAGTACCTGCCGTCGCGCGTGATCAACCACACCTACCTGTTCCTGGACGACGTCCTGAACCAGCCCGCTGCGCCCGAGGGGTACCCGCCGGTCTGGCAGCCCGGCATGACGGCCGACTACGGGGTGGACGCGTCGGTGGCCTCCGAAGAGGAGCTGCGCGAGGCCCTGCGCTACTTCCCGACGATCTCCCTGGTGATGCCGATCATCGACTGGTTCCACCCGAGCACCGACCCGTCCCAGGGCGGCATCTACTCGAACTCGACGATCGCCCGCGGCCGCGAGTGGGAGCGCGAGGGGACCGCCGAGTTCTTCGACTTCCCTCACGGCGAGGAGGCCCAGGTCCGGGCGGGCATCCGCATCTACGGCAACGCGAGCCGGGCGACGAGTCGTCCCAAGCACAACATGCGCATCGTCTTCCGGCGCGACTACGGCGCGAGCACGCTCGACTTCCCGATCTGGGGCGACGACGACGAGCCCGAGTCGGTCAACAGCATCCTGCTCCGAGGGCAGAACGGCGACTCGTGGATCCACCCCAGCGGGACGCAGCGGCGAGAGGCCCTGTACATCCGGGACCAGTTCGCCCGCAGCCTGCACGCCGCGATGGGCGCGCCGGAGATGCCCCAGGGGCACGTGAACCTCTACATCAACGGCATGTACTGGGGCCTCTATCACACGATCGAGCGCATCGAGGACGAGTCGATGGTGCGGCTCTTCGGGGGCGCCGAGGAGGACTGGGACATCGTCAAGTCGTCACCGCCCCAGATGCTCGTGGTGGCGGGGTCCCTGGGCACCTGGTTCGAGATGCAGAACCTCGCCGCCGCGGTGGGCGCGGGGGAGGCGGACTTCGCCCTGCTCGAGGAGCACCTCGACTTCGACCGGTTCATCGACTTCCTGCTCGTGAACTACTTCAACGGCAACCGCGACTGGGACCACAACAACTTCCAGGCGGCGCGGCGTCGGACGGGCGGCGACAAGTGGCGGTTCTTCGTGTGGGACTCCGAGCGCACGATGCTCGCGAACAACCACGACTCGACGACCAAGAACTCGGCGGGCCGCGCCACGGGGCTGCACCACCTGCTGCTCCCGCGCGAGGAGTACCGGGAGCTGTTCCGAGCTCGGGTCGCCCTGCACATGGCGAACGGCGGCGTATTGACCCCTGCGCGCACGGCCGAGGAGTTCACCGGGTGGGCGAGCCTGCTGCGGGTGCCGCTGGTGGCCGAGTCCGCCCGCTGGGGGGACGCCCACCGGGCGGGCAACCCCTACCTCGTGGACCCCACCTGGCAGACGGAGGTCGACCGACGCCTCACGACCTACCTGCCAGACCGCACCGCGACGGTGCTCGGCCAGCTGGCCGCTCACGACCTGCGCTGACGCGCGGGGTCAGGGGTTGCAGTCCAGCTCGAGCTGGAACGCCCCGCTGTCGCCGTCGTAGCCGTCCACCACCACGTAGTAGGTGCTGCCCGCGTTGGGGGTGAACTCCAGCGTATTGAAGCCCCAGGCCACCGCCGACGTGTTGACGCACTGCCCGGCCGTCCCGTCGAGGACGATGATGTCGTGGTTGATCGCGGTGGGCTCCGGGTCCACGAACTTGAACTCCACGGGGTTCCCGCCGCCCGCCGTCCACGTGTAGACGAGCTCCGGCGCGTCGTAGTTTCCGACGTTGATCGGGTAGGCGCCCATGGAAGCCGTGGCGTCGTCGCCGGACGTGTCCCCGCTCACCGTCTGCCCGCAGGCGATGGTGCCGATGGGCGTGCACGGCGCGGGCTCCGGTCCGCAGTTGGTCCCGAGGGGGAAGGGCAGGGTGATCGTGCCGTCGCCGATGGGGGTGTCGAAGGTCCACGGGCCGAAGTTCTTCTCGAGCTCGAAGACCCACACGTCCAGGTCGAGGCCCGCCCGCAGATCCGCGCCCGCGTCGAACGCCCAGTCCAGGTCGTAGCACTCGGCCTCGGCCTCGCCGCGGATCCAGGGCTGGACCCCGAAGCTGGGTCCCGCGACCTTGTACATCATCACCGTCGCCTCGATGTCCACGTACACGCGGCCGTCCCAGTCGCCCTGCGCCTCGATGTCCGGGCCGGTGCGCTGCGCGTTGAACACCTTGCGCTGCGTGAAGGTCCAGCTGCGGCCGCGACGGTAGGTCGCCCCCACCGTGACGTCCGCGTCCGCCTCCATGCCCGCCGTGGCCGTGATCGAGCCCGACGCGGAGGTGGAGAACCCGGCCTTGAGCGTGACCTCGAGGGTGCCCGTGACCGGGATCGGGCCCGCGGCGAACGCGAAGGGGTAGCTGTAGGTGCCCAGGGGGAGGTCCCGCGAGTAGGACAGCTCGTCGGAGAGGCGCGCGAGCAGCTCGAGATCGAGGTCGAGATCGGCGTCGAGGACGGCGCGGGCGCGCTGGAGGCGGAGCCACTCGAAGTCGGACGAGATGCGCAGGTCCGGGTCGAAGTTCAGGACCGCCCGGCTCAGCTCGAGCGTGAGGTCCGCCCCGCCGACGGTGCCGCTGTAGAGCGTCGTGCCCGAGTGGTCCATCGTGAACCGCTCCTGGTTCGGGAGCTCCAGGTGCGCGTCGAAGCCGCCGTTCTCGAAGACCTGCTCGAGCCGCGCGCGGGTCGTCTGCATCTCCACGACGCGGTCGCCCACGGCGAGGTCGGTGATCTCGCGCAGGTAGCCGCCGTGAGCGGTGCCCACCACGACGTCCCCGACCGCCAGGTCCAGGGTCGGGTCGCAGGAGAAGTGGAAGGTGAGGAGTCGGTCGCCGTCTTCGGTGTCCACCGACTCGTAGCAGGCGGTGTCCTCGATCACGTGCACGCCGTCGCGCACGGTCGGCGCCTCGATGTCGTCCCACAGCGAGTCGTCCGCGGGGTCGCCGTCGGTGCCCGTCCCGTCCTCGACGGGCAGGTCCGACTCGGAGGAGCCCGACCCGTTCGGATCGTCGCCGCCGCTCCCGCCGCCGTCGTCGCCTCCGCCCCACGCGTCGCCGCCCGGACCGCCGCCCGGGCCGGTGCCGTACTCGGGCATCACGGCCGAGCTGTCGTAGCACCCGAAGGCCAGCAGGGAGAGGGTGAGGAGCGAGCCGAGGGACGTGGGAAGACGACGAACCATGAAGACCTCCGAGACGCCACGATGGCTGTGCTGCGAAGCTCCGTCAACAAAATCCCGACGTTCCGTTGATATTTTCCTGACAAACTTGACAGTCCCGGGACAAGAAGGTCAGGCCCAGGCCGGATCCCGGGTGCGGAACGCCGCGCGGGGGAGGCTGACGTTCATCGTCTTGGGGCCCAGCGACCGCACCTGGGCGGCCGTGAGGGCACGGACCCCGCCGGGGCTGAGCGGGCCCCGGACCTTCACGCGGACCACGGCGTCGGGGTCGAGCGCGGCCAGCCGCGCCGCGATGCGCTCCTTGAGGTCCGGCCCGGAGAGGCCTCGCCCGTCGAGGGAGACGACGACCATCTCGCGCGTCGGCAGCGGCTCGAAGACGGCTTCGTCGAGGCGTCCGCCGTCGTCGTCCGGGCGGAAGACCAGCCGCGCGAACCCCTTCTCCTCCCAACGCTCGGCGAACGACACGCGCTCGATCGAGCCCGGGTAGACGACCGGCGCGGGCAGCGGCCGCCCGGCGAGGTCGACGGTGAGGATCTGCCGTCGGTGGATGTGGCCCCCCAGCACCGCGGCGAAGCCCCGGGGCACGTCCGGCCCCGCCAATACGTCCTTGCCGGGGCGGAAGGTGTAGTCCCAGGCCGCGACCTGCGCGCCCTCCACCGCCTGGTGGACGACCAGCAGCTTGATCCCGGCGCCCACGTGGCGGATCCCCGTGGCGCGCACCAGGCCCGGCACCGTGTCGCGGTTGAAGCGGCGCTGGAACGGGAACCCCGCGACGGCGACGTGCACCCCGTCCACCTCGCACTCGAACGTGGAGGGCCCCGCGAAGAGGTGCACGTTCCGGTGCGACGCCAGGTACGAGTGCGGCAGCTCCGATCGCTCGTGGTTGCCCGGCGTCAACACGACCGGCACCCCCGCGTCGGCCACGTCCCGAAGAGCCTCGTAGGCGAGGCGCGCGACGTCCACCCGCACCCGGTGCGTGTCGAACAGGTCGCCCGCGTGGACGAGGAGATCGACCTCCCCGCGCAGGGCCGGAGCCAGCGCGCGCTTCAGGTTCGCGACGAAGTCGGGGCCCCGCCTCCGCCGGTCCACGCGGGGGCGCGCGGGCATGTCCAATCCGATGTGGGTGTCCGAAAGCAGCAGTACTCGCATGCCCCCAAGATACTGATCAATTGTTCAGTGGTCGACCCCTTCGGTCCCCCCCGCCGAGGATCGCCCCGGCACCCCGGTCTCCGGCCACCGGTCCGGCACCTCCGCCCCCAGCAGCTCGGCGAGCGCGCGCGGCACCCCCTCGAACGCCGGCTGCCCCGGCGCCGTCCCCGGCTCGACCCCGGGACCCACGACCAGCCAGAACGCGGGGTTGTCGTGCTCCATCGCCGTGCGGATGCCGTGGTCCGACAGCAGGACGAACACGTCGTCTTCGTCGAGGGCCGCCGCCACCTCCGCGATGCGTCGATCGGCGTACCGATAGGTCGCGAACAGGAGCCCCGCGCCGTCGTCCTGCCCGGTCGCCGCGGCCACGGCGTAGGCCCCGTGCGTGAGGATGTCGAAGGCCTCCACCCGCAGCACCACCAGGTCGACGCTCGGGTCCTCGGCGACCGCCGTCGCCGTGTCGAACGCCGCCGCGATGCGCTGCAGGTTCTCGTCCCCCGGGCCCGCCTCCTCCAGCCCCGGGAACGCCGCCATCTCGTCCGCGCGCACCGGCCGCCGCAGCCGCTCCACCGCCACCTCGCCGCGGGCTCCCCGCGGGCCGATCCGCGCGCCCCCCGCGCCCGCGTCCATCGCGCCGTGAGGGAAGAGCAGGTTCGCCGTCGCGTGCGGGCCGGCCCCGATCCGCTCGAACAGGTCGTCGCGCACCGGCAGCAGCGCGGCGAGCCCGGCGACGGGGTTCGACGGCACGGACTCGAGGCCCGCCAGCTCCAGCCCCAGCTCGTGGACCACCGCGAGCACCGACGTCGTCTCCGACGCGCCCGGCTTCACCAGCGCCTTCATCGCGGCGGCGGTGTAGGGCGGGTCCGTCCACAGGACCGCCCGCCGCCCGACGTCGATGAGCGCGTCGTGGGTCGGCAGCTCGCCCCGGTGCCGCAGGTACTGCACGATGCGCCAGTCCAGGCAGTCCACGACCAGGGCGAACACACGCCGCCGGCCGTCGGCGGGGCGGCGGGTGAGGGCGACGGCCGGGGGACGTGTCGATGGCGGCCGAGGGGTCACCTCCACCTCGACCGTGCGCCCCGAGCGCGGCCGGACCGTGCCGGAGCCGCGCACCTCCCCGTCGCCGTCGCGCAGGACCCAGCGCACCGGGGTCGGGGTGCGGACCCTCCGGGCGGTCGCCTCGTCGACGATCGGGAGCTCCTCCCACGGGGTGTCCAGCGGCCGCTCCTCCGCGCCCGAGACGCTCAAGACGGCCCCCGCCACCGGCGTCGCCAGGCGGAATACGAGCGCGCCGTCGGCCCCCGCGCGGGCGGTCGGGTCGGCGTCCACCGCCTCGTTCTCGATCTCCTCGCGGGTGAGCCCCACGAGCGCGAACTCCTCCCGGGTCTCGTCGTACAGAGCGAGCGCGTCGGCGGCCCTGCCCGCCCGCACGAGCCCGATGATCAGCCGCTTGCGGACGGCCTCCCGAATCCACGGGTCGTCGATCGCGTCGCCCGCCTCCACGGCCTCGACGTAGAGCTCGCCGACGGTCGCGTCGGGGTCCTGCAGCCCCTCCTCGTCGAGCACGAGCGCGTAGATCGCGCGGGCCGCCGCCGCCGCCCCCCCGGCCGCGATCCAGGCGTCGAGGGTGGCGCGCGCGGAGCTCGCGTCGGCCGCCCGCCCGTGGGCGCGCAGGCGCTGCTCGAACCACGCGTCGGCGCCCTCGGCCGGGGGCGCGTCGCCCAGGACCGCGAGGGCTTCGTCGGTCGCCCCCGCCGCCCGGTAGCGGTCGGCGAGCATCAAGCGCAGCTCGGTGGGGTCGGTCGGCTCGCCCAGCCGGCCCGCGAGGTCGTCGAGGACCGCGCGCTCGGGCTCCAGCGCGGAGCGCATCTCCCACTCGAGGCGGTGCGCGCCCCGCGCGTCCGGGAAGCGCTCGGCGGACCGACGAGCGAGGGCGGCGGCGGCGTCCAGGCGACCGGCGTCGGCGCGGTGGTGGACGACCAGCCGCGTGAGCGGGGGCGGGGGGAGCCAGTCGTCGGCGCCGGCCAGGGCGGCCTCGAGATCGCTCACGCACCCGCCCTCGTCGCCGGTGCGGGCGTACAGCCGACACCGGCACAGCGCCGCCTCCCGCCCCAGGGCGTCGGACCCGACCAGGTCGTCGGCCCCCGCGGCCGCGGCCGGATCGTCGGCGCTGCAGAGGGCGTCGATCCGCACGGCGCGGCGCGCGTCGCCCAGGGCCCGGATCCCGAACCAGCCGAGGGCGAGCAGCAGCGCCGCCAGGACCGCGAGGCGCGCCCTCACTCGACCTCCAGCGCGGCGCGGAGGACGAGGTCGTCGCCGGGGTCGACTCGGACCGTGAGCCGGCTCCAGGGATAGTCGACGGCGGCGTCCTCGCCCGCGGCCAGGCCCCGCGCCCGCCGGAGCGTATCGTCGGCGGCGGGGAAGCGGTCGAGCCGGACCACCGCCGCGTCCCGCTCCGAGGGCTCGCCGTCGCCCGCCAGCGCCCGGCGCAGCGTCGCCTCGTTCCAGGCGAGCACGAGGGCGCGACCGCTCGCCGCCCAGCAGGGGGCGAACCCGGGCATCACGCGGAGGCCGTCGAGGCACTGTCCGCTCGCCTCGGCGACGTCGCCCGCGCTCACCTCCACCCGCCGGGCGCTGATCGGCCAGCGCTCCCTCAGGGCCTCGACGTACCGCTCGGTGCCTTCGGCGGCGGCCGCTCGGGACGAGACCCCGAGCGCGGCGGCGAGGGGCGGGATTCCGTCGCCTTCCCGGGGCGCGTACCAGGCCGCCTCCACGCTGCCGTCGAGCACCGTCCCCGCGAGGATCGAGCTGCTGAGGGCGAAGAGACGCTCGCCCTGCCCGCTCGCGTCGCCGGTGCCCGCCGCGACCGTCTCGGCGATGCCCGTCGTCTTGATGCGAGCGTGCAGGAGCGTCTCCGCCTCGGCGAGCACCGGAGGCCCCGAGCCCGTGCGCAGGCCCGCGAGGAGGGGAGGGAGATCCTCCCGGGGCAGCCGGGCCTGCACCGTCGCGCCGCCCCCGGCGTCGACGTCGATCCCGAGCACGACGTGCCCCGATCCGCGCGGGATCGAGACCACGAGAGCGTGGGCCCCGCGCGCGTCGGCCACGGCTCCGTCGAGGGACTCCACGCAGCGCAGCGCCCCGGGCAGGCCGGCCGCGTCCCCGGCGCGCGCTTCGACCAGCGGGCACGAGATCGGGTCGACGTCGATCGCGTCCAGGGCCTCGGCGAGGGGCGTGCCCGTCCACCGCTCCAGTCGGTCGATCAGGCGCCCCAGGGAGGGGCCGTCGCCCGCGACCACCAGCGAGTCCGGCAGCGCGGGCGGGGGCGGCGCGTCCTCCCCGCAGCCGAGCGCGAGCGCCGACGCGAGGAGGAGCCCGGCTCGGAGACCACGCACGATGTCAGGCGGCCTCGGGGGGCCGCTCGTGGGTGAAGCCGCCGATGAGAAGCGCCGCGGCGGCGTAGCAGGCCGCGCCGAGGAGGTACGTCGTGGAGAAGCCCGCGAGGATCGCGACCGTCGTGGCGATCACGGGGGCCGCGACGGAGGCGGCTCCGTTGATGGCCCAGGCCCAGGGCACGGGCGTCGCACCGTTGCGATGCAGCAGGCTGAGGCCGACCGGGAACGGCGCCCCGAGGGCCAGCCCGATCGGCGCGATCGCGAGCACGGACAGGACGAGGCGACCGGCGATCGGGAGTCCGATGGCGGCCTCGAAGAGCAGAGGCACGGCGAACCGGAAGACCACGAGGACGACGAGCGCGATCACGGGAGCGTGTGCGGGCTTCAGACGCCCCCCCGTGATGAACCGCTCGGCCAGCAGGCTCCCGAGGCCGCTGAAGACCAACATGGAGAACAGGACGACGGACAGCGAGTAGATCGGGTTGCCTAGGAACAGGATGAAGTTCTGCATCATCGGGATCTCGGCCAGGAGGTAGCCGAAGCCCAGCGCCAGGAAGTAGAGGTTCGCCGTCAGCCGCGCCTTGAGGGGGGCGACCGCCTTCTCCCGCCGTCGCATCAGCAGCACGGGGCCGAGGACGAAGACCAGCGCGACCACGATCGAGACGCGCAGCAAGCCCATGAGGAGGGCGAGCGCGCGCCCGTGCTGCACCTCGAACCCGCTCCCTTCGGCGACGTTCCCGGCGAGCGCGTCCTTGAGCGAGACGAAGTGGAAGAAGAAGGGCTGGTCGTCCGTGGGCGGCTCGACCGAGATGGGGAGGCCCTCGGCGTCCGCCTCCAGGTCGTCGCTGCGGATGAGCATGCGGTGCAGCGCGCTGATGACGTCGCCCTCGACCGGGCCGGTGGACGGCGTGTGCACGATGTGGAACCGGCCCTCGGCGGCCCGCGCTCGGAACGCCGCGTCCTCTTCGGGGGTGACGGCCCCGTTCTTGACCAGCAGCGTCGACGTCCACTCGTTGCGGGCCATCAGCATCCGCGTCTCGGGGGACTCGACGCCCTGCGCCTGCAGCCCGGCCGTGACGAGGGATACGAGCCGCAGCGTCTCCCCGGGGAACCATCGGGTGATCGACAGCCAGCCCCCGGGGGCGAGGCGGGACATGAACGCGTCGAACGCCTCGGCGGTGTACAGGTAGCTCTCGGTGAGGGCGTAGGCGCCGACGCTGCTGGCCGCCCAGGTGTCGGTGACCGACACGGACACCGCGTCGTACTTGTAGTCGTGGGTCTCGACGAAGTTCCGAGCCTCGTCGATGACGACCTCCACCCGCGGGTCGTCGTAGGGGCGCCCGGAGAACTCGCCGAAGACGTCCTGGACGGCGTCGATCATCACCGGGTTCATCTCGACGGCCCGGACGTGGGAAGCCCCCATCGTCAGGGCCGAGAGCACGTCCTTGCCCCCGCCGACCCCCACCACGAGGACGCGGGGGCTGTCCGTGAGCGCGTAGACGATGTCGCTCAGGTCCGTCCGGAACAGCTCCCGCAGTCGCTCATCGGGCAGCTCCGGGTAGATGTAGGTGCGGGCGCCGCCGTCGTTGGTGACCTCGAGGACCTTGGGGAACGGGGGGATCGGGTCTGCGTAGAACCAGCCCGCGGGGTTGCCCGACGCCTCGGGGGTGAGCACCGCGACCCGGGAGACGGGGTGCCACCGCTCGAACAGCAGCGGCGGCTCGATCGTCTGGCCCTTGCCCGAGTCGAAGCTCTTGACGCGCTCGATCTTCAGGACGGGCGACACCTCGTTGATCCCCACGAGCGCGAGGACCGCCACCACGCCGGCGAGGCCGACGTACCCCGGCCTGGTCTTCCCGGCGGCCTGGAAGAAGAGCGTCGCCGCCAGGAGCGGGAAGACGCCCACGAGCACGACCGCCGAGGGCCCCGAGAGGCCGAGGAGGATCGGGACGCCGAGGGCGCAGCCCAGGCCCCCGCCGACGAGGTCGGCGAAGTACACGCGGTGCACCCCCGTGGGGCTGCGCGTGAACGCGATCGCGAGCACGAGGCCCGAGCAGAAGAACGGCGTGGCCAGGAGCAGGAACTTCGCGGTGAACAGGGCGTAGGCGGCGAGCAGGCCCGCGGTGTCGCCGTCGGGCACGGTGCCGAAGGGGACGAACGGGAGCTGGAGGTCGATCGCGAAGACGACGGGGATCGAGAGTCCGAACGCCAGGCAGGTCTGCCCCATGCGCTCGAGGGCGCGCTCGGTGGAGAAGAACTTCGGCGCGACCGTGACCGCGACGCCCCCCGCGCCGATGCCGAACAGGCCCAGCGAGATCGCCACGAAGGCGAAGTGGTACCACATGGTCAGCGAGAAGATCCGCGTGAGCAGGATCTCGAACAGGAGGGTCGCGAGCCCCACCAGGAGCACGGGCGCGGCCGGTGTTCGCGTCGCCGTCGCCGCGCTGGTCATGGGGTCGTCACCTGCTCTCCGCCTCCGGCGGCGAAGTGTGGCACACCCTCAGTCGCCCTCGCTCTCGACGCGGTTCCGGCCCGCCTCTTTCGCTCGATACATCGCGGCGTCGGCCCGGGCCTGCAGAGTCTCGGCGGAGTCTCCGTCGCGCAGGCCCTTCAGGACGGCGCGCCAGGTCCCGAGCTGCACCCCGAAGTACTCCGGGGCGAAGCCCTGGCCCAGGTAGGCGCGGTAGGCCCACGGGATCGTCGTGTCGAGCAGGTCGTATCGCCCGAGGGCGAAGACCGTGGCGAGGAACGCGCCGTGGTGTCGGTGGTTGTCGAACATCACGCGCAGCGGGTTGTCCCCGATCAGTCGAGCGATGTCCGGCCGCTCCGCCAGCGTGCGATCGACGCGGGCCGTGCCGGTCCTCCAGACGGCCCCGAAGGCCGACGCGGCGCGGGGCGAGACCGGTGGCGGCGGGCCCGGTCTGCGTCGCTGTTCCGGCGCCATGAACGTCCTCCCCGCTCCCCCGATGTACACGTTGGCACACCCCCCCGGGGGGCGATCTTCTCCGGTCCGGGGGCCGGACACGTTGATAGGCTCGCGCGCACGATGCGCCGAGCTCTCCCCCTCCTCGTCCTCCTCGTCCCGACGACCGCGCTCGCGGAGCTCCCCCTCCCGCTCTTCCCCGAGTGCGGGACCGGGGGGCCGTGCCCCGCGGACTTCAACCCGGACGGCGACTGGAACCTGTCCTCGACCCTGCCGCCCAGCATCGACCCCGCGCAGATCCCGGAGGCCCAGCGCGCCCTCGGGTCCGGCCTGTGGGCGGATCGGGCGTGGGCCACGACGACGGGGCGGACGGACGTGGTCATCGCCGTCCTCGACTCCGGCATCGAGTGGGACAACAACAACCTGCTGAACAAGCACTTCATCAACGTGGCCGAGCTCCCCGCCGAGGCCGCGTCGGACGATCCCGAGTGCGTGCCCGAGGGGGAGCGGCTCAACGTCTTCGACTGCGACGGCAACGGCGTC
Source organism: uncultured Rickettsiales bacterium (assembly GCA_964512225.1). Lineage (GTDB taxonomy): Bacteria > Myxococcota_A > UBA796 > UBA9615 > UBA9615 > CAZEKB01. Next base: position 3,364 of record CAZEKB010000062.1, on the reverse strand, counting down.
GTGAACATCGCCGACTGGGCCAACGACACGCGCGTGACGCCCGACGCGGGCGACAACCCGGACCCCCGCCCCGACGCGGTGAAGGACCCCAGCGACCTGATCGCGCTGTACTCGGACGGCGTCGACGACGACGGCAACGGCTACGTGGACGACATCTCGGGGTGGGACTTCTTCTGGAACGACAACAACCCCTACGACGACACCCGCTACGGCCACGGGACGGGCGAAGCGCGCGACTCGTCCGCCGAGGGGGGCGACTTCGGCGACATCGGGACCTGCCCCAACTGCATGGTGCTCAACCTGCGCGTCAGCGACTCCTTCGTCGCCGACGCCAACAACTTCGGGCTCGCCGTCCTGTACGCGGTCGACAACGGCGCGCTCGTGGTCCAGGAGGCGCTCGGGGCCCTCAACAACACACAGCTGGTGATCGACGCCATCGACTACGCGTGGAACCGGGGCGTGACGGTCGTCGCCAGCGCCGCCGACGAGACCGCGTACCACCAGAACTACCCCGGCAACAACCACCACACCGTCTACATCCACGCGATCCGCTACGACACGAACGAGCGCGACGCGGCACGCACCTTCTTCTCCTACTCGAACTGCACGAACTACGGCGGACGGCTGGTGCTGTCCGCGCCGTCGACGTCGTGCTCGTCGGGGGCGGTGGGCGTCGGCTCGGGGGTCGCGGGGCTCATGTACTCGGCCATGAAGGACGCCCTGGAGGCGGGCGTCCTTCAGACCCCGCTGACGGCGAACGAGGCGCACCAGGTGCTCGCCCTCACCGCCGACGACATCAACTTCAACCCCGCCGACGACGTCCCCGACCAGTACCCGAGCCGCGACGGCTGGGAGCGTCACTTCGGCTACGGACGCATGAACGCGCAGCGCATCGTCGAGGCCGTGGCCGCGGGGGAGATCCCGCCCGAGGCGGACCTGCTCGAACCCACCTGGTTCCAGCTCCTGAGCCTCGCCGAGGGGGGGACCTTCGACGTCGTCGGACTGGCCGCTGCGAACCGGTCGGCGTCCTACACCTGGGAGCTCCAGGTGGCGGGGGGGCTCGACCCCGTCGAAGCCGACTTCCATGCGGTCGCGAGCGGCGACGGCACCGAGCCGACGACGGGGGTGCTGCACCGCCTCGACCTGCTCGCGGTGCCGGTGGACCACTCGGCCGTGATCGAGGCCTACGTCCCCGAAGACGACAACATCACCAAGGTGGACAAGGCGTTCGTGCACGCGGCCACGCTGCGCCTGCAGGTGCGCGACGCCGAGGGTCGGCTGGGCGAGATGCGCAAGACGATCTACGTCCAGGACGACCCCGACCTCCTGCCCGGCTATCCCCGGCGCGTCGGGCCCTCGTTCGAGGGGTCGATCAAGCTGGCGGACGTCGACGGCGACGGCGGCCAGGAGGTCGTCTACATCACCGCGGGCGGCGTCCTCCACGTGACCGACGCGACCGGCGCCGAGAAGCCCGGCTTCCCCGTGCAGGTCCCCCTGCTCGACGAGCTGCGGGAGGACCACCCGCTCAACCACCTCGCCGCCCCCGCGTTCGCGAGCGGGGAGGTCACCCTGCAGGAGGGGCACGCCATCACCGCCGCCCCCGCCGTGGGCGACCTCGACGGCGACGGGACCCTCGAGATCGTCGTCTCCACGCTCAACGGCGCGCTCATGGTCTGGCACGCGGACGGACGCCCCATGGCGGGCTGGCCCTACTGGCTGGACCTCTCGCTCGTGGAGGGCCTCACCAACCCGACCGACGTGTGGGACTACGGCTTCTTCGCCAGCCCCGCGCTCGGCGACCTCGACAACGACGGGGACCTGGAGATCGTGCTCGGGGCCATGGACGCCCGGATGTACGCCTTCGACCCCGACGGCTCCCTGCAGGAGGGCTTCCCGGTCGAGCTGCGCCACGAATACGGGACGGACGGCGACCGCCGCAGCGACGGCGAGCGCATCGTCTCCAGCGCCGCCCTGGGCGACGTGGACGGCGACGGGTTCCTCGAGATCGCCGTGGGCAGCAACCAGAAGACGACGGGCACCTACGGCATCGGGTACCTGCTCTCGCACACCGGAGAGATCGAGCCCGGCTGGCCCGCCGAGCTGTTCGGCGCCTACACCAACGCGCTGCCGTTCGTGGGCGAGGGGGTCCCGGGGTCGCCGACGCTGTGCGACATGGACGGGGACGGGCGGCTCGAGGTGGCGATGCACACCATCGCCGACAACGGGAAGCTGTTCGCCGCCGACGGCACCCAGGCCGCGTCGATGGCCCGCCTCGCGACCGACTTCGGCTACTTCTCGAACACGGACGAGCCCGCCGCCAACCTGATCATGATCAACAGCGGGGCCTGGGGCGACATCGACCGGGACGGGCGCCCGGACTACGCGATCGGGAGCGCGGGCTTCGAGTACGCGCAGGGCCTCATCGACGACGGCCGCAGGCACGACCACGACCACCTCGTATCGGCGTGGAGCGGGGCGACCGTGGACGGGCCGAACGGCCCGCGGATGCCCTTCATCGACGGGTTCCCCCAGGTGATGGAGGACCTGCAGTTCTTCCTCAACCCGAGCATCGCCGACCTCGACGGCGACGGGCTCCCCGAGGTCGTCAACGGCTCCGCGGGCCACATCCTGCACGCCTTCGACCGCGACGGTCGCGAGCCCGCGGGGTGGCCCAAGCAGACCGGGCAGTGGCTGCTCGGGAGTCCGGCGATCGGCGACGCCGACCACGACGGCTACCTGGACGTCTGGGTCGGCACGCGCAGCGGGTTCATCTACGCGTGGCGCACGCCCGCGCGCGCCGACTTGGCGATCCGCGAGTGGGCGTCGTTCCGCCACGATCCGGCCAACACGGGGAATTGCGGGACGGCGCTGCCGGTTCTCGGGGGGCCGCCGGAGGAGACGACCGAGGGTTGTGAAGGCTGCGCAGCGACGTTGGTTCGTCCCCGCTCGGCGGTTGGATTCGGGGTGTGTATGGTCCTCGTCTCCGCGTGGCTGCGGCGCCGATATGGACGCTTTTTCCCCTCCCGCTGGAGGGTGGACAAAGAGGTCCTTGGCTCCTACAACTAACTTGTCGTGACGATCGAACCGAGGGATTCCCGTTGACCCAGAACCCGACCTACTGCTCGAAGTGCCACACGACGCGGCCGCCCCTCCTGGCAGGGCGGACCTATACCTGCGTGATGTGCGGCAAGACGCGTTCCCCCGAGGAATACCGAACCGAACTCGCGAAGCTCCGCCGGGCCGCAGAGAAGGCGGCCCGCGGGGGTGCCTCCGCCCCCCACCCCCCCCCACCGCAAAAAAAACCCCCCCCCCCCCCCCACCCCCCCGCAACCCCCCCCCCCCCCCCCCCCCCCCCCCCCCCCCC
>CAZEKB010000061.1:30617-39789 GCA_964512225.1 uncultured Rickettsiales bacterium | reverse complement strand
CGTGATCCTCGTCGCTCCATGCGAGGCCCAGGGCCCGACGGCGGAGGAGCTCGACGCGGCCCTCGTCCTCGCGAGGTACTCCGCGAACGAGGCCGGCTTCCGCGACCCTGCGGACCTCCTGTTGATCTGGCAGATCGCGGAGGGTCACGCGGAGACCCTCGCCGGTCGCGTGCGATGGCTGCGACGGCATTCCCGTTGCGTGGTCGCCCTCGAGGTGCCGGAGGAATGGCCGCCGGGAAACTGCCGTTGGGCCCGGTTCCTCGACCGCTCCGGACGAGCTCCGACGAACTGGACCGCAGGCCTCCGGGCGTGGCGACGGATCCGTCCGCTCTGGGAGGCTCAACTGGAGCTCTCCCTCCGGGTCGTCCGAGGCGAGGAGGAGGCTCGACCCTGCGACGGCAACCCGCAGACCTGGGACGGGTGGAGATGGGCGGACCGACGGGTCGCGGAGGGCTTCGCGCTCGTTCCCTGCCGGAACCCGTGGACGGGAGCTCGGCTCCGGAACGCGGCCTTCCGGTTCCCTCCGCCGCGACGGCCCGCGAGGCCGGTCGTTCGACGGCCGCCGCCGCCTCCCGTCGCCCCGGCTCCCAGGAGGCCCGCAGAGCGGCCGGAGCCTCCGGTCGGGCTTGCGACCGCCGCGACGATCTCCGGCCGCGTCGGAGGCCGCCGGGGACCGGTCTCGATCATCAATGCAGCAATGGGAGAATCGCTGCATTGACACGAGACGGCGCCCTCCTCCCGAGCGAGAGGAGGACGCCGGGGCGTCAATCTCCGAAGACCTTCGCCTCCTCCTCCGCGGAGAGTGTCCCGTCCGCTCCCGCGTCGAGATCCTCCGGGAAGGCGGAGAGGTCCTCCGCCCGGAGGTCGAACGTCTGCGGCAGGTTCGCGTCCGCCTGTTCGTCGACGACGATCGCCCCGTGGAGGTTCCGGCTCTCCGGGGTCTGCGGGACGTACTTACAGGCTCGACGGAGGGCGGTCTTCCGCGCCATCGCCGCCGTGTGTGTGTTCCACGGCGAGTCCGACCGGGAGGCCGCCCTCGAGGTCTTCCGGACCTTCTCGATCTCGTCGTCCCAGAGCCATTCGATGTTCGGGACGGCGGAGCCTCGGAGACGGACGATCGCGTAGGCTGCGACGAGGTCCGAGCTCTCGCGCCCTCGGACCGGGGAGTGGATGATCTTCGGGGCGGTCCCGAGCATCGGGGGCTCGTAGCGGTCCGCCTCGCGGACGTCCCACGCCTGAATATTCTCGACGAGCCCAGACCGGTACGCAAGCGAGACGAGTCCCTTGTATCCGATGATCAGGGTAGCGGTCGCGCGACCCTTGACCCGAAACGGGACGAGGTAGGCCTGCCCGAGGTGAGCGCCGATCTCGAGGCCGCACTGCGAGGCCTGGAGGAAGCCCGCGAGGAGGCTCGTCGGCGAGCACGCGAGGAGCCCGGGGACCCGCTGAACTTCGGTCACGAAGATCCTCGCGAGCCGGTCCGGACGCGTCCCTCCGGGGAGCGCGCGTGCGATCTGGTCCATATTGGAGTTGAGCCAGGACCCGAGCGTCTCCGCCCCCTTGCCTGCCCGGATGATCTGTCCGCTTGATGATCTCGCCATCTCTTGATCCCTTTCTACTTCTTCGAGCGCCGGAGGACGCGGAAGCGGCTCTCCTTCGACTCCGAGACCTTCGTCCCGGCGGGGAGGGCCGCGACCACGTCCGCCGCGTGAGGCCAGTCGACGCGGAGGAACCCGCGCCGGACGGTCTCCCGGTATGTCATCGATGCCGCCGACGTGGACGCGGAGGCTCCACCGCGTCGGGGCGCCGGCGAACGTCCTCCACGGTAGCCGCTGCTCGGCGGGCGTCATTGGTCGCCCCCTTCGAGGGGTTCGCACAATCCCCACCGGTAGCAACCGCCGCGGTGCGGCTCGGGTATCAATGGGAGCTGTCGGCCTCCCCTCGATGTCTTCGCCCAACTGACGATCTCGTGGATCGTCGGCATTGCGGCTACGGGTGGGCGCCCACCTTGGAAAAAGGTTGCCCGCGGGTGAGTGTATCGCCCCGGGGTTTCGGCGTTGCGCCGCTCGCGCTCCTCCGTTGCCTGTTTTTCGAGCCGGGCGACCTCATCGATGCGCCCGGGGTCAAATTCGGCAAGTAGGCGGATCTCCGCCTTGTTGGAAAATATGCAAGGCCAGCAACCAACCCGCCCAAACCCAGCCCTATAGAGCGGGTTCACCGGGACGTTGTGTCGGTGATGGGCACGCAAAACGTCCTCGACCGTCCACGAAATGAGCGGCCTCCAAACCTTCCAACCCCACGCGCGCGGTCCGTCCGCCTCCATGTCGAGTTCAGACAGCGCCGCGCGTTTCGCGCTCTCTTGCGCTCGGACGCCGATCACGACCGCGGTAGGGCGTCCCGTCTCCGCGTCGATCTTCGCGTGGTAGTCCCGGATCGGGTTGATCTTCAATACCCTCGTACACCAACGCTGCGTACGAGCCGGGAACCCGGCGCGATACATGACGCGCCCTTCCATGCCTCCCTCGACCCCGACCACGTCGATCGCAACCCCAAGCCGATCTCGGAGCAGGTCTAGATATTCGTAAGTCTCCGGCGCTTCCCAGCCCGTATCCGCGAATACGCAACGATGAGGAATCCCAGACTCCCGGAGGGCTAACATCATGGCGGTGGAATCTTTGCCGCCCGAAACGCTCGCGATTAGCTCGTGACCCTCGAGCTCGGCGGGTACGTCAAGCGGCGTCATCGGTCGGCCCACGCGTTCGTGAAACGCGGCAGACACGCCCCGCCCCCTTGCCTGCCCGGATGATCTGTCCGCTTGATGATCTCGCCATCTCTTGATCCCTTTCTACTTCTTCGAGCGCCGGAGGACGCGGAAGCGGCTCTCCTTCGACTCCGAGACCTTCGTCCCGGCGGGGAGGGCCGCGACCACGTCCGCCGCGTGAGGCCAGTCGACGCGGAGGAACCCGCGCCGGACGGTCTCCCGGTATGTCATCCGACCGCCGCCGGGGAGGAGGCCCTCCTCCGCGTCCCCGAGCTTCCGGATGATCTTCTGTTGATGCTCCCGGATGCGACGGTCGAGGTCCTTCTTCGTCTCCTGGAGGGCCGCGAGGTCCTCCGCGAGGACTACCGCCTCGATGTCGAGCTCGACGACCCGGCCGGGCTCTCGGGAGACGAGCTTCTCGAGGGCGTCGGTCGCCTCACGGCTCCCGTCCGGCTCCGGCGGGTCTCCCCTCTGGACGCGGTCCCAGAGGTCCTTCGATGTCTCGACGATCTGCCCGATCATCTCCTCGTCGCGCTCGAGCCAGGCGAACGCAGGAGGAGCGCCGAAGACGACCGCCGCGACGAGGGCCCGAGGAGCTCCCGTCACGAGAAGCTGGGTCTGGACCTGCGGGACGACGTAGTCCGGGACGCCCTCCTCCCAGTCCTCCGCGGCGGTCCGGCTCCTGGTCGTCTTCACCTCGAACGGGACGTCAAGATCGGCGAGGCTCTCCGGGTTCTCCGCCCGGCCGAGTCCGGGGTTCTCGACCCACCCGTCGAGCGTGCATCCGATCCAGGGGTACGCGGTCGAGCGGAGGAGGGCTCCGGTCCTCTCCGCCCGCAGGCCGAGCCGGCGGCGGATGTTCTGGACGATCGCATCCTGTTGATCGGTCCCCCAGTCCATGATCTGCCGGCGGTCGTCGGAGATCTCCTCCGGGTCCGCGCCCTCCCTCATCCGGAGGTAGGTCCCGAGGAGGCTCCCGAAGCGGGAGGTCCCGAGAAGCTGCGGAGCGACCGACCCGGTCACGAGCTCGCGGCGGCGCGCGAGCCATTCCGGATCCGAATCGGCGCAGACGATCTCGTAGGGTGCGCTCATTGTTCTTGGTCCCTTCGTTGGGCGACGAGGATCCTCGCGACCTCGCGGACCGGCGTCGCCGGGTTCGGTCGGTCGAGCAGCTCTCCGATGATCGCGGCGAGGGCCTCCGCGTCCGCGTCTCCGACCCGGAGCTTCTCCGCGACGTACCGGGGGGCGAGGTATCCGACCCGCCGGCGGAAGATGGCGGACGCGGAGTTCCGAGAGTGTGGCCAGAGCGAGACGACCACGCTCCCGTCACTCGCCCCGAGGTCCCGGAGGGCGTCCGGGTCCGTGATCGGGGTCACGAGGATCGTGTATCGCGTCCCGTTGCCTGGGTCGGCGACGACGACGGTCGGGAGAACCGTTGCGAGGTCCGTGATGGGCGACGCCGCGAACGCGAGCGCCGGATTGATCGTGATCATTGTTCTTGGTCCCTTCGTTGGGCGACGAGGATCCTCGAGAAGACCTCCGCCGCGACATCAATCGACACTTGAGCGTAGGAGGCGACCGCCTCCGGGGTCCGCGGCCCTCGACCGTCCGAGACGAGAGCCGAGAGCCGATCTGCGGAGTAGGAGGCGAACGGGGCCTCCGCGGCTATCAAGATCCGCCCGATCTCCCGCTCGAGCCTCGACGCGTCGCAGCCTGGGAGGGAGGGGAGCGGGGCCCCTGGGGTCTGGTCTCGTCGCGTACACGGACATTCGTCATCCCGGACGACACACCATCCGGTCCCGCGACACTGCGGACACCCGGGGACCGCGAGGGCCACGACTACCACCCGTCCCTCCGCTCCTCCGCGCGAGCCTCCGCGCGAGCCTCCGCCTCGCTCGCCGCCCACTCGCGAGACGTGCCCGTCCCCCGGCAGTCGGGACACCGGAGGGCCATGTCCGGCCCGCCGCCGCTCCCTCCGCAATTCCCGCATTCCTCGCGGAGTTCGTCCTCCCGCTCCTCCTCGTCCTCGTCCTCGTCGTCCGCGGAGCGGGCCCAGGCCTCTGTCGTCCGCGAGATCGCGAGGACCCGCTCGTAGAACTCCCGATCGACCAGGAGAGGCCGGAGGACGCTTCGGACGGCCTCCTCGACCCCCGGCACCTCGTCGCCGCGGAGAAGCTCCGCGATCACTTCCGCGGCCTCCCGGGCGTCCTCATGGCGGAGATAGCAGACGAGCTCCGCGGTCATCCGCAGGACCGCGCGAGAGACCGACCTCTCCTCCTCGCTCGCCTCCCACTCGAGGACGCCTTCTCGGCGACGCTCGCAGGAATCGCAGACCAGAGACCGGCGCCCTCGCCACTGGAACCACCCAGCGGTCCAGGCTCCGCACCCCGCCTCGCAGTGACGTCCGCTCATTTCGCGGCTTCCTTCCGCGCGGAGGCGGAGGCCTTCCGGTTCCGGGCCCGCCGGAAGTCCGCGCAAGCGACGAACCCGGCGACGAACGCGTCCGCCTCCGCTGGGGTCGTTGCCTTCGCGATCGTCCTCGTCTTCCCGCTCGTCGGGGAGAGCGCCACCTCGAAGAGTCCCTCGAGGGTCCCGAGGTCGGCCGTCCCCTCGCGGGCCTTCGCGACGATCTCCGCGAGATCGATAATCTGAACGACGACGAGCGTCCCGGTCCTCGGGATCACCGTCGTCGAGTGTGTGTTTCGAAGTTCCTTCATCGAGCTTTGCTCCCTTTTCGGATGTCCTGGGAGATCCTTACCAGTCCCGGAGGGATGGGTCCAGAAAAAAACAGGCCACGCCCCGAGTTTTTTGCGCTAAGCTCCGGACCATGACGATCACGATTCAAAAAACGGCGACCGCCGCGACCTTCGGCGGGTGGTTACGGGCTCTGCGGGCCGTCCGTCGCGAGACCCAGGACGAGGTCTCCGCGTCCCTCGCGATCTCGTCGACCCTCCTCTCCGCCTGGGAGATCGAGAGGGTCGTTCCAGTGAAGGTGGAACAGGTCCTCCGCCTCTCCGCATGGTCCGGCGTCCCTCGCTCGGAGATCTTCGAGCTCGTGGCCCGGGACATCGACGCTCGAGCCCTGGCGGTCTGACCCATGGTCTGGAGCCGGATCGATGACGGGTGGGGACACCACCGGAAGGTAGCTCGCGCCGGGCCGGAAGCGGCCGGGTTCTGGGTCGCGCTGTGCTGCTACTCGAACGCGCACGGGACCGACGGGATCATCCCCGACGAGGACCTCGGGATCATCTTCGCCGGGGTCGGCCGGAGGACCGCGAGGAGGCTCGTCCGCCGCCTCGTCGAGGCCGGAATGATCGAGGAGATGATCCCCGAATCGGCTCGAAACGGGAAAGAAACCGCGAAAGAACCGCCGAAACTTTCCGGAAAGTTTCCCGTTTCTCTCGAACTAAACTGGAAAATACACGACTTTCTGGACTACAACCGAAGCGCGGCAGAAGTCGAAAGAAAACGCGGACTTGAGCGTGAAAAGAAGCGACGCCAGAGGGCGATGTCCCCCGGGGACTCCCCCGGCCTGTCCCCCGACACCCGACCCGACCCGACCCGTCCCCTGTTTAACGCTCCTTCGGAGCGTTCGCCGAACTCTCCTCCGGAGAGGTCCGACGATCTGGCGGATGAGGGGGTCTCCGTGAGCGTGCAGATCCGTCGCCTCGAGGACCTCTTCGGCGGGACGCTCGCGAGGTCCGCCCGGGAAGGGATCGGCCTCTCGCGGAAGAACGGGAGGGTCGCGGACTCGGTCTGGGTCCGGACGCTCCAGAGGCTCGAGAAGATCGGCCCGGACTGCGGGATCGCTGCGATGCGGACGTTCGTCGAGCGTCACGCCGACGGGGACAAGGGGGAGGCCTACCTCGTCGCGATCGCTCGCGGCCTCGCGAAAAGGGTCGGGACCCAGGTCTCGCTCGTCGGGACCGCTCGCGCCGGGATCGGCGACTTCTCGACGGTCTCCGCGGGAGGTAGGGATCAACTCGCGGCCCAGGTCGCGGAGGACCGGAAACGAAGGGAGACGGGATGAGAAGGCTCGACCAGGTGATCGCGGCATGTATGGCCAGAACCACGGCGTGGGAGGAGGAGGAGGCGGCTCGGCTCGGATGCCGGCCGGAGGAGGTCCAGGGGAGACTCCGAGAGGAGGAGGCCCGGGAGGCGAGGACGAGGGCCCTCGCGTCCTCGGGGATCTCTCTCCCGCTCCAGGCCCTCTCGAGGATTGTCTCCGGCCGCCTCGACGAGACGGAGCCGCTAGACGTCGTCCGGCGATGGTACGAGGCGGAGCTCGACCGGCCGATCCTCCTCCTCTGCGGCGGAGTAGGCGTCGGGAAGACGCTCGCTTGCGGGTGGGCGATTGCGGAGCGGGGCGGCGGATCGGTCGTTCACGCTCCGGAGCTCCCTCGACGGATCCTCCCGACCCGGACGGAGATCGAGTCCGGCTTCGCGGCGGTCAACCTTCGGACCTCTCTCCTCGTCCTCGATGATCTCGGGACCGAGCCGTCCGCGGGCCAGCCGAGGTGGGCGGAGGCCTTCGCGGTCCTCGTCGAGCGCCGGATCATGCTCGGCCGGACGATCATCACGTCGAACATGGAGAAGTCCCAGTTCCGCGCCCGCTACGGGGAGCGGGTCGCCTCGCGGCTCAATGCGCACGCCTACACGGTCGAGCTCCAGGCCGGAGGATCTCTCCGGGCGACCGGGGGTGGGTTGTGAGCCGGACGGTCTCGCGTTGTCGGTCTTGTGGCTCTCGGATGATCTGGGCCCGGACCGACGCCGGCTCCCTCATGCCGGTCGACTTCAGCCCGGACCCCGGGGGGAACGTCGCGATCCGGCCGCTCTCCCCGGCCTGCGACCCGGATCGGCCTTGTTCGTCGTGCGCTTCGGGAGGGAAGCCCTGCGAGGGCTTCGAGGCGATCATCGCCGGACCCCTCGAACCCGTCGACGGGTGCTCCGGAGTACGTCGGAAGTCCCACTTCGCGACTTGTCCGGAGGCCTCGAAGCACCGGAGGAAAAGATGAGCCGCTTCGGATCGATCTCCCTCCCGGTCGCTCTCCTCGAGGAGCTCCGGGAGGCCTCCGCGCGGACCCGTGTCCCGCAGGCTGCGATCCTCCGCGAGATCCTCCCGGCCGCCCTCGAGGCCTGGCTCCGGGAGCGGACCGGCCCTCCTCCGCCGCGGACGTTCGTCGGGATCCTCGCGGACGAGGAGGAGGTCGAGCCCGTGATCCCCCCGGGAGCTCTCGACCATCGGGGGCGACCGTGACCCTCTCCGCGGAGTTCGTCGTCGAGGGCGTTCCGAGGCCGAAGGAGCGAGCGAGGAGGGATCCTCGGTCCGGCCGGTGGTACACGCCCCGATCGACGGTTGCGTACCAGCGGATCGTCGCGGCCCAGGCCCTCACCGCGTCGAGGTGGATCATCGAGCCGGACGGCGCGCTCCGGCGGAGGGATGTCCGCTGGCCCAGCCCGTCGGACTGCGAGAAGGAGCGGCCCCGGCCTCGAGGCTCCCGGTCCCCTCGGTGCGCTTGCGACTGGTGCTCCGCGGAGTGGGTCCTGGAGCTCCGGATCTACCTCCCGGACCGGAGGACACGGGACGTCGACAACATCGAGAAGGCGATCCTCGACGCGTGCAACGGGATCCTCTGGAGGGACGACCGGCAGGCCCTCGTCGAACGGAAGTCCCGGGAGGTCTCGCGGGACTCTCCGAGGGTCGAAGTCTACGTCCGGAGAAGGGAAGGCTAAGATGGGGGAGATGGAACAGGAACCCGGGATTCTGAACGGTCGCGCGAGAGAGATCGCGGCGGAGATCGAGGCGGCGGAGTACGCTCGGATCCCGATCGAAGACCTCACGCTCTGGGAGAAGAACCCCCGAACCGGCATGGACGAGGGGAGCTCGCGACTCGCGTCCACGATCGGCGCGGTCGGCTGGGGCGCGGACGTCCTGGTCCAGCGCTCGACCCGGCGGGTCATCGGCGGGCATCTCCGGATCCGGGCGGCGCGGAAGCTCGGCCTCGACGTTGTTCCGTGCAAGCTCCTGGACGTCGACGACCGCCGGGCGGATGAGATCGCCCTTGCGGACAACCGGGCCGCGGAGTTCGCGTCGTGGGAGCCGGTCGGCCTGCGGTCTCTCCTCGAGGAGCTCGACCCGGAGAGGCGGTCCGCGATCGGCTGGTCGGAGGCCGAGCTCGTGACGTTCCTCGCCGGGCTCGCTCCTCCGAAGCCGCCGCCGGAGCCGGAGCCGGCCCTCCACGCGGAGAGCGATGCGACGATCGAGGTCGTCTGCGGACCGAACCTCGAGGTCCTCCCGAAGTACCCCGACGCGAGCTTCGATGCGATCGTGACCGATCCGCCCTATGGGCTCGCGTTCATGGGGCGGGACTGGGACAAGGCCCTCCCCGATCCGGCGACCTGGGCGGAGCT